>NZ_JAWQPU010000002.1:0-712276 GCF_033741125.1 Mycolicibacterium sichuanense | reverse complement strand
GACCTCTTCCTTGGTGAACTGGTGGCGCTTGTGATGCGACCCGTCGCGCAGCGAGGTGTCGGTCATCCGGACGTCCCACATCGGGTCGAAGTAGACCTCGCTCATGCTCGTGCTCCCGTCCCTGCAGAGGCGCGTTCCTTGGCGATCTCCTCGCCCACCTTGGTCGCCGCGGCGGTCATGATGTCCAGATTCCCCGCATACGGCGGCAGATAGTCCCCCGCCCCCTCGACCTCCACGAACGTGGTCACCAGGTGATGGCCGCCGTTGAACACCGTCGGCTCGTCGAACTGCGGCTCGTTGAGCAGGCGGTAGCCCGGCACGTAGGTCTGCACCTGCGCGACGACGTCCTTGATGGAGGCCGTGATCGCGTCATGGTCGGCGTCGGCGGGGATCGCGCAGAAGATGGTGTCGCGCATGATCATCGGCGGATCAGCCGGATTCAGGATGATGATCGCCTTACCCCGCTTCGCGCCGCCGATCACCTCCACGCCGGCACTGGTGGTCTTGGTGAACTCGTCGATGTTGGCCCGGGTTCCCGGGCCGGCCGACGCCGAGGACACCGACGCGACGATCTCGGCGTAGGGCACGTCGACGACGCGGCTCACCGCGTACACCATCGGGATGGTGGCCTGCCCACCACAGGTCACCATGTTGACGTTCGGCGCGCCCAGATGCGCGCGCAGATTCGCCGGCGGGATCACGCCGGGGCCGACGGCGGCCGGCGTCAGATCGATCGCCCGGATGCCGGCCTCTTCGTAACGGGGCGCGGCGGCGCGGTGGACGTAGGCGCTGGTGGCTTCGAACACCAGATCCGGCTTCTCCGACTGGGCCAGCAGCCAGTCCACACCCTCGTGACTGGTCTCCAGTCCGAGCTTGCGCGCCCGGGCCAAACCCTCACTGTCGGGATCGATGCCGATCATCCAGCGCGGCTCGAGCCACTCCGAACGAAGAAGCTTGTACAGCAGGTCGGTGCTGATGTTGCCCGACCCGACGATGGCAACTGAGCTCTTCTGAGCCATGTAATGCCTCTCTTACTCGAATGACAGCCGGACTGAACCCAGACCGGCGAAGTCCGCGACGAACTCGTCGCCTGGGCGGCAGTCGATGGCCCTGGTGCACGACCCCGGCAGGACGATGTCCCCGGCCCGCAGCCGCACACCGAAGTCGTCGACCTTGCGGGCCAGCCACGCCACGGCCGTCACCGGGTTGCCGAGCACCGCGTCACTGCGGCCCTCGGCGACCACCTCACCGTTGCGCCGCAACACCGCGTCGACGTTGCGGATGTCGAGATCCTTCGGTGACACCCGCTCCTTGCCGAGCACCCAACCCGCCGAGGATGCATTGTCGGCGATCGTGTCGCACAGCTTGATCTTCCAGTCGGTGATGCGGGTGTCGATCAGTTCGATCGACGGGGCGAAGGCAGCAGTGGCAGCCAGCACGTCGTCCTCGGTGCAACCGGCACCGGGCAGATCGTCGGCCAGGATGAAGCCGACCTCGACCTCGACGCGCGGATGGAGGAAGCGACCGGCCGCGACGGGGACGTTCTCGAAGACCTCCATCTCGTCGAGCAGATGGCCGTAGTCCGGTTCATCGACGTTCATCATCTTCTGCATCGCCTCGGACGAGAGCCCGACCTTGTGGCCGACGACCCGTGCGCCACCGGCCACCCGTGCCCGGATGTTGATGAGCTGGATCTCGTAGGCGTCCACGACGTCGATGCCGGGATATTCGTCGGTCAACGGCTTGATCGGCACCTTGCTGCGCTCGGCTTCTGCCAGGTCGGCAGCCAGCTCATCGCGCACCTCAACGGACAACATCGATGACGTCCCCTCGTTTCGTCGACCGGCACAGTTGTGGGTCGGCCGAGCAATTCTATAACGTGTTCTACATGACCCAACAGGAGTACGACGTCGTCGTGGTCGGGAGCGGCGCCGCCGGGATGGTCGCGGCTCTCACGGCGGCCCACCAGGGACTCTCGACATTAGTCGTCGAAAAGGCTCCGCACTATGGAGGTTCCACTGCGCGGTCAGGTGGCGGCGTCTGGATTCCGAACAACGACGTGCTCGTTCGCGACGGGGTGAAGGACACCGCCGAGGCGGCCAGGACCTACCTGCACGCGATCATCGGAGACGTCGTAGAACCCGAACGCATCGACACGTATCTCGACCGCGGTCCCGAGATGCTGTCGTTCGTGTTGAAGAACTCGCCGCTGAAGCTGTGCTGGGTCCCCGGATACTCCGACTACTACCCCGAGGCGCCGGGTGGCAAGCCGACGGGACGATCCGTCGAACCCAAGCCCTTCGACGCGAGGAAACTCGGCCCCGACGAGGAGGGTCTCGAACCTCCCTACGGCAAGGTGCCGCTCAACGTGGTGGTGATGCAGCAGGACTACGTCCGGCTCAACATGCTCAAGCGCCACCCCCGCGGCGTGCTACGCAGCGTCAAGATCGGCGCCCGCACCATGTGGGCCAAGGCGACCGGCAAGAACCTGGTCGGCATGGGCCGGGCGCTCATCGCGCCCCTGCGCATCGGTCTGCAACGGGCAGGCGTGCCGGTGCTGCTCCACACCGCGCTGACCGACCTCTACGTCGAGGACGGGGTGGTGCGCGGGGTCTACGTGGTCGATACCCGCGACTCCGCCGACGCCGAACCGCGACTCATCAAGGCCCGCCGCGGCGTCATCCTCGGCAGCGGCGGGTTCGAGCACAACGAGCAGATGCGGGTCAAGTACCAGCGCGCGCCGATCACCACCGAGTGGACCGTCGGTGCGGTCGCCAACACCGGCGACGGCATCATCGCGGCCGAGAAGCTGGGCGCTGCGCTGGATTTCATGGAGGACGCCTGGTGGGGGCCCACGGTGCCGCTGGTCGGCGCGCCGTGGTTCGCCCTGTCCGAGCGCAACTCCCCCGGATCGATCATCGTCAACATGTCCGGCAAGCGGTTCATGAACGAGTCGATGCCGTACGTCGAGGCATGCCACCGGATGTACGGCGGCGAATACGGTCAGGGCCCCGGCCCCGGGGAGAACGTGCCGGCCTGGCTGGTGTTCGACCAGCAGTACCGAGACCGCTACATCTTCGCGGGACTGCAACCAGGACAGCGCATTCCAAAGAAGTGGCTGGAGTCCGGCGTGGTGGTCAAGGCCGACACCCTCGACGAGCTGGCCGCCAAGACCGGGCTGCCCGCCGACGCGTTCAAGGCCACGGTCGAGCGTTTCAACGGGTTCGCCAGATCCGGTGTCGACGAGGACTTCAACCGCGGCCAGAGTGCCTACGACCGCTACTACGGGGATCCGACGAACAAGCCCAACCCCAACCTCGGCGAGATCAGCCACGGCCCGTACTACGCGGCCAAGATGGTGCCCGGCGACCTGGGGACCAAGGGCGGCGTATGCACCGACGTGCACGGCCGCGCCCTGCGCGACGACGGTTCGGTGATCGAGGGCCTCTACGCAGCCGGCAACGCCAGCGCGCCGGTGATGGGCCACACCTACCCGGGACCGGGTGGAACCATCGGGCCCGCCATGACCTTCGGGTATCTGGCTGCCCTGCATCTGGCCGGCTCCGGGGCGGCCTGACGTGCCGATCAACCTGGACGAGGCCATCGGCGCCGAACTGCCACCCGTCGAATTCTCTTGGAGCAGTAGCGATGTGCAGCTGTACCACCTCGGGCTGGGCGCCGGCGCCGATCCGCTGGACCCGCACGAGCTCCGCTACCTGACCGACGACACGCCGCAGGTACTCCCCACGTTCGCCAGCGTGGCACAGACCTTGCACGCGACCGCGGCCCCGACGGTGAAGTTCCCCGGCATCGACATCGAGCTGTCCCGGGTGCTGCACGCCAGCGAGGCCGTCAGCGTTCCCGGCCCGATCCCACCGTCGGGTACGGGCCGGGCCGTTACGCGGTTCACCGACATCTGGGACAAGGGCAAGGCGGCGGTGATCTGGTCGGAGACCACGGTCACCACACCGGACGGCGCACCGCTGTGGACTCAGCGGCGGTCGATCTTCGCCCGCGGCGAGGGCGGCTTCGGCGGCGAGCGGGGACCGTCGACGTCGGCCGAGCCGCCGGACCGCGCCCCTGACGCGGAGTGGTCGATTCCGACGCTGCCGCAACAGGCACTGCTGTACCGCCTGTGCGGTGACCGCAACCCGCTGCATTCCGATCCCGAATTCGCCTCTGCGGCAGGCTTTCCCAAACCCATTCTGCACGGTTTGTGCACCTGGGGCATCGGCGCCAAGGCGCTGGTCGACCACTTCCTGGACGGTGACGTCTCGCGGGTCGGCTCCTACGGGGCGAGGTTCGCGGGCGTGCTGTACCCGGGTGAGACGCTGCGAGCCCGCGTATGGCGGGACGGCGAACGGCTGCAGGCCGTGCTCACCGCCGTCGATCGGGCCGACGCCGTCGTGTTGTCGGGCGTGGAGCTGATCGCAGGCTAACCGGCCTCGTTGGGATCGGCGGGGGAACCAATCCCTCGGCCTGCCGTTTGCGCGAGGTCGCTACGTGACCCGTCGGCGGGGCCCGACCTGATAGTTTCAAAACCTAGGAAACCGTCGGGGGGAATCCGCCGGTCCGACTTCAGGAGGGGCACTCACGTGAAGATCACCCGCGCACTCGTAGCCACGGTCGCCGTTGCCGCAGCAGGTTCTCTCGGAGCACCGATCGCCGCCGCCGACGACCTGACCACGACGACCATCGGCAACGAGGCGACGCTGACCAACGGCGACGTCGTGCAGGGGTGGACCATTGGCGACCTCAAACCGAGCGCCGATCAGATCCCCTACCCCGTCGCCGGCACGCTGTGGGAGGCCACCGCGACCGATCAGGCGATCCAGGGCAGCGTCACCCCGATCGTGTCGAATCTCAACGCTCGAGCCAAGGACGGCCAGACCTACCGCGTGCTGTTCGGTGTCGCGACCCCGCAGGGCGTGAACCCCTCGACCCTGGGCCAAGGCGCGAAGACCAGCGGCAAGGTCTACTTCGACGTCGTCGGGGACGCCCCGGACAGCGTCGTCTACAACGCGGGTGGCAAGGATCTGCTGGTGTGGGTGCAGCCGCCGCCTCAGCTGCCGACCCGGCCAGGTGGCGGTAGCTACACGCCGTCCTCGCCGGCGACCACCGGAACTCCGGCCGCCACGCCGTCCGCCGTCCCGGGCGCCCCCGCCGGTGCCGCGGGTACCGCCACGCCCGCCGTCCTCCCGGCGGGTAGCCAGGGCACCCCGCTTCCCGCAGGTAGCCAGGGCACCCCACTCCCGGCGGGCAGCCAGGGCACCCCGGTGCCCGCCGCGACTACCCCGCTGGTGCCGGTTCCGGTCGGTACCGAAGGCGCTCCGCAACCCGCCAGCGTCCAGGAGGGAGTCACTCCGGGCGGCAGCCAGGGCACCCCGCTTCCCGCAGGTACTGCCACTGCTACGCCAGCGACTTCCGGTGCGCAGGCGCCGTCGACCGCGCCCACCGGCTCGCCCACACCGTCGACCGGGCCTGCGGCGTCCCCGGCGGCACCGACGACGACCGTGGTGCTGCCGCCGCCCGCCTGACCCGTCGGCTCAGGAGTGGCTCGACCACCACGCGTACAGCTGATCCAGGTTGGGGCCGTTCTCGGCGCCATCGACCGCGCCGAGCACCAGCCGGGCGTCGTCCGTCCAGGCCAGAGTCGGGACGCTACCGCGGAAGCCGCAGACCAGGTTGCCACTGACCAGCTGCGGGGTCGCATTGCGGCGCCACGGGCCTGGTGACTGGATGTTGCCGGGGCAGTTGACCACCTGGGTGGCCCCGACGATCGTGGTGAAGGCCGACTCGACCGCTTGCTGATCGCCGAACAACGCGTAGGTGGCCGTCAGCGGGCCGCCCGGATCGTCGTTCTGGGTGCAACCGACCTCGGCGACGGCGGACTGCGACGCGTCGACGGGCGTGCAGGCGCCGGGCGGATACCCGGGTGGCAGCGCGCCCCGCAGCCGGGACTGCGCGGCGGGGCTGGCCGTCGTGGCAGTGGTCGATGTCGCAGAAGCTCCACTGCCGGAGGCATTTTCGCCGGATTTCGGCCAAACCAGCCACACCGCGAGCCCGGCGATCAGTACCGCCGCCACCGCGGCCGCGATGACCGGACCGGTCGGAAACTGCTTGGCCTTGACCGCAACCGTGCGCGGGTCGACCGTCAGCGGTTCGGTGAACAGGTTCGCGAAGACCTCACCGGTGGGTTGCGCGTCCGGCGTGGGAGCGGCGGCCGACCGCGGTCCCATCGCACCGATCTGATCTGCCAGCGCGCGGGCGAAGTCCGAGCAGCGCGCGAATCGGCTCTCCGGCCGCTTGGCCAGGCCGACCACGAGCACGCGGTCGAGCGCCGACAACTCCGGTCGCTTCTCCGCCAGCGACGGCGGCTTCGAGTTCAGATGGGCTCGGATCACCTCGGCCGGATCCGAGCTCGGGAACAGCGGTTCGCCGGTCAGCAGGTGATACGCCGTCGCGGCCAGCGCGTACTGATCGGCTCGAGGTCCCACCGCCTCACCGGCCAGTTGCTCGGGTGCGCAGTAAGCCACCGTGCCGACGGCCATCGTCGTCGCGGCGACGTCGTCCGCGTCGTTCACGTCGCGCGCGATGCCGAAGTCGGTCAACAGGATTCGCTGCTCACCGTCGTCGTCGAGGTGGGTGAGCATGATGTTGGCGGGTTTGACGTCGCGGTGCAGCAGGCCACGTTTGTGGGCACTGTCGAGTGCGCTGGCAACCGCGGTGACGATGCGGGCGACGTCGTCGGCGGGCATGCCCGACGGATGGCGTTCGGCGACGAGCCGCGACGCGTCGAGGCCGTCGACGTAGTCCATCGAGATCCACAATCGGCCGTCGGCCTCACCGCGGTCGTGTACGCCGACGATGTTGGGATGCCACAGCGTCGATGCCAGGTCGGCTTCCCGATTGAAGCGCGCGCGGTAGTCGGTGTCGACGGACCAGTCGCGGGGAAGGAGCTTCAGCGCGTCGCGGCGCGGGAGCCGCGGATGCTGCGCGAGGTAGACCCGACCCATGCCACCCGATCCGAGCAATCCGATGATCTCGTAACCGGCGAAGATCTCCCCGGCGTGCAGCTCGTCATCCGGCAGGGGTGGGGGCGACGACCATTCCTCCGGCGGCGGCGGCGAACTCATGTCGTACCTCCGACTCGCTCAGTGTGACCCTGCCATTGCCGCGATGATGCCCCGCTCGTGACGAGGGTAGTGGGCGACGGGTCGAGAGGGCGGAGGCGCAGCGCTACATGTCGCGCGCGAGGTCGTCGCCTCGTCCCGGCCGGGGATGTACCGGCGCCGGACCGGCGCCATGCGGAGCGGGGCCTGCAGCGGCGGAATCCAGCGGGGGACGGCCCGGCTTGGCCGCGTCGTCGCGATCCTTCTCGTCGGTGGGTCGCTCACGCTCGGCGCCGGCGTCGGGGGCGGGCTGCGGTGCGGCACCGGTCCCGCCGGAACCGGCCGCCGACAGTCCCCCGGTGGGCTGACCGGTCGTGGGCTGAGCCGCCGCGGGTTGACCGGTCGCGGGTTGACTCCCGCCTCCCGACGCCGAGCCGCCGCCACCCTTGGCGCCCTGCATGGCCTGCTGGATCATCGACCCAAACTGTCCGGCCTGGCCGCCCAGCGCCTGTGCGGGCGATCCTGCCTGCTGCGCCATCTGTCCCAGCTGCCCAAGCATCTGACCGAACTGGCCGACCTGCTGACCGCCTGAGTCGTCGGCGTTCTGATATGCCGATTGCGCGGCGCCCAGCTTGCCGGAGAACGTCGTCTCCTTGGCCTGCAGCGCAGCGACACTGGTGGCCATCGAGGCGGTCAGAGTGGGAAGTACGGCGGCGATGGTCATGCTCATCGCGTCCTCACCGGGCTGGATCGAGGGCAGCTCGGGGAGCTCGACACTGGCGGGGTCCCAGTTGAGGGCACCGGGTGTGTGCATCGGATCCATCGACATCAGCAGGCACCTCCCGTGGTCTCACCAGTCATCGTCGACGTCCTCGTCGAGGTCGTGCTCGAGCGGAGGGGGCGCGGCGAGCGAGGCACCGGTTCCGCCGCTCTCACCACGCTGGCCCATGTGGCCCATGCCTCCCATGCCACCGCCGGCACCCACCGGCGCGAGGCCGCCGACCGCGGAGGTCCCCGCCCCCGCCGGACGTACCGCGACGTCGCCGGAACTGCCGACCAGGTTCGCCAACGCCGGCGATTGGGGCGAGAGCCCGCCCGATCCTGGCAGCCCGGCCGCCTTGACCAGACCGCCGCCCGCTCCCGCGCCGGCCCCACCGGCCAGGGGGTGATTGGAGAAGGCGGAAAACGGCATCGCCGCCGCGCTGCCACCGCTCTTGCCGCCGACCGACATCAGCTGCTGCAGCGGTTGTATCAACTGCTGCAGCGGCTGCATCAACTGCTGCGGCGCCTGGGTGAGCATGCCGCCGAGTTGCTGTGGGAGCTGCATCGCCATCTGGCCCATTTGCATCATCATCTGCATCGCCTGTTGCGAACCCTTGTCCGCGGCCTGCGTGGCCGGAGCCGTGGGCGGCGCGTCGGGCTTGGGGATGTTCGGCGGCACCCCGAGGCCTGCGGCGAGCTCGGTCGAGTTGGCGTTGACGTAGGCGATGTTCTGCGACAGGCCGAGCTTGATCCGGCTCTGCACCAGCTCCTGGGCGTTGCCGAAGGGCATGGCCGCGATGGCCTCGCACTCGTGCTGAGTCTCCTGCGCGGTGGCGTTCACCAGCACCTTCGTCTTGGCAACCGTGACCTCCATGCTGCGGAGCTTCGCCGCGATGGCGGTGGCCTGGGCCGCGTTGGCCTCGTGGCCGGCGATGATCGTGGTGGCCTCGCCGCCTGCAGCGAGCGCACCGCCGCCCTTCCACTGATCGGCCAGTTGCATCAGCTGGCCCTGCTGCTGCGGCACCACCGCGCCGGTCAGCTTGGCCGCCAGTGCCTCGTACGACGCCGCCGCCGCCGCGAGGGACTCCTCGTCGACGTTCGGCCACCCCGGCCCCGTCACGGTCTGCGATCCGAACGGGCTGCTGTCGGGCGGAACACCCATGACCCCGGCTCCCCTTCCGCACGCTTTTGCTACGTGGGTCGAGGTTACCGCCGACGAAGAGGGTGCACACGCACCTGTTGGGTGTCAGGCGGGGTCGGCAACGCAGAATTCAGGAGCACATCTTCGAGATGCGGGTGCTGCTCTCCTGCGCTCTGCTCAGCAGCGTGGCTTGACGTGGATCGTCGTTGGCGACGCCGACGAGCTGGTTCATTCCGATGTCCTGGACGACGTCGGCGAAGCCACGCACCGCCGATGCCAATTCGGCCGGTGTCCCCGGGTCGAGCCGGGACAGCAGGTAGTCACCGCCGCCGAGGGTCGCCAACCGGGCGTTGGCCGCGACCGCCGCCCGCGCGACGGGATCGGACCCCAAGTCGTTGTTGGTTTGCAGGGCGACTGCGCGAAGCACGATGTCGAACGCCGAACAGACCCGCACCTTGGCTGCGTCGGACTGCAGGGCGTCGGCGACGGGCGCGTTCGGCTGGGTGGTTCGCGCGGCCAGCGGGTGCACCAGTGTCCACGTCGCGACGACGGCACCCAGCACCACGAACGCCACGACCGTCGCTGCGGTGACCACCCGCGGCCGCCACCTGGCCGCCGCGGGCCGACCGTGCAGGCGGGAATCCGCCTGCACGGCCGGCGCGGTTTCCGACACGCCCTGGAGCCCGCCGTGCGATCGCATCACTACGCGGTGCCGCCGCTGGCGCCCGAAGAGCCGCTCGATCCGCCGGCCCCGCCAGCCCCGCCAGCGCCACCAGCACCTCCGGTCTTGGTGCCGCCACCGGACGCGGTGCCACCGTCGCCACCGTTGCCACCGTTGCCGCCGATGCCGCCGTCGGCGCCCTTGCCACCCGCCCCACCCTGCGATGGACCGGTGGTGGAGTTGGAGTTGCCGCCGCGGCCACCTGAGCCGCCGGCGCCGGCGAAGGTCCCCGCGCCATTGCCGCCGGACCCACCCGTGGCCGTCGTTCCGGTGCCCGTGGAGCTTCCGGCGCCGCCGCTGCCCCCGCCACCGCCGCTGCCAATCGTTGCCCCGCCGCCGGACCCACCCGACCCGCCGGTGGCGTTTCCGTTGGTGGATTCCGCGAAGCCACCCGCGCCGCCCTTGCCACCGTTGCCACCAAGCAGACCGCCGCTGCCGCCCTTGCCGCCGGCCACGCCGGTGACGTCGGCCGAACCTTGATCGTCTGCAGGCGAGCGGTTGTAGCTGTCGCCACCTTGCCCACCGGCGCCACCCGAGCCGGCCAGGATTGCGCTGCCACCGGCACCCGCGCTACCACCGGTCCCGACGCCGCCGTTGGCACTCGCGTAGCCGCCCATGCCGCCAGCACCGCCGGTGCCGACCACTGCCTGACCGCCCGCCGCGCCGCTGCCACCCGTCGCCGTACCGCCAAGACCTTGAGCCTCCGCGTTGCCGCCGGCGCCGCCGGCACCCGCCGTGCCGAGAGTGGCGCCGCCGCTGGCGCCACCGGCACCACCGGTGGCGTTCCCGGTCAGTGAGATCGCGTTGCCGCCGCCGCCACCACTTCCGCCGTTGCCGCCGAACAGCCCGCCGGCCGCACCACTGCCGCCGGCAGCCCCGGTGGCATCCAGGGGACCGGACGAGGCCACCGACTGAATGTCGTTACCGCCCTTGCCTCCACTGCCGCCCGCGCCGATCAGACCAGCTCCGCCACCCTTGCCGCCCGCGGTGGCCGCGGACACGAGATCGCCCGTCACCGGGTCGTAGACGGCGTCGACACCGGCGCCACCGTTGCCACCCGAGCCGAACAGGAACCCGGCGTTGCCGCCGTTGCCACCGAGCGCCCCGTTACCGCCACTGCCCCAAAGCAATCCACCGTTACCACCGTTGCAGGGGGCGGTGCACGTCGTGGGGTCGGCGTCGAGGCCGTCGCCGATCAACCACCCGCCGGGCCCGAAGATGGGCGCGAAGCCGACGGTGCTGGCCGCGGCCAGCGCGGTGGGCGTCGGCGAACCGGCCGAGCCGAGCAATCCGCAGCCCGTGAGCGGCAGGCACGCCGGATCGGGCGGACCCAGCGGAATGTCGGTGGACGCCAATCGGACTTCCGCGGTGACCGGCGCAGGAGCGTCGGGAGAGGTGGCCAGGAACAGGCCGACCCCGACCATCGCCGCTCCGGTGACTCCTGTGGTGACGTATTGGCGAGTTGACATCCTCTTGCGTTGACTGGACACCTTGGAACCTCCTTGAAGTGATGCTCGACGACCCCCGCCGGGCAGGGCCCCCACAGGGCGGGGGCTCACGGTTGTTGGCCAGGCTCCTCGGCTAACCCGAAACGCCGATCCTGGCAAAGCGACCACCACCTCACTATCGGTTCCGGCGCGACCCCAGTACACGAGCCATTGGAGCGAACTTCGGGAGGTATCCAGGCCTAGGCCCATCACACCGCGGAACTAGTTCTCACTCCGAGGCATGCAGCACATCTCGAACGGGACCCGTGCCCGACGCCCTCAAGGACGGGGCACCAGCCACTGAACCGCGTAGGCCGGCAGCGCCATCGGCTGACCGTCGACGCTGCCGCTCGTCGTCGCATTCCTGGTGTTGACGACGACGATCGCCGTGCCCGACCCAAGGGCGAGCAGTCCGCTTGACGCCGTGATCTTCCGCGGTTTGGCACCCGGCGGGAAGGCTCGAGCGAAGCGCTGCAGGACATCGGTCAGCATGGGCAGCGGTTGGCCTCCGGTGACCGCCTGGGTGTCGGTCCATAGGCAGGTCGCACAATCGGGGCCGTCGGGCTGGGGGTTCCAGTAGAGAACGGTCTGCGCTCCGCTGCTTGCCAGTTCGATCATCGCAGCGACGCGTAGGGCTACCTGGTGCTCGGGTGACCAGTCCGCGGCGGATGGCTGCACGTACCACTCGAGCCACCAGATCGGCCGATTGATCATCCGTTGCAACCAGTCATCCACGGCGGAGAACTTCTGCACCGCGGTGAATTCGTCCGCGGCGCCGTCGCCGGTGGTGGCGTGGGCATCCACCGCGACGAAGTCGGCCCCAACGCGATGGAACCGCCAATAGTTGAAGGCGTCCAAGACCCGTTGGTCGACCGCACCCCACGGGCCACGTAGATAGGGCGACCGGTGCGTGGAATCATAGGGTTCGGCGAAGTCGAGGTATGGACCGCCGACCTGGTTGGCCGGGTTGGCAGTCTTCAGCGCCTGGTAGACCGAATTGTAGAGGTCCGTGTAATCACCTGCTCGCCAACGTTTTCGATCGTCATCGAAGAATCCCTTGAACTCGTTCCAGACGACGAAGTGCCGGACGTACGGATACCGATTGGCCACGACGAGGCTCAACGCAGTGAAGTCGGCGAAGTGTTCTCGCAGCGGCGCCGTCTCGAGTCGGTTCCAGTCGGTCGTTCCCGGGGCACCGCCCTTCATCCAGTCCGGGGCGCAGCACAAGACGATGACCGGCACACCGCCACTGCGGCGAATGAAGTCCATGCGACGGTCGAGGCTGGCGAAGTCGTACTGGCCCGGCAGCGGCTCCGGATTGTCCGCCCCCCAGCCCATGATGGCCTGAGCCTGCACCATCGGCACCGATCTGATCGCATTCTCGGCGGTGGCGATCGCAGCGGGTTCACCGTTGTCGGCGCTGAACTGCGTGTGGGTGAAACCCCAACCGGGCCAACCGGTATCAGTGGGCCCATGGGTCGCGGTACGCGATGGTGAGCACAGGCTAGTCGCCAACACGAACGCAGCAACCAAGATCACCCCACCCACGGCGACGGTGATCCACCGACGCCCCCGACGCCGGGTGCCTTGTTTCGCCCGGAAGTGACGCGCCATCAGTCCATGTCGCTTCAGGCGTCCGTTACCCGCAGGGGATCTTGCGGGATGCTCGAACGCAGCTTGAGGAACAGCGCAAGGTCGATGACCAGGATGCCGAGGAACACGGCAACCGCGAGTCCGCCCAGCACGAGCGCCGCAATCATCACGACGTCAAGCATGTCGGCTCAACTCCTCTCCACCCTTCCGGCTGTCGCGCGCGGCATCACCATGGCACGCAGGTGAGTTCGCTGTACAGATAGTCGATCTGCTCGTCCTGCAGGGTGGGGCTGCGGTACATCTTCGGCCAGTTCCTTAGCCGGAACGCCAGACGGGGTTCATCCCCGACGACTCGCCGCTCGGCCAGCGTCGCCACGACGCCATGGCGGACCAGCAGGCGGCGGGTCAATGGCATCAGAGCGCGGTGGAAGAGCTCCCGATCGCTGATGTGGAGGATGAGCGCGAATACCGGCACTCCGTGGTATCGCACGATCCGGTACATGACGTAGCAGGAGTCCTCGCCCCTGGTGAGCACGAGATGGTGCACCGCAAGCGCTCGCCGATGGTCGCGGTAGAGGGCAAGCTCGGCCCCGGCCAGCGTGCGGGCGATCACCTCGGGCGCAGAACTCGTCCGGTATCGGCTCGGCAGGGTGGGCCAAGGCAGGTTGGGAATCAGCGCCGCCGACGTATCGAGGGAGCGAAACCCCATCCAGTGCAGTATCTCTCGCGGCCCGTGGTCAGGCGACAGGACCGTGACGTGATAGCCGTCCTGCGCCAGCAGTGCCTGCACCAGCGACATGCTGCGCGAGCGGTATTCCGGCAGCACGCACCACGATCCCAGATTGCAGAACCGCTCGACCCGCCCTGCGAACCGACGTTCTGAGTACAGCGCCAACAGCGTGCCGACGACTCGATCGCCGTCGCGCAGCATGAACCCGTGGTTGGGTGCTTCGACCTGCCACGGCACCTCGGAGCACGCCGCCGCCCACGGCACGCGGGCATTGTGATTGGCGCGCAGGAACTCCGCCACCGCTGGCACGTCGGAGTCGGTGATCGGACCGAGTTCGACCGAAGTCCTGAGCGCGCGCCGGACGTCGGAGGTCACGGCGCGCCACATTCTTCCCGCGACTGCGGCAGCACCGCGTCACAGGGCAGGTGGCTATTGACGCGCCACCAGTCCCGTCCCGCCGGCGGCAGCCCGTCGATCGGATCGTAGAACGGATGGACGCGGGTCAAGGCCTCGGCATCGGTCAGGTCCAGACCGGTCCGGTAGTTCTTGGTCCAGTAGGAGATACCCAGTTCGCGGTCGTACTGCACGGCCTGATGAACCCACCGCTTGCCGACGTAGGGAACGTCGCACACGATTCGCGGCGTCGCAAAGCCTGGCAGGTAGCCCATGATCGCCAATTGCAACTGCTGCGCCTCGGCCAGCGAGGTCCGCCAGTGCTCGGCGTTGGGGATCATGTCGCACATGTAGAAGTAGTACGGCAGGATGTTCGCCTCACCCTGCAGCGCGAAGCAGAGGTCCAGCAGGTCGTCTGCGGTGGCGTTCACCCCGCGCATCAACACGCCCTGGTTGCGTACGTCGCGCAACCCGGCGTCGAGCAGCGCCCTGGCGGCCGACGCGACGAGCGGGGTCACCGATTGCACGTGGTTGACGTGGGTATGCAGGGCGAGGTTCACCCGGCGTGCCGCGGCAAGCCGGGAAACGCGATCGACTCCCTCGAGGACCTTTGGCTGTAACCAGTGCTGCGGCAGCGCCGCAAGCGCCTTCGTCGCCAACCGGATGTCGCGGATGGTGTCGATCTCCAGCAGGCGAAGGAGGAAGGACTCCAGCCGCGGCCAGGGCAGATTGGCCACGTCACCGCCCGAGACGACGACGTCGCGAACCGACGGCGTGGCGCGCAGGTACTCCACCATGCGATCCTGCCGGTCGGCGGGCTGCAGGGTGAGCCGGGTCTTGCTGACCATTGGCGTCGAGTTGCCGATGAGATCCATTCGCGTGCAATGCCCGCAGTACTGCGGGCACGTGGAGAGCATCTCGGCGAGCACCTTGGTCGGATATCGATGAGTGAGGCCCTCCACCACCCACATCTCGCTCTCGTGCAAGGAGTCCCGCTCGGCGTAAGGATGGGAGGCCCATTCGACTTGGCGGTCAGTGAGCACCGGGAGCATGTACCGCCGGATCGGATCGTGGTAGAAGGCCTCGGTGAACGCTGCCGGCTTCGTCTCGTTGGACGGCACCATGGTGTTCAACATCTGCGGAGGCAGCAACATCGACATCGTGGCGCACTCCTGCTGGTCGGCAGCTAGGTCCTCGTAGAACCGCTCCTCGAGCATTGGCCCGGCCACGGCGCGCAACTCCTTGATGCTCTTGATGGAGTGCGACCGCTGCCACTGAGCGTCCCGCCACTGAAGATCCGTCACCCCCGACCACCCCGGATAGCGACGCCAGTCGGGCTCGGTCAATTCCTTGCGCACGTAGGTGTACGGCTGCTCGATGGGGGCGACGAAACCGCCACCCCGTGCGGTTTCGGTGCGATCGTTGAGCATCGTCATTTCGTCAAGACCCCTTCGTAGGCGGTCGCCAGGTCGGCGCCGTGCATCACTTCGGTCGCAGCCCGCCGGCCCGACCTGATCGCACCCTCCATCAGCCCGAAGAACTCGAGACTGGTCTCGGTGCCCGCCCAATGGACTCGGCCGTGCGGTTCGGTCAGGGTCGGACCGAGCCGCAGCCAGTCCCCCGGGCCGAAGAGCGCCGCATAGCATCCCTTGCTCCATTCCTCCGCCAGCCAGTCGGTCACCGAGCAGCGCGTCGGCGGTGGCAACTGGGGGAAGAGCCTGGCGGTATGGGCGAGTGCGGCGGCGCGCTGCTCGTCCGCCGACAACGCACTGAACTCCGCCGCCGCGGCACCGGTGACGAAACCCGTTAGCACGCCCAGGGATTGATCTGGTGGAGAGTCATCGACCGTGGAGAGCAGCGGTCCGTGCTCGCTCACCGACCAGCCGGACATCCCCAGCGAGCGCCAGAGCGGTGACGGGTAGCTCAGATGCACCTTCACCGCGCACCCACGGCCGGTGGCCGCCGTGGCACGCGGGGCAGCCAGGCCGGGCCGGAACTCGATCCGCTGCGCCAGCAGCGGCGGGATGGCGACGATGACCCGGTCCGCTCGATACTCCGAGGGAGAACCGTCCTGGTTCGACGAGCAGTGCACGACGACTCCGTCGGCATCCTGGTCGATCGTGGTCACGCTCTGGCGCAGTAGAATTCGAGCTCCGAGCTGCTTCGCTAGGGCGTCACACAGCTGATGCGAACCCCCGTCCACCCGCCACTCCTGGGCGCCGCCCTCGAAGGCATTGAGGTATCGGATCCCCCCACCGGAACGCAAATAGAACGCCATGTGCAGCGCCGAGATCGCCGTCGGATCGGCCGCCATCATCTCACCCAGGAACAGTGGGAAGAAGGTTCGGGCGGCTGGGTGCTTCACCTCGTCGGCAAGCCACTGCGCGGCGGTGAGCGTGTCCAGACGTTCGGCGCCCGGAGTCTGCCACGGCGCCTCTGGACGAACCAGCGCGACGAGATCTTCGAGCTGGTCGAAGAGTTCGCCGAGCGCGACCGCCTCCAGCGGTGGCACCCGGCCCGCGGTCACCGTCCGCTGACCGGACATCAGGAACGTGCTGTCCCCCTTCATTCCGGTCGAGGCCAGTCCGAGCCCGTGTTCCCGCAGCAGGGCGAGCAACTCCGTGTGCCGGACGCCGAGGTAAGCCGCCCCGCCATCGACGAGGTCGTGCTCCGACAACGGAACTCCGTACATCCGGCCACCCACGCGATCGCGCGCCTCGAGCACCGTGACGCGCATACCCGCCGCGACCAGGTCCGCGGCGGCACAGAGCCCCGCCAATCCCGCACCGACGACGACTACGCGCCCGCCCCCCGCGTTCACGCCACCACCGCGGCAATCTCGTCGGACAAGCCCTCCGGTGTCGGTGCATCGACGAAGTCCTCGTAGGACAACTCGATCCCGAAGTCGCGGGCGATGGCGCTAAGAACCCGGGTGGCCAACAGCGAATCGCCGCCGAGCTCGAAGAAGTCGGAGTCCGCCGCCACCTCGGCCGTTCCGAGGACCCTGCGGAAGATCTCCACGATGCGATCGGAATTCATCTGATTGCTCCTTCGTTCTGGTTGGCTGTGGCGGCGCGCTGCGTCGCCGCCCGGTCGATCTTCCCGCTGGAGGTGTACTCCAGCGCCTCGACGAACTTCACTGTGCGCGGGACGAATTGACTTGGCAGACGGTCACGTAGATGGCGCTTGAGCTCCGCCGAGGTGACCGATCCGTCCGTGACGACATAGGCCGTCAGCGAGGTCTGTGCCAGGCGCCGTTCCCCCATCACCACCGCCGCCGCGACGGCCGGGTGGGTGGTCAGCTGTGCCTCCACTTCGGCCGGGTGCACCCGCACACCGGACACCTTGACTTGATCGTCGACCCGGCCTCGCGAATGGAGAAGCCCCCGTTGGCCACGGACGACCAGATCACCCGTGCGGAACCACCGGGTGTCGCCAGAACCGTGATCCAGGATCGGGAATCCAGCGGCGGTGAGCTCGGCCAGTCCGAGGTACCCGCTGGCCAGGCAGGGGCCCGACACAAGTAGTTCGCCGTCGTCGGTGACGTGATCACGGACGTGGGGCAGCGGCCGGCCGAGTGGCGCCTCGGCGCCATCGACCTCGAGTCCGGGTTCGGCGCCGGGACCCGCCAGTGTCACCGAGTGGGTGATCATGGTGGTCTCGGTGCATCCGTACGTATTGAGCAAGACGACGTCTCCCGTGGATGATTCGCGCCACTGCCGCAGCCTGGTCGGATCGACCCGTTCGCCACCGATCACCACCAGGCGCACGGTGTCGGGCAACCCGACGCGCTCCTCGTGCAGGAATAGGACGAGCTCGTGCCAGAACGCCGTCGGCAGATCGAGCACCGTGATCCTCCGCTCGGCGACCATCCGGAGGAAGCGCGGGAACGAGCCCGAATGGGCTTCGTCGTCGAAGATCAGCGCAGCGCCGGTGGTGAGGGCGGGCAGGATCTCCTCCAGGCAGGTGTCCCAGCCGAGCGACGCGAATTGCAACACCCGGTCCCGTGGGGTGAGCGCGAAGAGCTGACGCAGCGAGCGCACCGTGGTCGTCAGCGCCAGCCGCGAGATCACCACCGGCTTGGGCACTCCTGTGGAGCCCGAGGTGCACAGCACGTATGCCCCGTCGCTCGGCCGCCACGACGTCCCAGGCTCGGTCGGCCCGCCGACGTCGCGGAGGGACTCGGGTACGGCGTCACATGCGTCGGCAACCAGCCCATGCACGCAGTCCAGCTCGAGTACCTCTGCTAGGGCCCGCTTCCTGCCGTCCGGCAGCGCGTCGTCGATCGGGCAGTAGGTGGCGCCGGCTTCGAGGATTCCCAACAGGTGTTCCACGACGGCCGGCGTATGTGACACCGTCGCACCGATCCGCCCGGACGAGCCAGCGGCGAGCCGGTGCGCCCGAGCCCGCCATGCGACGTGGTGAATCCGTTCGGCCAGTTCGCGATACGTCACGGCGGTGCCGTCGTGCACGACGGCGATGCGATCCGGTCCGTCGGCGACCGCGGAGGCGAAGTCGGCCATCAGGTCGTCGACGCCGGCGTCGGGTAGGACGTCGGAGGTAAATGCGTGGGACATGAATTCCTACTCGTCTAGTGGGGAACGGGCGGGCACGCCGGCAGCGCTGGCCGTCATGTCAGCAAAGCGAATCGCTCGCCGACCACGAGCACGAAGCCAATCAGTAGAGGCAATGCAGCGAAAGTCAGGGGACGCAACCGTTTTCGGCCGGCGAATCCGAGGCGGATGCGCCACGTCTCGCGGGTGATGAGAATGCCGAGCAGCAGCGCCAGGAAACCCAGTCCAACCGGGGTCCACGGGGTACGCCACACTTGCAACCCGGTGGGCGGTGCCACATGGGGTTTGGCCACCGCGCCGGGGAGTGGGTCGAGGGCATAGACGGCCGCATCGTGGTTGTCGACGATCACTCGGATGCCCGGCGTCGCGGCCAGTGCCCGGCGGAACTGATCGCCCCAGACCGTCGGGTAGCCCTGGCCGTACACGACGAAGGCCTCCTGGCTTCGCGTGGTGATCAGGTAACCCCCGGGCCCCAGCTGCCTCAGTGCCCGCAGTACTGCCGTCGTGTCGGCGGGGTCGCGCGGTGCCATGGTGTTCTGCCAGCGCACCCGGTCGACGTCGCGATAGCCCAATGGCATGAAGGGGGTCGAATCCAGCTCGGGCACCGCGGTGACGTAGAGGAAGGTCACGTCATCGGAGGTGTTCTCGTACACCGTCCGCACCGCGCTCACGGCACCCGTGGGGATGCGCTCGAACGCCTCGTTCCCGTACCGGGTGACCAAGAAGCAGAACAACAGTCCGAGGACGCAGATCCCGGTGACGCATCGGGTGAGCAGCGACGGACGCGCTACCGGGTCCGGAAACAGGGACAAGGCGATGAGCACGCATGCGGGCGCGAGGGCGAAGAGGTAGACGCGCAGCGCCATCTCGCCGCCGTAGCTCTGCGCGAACGCCAAGCCGATCGGTGCGGCGATCAGCACCAGCAACACACGGTCCTCGACCCCGCGGCGCCGACGACGGAACAACCCGAAACCGGCGATCAGGAATACCAGGACCGTCGTCAGCATCCTGGCGTGCACGACCAGCTGGTGCTCCGCGTTACCGAGGCTCGCGCGGTCGGCAACACTCGAGGACATCGTTCCGCCGACGTCGCCAACGCCACTGACCACCTGGCTGAAGTGACCTCCCCAGTAGGCCTGGGTCATGAAGCTGATCCACGCCAGCACCAGGACACCGAAGAGCACGGGGAGTCCGACCAGTGCACAGCGACGGGCGACGACCAGGCCGGTGATACCCGACAGTGCGGCGAAGGGGGTGAGCTGATGGCAGACGGTGATCGTGACGAACAGGCCGACGATGACCGCGAACACCACGATCCGGTCCGCGGGAGCGATCGCCCTGGCGGGCAACTCCCCTGGTGCAGCACCGCCCCAGAGCCATCGCCACGCCCGGCGCGCCGGCCTCAGGACACGAGGCATGTCGTTCGAGCCGTGTTCCGGAGGCCGAAACCAGACGACGAGGAAGGCAAGGAGCAGCAGGTAGAGCAGCAGTGTGAAGCCCTGTGGCGAGAAGTAGTCCTGCCCGACCCAGTTCAGGAGGCAAAAGAGCACGGCGGCAAGCCACTTCGCCTGCCATGTCATCCGCAGGGCACTCATCAGCAGACCGAGGGCGATGAGATACGAGAGATTGGCGATTACCGGCGTCACGGTGAGAACCGAGTTCAGGGCGTCCAATCTTCCCGATCCGACCCAGAATGCAGCCAAACCGAAGAAACCCGGCCACGACCACCGGCAGTCGAGTGCGGGTGCCGTGGTGCCGGTGCGGTCGATGAACTCGACGAAGCCGGCGTGCACCCAGCTGATGGCGAAGCGTGGCTCTGACTCCACGAACATGGGCAAGCCGTGGAGCAGGACGACGAGCAGCACCAGCTGAACGGTGAGCAACCACACCCGCTGCCGCAGTAGCGAAAGCGTGGCGACGAACGCAGTCACCAGCAGACCGAGCCCCAGTAGCGTCGTCACGGGCAGCACCGAGATCAGGCCAAGACCCGTCGTGGCGTCGAGATCGAGGCCACGCAGTCCCATTCGGTACAGGCCGACCGCCACCGAGGTAAGCGCACACAGCAGGACGACGCGGACGTCTTGGGCGCCTTCGGTCGGCAGCCGTCGGTGCCGATCGCCGTCGGGGCGAATCGGAACGACTTCGGGGCCCGGCGCGGCGATCACGTGAGACACGGGGGCTCCTGCCGCACTCTGTCGTGACGCCAACCAAGAAGCTTGGCCAGCTCGGGAACCACCGCGATCATGACGATCAGCTGGCCGATCAACACCGCAACCCCGACCGCGGTGAGTCGCGGGTCACCGAAGCTTCGGAACCAGTCCTGGTAGCCCTGCAGAATCACGACGAGGCCCAGCACTGAGGCGGCCCGAAGCGATTGCACCGCAACGATTCGACCGCGCATGGTGCGAGCCCGCAGGGTGCCCAGGTAGACGTCGACCACCGCGCTTGGCAAGCTGGCGAAGGCCAGCAGCTGCAACAGGGGTACCGCGTCGAGGTAGCCCCGACGAAGCAAACCCATGGTGTACGGAGCCGCCAAGCCGATCACCACGACCCCGATGCAGAGCAGCACCAGGGCTCGAATGAGCGCGGAGCGGCAGTGGCCGGCCAGTGTCGACGGGTCTAGCACACCTTCCACGGTCATGGGCACGGCCAGGTTGACGGCCACCAGGTTCATCATGCTGGCGACCGCCCAGGCCAAGAAGAAGTACGCGTAGGTCTGCGGTGAGACCCGCAGCGCCACCAGTACCGGGACGAGGAACATCGCCCCGTAGAGGAACAACGCTCCCAGGTAGTCGGCGGCGAAGAATCGGCCGATCTCTGCCCTGGTCAGCTCGACGTCGATCCGTGAGCTCCGCACGTGTCGGGGGATGAGCCGCCCGAAGATCAGCAGGTTCACCGGAAACAGGACGACGATCATGGGAAGGATCCAGGAGAAGAAGACTCCGGAGTGCGGCAGGACGTGCGCGAACACGAGGAGTAAGACGATCTTCGAGACGGCGAACGTGGCGTTCCAGACGGGCACCCACACCGCGGCCCTTAGTCCCGTCAACACGCTGTCCTGCACCGTGACCACGCTGGCGGCAACCGCTGCGGCGACGAACCACAGTCGCATCGTCGGCTCGCGGAGCAGGTCGTAGGCCGGACCGCCCCACCAGTGCAGTGCGATGAGCAAGACCACGGCGAGGATCGCGACGACCACCGAGGTCAGCACATAGGTGAAGGCCACCACGGCGAAGACACGTCTGCCGGTGTGCGGGATGAAGCGGTTCAGCGTGCCCGCGAAGTTCACCGACACCAGACCGGTCAACAGCATCAACGCCGAGATGGCGGCCGAGCCGCGGCCCACGTCGGAATCGTTGTAGTGGCGAGCGGCGAGCACCCAGTAGGCCAAACCGAGGACACCGGAGATTCCGGTGTTGAGAATCAGCGCATAGGCGTTGCGAAAGAAGGGCTTCGTCGGCGCAGCCACCTCGTCCGCACCCAGAGTCGCGCTGGCGTAGTCAGACATCTTGAGTCACCCGTCGGCCGGCACGTCGCACGCCCCGCACCGATGCCCAGCCCGCCGTCATCAAGCGGTCCCGCCAGAAGAGGCGACCGTCGTTGCCCGCAACGGCGGCCGCGAACGTTGCCTGGCTCGTGCTTCGCCGGATCGTCAACCGCGGCAATCTGAAGAGATCGTCGGTGGGCGTGGCCCGAAGGTTCCGAACGGCCGCTGCGCGTCGGTATCCGGCCGCTTGGGTGGCGAGCCGCACCCGGCGGTTGGAGTAGCCGTAGGGATAGGCGATGGCTTCTACGGGAGCGTCGACGTATTCCTCGAGCAGCGCTCGGCCGTCCACCAGCTCTCGTCGCAGCGCGACGTCGGACAGTTGGTCGAGCTTGGGATGGCTGTGGGAGTGCGCGCCGATCTCGATGCCTGCGTCGGCAAGTGCCCTGACCTGCGCCCTGTCCAGCATCGCGTCGAGTGGTCGACCGGCGGCGTTCGGTCCGGCGTCAGCCATCCACCCGGTCGTGACGAATACCGTTGCGGGAAAGCCATGCCGCTTCAGGATGGGCCATGCGTTGGCGGCGAAGTCCGCGTAGCCGTCGTCGAAGGTGAGCACCACCGGTCGCTCCGGCAGGCTCCGCTTCGTCTCGAAGGCATCTGCCAGAGCAGAGAACGTCATCGCGGTGAAGCCGCAGCCCGCGAGGAGGGCCACCTGCTCGGCGAACGCGTGCGGCGATACCGACAACCGCCGCGTCGACGCCGGGGGATCCTCGGCAACCGAGTGATACATCAAGATCGGAACTGACGCGTTCATCGCGCCTCGACCATCGCGGGCCGTCGACGAGCGGACACCTCACCGGCAGCGTAACCAGCTGCCGCAGCGAACAATCCCACCGAGATGGCGCCCGAGCGTTCGATCCCACTCGGGTCTCCCCGCAAGGCGTCACGCAGCCCTCTGACGACACCCCGCGTGAGGGTCCTGGTGGTGTAGGTCCGCTCGGCTGACAAACCATCGGCCATCCCGACACTGCGCGTGACGGCCGCCTTGGACAGACCCTCGGCGAAGCACCGTGACCGGAAGTAGGCGAACCTCTCACGTTCGCTGCCCACTCGGTGCCAGATGACGGCCCTCGGCTCGAAGACGTACTTCCACTCGGGGCGGTGTTGATTGACACGAATGCAGAACTCGGTCTCCTCGCAGCCGAGCGGACGCCGCTCCGAGGAGGTGCGACCGATGTGACTCGGAAATCCGCCCGCTACGGAGAACACTTCGCGCCGAAAGGATGCATTGCCGCCCAACAGATTCCGTACGGGACCCGGCTCTCGGCCAATGAACGTGCAGCCAAGTACCCAGTCGAATTCCTCGGGGAACCACCGGGGCCGACCCGAGGCCCAGCGTGGGAGGGTCGTCCCTCCGACGCCGGCGACGTGGTCGTCGGTGTAGCCGCTGCACAGGTGCCGCAACCAATCTGGATGAGCCACCGCGTCGTCGTCGAGGAAGGCCACGATGTCAGAGCAGGTCACGTCGACCCCGGTGTCCTTGCCGCCAGAAAGCCCCTGCCCGTGGCGATTCTCGACGACCGTCACGTCGGGCAGCGCCTCGCGCAGCCGAGTGAACAGTCCGCGATTGTGGTCGACGACCACGACGACTTCATCCGGTGTCAACGATTGGGCGCGAACGGAGTCGACCGCAGCGATCGTGTCGTCCCAGCGCTGTTCGGTGTACGCGCAAATGACGACGCCGACGGTGGGTGCGGCCGCAATGGTGGTCATTTGGCACCTCCGGTGTGATCTGGGTGTAGGTCGCCTACCGGATCGGTCGTCACAGTGGTCCGCGCCGAACCGGAAGGCACCCACCACAGGCACGCCGAGACCGCGCCGACTGCGACGACTCCACCCGGTCGTGACCACGCGTCGGCAGCCAACATGACCTGGACGACCATGGCATTGATGGCACAAGCTCCGGCGGCCGCGACGAGCAGCGCGAGTGCGGGGGGGACACTCGTTAGCAGGCGATATATCGCGGCCGCCGGGGCGAATAGGGTGAAGACCACCAACGCCAAGTGGTCCATGGGCCAATGCGATTGGAGTGCAGCCGCAATGGCGAAGCCGGATGACAGGGTTAGGGCGGCGGCGAACCACCGGTGTCCGAAGTCCACGGGGGGCGCGGAGTCTTCACGAGGCACGGAGACCGCCCCTTCCGTGCGAGACCGGTTCGGCGTTGGCGCGCAACCACCGCACCGTGCGCTTGATTCCCTCGTCCACCTCCACGGCCGGCTTCCAGCCGAGTGCTTCGCCAACCTTGCTGGCGTCCAACGCGATGGCGTGCAACTCACCAACCCGCGCAGCGACGTGCCTCGGCGGCACCCACTCGTCACACGCTTCGCAGATCATCCGGTGGACCTCCGTGACGGTGGTCTGCTTGCCGGTGCCGACGTTGTATGTACCCGTGACGTCCAGTGGAGCCACACCGGCGCGCACGAAGGCATCCACGACGTCGTCGACGTAGACGTAGTCCCGTGCCGCGGTGCCGTCGCCGTAGATCGTCATCGGCCGGCCGGCCACCAATGCGCTTCCGAAGGAAGCGATCACGCCGGCCTCCCCCCGGGAATTCTGGCGAGGTCCATAGACGTTGGCCAGAGCCAGGCAGATCGGCGCCAGACCGTACATGCCCGCGTATGCACCGAGATAGAACTCACCCGCCAGCTTGGCTACGGCATAGGGAGAAAGCGGGGCTACGGCAGTGTCGTCGAGCACCGGTACCATGGCCGGCACCCCGTAGCGCGAACCGCCCGAGGCGGCGTAGACGATCCTCCGCACGCCGGCACGCCGACTCGCCTCGCACACGTTGATCGTGCCCAGCACGTTGCTGCGGGCATCGAACTGGGGATCGGACACCGATGCCACCAAGTTGACCTGCGCCGCGAGGTGGAAGATGACGTCCGGATTGGTGCCGGCGACGATGTCCGTCAGATCCGGCGCCTGAACGTCGTTCTGTATCAGCGTGAAACGCGGTCGGCCGGCGACCTCGTATCCGAGGGCGGCGTCGAGGTTGGACAATCTGCCCGTACTGAGATCATCGATGCCAACCACCCGGTGCCCCTCGGCCAGCAATCGGTCGACCAGCGTGGATCCGATGAACCCCGCTGCACCCGTGACGATTACGCGCATCATCAGGCCTGCGAGATCGATGCGGGCGGGCGTACCGATCCGGACCCTCGAACCGAGGGCGTACTCGCCAGGGCGCGGGCCAGCATTCTGGTCGACCCCGCGTCGTGACCGTCGAGCACGGTGCGCAGCACCCTGATGCCGTCCCGGACCGCATGCAGGTTCGACTTTCCGGATCGTCGCGGCATCTCCAGGCTCGGAACCTCGGCCACCCGCAGGCCGGCCTTCATGGCGCGGACCACCATCTCCGCCTCGATCTCGAAACCCGTTGCCGAAAGGGCGAGCAGTTCCAGGTAGCGGCGGTGGAATGCGCAGAACCCGTAGCACAGATCGGTCAGTTCGGCGTCGTAGAGGGAGTTGAACACCGCCAGCAAGAAGCGGTTGCCGAGGCGACGGAACCGGGTGATGTCCAGCGAGCCGCCACCAACGACGAAGCGCGAGCCCTTGACGAAGTCGAAGCCGTTGCCGAGGAAGTGTAGGAAGTGTCGAATCTCCTGCGGCGACATACTCCCGTCGGCATCCATCATCACGATGATGTCTCCGGTCGCCGCCAGGAATCCGGTCCGCAGTGCGCTCCCCTTGCCGTCACCCTCCTGGGCCACCACCCGAAGGTCGGGACGGTAGCTGCACGCCGTGATGAGCGTCGCGTCGGTCGAGTTTCCATCGACCAGGATGATCTCGTCGACCTCGTCGGCCACCTGTTCCAGGACCCAGGCGATGTTCCTCGCCTCGTTCCTGACCGGGATGATCAGGCTGACCGTCGGTGGTGGCGTGGCCGCGCGCCCAATCTTCTGATGCCCGTTGACTGGAGCGGGTCGTCCCGCCCTTGTCTGCTCGGTCCCTCCGACCAGCTGCATCGACGAAGGTGCCTCGTCATATCCATTCAAGGCGCTGAGATCCGTCATGAGATGAACTCCATTCCGCTTTCGATATTCGGCAATCGGCAATTTCGGTGTTTCACGGTTCGTTTGGGTCGCTCCGACCTCAGGCGATCCCATTCCGTGGTCGTTCGTTTCGCTGCCTGACGTGCGCTCCCCCCGGATCCATCGGCTCACTCCACCGTGACCGACTTGGCGAGGTTGCGAGGCTTGTCGACGTCTCGTCCCAGCGCGAGTGCGAGCGTGCGGGCCAGGATCTGCAGTGGCACCGTCGCCGCGAGCGGTCCCCACGGTGCGGTCGTGGCGATAACCGCAGGCACCGTGGTGCCGGCTGCGCCGATGGTGATCACGTCACCACCCCGAGCCCTGATCTCGGAGACATTGGCCGCCAGTTTCGCGCCACCGTCGTCGATGACGACCACCGGAGTTCCCGACGTGACCAGCGCCAGCGGACCGTGCTTGAGCTCGCCGGCCGGGTAGTACTCCGCCCACCGGTAGGCGAGCTCCTTCAGCTTGAGCGCACCCTCGGCCGCGTAGGGAAGTCCGGATCCCCTGGCGACGAATATGAACCCCTCTGCTGTCGACCATCTTTCGACGATCGAGGGAATCAGGCACTTGGCCACCGTGCTGGCAGTCGCCAGTTGTTCGGGGAGCCTCCGCAGCTCGTCGGCGAGCTGTCCCGCCACCTGCCCGGAGAGTCTGCGCCGGCAGACCAGCGCCGAGATCATCACCGCGACACCGGCAACGACCTGGCACACGAAGGTCTTCGTGGCGGCGACACCGATCTCCATGCCGGCGCTGCACTCGATTACCGCATCGGCACGGCGTGCCAAGGTGGAATGCGGATTGTTGGTGAGGGCGAGGAGTTTCGAATCCCGGAGTTCTCGGCTCTGCAGTGCCTGCAGCAGATCGGCGGTCTCACCGGACTGGCTGATGGCGAGGCACAACGTATGTGGTTCGACGAAGTCGTCGCCACACTCACTTCCGACGCTGGTGGTGACGGGCACCCCGCCCACGCGGTGTGCCAACCGTGCGATCACCCTGCCGGCGTTCAGCGAGGTGCCGCACCCGATCACGTGCAACCGGTCGAATGGCATGAGTCCGAGTTCGTCCCATAGCGATCCGTTCGCAATGCCACCGGCCATCTGGTCGACGAGGTGCGCCAGCACCTCGGGCTGTTGGTCGATTTCCTTGGCCATGTAGTCGCTGTAGCCGTCGAGCTGAGCGTCGCGCGTCCCCGCGGTGCAGCGAATCGCGGCATCCCGAGCCGCGTCGCTGCCGCGATTGCGCCAGCGCTCGGTACCGGTCAGCTCGACGACGTCCCCGTCCTCGAGCACCTTGAATTCCTCGACCCAGTCGGCGATCGCGGCGATGTCACTCGTTGCAAAGACGCCGTCCTCGGCGCGCGCGACGATCAGCGGCGATCCGTTCGCGGCGACCACGAGTTGGCCGGTCATCTCGGCGAGCACGGCCAATGCCCAAGAGCCCTCCAGCATCTGGACCGTCGCCTCGACGGCTTCGAACAGATCGCCGTGGATCCGCCACCGATCTTCGACCAGATGACACACGACCTCGCTGTCCACCAGCGAGGTGAATTCATGTCCCGCGGCGGTGAGGGTGTCGCGCAGCGCATCGGCGTTGAGAATCACCCCGTTGTGCACGACGTTGACGTGCCCCGTGCAATCGGCCAAGGGATGAGCGTTGTCCTCGGTGACCGAGCCATGAGTTGCCCACCGCGTATGGCCAATGCCCAACCCGTCGAGTCGAGGCCCCGCCCACTCGCGCACCTGCTGGTCGATCGCCCCGATTCGCTCGGTCGTCCTGAACCGGACCACGTCACCGTCGGTCGTGCGCACTGCAATCCCGACCGAGTCGTATCCGCGATACTCCAGACGGCGTAGGGCGATCCGCAGAAAGTCGATCGCCGGCTCGGTCGTCCGGCACGCGATGATGCCGCACATCAGCGGGCCTGCTCGCGCCAAAGGCGTTCCGTCTGCGACGGTCCCCTGCCTCGTCGAGCTAATCCGAAGAACATGGCACTCACTATCGAGCCCGGAAAGTCGGCCGTACATGGACCATCGGAGCCGATTTTCGGGTAAACCCGGACTAGTTCCTCGGGATGCCGGGGGCCCAGCGGATGCCATGCGACAACGCGGCGGCTTCGGCGCGAGTGCTGACGCCGAGCTTGTTCAACAGGCTGTGCACGTGGTTCTTGACGGTGTGAACGGCGATGCAGAGCTGGTCCGCGATGTCCCGATTGGACATGCCCACCCTGAGCATTTGCAGGATCTGGGCCTCACGCGCCGTGAGAACTAGTTCCCGCCTCGCGGGTTCCCGCTCCGCGGCCAGGTCCGACAATCTTCGAAGTAGGACTGCGGATACCCTTGGCGAACAGAATGACTCGCCCGTTGCGACCTTGGCCATCAGCTCGAGCAAGTCCTCGAACGATTGGTTGCGGGTGTGATATCCGGCCACGCCGGCCTCCGCGCATGCCACGATCGACGCCTCGTCGTCCTCGGACACCCCCAGGACGACGAGCCTCGCCTCCGGGAACGTCGACGAAGCGGCATCCAACAGCGTTCCACTGTCGGCGGTCGCGACGTTGACGAGGATCACATCCGGGAACGTGTTCCGCACCACCGTGACCAACGTCGGCAGATCCCACGCCACACTCACGATGGCGCCGCTTGCCGCGATCGCGGTGGCGAGATTGCCGCGGAACAGCGCACAGTCGTCGACGACGAGGACGCGAAGATCAGGGGGGAGCACCGGAACCGTCGATTCCGCCGGTTCGGTGTTCGCCGTGCCAACCACGGATAGTCCCGTCGTCCGCCCATTGACACCAAGGACTTCGGCGCGACCGACTGCACCGCCACCGTCGGCATCGTGCTTGGATGCGACCACCGGTCTCGCAGAGCCGGCTGCATCCAGCGTCCAGTAGGGCGGCGCCACCGACCCGTAGGCCTTCACGGCGCTGGACCCGAACCGGAGCGTTGCGGGGTGCGAAGATCCAGCCCGGCTCCCGGGGGCTTGGGGAGCAGAACCGTCCGCGTCATCTGCCCAACCCCTCTTCGTGAAGCCGATCCCGCACCGGCCGCCATGAGCGATGAGAGCGAAGGGTAGTGCACGCCGATGCCGTCCACAAGAGTCAGATGTGCCCCAAAACGAAATCTTGGCGAAGTCGCATGTCTTTGCCATCACAACGGATCGCTGCGACGTCCTCGGTCGTTAGTCTCGCCAGATGCACGATCTCCGCAGGTAATCGATGCCGTTGATGCCGTCGCCTGCGCGTCCGACCGTCGACACGCCAGCCTGCTCGCGTTCCCCAAACCAGCGCGAGCGATATCGCGCCGCTAGGGCTCAGCCGAGGATCAAACCCGACGTCGGCACGCCGGTGCCCGCGGTGACCAGAACGTGCTCGACGTCCGGAACCGGGTTCACCGAGGTGCCACGCAGCTGCCGGACACCCTCCGCGATGCCGTTCATACCGTGGATGTAGGCCTCGCCGAGCTGGCCGCCGTGAGTGTTGATGGGCAGCCTGCCACCGATCTCGATGGCGGCGTCGGCGATGAAGTCCTTGGCCTCACCCCACCCGCAGAACCCCAGTTCCTCCAACTGAATCAGGGTGAAGGGGGTGAAGTGGTCGTAGAGGATGGCGGTTTGGATGTCGGTGGGCTTCAATCCGGACTGCGCCCACAGCTGCCGTCCGACCAAACCCATCTCGGGCAATCCGTCGAGTTCGGGACGGTAGTAACTGGTCATCGAGTACTGATTCGGACTGGACCCCTGCGCGGCCGCTTCGATCACCGCGGGACGATGCTTGAGGTCCTTGGCCCGCTCGGGCGAGGTGATCACCAGTGCGACACCGCCATCGGTCTCCTGGCAGCAATCCAGCAGTCGCAACGGCTCGGCGATCCACCGCGAGGCTTGATGCTCCTCGATGGTGATCGGCTTCTCGTAGAAGTAGGCCTTCGGATTCTTCGCCGCGTGCTTGCGATCGGCGACCGAGATCGCCCCGAAATCCCGGCTGGTGGCCCCGGACAGGTGCATGTACCGCTTGGCGATCATCGCGACTTGTGCTGCGGGCGTTGACAATCCGTGCGGATAGGAGAACGAGTTGTCCACCCCTGTCGAATCCGCGTTCTCCACCAGGCGCATCTGGACCTGGCCGAATCGCATCCCCGACCGCTCGTTGAACGCGCGGTAGGCGACCACGCAGTCCGCGATGCCCGTCGCGACGGCCATGGCCGCCTGCTGCACGGTGGCACATGCCGCGCCACCGCCATGGTGAATCTTGGAGAAGAACTTCAGCTCGCCGATGCCCGTGGCCCGCGCGATGGCGACCTCGGTGTTGGAGTCCATCGTGAACGTCGTCATGCCGTCGACGTCCGCCGGAGTGAGGCCCGCGTCGTCGATCGCGTCGAGCACCGCCTCCGACGCCAGGCGCAACTCACTGCGACCCGAGTTCTTCGAGAAGTCGGTCGCGCCGATGCCGACGATGGCCGCCTTGCCCGACAGAGCACTCACGCGCCTTCTCCGATCGTCAACGTGGCGGTCGCGATCACGTGATCGCCGAGGCTGTTGCTACCAGTCACCTTCAGGCTGACCAGGTCTGCGTCGACCGCGGTGACCTCACCGGTGAACGTGACCGTGTCGTAGGCGTACCACGGCACCCCGAGCCGGAGGCCGATCGACTTGATCACCGCGGACGGTCCCGCCCAATCGGTCACGTACCGCTGCACCAGCCCGGTGTCGGTCAGGATGTTGACGAAGATGTCCTTGGAGCCCTTTGCCTGCGCCTTGTCGCGATCGTGGTGCACGTCCTGATAGTCGCGCGTCGCGATGGCCGTCGACACGATGAACGTGGGGTCGCCGTAGAGCGTCAACTCGGGCAGCTTCGCGCCCACCTCCACCACCGGAGTCCTCATGCCGCACCTCCCGCGGGTTCCCACGCATAGTTGGTCCACGCCGGGCCGACGTCGTTGGCCGGGAAGTCGAGATAGAGGACCTGCACGGGCATCCCGATCTCCACCGTCGACGGATCGACGTTGCGAAGCTCGCCGAGCATCCGCACCCCCTCCGCCAGTTGGACGAGGGCGATGACGAACGGTAGGGACCGGCCGGGCACCTTCGGCGCATGGTGCACGACGTAGCTGAACACCGTGCCACGACCGCTCGCGACCTGGTATTCGGTCTCGGCCTCCCTGTCCAGCCAGAGCGCGGGCACGGGCGGGTGCTGTAATGAACCGTCTGCCCGCTTCTGGATGCGCAGTTCGTGCTCGTTGACCCCATCCCAGAAGAACTTGGTGTCCCTCGAGGAGGCCGGGCGCATCGCCGCATCCGGATCCAAGTCCGCCGGCACCGAGGACACCGATTCGGCCGAGGCCGGTTCGGCCGACGCGTCCTTGGGGATGAATTTCATGATGCGCCACATCATCTCGGCGACGTCCTCGTCACCGACCGACCAGGTGATGGTCTGCGTGATGAAGAACGCCTCGCCGAGCGCGGTCTGCTTCGGGCCGACCACGTCGGTCAGTTCGGCAGCGACGCCGACCTCTTCGCCCGGCCGCAAGTAACGGTGGTAGGTCTGCTCGCAGTTGGTGGCGACGACGCCGACATAGCCTGCCTCGTCGAACAATTCGAGAATCTTGCCGAGTGGGTCGTCGTCGGGACGGACGCCACCGAGCCCCATCATCGTCCACACCTGGATCATGGCCGGGGGCGCGACGACACCGGGGTGACCGGCCGCCCTGGCCGCGTCCTCGTCGCGATAGATCGGGTTCCGGTCGCCGATCGCGTCGGTCCAGTGGTCGATCATCGGCTGATTCACCGGATGTCGACCCTTGCGCGGCTTGCTCCTGCCCTCGGCCTTGACCCGTTCGGCGGCAGCTCTGATGTCGTCGACACTCATCGTGGCACCCGCGGCACCCGCAGCCCCGATGCCGCGATCATCTCGCGCATCACCTCGTTGACACCGCCGCCGAAGGTGATCACCAGATTGCGCTTGGTCTGGCTGTCGAGCCACTCCAGAAGCTCGGCGGTCGCGGGCTCGGCCGGATTGCCGTACTTGCCGACGATCTCCTCGGCCAATCGTCCGACGCGCTGAATGCGTTCGGTGCCAAACACCTTGGTGGCTGCGGCATCTGCCACCTCGATGGTCTCGGCACCCGCCGCGACCTGCCAGTTGAGCAGTTCGTTGATCCGCCAGATCGCCTTGATCTCACCGAGCAGGCGCCGCACGTCGTCGTGGTCGATCGGCGTCACCCCGTCGGCACCCGGCTTCGAGGCCCACGCGTACAAGTGGTCGTAGATGCCGGCCACCTTGCCCGCCGGTCCGAGCATGACGCGCTCGTGGTTGAGCTGGGTGGTGATGAGCCGCCAGCCGGCGTTCTCCTCCCCCACCAGCATGTCGACCGGCACCCGGACGTCGTTGAAGTAGGTCGCGTTGGTGTGGTGCGCGCCGTCGGACAGGATGATCGGAGTCCAGGAGTACCCGGGATCGGTGGTGTCCACGATGAGGATCGAGATGCCCTTGTGCTTCACGGCATCCGGGTCGGTGCGCACGGCCAGCCACAGGTAGTCGGCGTCATGCCCACCGGTGGTCCAGATCTTCTGGCCGTTCACGATGTACTCGTCGCCATGGCGGACGGCGGTCGTCCGCAGCGACGCGAGGTCGGTACCCGCCTCCGGCTCGGAATAGCCGATCGCGAAATGCACGTCACCGGCGAGGATCCCGGGCAGGAACTTCTTCTTCTGCAACTCGGTACCGTAGACCTGCAGCGTGGGACCGACGGTCTGCAGCGTCACCGCGGGCAGCGGCACGTCGGCGCGCGCCGCCTCGTTGACGAAGATCTGCTGCTCGATCGGGCCGAAGCCCAACCCGCCGAACTCCTTTGGCCAACCCACGCCGAGCTTGCCGTCGGAGCCCATCCGTTTGATGATCGCCCGGTAGGCCTTGCCGTGCCGGTCGACCTCCATCTCGGCGGCCTCTTCCGGCGAGATGAGCGTCGAGAAGTACTGCCGCATCTCGGCTTGCAGCTGGCGCTGCTCGGGGGTCAGTTCGATGAACATGCCTAGCTCCCGTCGCTTCGCTCGCCCGCTGCGGCGCCCACCAGCTCCAAACGGTGCGCGGGACCGCCCAACAACCTGGTGAGGTCCTTGATCGTCGAGTAGTACCGATTCATCGGATAGGTGATGTCCATTCCCATCCCGCCGTGCAGGTGATGACAGGTCTGCATCACCGGCGGCGCCTGCGAGGTGAGCCAGTAGCCCAGCACGTCGAGGTCGTCGTCGGCGGCGCGCCCCTCCGCCAGCCGCCACACCACCGACGTCGCGGCCAGGCCGATGGTGCGGGAGGCGATGTAGACCTCGGCGAGTTGAGCCGCCACGGTCTGGAACGTCGACAGCGGCCTGCCGAACTGCTCACGCTTGGCCACGTAGTCGGCGGTCAGCCGGAGCGCACCGGCGACGAGTCCCGCGGCGAATGCACCGATTGCTGCGAGCGCCAGCTGGTTCACCCGGTGCGGCTGGGCACCCCCGAGCACGTCGGAGTCGGGCACCGCGACGTCGGCGAACTCGACCACGTACTCGTCGGAGTGATTCGACGACGGAGTCTTGGTCAGCGTCACTCCGTCGGCGGTCGGCGAGACCACGACGACACCGTCGCTGGTGGTGACGACGAGCCAATCCGCTTGTTCGGCAAAGGGAACGCCGATCTTGGTACCCGACAGCCGGCCCTCCGACAGCGTCGTCCGCGGCCGGTCGGGCAACGCCGAACCCGGCTCGTTGAGCGCGGCGCTCAACACACCGCCCCCGGCGACTCCGGCCAGGAAGCGGTCCTGCTGTTCGTCTGAGGCCAAGTCCAGCAGCGGCAGGAGTCCGAGCCCGAGCGTCGCCAGTGCGGGGCTCACGGTGCCGTGGCGTCCGATCTCGGTCAGCGCCGTGGTGATCTCGGGAAGTCCCAGCCCATCACCGCCGAGACGCTCCGGCAGTCCGAAGGCGATCACGCCACCGGCGACGAGGGCGTCCCAGCCGTCGTTGCGCTCGAGTGCAGACGTCACCACGTCGGCGACGGCCTGCTGCCCTTCGTCTGGACTGAAGTCCACCCGAATCCTCCTTGATTCGATTGCGGCTCAGGCGCTTGCGCCGGAGTAGTCGACCTGCCAGTGCTTGATCCCGTTCAGCCACCCCGACCGTAGCCGCTCGGGCTCGCCAACGGGCTTGAGATCGGGCATGTGGTCGGCGACCGCGTTGAAGATGAGGTTGATGGTCATGCGGGCGAGATTGGCACCGATGCAGAAGTGCGCTCCGGTGCCGCCGAAACCGACGTGCGGGTTCGGATCTCGCAGGATGTCGAAACGGTGGGGGTCGGCGAAGACGTCTTCGTCGAAGTTGGCCGAGCGGTAGGACATCACCAGCCGCTGACCCCTCTTGATCGGCACGCCCGCGAGCTCGGTGTCCTCCTTGGCAGTGCGCTGGAAGGCCGATACCGGGGTGGCCCAGCGGATGATCTCGTCGGCCGTGGTCGACGGCCGTTCCCGCTTGAACAGCTCCCACTGCTCGGGGTTGTCGGCCATCGCGATCATCCCGTGGGTGATCGAGTTGCGCGTGGTCTCGTTGCCTGCGACCGCAAGCATGATGACGAAGAACCCGAATTCGTCGTCGGAGAGCTTCTCGCCCTCGACGTCGGCTTGGATCAGCGTGGTCACGATGTCGTCGGTGGGGTTCTTGCCCCGCTCGTCGGCCATGGCCATGGCGTACATGATGAGTTCCATCGACGATTGCGCGGGATCGACGTCGGCGTACTCGGGATCGGTGCCACCGGTCATCTCGTTGGACCAGCGAAACAGCTTGTCGCGGTCCTCCTGCGGCACGCCGAGCAGCCCGGCGATGGCCTGCAGGGGCAGCTCGCAAGAGACCTGCTCGACGAAGTCGCCACTGCCCTCCGCGGCCGCGGACTTCGCGATGTTCTGAGCGCGCTGGGCGAGTTCCGCCTCGAGCCGCCCGATGGCCCTCGGGGTGAACCCGCGGGAGATGATCTTGCGCAGCCGGGTGTGGTGCGGTGCGTCCATGTTGAGCATGACGCTGCGCTGCAACTCGACGGCCTCCCGCGTCATCTCCTTGGGCCACGTGGGAATGGCGCCGTTCTCCCAGCTGGAGAAGACGTCGCTGCGGCGGGAGACTTCCTTGACGTCGGCGTGCTTGGTGACCAGCCAGTAGCCGTGGTCCTCGAAGCCGCCGGCGCCGTCGGGGATGTCGACCCAGTGGATCGGCTCGGACTTGCGCAGCTCCGCGAGCTCCGCGACCGGCAGGCCGGCGAGGTTGACGTCCGGATCGAGGAAGTCGAAGTCACTGGGGATGTTGAGGGGTGCCATGCATGCGCTCCTAATTGCAACGTGTTCTAGTGCCATTGAAACACGGCTCCGGTGCAGATCAAAGGCGTGGTGGCATCGTCGCTTGTCAGACTTATGAAACGTGTTCTAGCCTGGCGTGATGGGTAACCCTGTCATCGTCGAAGCCACCCGCAGCCCCATCGGCAAGCGCAAGGGATGGTTGTCCGGGCTGCATGCCACCGAGCTTCTTGGGGCGGTGCAGAAGGCCCTCGTGGACAAGGCCGGCATCGACGCGGGCGACGTCGAGCAGCTCATCGGCGGCTGCGTCACGCAGTTCGGTGAGCAGTCCAACAACATCACCCGCGTCGGCTGGCTGACCGCTGGATTGCCCGAGCACGTCGGCGCCACCACCGTCGACTGCCAGTGCGGCAGCGCCCAGCAGGCCAACCACCTCATCGCCGGATTGATCGCCGGTGGCGCCATCGACATCGGCATCGCGTGCGGGATCGAGGCCATGAGTCGCGTCGGGCTGGGCGCCAACGCGGGACCGGACCGCTCGATCATCCGGGCGGCGTCCTGGGACATCGACATGCCCGACCAGTTCACCGCGGCCGAACGAATTGCCAAGCGGCGCGGCATCACCCGTGAGGAGATCGACGCGTTCGGCTTCGCCTCGCAGCACAAGGCAAAGGTAGCCTGGGCCGAGGGACGATTCGACCGCGAGATCTCCCCGATCGAGGCTCCGGTCCTGGACGAGAACAAGCAACCCACCGCCGAGCGAGCCCTCGTCACCCGCGACCAGGGTCTGCGCGACACCACGCTCGAGGGCCTGGCTGCGCTGAAGCCGGTGATGGAGGGCGGCATTCACACCGCAGGCACGTCGTCGCAGATCTCCGACGGAGCGGCGGCCGTGCTGTGGATGGACGAGGACAAGGCCAGGGCGCTGGGCTTCACGCCGCGGGCCCGGATCGTGAGCCAGGCCAACGTCGGCGCCGAGGCGTACTACCACCTCGACGGCCCCGTCCAGTCCACGGCCAAGGTGCTGGAGAAGGCCGGCATGAAGATGGGCGACATCGACCTCGTCGAGATCAACGAGGCATTCGCATCAGTGGTGCTGTCCTGGGCGCGGGTGCACGAGCCCGACATGGACCGGGTCAACGTCAACGGCGGTGCGATCGCCCTGGGGCATCCGGTCGGCAGCACGGGCGCCCGGCTCATCACGACCGCGCTGCACGAACTCGAGCGCACCGACAAGAGCACCGCGCTGATCACGATGTGTGCCGGCGGTGCACTGTCCACGGGCACCATCATCGAGCGCATCTGAGGTGGAGAGCGGGGAATTCGAGGCTCGCCGCATCGCGGCCCAGGCATACATCAGCGCGCTGGCCGATCACCGGGCCGACGACGTCCCCTTCGCGCCGGACTGCACCAGGATCGAGGTCGGCGTGAAGACCGGATTCTCGGGAGAACACCTGCGCCGCAGCCTCAATCGCGGCCCGCAGTACCGCATCATCGAGTCGACGACGGTGCCCGACTTCACCGTCGTCGGCACCGCACTGCGAGCCCGCTTCGACGTCATCACCAAGCCCTCGGTCGCCGGCCGCCGGGTGTGTGCGCACGTCGACGAGACCTTCACCTTCACCGCCGACGGCCAGATCCAGCACATCCGGGCCAGCATCCGGCCCTTCATCAAGAGGTAGCGTCCAGCACCATGGCAAACCCGCCACGCGCACTGAACTCCAAGCCGACCGACGTCGTCATCAAGTGGATGTCACGGGCCCAGACCTGGGTCTACAAGAAGTCGGGCGGCAAGCTCGGCGGCAAGTTCCTGCGCGGCGCCGCCGTCGGCATCCTGACCACCACCGGCCGCAAGACCGGAGAGCCAAGAGAGGTGCCGCTGCTCTATCTGCGCGAGGGCGGCCGAGTCGTGTTGGTGGCATCGTCGGGTGGACGCGACAAGCACCCGCCGTGGTACCTGAATCTCGTGGCCGATCCGCGGGTCACCTTTCAAGTCGGTGACGAGGTGCTCGCGCTCACCGCGCGCGACGCGACCGAGGACGAACGTGCCGAGTACTGGCCGAGACTCGACGCCATGTACCCGGACTTCGAGAGCTACCGTTCCTACACCGACCGGGTCATCCCGGTCGTCATCTGCGATCCCGCCTGACGGTGTTCACCGGCGATTCGTCGAGCTAGGCGCCGTACACGGGCACCGGCGGCCGCGCCTTGGCCAGCAGGTCGGTGACGACGGGAGCGAGTTCGGCCGGATCCCAGCGGGCCCCCTTGTCGATCTGCGGACCGTGCGCCCATCCCTCCGCGACGCGGATGATCCCACCTTCGACCTCGAAGACCTTGCCCGTGACGTCGCGCGACTCAGCGCTGCCCAGCCACACCACCAGCGGCGAGACGTTCTCCGGCGCCATGGCGTCGAATTCGGCGTCCTGGGTGGACATCATCTCGGCGAAGACCGTCTCGGTCATCCTGGTACGTGCCGACGGAGCGATCGCGTTGACGGTGACGCCGTAGCGGCCCATCTCGGCCGCCGCGACCAGCGTCAGGGCGGCGATGCCGGCCTTGGCAGCGCTGTAATTGGCTTGTCCCACACTGCCTTGCAAGCCCGCACCGGAGCTGGTGTTGATGATGCGGGCGTCGACGGAGTGACCCGCCTTGGACTGCGCCCGCCAGTAGGCCGCGGCATGCTTCATCGTGGCGAAGTGGCCCTTGAGGTGCACGGCGGTGACGGCGTCGAATTCCTCCTCACTGGTGTTGGCGAACATCCGATCGCGGACGATGCCGGCGTTGTTCACCAGGACGTCCAAGGCGCCGAAGCTGTCGAGCGCGGTCTGGACGAGGCCTTCGGCCTGGGCCCAGTCGGCGACGTTGGCGCCACTCGTAACGGCTTCGCCACCGCCAGCGGTGATCTCGTCGACGACACCCTGGGCGGCGCTGCCGCCACCCGCAGGAGAACCGTCCAGCCCGACGCCGATGTCGTTGACCACCACGCGGGCGCCCTCGGCTGCGAACGCCAGCGCATGCGCGCGACCGATTCCGCCGCCCGCTCCGGTGACGATGACCACCCTGCCGTCGAGCAAGCCCATGTCCGTTGTCTCCCTTGACTATTTGATTGCGTTGGTAGTGGCGAGGTAGTGCGGCGGTTCGCCGCCTCCGTGGACCTCCAGCGATGCGCCGCTGATGTAGGAAGCCACGTCGCTGGCGAGGAAGGCGGCAGCCCACCCGACGTCGGCCGGTTTGGCGAGCCTGCCCAGTGGCACGTTGGCCGAGATGGCGGCGATCGATTCGGCGTCGCCGTAGAAGAGCTCGGCCTGCTCGGTCTCGACCATCCCGACGACCAGTGAGTTCACCCGCACCTTCGGTCCCCATTCGACCGCGAGCGTAGCGGTCAGGCTCTCGACCCCCGCCTTGGCCGCGCCGTAGGCCGCGGTCCCCGGTGTCGGTCGGCGTCCACTGACGCTGGTCACGTTGACGATCGAGCCGCCGTCGGTCTGCTTCTGCATGTGCTCGTTGGCGTGTTGCGACACCGAGAGCGGGGCAAGGAGATTGAGCTCGACGATCTTGGTGCTGAACCTCGGCGAGGCATCGGCGGCCAGCACGTAGGGCGAACCACCCGCATTGTTGACCACCACGTCGATCCGTCCGTGCCGCTCGACGATGGTGTCGACGAGCGTGGCGACGGAGTCGTCGTCGCGGACGTCGCAAGCCAGGAATTCGTACGGCAGCCCGTCGACGGGACGGCGCGCGCACGTCACGACGGTGGCACCCTGACCTGCGAAGACGGCACTGATGCCGGCGCCGACCCCTCGGACGCCACCGGTCACCAGGACGACCCGGCCTCCGAGTCCAAGATTGATGTCAGCCGCGTCGGTCACTGTGCTAGCGTACCAAGCAAGTGCTTGCTTAGGTAGCCGGCCCTGGAGGAGCTGAGGAATCCGCATGACGATCAGTACCAAGACCGTCGAACCGGGGATCGTCTCGGTCACCGTCGACTACCCGCCCGTCAACGCGATCCCGTCGCGCGGCTGGTTCGAACTCGGTGACGCCATCACCGCCGCCGGTCGCGACCGCAGCACCCACGTCGTGATCCTGCGCGCCGAGGGCCGCGGCTTCAATGCCGGCGTCGACATCAAGGAGATGCAGAACACCGAGGGGTTCACCGCCCTCATCGACGCCAATCGCGGTTGTTTCCATGCCTTTCGAGCGGTGTACGAGTGCGAGGTGCCCGTCGTCGCGGCCGTCAACGGCTTCTGTGTGGGCGGCGGGATCGGGCTGGTCGGCAACTCCGACGTGATCGTCGCCTCCGACGACGCGAAGTTCGGTCTGCCCGAGGTCGAGCGCGGCGCCCTCGGGGCGGCCACCCACCTGTCCCGGTTGGTTCCCCAGCACATGATGCGCCGGTTGTTCTTCACCGCGGCCACCGTCGACGCCGCGACGCTGCATCAGTTCGGTTCGGTGCACGAGGTGGTGCCACGGGCCGAGCTCGACGAGGCCGCCCTGCGCGTCGCCCGCGACATCGCGGTGAAGGATACCCGGGTGATCCGGGCCGCCAAGGAGGCACTCAACCTCATCGACGTGCAACGGGTGAACGCCAGTTACCGCATGGAACAGGGTTTTACGTTCGAACTCAATCTGGCGGGCGTCGCCGACGAACACCGGGATGCCTTCGCCGGGACCTCGAAGGGCAGGGAATGACCGACAAGACGACAACTTTGGACGAGGCCGTCTCATCGATCGAGAGTGGCATGACCATCGGCCTCGGGGGTTGGGGCTCACGTCGCAAGCCAATGGCCTTCGTCCGGGCACTGCTGCGCACCGGTGTCACCGACCTCACGGTAATCACCTACGGCGGGCCGGATCTCGGGCTGCTGTGTTCGGCGGCCAAGGTCAAGCGCGTCTACTACGGCTTCGTCTCCTTGGACTCGCCGCCGTTCTACGACCCGTGGTTCGCCAAGGCCCGCACCACCGGAACCATCGAGTCGCGCGAGATGGACGAGGGCATGGTGCGGTGCGGCCTGCAGGCGGCAGCACAGCGGCTGCCGTTCCTGCCGATCCGCGCCGGGCTCGGCAGCGACGTGCGTGCCTTCTGGGGTGACGAGCTCAAGACGGTGCGTTCGCCGTACCCGACGGGGGACGGCTTCGAGGAGCTCGTCGCCATGCCGGCGCTGACGCTCGACGCCGCCTTCGTCCACCTGAATCTCGGTGACGCCCAGGGCAATGCGGCCTACACGGGGATCGACCCCTACTTCGACGACCTGTTCCTCATGGCCGCCGAGAAGCGCTTCGTGTCGGTCGAGCGCATCGTACCCACCGACGAGCTGGTCGCGGCAGTACCGCCGCAGGCGCTGTTGGTGAACCGGATGATGGTCGATGCGGTCGTGGAGGCACCGGGCGGCGCCCACTTCACCACCGCCGAGCCCGATTACCGGCGTGACGAGAAGTTTCAACGGCACTACGCCGAAGCTGCGTCCTCCGATGAGTCGTGGGCCGAATTCGTCGGCACCTACCTCTCGGGCAGCGAGGCCGACTATCAGGCCGCCGTGCGCCGATTCGCCGAGCAGCAGGAGGCCTCGAAGTGACGACCCCGACCCGCGCCGAGGTGTGCGCCGTCGCGTGTGCCGAATTGTTCCGCGACGCCGGCGAGATCATGGTCAGCCCGATGGCGAACATGGTGTCGATCGGCGCGCGGCTGGCTCGGCTGACCTTCTCCCCCGACATCCTGCTGACCGACGGTGAGGCCCGATTGCTGGCCGACACCCCCGCGCTGGGCGCCACCGGTGCCATCGAGGGCTGGATGCCCTTCGGGCGCGTCTTCGAGACGCTGGCATGGGGCCGTCGCCACGTCGTCATGGGCGCCAACCAGATCGATCGCTACGGCAACCAGAACCTCTCGGCCTTCGGGCCGCTGCAACACCCGACCCGGCAGATGTTCGGCGTCCGCGGTGCACCAGGCAACAGCATCAACCACGCCACCAGCTACTGGGTGGGCAACCACTCCAAGCGGGTGTTCGGCACCGGGGTCGACATCGTCTCCGGGATCGGCTGGGACAAGGTCGATCCCGCCAATCCGGCGTACCGATTCGTCGACGTCTACCGCGTGGTGTCCAATCTCGGCGTGTTCGACTTCAACGGACCCGAGCACCAGATGCGCGCGGTGTCTCTGCACCCCGGGGTCGAACCCGACCAGGTCGCCGAGAACACCTCCTTCGAGGTGCACGATCTGGAGTCGGCGGAGCAGTCCCGGGTGCCCACCGCCGACGAGCTCGAGCTGATCCGCACCGTGATCGACCCGAAGTCGCTGCGCGACAGAGAAGTACGGTCATGAGCGCGCTCCGGACACCGTTGACCGAGCTGCTCGGCATCACCCATCCGGTCGTGCAGACCGGCATGGGTTGGGTGGCGGGCGCGCGACTCGTGGCGGCCACGTCCAATGCCGGCGGTCTTGGCATCCTCGCCTCGGCCACGATGACGCTCGACGAGCTGGCGACCGCCGTCACCAAGGTCAAGGCGACCACCGACAAGCCGTTCGGCATCAACATCCGGGCCGATGCCGGCGATGCGGGTGAGCGCATCGACCTCCTGATCCGCGAAGGAGTCAGCGTCGCCTCCTTCGCCCTAGCCCCCAAACAGGACCTGATCGCCAAGCTGAAGGAGGCCGGCGTGGTGGTGATTCCGTCGGTCGGAGCCGCCAAGCACGCCAAGAAGGTGGCGGGCTGGGGTGCCGACGCGGTGATCGTGCAGGGCGGCGAGGGCGGCGGTCACACCGGTCCGGTGGCGACCACCCTGCTGCTGCCGTCGGTACTGGATGCGGTGGACATCCCCGTCGTGGCCGCGGGCGGCTTCTTCGACGGCCGAGGATTGGCCGCGGCGCTGTCCTACGGCGCGGCCGGCGTGGCCATGGGAACCCGGTTCCTATTGACGTCGGATTCCACCGTGCCCGACGCCGTCAAGCAGCGATACCTGGAGGCCGCGCTCGACGGCACGGTGGTGTCCAAGCGCGTCGACGGCATGCCACACCGCGTGTTGCGCACCGGCCTCGTCGAGAAACTCGAAGGTGGGTCGCGGGCCCGGGGTTTCGCGGCGGCGGTGTCGAACGCCCAGAAGTTCAAGAAGATGTCGGGCATGACGTGGGCGTCGATGGTCAAGGATGGCCTGGCCATGCGACACGGCAGGGAACTGACCTGGTCGCAGGTCGTCATGGCGGCGAACACGCCGATGCTGCTGAAGGCCGGCCTGGTCGAGGGCAACACCGACGCCGGCGTGCTGGCGTCGGGGCAGGTCGCCGGCATCCTGACCGATCTGCCGTCGTGTGCAGAGCTGGTTCCGGCGATCGTGGCCGAGGCCGTCGCCCATCTGCGCGCCGCCGAGAGCTACGTCGTCGACTGAGCCCGATTGAAGCCATGGACTTCATCTGGTGCTAATGAAGCTATAGTCTTCATATGCAGAAGGTGAAGTCGGATCCTTCATCGAAGGCGACGTTGATCGGTGACGTGGTGGCGTCGCGGAGTTCCGCCGACCGCCGCGCCCTGCACCGCGGGCTGACGGCGGCCCTCGCCGACGTCGCCGGCGGCGCCATCGACCGTCCAGCATTCACGGTCGGCGACGAGTTCCAGGGCAGCTACCCCACGGTCGGGGCCGCGATCTCCGCCGCGTTCACGCTGCGGCTCGCGGTCGCGCCAGGCATCGACGTCCGCTTCGGCATCGGCTGGGGCGAGACCACGGTGCTCGACGCCGACTCGGGCATCCAGGACGGGCCTGGATGGTGGGCGGCGCGCGAGGCGATCGAGTGGACCGCGGCCACCCAGCAGCAGGCGACGTTGGCGCTGGTCCGCACTTCCTATCGGACGGCAGACCCGGCCGGTCCACCGGCGGAGGCGATCAACGCGGCCCTGATGTGTCGGGACCATCTGCTTGGATCCCTCGATGACAGGTCCGTCCGCATTCTGAGAGGTCTCGTGCAGCAGCGATCGAAACGCGAACTCGCCGCCGAGGAGGGAATCAGCGCGTCGGCGGTATCGCAGCGCTCGGCTCGCGACGGGCTCGACCTCATCGTCGCGGCGTCTCGGCGACTGGCGGAGATCCGATGAGCGCGCTGGCCGTGCTTCTGATCGCGGTCGGGATCGGCGACGTGTGCCGTCGCCTGGCGGACAACCGGTGGGTGGCCCCGGTGGTCGCCGTCGCGACGGTCGTGGCGTGTGCGCTGCTCGGTGGGCTGTGGCACGCCGGTGACGTCGTCCTGCTCGTCGGCGCGGCGGCGGCCGGCGTCGCGTGGTTGCTGCTGTGCGATCGCGTCGAGCGGACCGGGCAGCGACACGTCACGCCCCTGGTGGTGCTGGGCGGGGCTGCGGTGGCGTTGATCCTGTCGTCCGGCCTCGGCTCCGACGTCCACGGGGCGATCGCCCGCTGGCTCACCTGGGCCGGGCAACCGGTCGACACCGACGCCAACCGGTTGCTGATGGTCGTCGGCGTCATGCTGGCCCAACTGGCGACGGGCAATGAGCTGGTGCGCCTGGTGCTCGGATCGGTGGGCGCCGTGCGGCCGGCGGGCCAACCTCAGGCCTCCGATCAGCTCAAGGGCGGCCGGCTGCTCGGACCCATGGAGCGCGTGCTGATCGTCGGGCTGGGCCTGGCCGGGCAGCTGACCATGGCGTCGGCGGTGGTGGCGGCCAAGAGCATCATCCGGTTCCCGGAGATCAGCGCCAACCGCGGCGATAAGGGCGACTCCACACGCGTCGGCATCGACGACGTCACCGAGTACTTCCTGGTGGGCAGCTTCGCCAGCTGGATCGTGGCGTTCGGCGGCTTGGCGCTCGTCCACTGAGCCGCGCGAGTGTGAATCTCACGACGCCAAACCTCGATGATCCGTCGCCAGTTTCACGATCGCGGGGACGGCCGCGCCACGCTCGCGCAAGGCCGCCTCGACCCGTGCCACGTACGTCGGCCGGCGGTGCCGCAGGAGGTCCCGGCTCACACGGATGATCACCCAGCCCAGCGCGGCCAGCTCGAACTGCTTGTCGATGTCACGCTGCCGAACCGCCGGATCGGTCCAGTGCTGCGCCCCGTCGTACTCGATGCCCACCTTCGACTCGCCGTACGCCATGTCGAGCCGTGCAATGAACTCGCCGTAACGGCCGAGGACGCGAAACTGGGTTTGCGGGCGAGGCAGACCCGCGTCGACGAGAGCCAGCCGGGCCACTGTCTCCTGCGGCGACTCGGCGCCGCCGTCGACCAGCGGGAGGATGCTCCTCAGCCGCCGGGCGCCCCGCGCTCCCGGGTGGTGGGCGGCGACGCGTTGCACGTCGCCGACTGTCAGCCGGGTCGCATTCGCAAGGGCGTCGAGCCGTTGCACGGCCAGCACCCGGGCCGCGGTATGCCGCCCGATGTCGAAAGCCGTGCGGGCCGGCGTGGTGGCCCGCATCCCCCCGACACACTGCACCTCCTCTGCGGCAAGCGATTCGGTCCGTACGACGAGCAGTTCCGGCGGTCTGCGGTTGTCGTGGATGAGCTCGGCCGGTCGAGCACCGTCGATCCACTTGACGCCCAGCATCGCGGCCGCCGACGACCCAGCCAGGACGCCGCGTCGTCCCGACCACAGCCACGCCGCCACGGCGCGTTGACGAGCGGTCGGGTCGATGCCGCGCGGCACGTACACACCCGGATAGAGCGCGACGAAGGACTTCCGCATCGCACGCTCGGAGATGGCGCCGCGCGCCACGACTTCGGCACCGATGAACGGCCACGGGAGTTCGGTCATGGCCGCATCCTTGCGGCCGACACCGACCAGATGGCCTGCCACTCAGGCATTCATCCACGAGCGCGAGTGTGAATCTGACGACGAGATTGGGCTGAAGTCGTCGCCAGATTCACACTCGGCGCTAGAGACGCTCGATGATCGTGACGTTCGCGGTGCCGCCGCCCTCGCACATCGTCTGCAGGCCGTAGCGACCACCCGTGCGCTCCAGCGTGTTCAGCATCGTCGTGAAGAGCTTGGCGCCGGTGGCTCCCAGCGGATGACCCAGCGCGATCGCGCCACCGCTCGGGTTGACCTTGGCGTAGTCGGCCTTGGTCTCCTGCAGCCACGCCATCACCACGGGGGCGAAGGCCTCGTTGATCTCGACGGTGTCGATGTCGTCGATCGACAGGCCGGTCTTCTCCAGCGCGTACTGCGTCGCCGGGATGGGGCCGGTCAGCATCAGCACCGGGTCCGCACCGCGGGCGCTCACGTGATGGATGCGGGCGCGCGGCGTCAACCCGTGCTCGGCGACGGCCTGCTCGGAGGCAAGCAGCACCGCGCTGGCGCCATCGGAGATCTGACTGGCCATCGCCGCGGTCAACCGACCACCCTCGACGAGGGTCTTGAGGCCGGCCATCTTCTCCAGCGAGGTGTCCCGCGGACCCTCGTCGGTGACGAATCCCGCCCCATCGATCTGAACGGGGATGATCTCGTTCTCGAAGTAGCCGGCGCGGATGGCCTCCTGCGCGCGTTGGTGACTCGTCAGGGCGTACTGCTCCATCTCCTCTCGGGAGATGTTCCACCGCTCCGCGATCAGCTCAGAGCCACGGAACTGCGAGATCTCCTGATCGCCGTAGCGGTGCAGCCAGCTCTTCGACTCGTTGGTGGGCGAGGTGAAGCCGAACTGCTCGCCAACGATCATTGCCGAGCTGATCGGAATCTGGCTCATGTTCTGCATGCCACCGGCCACGATGAGGTCCGCCGTTCCGGACATGATCGCTTGAGCGCCAAAGGAAATGGCCTGCTGACTGGAACCGCACTGCCGGTCGACGGTGACACCGGGCACCTCTTCGGGGAAGCCGGCGGCCAGCCAGGAGAGCCGGGCGATGTTGCCCGCCTGCCCGCCGATGGCGTCGACGCAGCCGGCGATCACGTCGGTGACGGCACCGGGGTCGACGTCGTTGCGGTCGAATAGCCCCCGCCAGGCAGCCGCCCCGAGGTCGACGGGATGAACGCCCGCGAGCGATCCGTTGCGCTTGCCGACTGCGGTGCGAACGGCATCGATGACGTACGCCTGCGCCATGATCAATCTCCTTCGGTGGTGATTCCGCCAAGAACGATGGCGAGGTATTGCCGCCCGACCTGCTCGGCCGTCAGAGGCCCACCGGGTTGGTACCAGCGGACCGACACCCAGGTGGTGTCCCGGATGAAGCGATAGACGAGGTCGACGTCCAGATCGGGCCGAAAGCGCCCTTCGGCGACGCCCTGCTTGAGGATGTCCACCCACATCGTCCGCTGCTGACGGTTGCGCTCATCGACGAACCCGAACTGCGGCAGCGATGAAAGTCGTTTGGCCTCATCCTGATAGATGACGACCTGGGCGTGACGGTGCTCGATGGCCTCGAACGACGCCATGAACAGACCCTCGACGCGCTTGAGCGGATCGGTCTCGGTCTCGACGATCTCCTGGTATCTGCCGAACAACCAATCGAGGAAGTCCCGCAGCACCTCCTCGACCATCTGCTCCTTGGACTTGAAGTGGTGATAGAGGCTGCCGGAGAGGATTCCCGCGGAATCGGCGATGTCGCGGACGGTGGTGGCCCGCAGTCCGCGCTCGGCGAACATCGCCGCGGCGAGGTCGAGCAACTCGTCACGGCGACTCGGAAGCGCCCTGTCCACCAGACGAGAGTATCAACCAAGCGCTTGCTTGGCCAGTCGTGGGTCCACCCGGACGTCAGGCGCGCTGACTGGAGACCGAAATTACCTCACCGGTGAGGTAGCTGGAGTAATCGCTGGCGAGGAACGCCATGGTGGCCGCCACCTCCCACGGCTCGGCCGCCCGGCCGAAGGCCTCGTCCCCGGCAAGCCGGTCCAGCAGCTCCGAGCTGCTGGTCTTCTCCAGGAACTCGTGCCGCGCGATGCTGGGTGACACGGCATTGATCCGCACCCCGTACTCGACGGCTTCGATTGCGCTGCAACGGGTTAGCGCCATCACCCCGGCCTTCGCCGCGGCATAGTGAGACTGCGAGTGCTGCGCGCGCCAACCGAGCACGCTCGCGTTGTTGACGATCACGCCGCCGTGCCCGGCATCGCGGAAGTACCGCAGCGCGGCCCGGGTTGCCCGCATCACGGAGGTCAGCGTCACGTTCAGGACGCGATCCCACTCCTCGTCGGTCATGTCGATCACCGGCGTCTGCCCGCCGAGACCGGCGTTGTTGATCAGGACGTCCAGCCGGCCCATCGAGGCCACCGAGTCGGTGATCAGTGCGTCGACGGCCGCGGTGGACGTCACGTCGCAGACCACCGATTCGACCCGACCAAGGCCGAGTCCGGCGAGCTCGTCCCTGGTCTCCCCGAGGCGCCGCTCGTGGAAGTCCGACACCACGACGTCGGCCCCCTCGGCCAGCGCGCGCCGGGCCGCCGACGATCCGATGCCCGTGCCCGCAGCGGCCGTCACCAGGACGACCTTGCCCGTGAGCAGCCCGTGCCCCTCGACTTCCTTCGGTGCGATGGAAAGATCCACTAGCCCTTCACCTCTCGAGGCAGACCGAGCACGCGCTCGGAGATGACGTTGCGCTGAATCTCGTTCGAACCGCCGTAGATGGTGTCCGAGCGCGAGAACAGGTAGAGCCGTTGCCATTCGTCGAATTCGCCACCGTCGAGCAGCAGCCCCGCCTTACCCCGGACCTCCATCGCGATCTCACCGAGCTCGCGATGCCAGTTGGCCCACAACAACTTCGACACCGAGTCCTGCCCGGGACGCTCCACGTCCATCGTCGCCAGCGCGTAGGATCGCATCCGCTGCAGACCCACCCACGACCTGGTCAGTCTCTCCCGGATCACCGGATCGTCGATCGCCCCGGCGTTCTTGGCGAGGTCGACGATGCCGGAAAGCTCACGCGCATAGCGGATCTGTTGTCCGAGCGTGGATACGCCCCGCTCGAAGGTGAGGGTGCCCATCGCCACGCGCCAGCCGTCCCCCGGCTCACCGACCACCAGGGAGGCGTCAGTACGGGCGTCGTCGAAGAAGACCTCGTTGAACTCGGAGTCACCGGTCAGCTGGACGATCGGGCGGATCTCGACGCCGGGCTGGTCCAGCGGCACCAGCAGATAGGACAGGCCGGCGTGGCGCTTGGCGCCCCTCTCGGTGCGCGCGATCACGAAGCACCACTGCGCCCAGTGCGCCAGCGACGTCCACACCTTCTGTCCGTTGATGACCCATTCGTCACCGACGAGCTCGGCGGTCGTGGCTACGTTGGCGAGGTCGCTACCCGCGCCCGGCTCGGAGTACCCCTGACTCCACAGCTCGGTGACGTCGAGGATCCTCGGCAGAAAGCGTTGCTGCTGCTCGGGCGTGCCATAGGCAATGAGGGTCGGGCCCAACAGCTCCTCACCCAGGTGATTGACCTTGTCGGGGGCGTTGGCGAGGGCGTACTCCTCGTAGAAGGCGACGCGGTGGGCCACCGAGAGTCCACGGCCGCCGTGTTCCTCGGGCCAGCCCAGGCAGGTCAATCCGGCCGCGGCGAGATGCTGGTTCCACGCGCGACGTTCGTCGAACGCCTCATGCTCACGACCCGGTCCGCCGAGACCCTTCAGCGCCGCGAATTCGCCGACCAGATTGTCGGCGAGCCATTGCCGGACCTCGGCCCGGAATTCCTGGACCTCTATCACCCCTGTAGGCTAACCTACCAAGCACTTGCTTTGTTAGAGGGAGTCGATGATGCCCCATCCGAGGACCATTCCCGGGGTCCTGGACCGGATCAGCGACGAATTCTCCGACCATCCCGCACTCGTCACCGAAGACCGGAGCCTCACCTACGCCGAGCTGAGGACCGAGGTGCGACGAGCCGCCGCGGCGATGATCACCCTCGGCGTGCAGGCCGGTGACCGCGTCGCCATCTGGTCCCCCAACACGTGGCACTGGGTGGTCGCCTGCCTGGCCACCCACTACGCCGGCGCCGTCGTGGTGCCGCTCAATACGCGCTACACCGCCAGCGAGGCGACCGACATCCTCGCCCGCACCCAAACCCCGCTGCTGATCGGGATGGGCCGCTTCCTCGGCACCGATCGGACCGCCGAACTCGACCGGGCCGCACTGCCCGCGCTGCGGCACGTGGTGCGGGTACCGATCGAAGAGTCCGACGGCACGTGGGACGAGTTCATCGCGCGCGGAACCGATCTCGATGCGGCCGACGCGCGAGCCGCCGCGGTCACGCCGGACGACGTGTCGGACGTCCTGTTCACCTCCGGGACCACCGGGCGCAGCAAGGGCGTGCTGTGCGCGCACCGGCAGTCACTCGACGCCCCCGCCGCGTGGGCCGCCTGCGGCGAGCTCACCAGCGCCGACCGCTACCTCTGCATCAACCCGTTCTTCCACAACTTCGGCTACAAGGCCGGGATCCTGGCGTGCCTTCAGACCGGCGCGACGCTGATCCCGCAGCTCACCTTCGATCCCGAGCAGGCCATGCAGGCGGTACAGGACCAGCGCATCACCGTGCTGCCCGGCCCGCCCACCATCTATCAGACCCTGCTCGACCACCCCAAGCGCGTCGACTACGACCTAACCTCATTGCGATTCGCGGTAACCGGCGCGGCCGTAGTGCCGGTGGTGTTGATCGAGCGGATGCAGGGCGAACTCGACATCGACATCGTCCTGACGGCCTACGGTCTCACGGAGGCAAGCGGATTCGGCACCATGTGCCGGGCCGACGACGACGCGGTAACGGTCGCGACGACGTGCGGCCGGCCGATCGCGGACTTCGAGTTGCGGATCGACGGGGCCGATGAGGGCGAGGTGCTGCTGCGCGGCCCGAACGTGATGCTGGGGTATCTCGACGACCCCGAGGCGACCGCGGCGGCCATCGACGCCGATGGATGGCTGCACACCGGTGACGTCGGAAGGCTCGACGCCAGGGGCAACCTGAGCATCACCGACCGCCTCAAGGACATGTACATCTGCGGCGGGTTCAACGTCTATCCGGCCGAGATCGAGCAGGTGCTGGCGCGCCTGGACGGGGTCGCCGACAGCGCCGTGATCGGCGTACCCGACGCGCGACTCGGCGAGGTTGGCAAGGCGTTCGTCGTCCGCAAGCCTGGCTCCGAGCTCGACGAGGCGACGGTGATCGCCCACGCCCGCGAGCACCTGGCCAACTTCAAGACCCCGCGCTCGGTCGTCTTCCTGGACGTGCTGCCCCGCAACTCTGGCGGGAAAGTACTCAAACCTCAACTGCGAGAGCTGAAGTGATGGATCTAACGTTCGACGATGCCACCGAGGGATTCCGCACCGAAGTCCGCGACTTCCTGGCGGCCAACCGGTCGCACTTCCCGACGAAGTCCTACGACACCGCCGAGGGATTCGAGCAGCACCGGCGCTGGGACCGGGTGCTGTTCGACGCCGGACTGTCGGTGATCGCCTGGCCGCAGAAGTACGGCGGTCGCGACGCGACACTGCTGCAGTGGATCGTGTTCGAAGAGGAGTACTTTCGCGCAGGAGCGCCGGGACGCGCCAGCGCCAACGGCACCTCGATGCTGGGCCCCACGCTGTTCGCCCACGGCACCGAGGAGCAGCGGATGCGCGTGCTGCCCAAGATGGCCAGCGGTGAGGAGATCTGGGCGCAGGCCTGGTCGGAGCCCGACTCCGGCAGCGACCTGGCATCGCTGCGCTCGACGGCCACCAGGACCGATGGCGGCTGGAAGCTCAACGGCCAGAAGATCTGGAGTTCGCGGGCGCCGTTCGGCGACAGGGCCTTCGGGCTGTTCCGCTCCGACCCGGCTGCTCAGCGGCACAAGGGCCTGACCTACTTCATGTTCGATCTGCGGGCCGAGGGCGTCACGGTGCGGCCGATAGCCCAGCTCGGCGGTGACACCGGCTTCGGGGAGGTCTTCCTCGACGACGTCTTCGTGCCGGACGACGACGTCATCGGTGCGGTCGACGACGGCTGGCGGGCGGCGATGAGCACGTCGAGCAATGAACGCGGCATGTCGCTGCGCAGCCCGGCCCGGTTCCTGGCTCCCGCCGAGAGGCTGGTCGCGGCATGGCAATCCCACCGCGACCCCGCCTACGCCGATCGGGTCGCCGACGCGTGGATCAAGGCCCAGGCCTACCGGTTGCACACCTTTGGCACGGTGACGCGCCTGGCCGGCGGCGGTGAGCTCGGCGCCGAGTCGTCGGTGACCAAGGTGTTCTGGTCCGATCTCGACGTCGACCTGCACCAGACCGCCCTCGATCTTCGCGGCGCCGACGCCGAACTCGCCGACGACGCCTGGACCGACGGTCTGCTGTTTGCGCTCGGCGGCCCGATCTACGCCGGCACCAACGAGATTCAGCGCAACATCATCGCCGAGCGACTGCTGGGTCTGCCTCGGGAGCCGAAATGAGAGTTCAACGTGCACTTTGATCTAGACGCATCGCAACGCGACTTCGCCGCCAGCATCGACGGTGCACTCACCGCCGCCGACGTACCCGCCGCCATTCGCGCCTGGTCCACCGGTGACACCGGACCCGGCCGCAAGGTGTGGGCCACGCTGGCCGACCTCGGGGTGACGGCGCTGGCCGTGCCGGAGGACTACGACGGCATCGGCGCCCATCCGGTCGACCTGGTGGTGGCAGCCGAGCGCCTTGGCCGCTTCGGCGTACCGGGTCCTGTGACCGAGTCGATCGCCGTCGCGCCGATCCTGCTCGCCGGCGACGACCGCGGCGCGGCCCTGGCCTCTGGCGAGCTGGTCGCCACCGTCGCGATGCCACCGCACGTCCCCCGCGCCGTGGACGCCGACACGGCGGGGCTGATCCTGCTGGCCGTCGATGGCGGGGTCCGCGACGGACGCGCGGGCGAGCAGCATCGGTCGGTCGACCCGGCCCGGCGGCTCTTCGACGTGACCGGCTCCGGCGCCGTGCAGAAGACCGACACGGCAACGGCTTTCGAGTTCGGTGCGCTCGCCACCGCCGCGCAGCTGATCGGCGCCGCCCAGGCGATGCTCGACGGCTCGGTCGAGTATGCCAAGCAGCGCAGTCAGTTCGGCCGCATCATCGGCTCGTACCAGGCCGTCAAGCATCGGCTCGCCGACGTGCACATCGCCGTCGACCTGGCCAGGCCGCTGGTCTACGGTGCCGCCCTTTCACTCGGGGACGCATCCCCCAACACCGCCCGCGACGTCAGTGCCGCCAAGGCCGCCGCCGGTGACGCCGCACTGCTGGCCGCGCGGACCTCACTTCAGGTGCACGGCGCGATCGGTTACACCCAGGAGCACGACCTGTCGCTGTTGCTACTGCGGGTGCAGGCGCTGCGGTCGGCCTGGGGCGACCCGACGTGGCACCGCCGTCGCGTCCTGGAGGCCTTGGCGTCATGAGCGAAGAACGGGAGATGTTGCGCGACACCGTCGCATCGATCGTCGAGAAGCACGCGTCGTCCGAGGCGGTGCGGCGTGCGATGGAGTCCGAGCGCGGGTACGACGAGTCGTTGTGGACGCTGCTGTGCGAGCAGGTCGGTGCGGCCGCCCTCGTCATCCCAGAGGAACTGGGCGGGGCCGGTGGTGAATTGGCCGACGCCGCCGTCGTCATCGAGACGCTGGGGCGCGCCCTGGTTCCCACCCCCCTGCTGGGGACGACGCTCGCCGAGCTCGCGCTGCTGGCGGCCGAGGAGCCCGACGCCGGTGCCCTGGCGGGGCTGGCCGAGGGCACCTCGATCGGCACCGTCGTCTTCGATCCGGGTTTCGTGCTCAACGGTGACGTCGCCGACGTCGTCGTCACCGCCGAGGACGGTCGCCTGAGCCGGTGGACCAACGTGTCGGTCGACCCCGTCGTGACGATGGACCCGACACGGCGATTGGCCCGGCTCTCGGGCGGCGACGTCGCGGCGATCGGGCCGGACCCGGGGCTCGCCGACCTCGCCGCCATCCTGCTGGCGGCCGAACAGATCGGTGCTGCGTCAAGGTGTCTCGACCTGACCGTCGCCTACACGAAGGAGCGGGTGCAGTTCGGCCGCCCGATCGGCAGCTTCCAGGCGCTCAAGCATCGGATGGCCGATCTCTACGTCCTGGTGCAGTCGGCGCGGGCGGTGGTCGACGACGCGGTCGCCGAGCCGTCGCCCAGCTCGGCCGCCCTGGCCCGAGTGCTGGCCAGCGAGGCATTCGGCGCCGTCGCCGCCGAGGCCATCCAGATGCACGGTGGTGTCGCCATCACCTGGGAGTACGACATCCAGCTCTACTTCAAGCGGGCGCACGGCAGCGCCCAGCTGCTCGGGCCGCCGCGGGACTATCTGCGTCGGCTCGAGTCCGAGGTGCTCTGACCTGTCGGTCGTCCGTGGCAGAATCGAACTCATGTTCGATGATGGCGAAGCCGGCGCGCGCGATGAAGCCGCGCTGATCTCGCGGATCTCTGCGCTCGAGCTCTCGAAGTCGGCCGCCGCGGCCGAGCAGGCGGTGTTGACCGCCGAGCTCGACAGCAAGCGGCGCGCTCGCGAGACCGCCCGCGGGGTCCCCCCGTCCAAGCGCGGCAAGGGCCTGGCCGGCGAGATCGCACTGGCACGCCGGGATTCACCCCACCGCGGGGGCCGTCACCTAGGTTTCGCGCGTGCACTGGTCCACGAGATGCCCCACACCTTGGCCGCGTTGAAGGCTGGGCTGCTCTCCGAATGGCGGGCCACGCTGATCGTGCGGGAGTCGGCCTGCCTGACCGTCGAGGATCGCCGCGAACTGGATGTCAGGATGTGCGCCGATCAAGGCGCCCTGGAAGGCAAGGGCGACAAGCGGATCGAAGCCGATGCGAAGACGATCGCCTACGAACTGGATCCTCGTGCCGTCGTCGACCGTGTGGCGCGCGCCGAGACCGAGCGCCGCGTCGGCATCAGACCAGCACCGGACACGATGACCTGGGTGACGGCGCTTCTTCCGATGGCGCAGGGCGTTTCGGTCTACGCCTGCCTCTCGAGGGCCGCAACCGCCAACGGTGACGGACGCAGCCGGAGCCAGGTCATGGCCGACACCCTGGTCGAACGCATCACGGGTCGACCCGCCGAGGTTGCGACTCCAGTCGCCGTCGAACTCGTCATCACCGATGAGACGCTGCTCGGTGGCGACCCGGCCCCAGCGCGGGTACCGGGGTATGGGCCGATCCCCGCCGTGATCGCCTGCCGGCTGGCCGCCGACGCCGCCACCGACGAACGCTCCAGGGCCACCGTGCGCCGCCTGTACCGCCACCCCACCTCGGGTGCGCTGATCGCGATGGAATCGAGAGCCCGGTTGTTCCCGAAGGGAATGGCCCGCTACATCGCGGTCCGCGACGACACGTGCCGTACCCCCTACTGCGACGCGCCGATCCGGCACGCCGACCACGCCACCCCCAATGCCCGCGGTGGGCCGACGAGCATGATGAACGGCCTTGGGGAATGCGAGGCCTGCAACTACGCCAAGGAGGCTCCCGGTTGGCGGGTGCATACCTGGTGTGACGCCGATGGGCTGCACACCGCTGACTTCATCACTCCTACCGGTGACCGTCACCGATCCAAGGCGCCGCCTCTCCTCGGTGATCTGGTCCCCATCAAGGCCAGCGGTATCGAGATCCGTCTCGGCGACCGACTCGCTGGGCACCACGCCGCGTGATCAAGGTTCCACTGACCCGCTAGCGTGGCTGGCATGAGCGATCGCGTCGCGTTGCGTGCCGGCATCCCGCCGTTCTACGTGATGGACGTGTGGCTCGCGGCCGCCGAGCGCCAGCGCACCCATGGTGACCTGGTCAACCTGTCCGCCGGTCAACCGAGCGCCCAGGCACCCGCCCCAGTCCGCGCCGCGGCGACCACCGCGCTGGCCGAGCATGACTTGGGATACACCGTCGCACTAGGCATTCCGGAGCTGCGCGAGGCGATCGCGGACTTCCATCTGGCACGCTACGGCGTGACCGTCCAGCCTGAGGACGTCGTCGTCACCACGGGCTCGACCGGCGGCTTCCTGCTCGCCTTCCTCGCCTGCTTCGACGTCGGCGACCGCGTCGTCGTCCCCAGCCCCGGTTATCCCTGCTACCGCAACATCCTGGCGGCGCTGGGCTGCGAGGTCGTCGAGCTGCCGTGCGGCCCCGATACCCGCTTCCAGCCGACGGTCGAGATGATCGCGGCAATCGAGCCACCGGTCAGGGGCGTGGTGCTCGCCAGTCCGGCCAATCCGACCGGCACCGTCATCGCTGCGGGTGACCTGGCCGAGATCGCCACCTGGTGCGAGACCCAGGGTGTTCAGCTGGTGAGCGACGAGATCTATCACGGGCTGGTGTATCCGGGTGCGCCTGAGACCAGTTGCGCGTGGGAGACCTCACGCGAAGCCATTGTGGTGAACAGCTTTTCGAAGTACTTCGCGATGACCGGATGGCGGCTGGGATGGCTGCTGGTGCCGCCTGCGCTGCATCGCGCGGTCGACCGGTTGACGGGCAACTTCTCCATCTGCCCGCCGACACTTCCGCAGCTGGCGGCGGTCGCGGCCTTCGACCCGAAATCGATCGCCGAGGCCGACGCGCTGGTCGAGGGATACGCCGTCAACCGCGAGATGCTGCTGCGCGGCCTTCCCGAGATCGGCCTCCCCCGGCTGGCCCCCGCCGATGGCGCCTTCTACGTCTACGCCGACGTGTCCGAGTATTCGACGGACTCGCTGGACTTCTGCGCCCGACTGCTCGCCGACACCGGGGTGGCGATTGCACCCGGGATCGACTTCGACACCGTGCACGGTGGCGGGTACGTGCGAATGTCGTTCGCCGGAGCCACGACCGACATTGCCGAGGCGTTGACGCGCCTCGGGCCCTGGCTCACCGCGCAGCGGTGACTCGCTACCGCGCGCTCCAGCCGCCGTCCATCGTGTAGGACGCCCCGGTCACCATGCCCGCGTTCGGCGATGCGAGCCACCCGACCAGCGAGGCCACCTCCTCGGGTTCGACCAGTCGCTTGATCGCACTCTCCGACAGCAGGATCTGTTCGAGCACCTGCTGCTCGGGAATGCCGTGGGCGTGCGCCTGATCGCCAATCTGCTTGGTCACCAAGGGCGTTCGCACGTAACCGGGATTGATGCAGTTGCTGGTCACGCCCTTCGGACCACCTTCGAGCGCGGTGACCTTCGACAGTCCCTCGAGCGCGTGCTTGGCGGTGACGTAGGCGACCTTGAACTCCGAGGCCCGCAACCCGTGCACCGACGAGACGTTCACGACCCTGCCGAAGCCCTCGTCGTACATGTGCGGCAGCGCGGCGCGGATCAACAGAAATGGCGCCTCCACCATCAGTGCCTGCATGGCACGAAAGCGACCCGGGTCGAACTCGGGGATGGCCGCCACGGTCTGAATGCCCGCGTTGTTGACGAGGATGTCGCAGTCGAGCCGTAGGTCCTCCAGCCCGGCGACGTCGAGAAGATCTACGGCCCAGGCAGTTCCACCGATCTCCTCGGCCAGCGACTTGGCAGCCACGTCGTCGACGTCGGCGACGGTCACGTCGGCACCCCGGCCCGCGAGTTCCCTTGCGCATGCCGCACCGATGCCGCTGGCTCCGCCGGTGACGAGGGCGGTGCGCCCGCTCAGGTCCTTCATCCGACCGCGGCCCGACGCTCGGCATCGATCTCGTCGGCGTCGACGACGTCGAGCGCCTTGAGGTCGATGCCCTTGGTCTCGCGACTGAACACGACCGCCACCAGGGTGACCGCGCACGCCGCCGCCAGGTACAGCGCAATCGGCACCGACGAGTCATAGACCTCGAGCAGCTTGACCGCGATGATCGGCGCCAGCGAACCCGCGACGATCGAGGTGACCTGATAGCCAAGGGACACCCCGGAATACCGCATCCTGGTCGGGAACATCTCGGCCATCAGGGCCGGCTGCGGTGCGTACATGATGGCGTGGATCACCAGCCCGATGGTGACCGCCGCGGTGACGACGACGTAGTTGCCACTGTTCATCATCGGGAAGGCGAAGAAGCCCCACGTGGCACCCAGCGCCGCACCGGTGAAGTACACCGGGCGCCTGCCGAAGTGGTCGGCGAGCTTGCCCACCAACGGAATCACCGCGAAGTGCACCGCGTGCGCGACGAGCAGGTACCAGAGGATCGAGCTGGTGTCGGCCCCAACCTGCACCTTGAGGTAGGTGATGGAGAACGTGACGACCAGGTAGTACATGATGTTCTCGCCAAAGCGCAGGCCCATCGCGGTGAAGACGCCCCGCGGGTACCGCTTGAGCACCTCCAGCACGCTGAAGGACGTGGCCTTGACGCGTTCGGCTTCGCGCTGGGCCTCGACGAAGATCGGCGCGTCGGTCACCTTGGTCCTGATGTAGTACCCGATGAGCACCACCACGGCCGACAGCCAGAACGCCACCCGCCAGCCCCAGGACAGGAACGCGGCGTCCGACAGCGTCGTGGTGAGCACCAGCAGCACGATGGTGGCGAGCAGGTTGCCCGCCGGCACCCCAGCTTGCGGCCAGCTGGCCCAGAACCCGCGCTCTCGATTGGGGCTGTGCTCGGCCACCAGCAGGACCGCTCCGCCCCACTCCCCGCCGACGGCGAATCCCTGGATGAACCTCAGCGTCACCAGCAGCGCCGGTGCCCAGTAGCCGATCTGGCCGAACGTCGGAAGACAGCCCATCAGGAAGGTGGCGGCACCGACCAGCAGCAGGCTGAACTGCAGCAGCTTCTTGCGGCCGTACTTGTCGCCGTAGTGCCCGAAGACCACCCCGCCCAGCGGGCGGGCGATGAAGCCGACCGCATAGGTGACGAAGGCCGCGAGGATGGCGTCGAGGTCGCTCGTCGACGGGGCGAAGAAGACCTTGCTGAACACGAGCGTGGCCGCGGTGCCGTAGAGGAAGAACTCGTACCACTCGACGACCGTGCCCGCCATCGAGGCGGCGACGACCCGTCGCAACCCCGTCGGAATCGGTTTGCCCATCGGACTCTCCCTCCACGCCTCACACGAAAGACGCATTGTGACGCGCCCCACACCCGGTTCTGAGTATTCCTGCACCTCGACTTACACCGCAATGGCCAACGGTGCAGCACGGCTCTGCAAAAATGCAGATATGCCCGAGACGCCCAAGCTCAGCGCCGACGACCTGCTGGTCCTGCTGGCGGTCGGCCGCTCCGGGCGCTTCGTCACCGCCGCCGACGAACTGGGCCTCAACCACACCACCATCTCCCGGCGCATCGCCGCGCTGGAACAGTCGGTGGGGGGCAGGCTGCTGGCCCGCGCCGCCGGCGGGTGGGAACTCACGGAGCTCGGTAGGGAGGCGCTCGCAGCCGCCGAGGCCGTCGAGGCCGCCCTGCGTTCCCTGACCGGACCGGCCGGATCGCGGGAGCTGGAGGGCGTGGTGCGAATGTCGGCCACCGACGGATTCAGCGCCTACATCGCCGCCCCGGCGGCCGCTCGCGTGCGGCAACGCCACCCCGGCGTCACCGTCGAGATCGTCGCCGCCACGCGGCGGGCCACCCAGCACCGATCGGGACTGGACATCGAGGTCGTCGTCGGTGAACCACAGGTCCACCGCGCCGAGGCCGCCCGGCTCGGCGACTACCGCCTGGGCCTCTACGGCTCCCGTGAGTACCTGGACCGCAACGGCGTACCGTCCTCGCGAGCCCAGTTGGCCCGCCACCCGCTGGTCTACTTCATCGACTCGATGCTGCAGGTCGACGATCTCGACCTGGCCAGGACCTTCGCCCCCGGCATGCGGGAGTCGGTCACCTCCACCAACGTCTTCGTCCACGTCGAGGCCACGCGCGCGGCCGCCGGCCTGGGGCTGCTGCCGTGCTTCATGGCCGACCGGCACGACGACCTGGTGCGCGTCCTGCCCGGCGAGGTCGGCCTGCTGCTGACCTACTGGCTGGTGGCGCGCACCGAAACCCTGCGCAGACCCGAGGTCGCCGCACTGACCGCGGCCATCCGGGCGCGGATGGCAGACCAGCGCGACGCGCTCCTGGGAATTGGTTCCTGAGCACACCCGGCGGGTAACCGACCCTCGTGCACTTCGTCCAGAGCGGATCCGGAAAACCACTGCTGCTCGTCCACGGCATCTCCAACCTGCGCAACTGGGATCCGATCGTCCCGGCCCTCGCCCGGCACCGCACCGTGCTGGCGGTCGACCTCCCTGGTTTCGGGCAGACCCCGCCGCTCACCGGCGAGGTCACGGTGGCCACCCTGACCGATGCCGTCTCGGGGTTCATCGCCGAACACGAGCTGGGCGACGTCGACGTCGTCGGGAGTTCGATGGGCGCGCGGATGGCGCTGGAGTTGGCGCGACGCGGCCACCGCGGCAACGTGGTCGCCTTGGATCCCGGGGGATTCTGGACCGATCGCCAGGTCAAGATCTTCGGCGCGACCGTCGGGCCCTCGCTCGCCCTGGTCAAGCGCATCCAACCGCTCCTGCCCGCGGTGACGGGCACGGCACTCGGTCGCACCGCGCTGCTGCTGCAGTTCTCGGCCGCGCCGTGGAAGCTCGACCGCGACCTGGTCCTGCGCGAGCTGCGCAACTTCGCCTCGTCGCCGAGCCTCGACGCGGCCGTGCACGCGCTGGTTCACGGACCCAAGCAGGAGGGCGCACCGGCCGGCTCGCTCACCGGACGCGTCGTCATCGGGTGGGGACGCAAGGATCGCGTGACGCCACCCAGCGAGGCCCGGCGGGCAATCCAGCTCTTCCCCGACGCGACCCTGCACTGGTTCTCCGACTGCGGCCACTTCCCGCACTGGGACCAGCCCGAGCAGACGATCCAGTTGATCCTCGACACCATCGAGGATCGCTGAGTGGAATTCTTGCGGGACGTCCGCCCGCCTGCTGAAGTCTGCACATGCCATTCCTCGACACCGAAGACGGCCGGGCGTACTACCGCCACTGGGCCGCCGAGAACCCCCGGGCCGCAATCATCTTCCTGCACGGCTTCGGTGAGCACACGGGCCTCTACCACCGCTACGGCTTCGCCCTCAACGCGGCGGGCATCGACCTGTGGGCCGTCGACCAGTTCGGCCACGGCCTGACCCCCGGCGAGCGGGGTGACTTCCGGTCACTGGAGGCCAGCATCGGCCTGGCCGACCGCCTCGCCGAGTTGGCGGCCGCCGAGACGCCGGACCTTCCGTTCGTCGCGCAGGGACATTCCTTCGGCGCGGCGGCGACGCTGTGGAAACTGCTGGACGGCCCGCAGACCGCTGCCGGCCCCTATCGCGCCGCAGTGGTCTCCGGCGCGCCACTGGTCCCGGTGCCCGGGCTCGTCGACGCCGACTCGACGTTCGAGATCGCCCCCACCCAGTTGTCGGCCGATCCCTTCTACCTCGACGCCATCGAGAACGATCCGCTGGCCTTCGTCGACGCCGACGGCGGGCCACTGGCGCGGGAGCTGGACCGCGTGTGGGACGGCCTCGGCGCGCGGCTGCCCGGCCTGACCGTGGCGGCGCTGGCGGTGCACGGCGAGAACGATCCGATCGCCCCCGTCGGCGCCGTGCGGGCCTACGCCGAGCAGATCGAGGCGCTGTCGCTGGTCGAGATCCCCGGCGGCGGTCACGACATCCTCAATGACGTCACCCACCGCGAGATCGCCTCGCGAATCAGCACATTCGTGCTGGATCGGCTGTGAACATCGATTGAGCAGCCAAGACTTCGTTCATCCACAGCGGTTGTGCACAGTGTGGATGAATTACACGCGTGTGTTTCCCCCCCGCCCGGTGAGCTATAGCCAGGTGTCGGCGGTGGTGGAGGTGAGGAAGGCGTCGAGGTCGTCGCGCCACTGCGCGGGCGTCGTCTTGTCCGGCTCGATGCCGGTGTACTCCCCGCGGTAGAACAGCAGCGGGCGCGGCTTGGTCTTCGGCACCTCCGACAAGGAGTGCACCGCCCCGAACACCACGAAGTGGTCGCCGCCGTCGTGCACGGAGGCCACCGTGCAGTCGATGTGAGCGAGCGTCCCGCCGATCACCGGCGAACCGAGTGGCGACGGACTCCAGTCGACCCCGGCGAACTTGTCGGGCTCCCTGGAGCCGAAGCGCGCGGACACGTCCTTCTGGTTCTCGTGCAGCACGTTGACGCAGAACTTCCCGCTGGCCTCGATCGCCTGCCATGACCGGGACACCTTGGTGGGGCAGAACAGCACCATGGGCGGGTCGAGGGACAGGGCGGCGAACGACTGGCAGGCGAAGCCGACGGGCACGTCGTCGTGCACGGTGGTGATGATGGTGATGCCGGTACAGAACTGGCCGAGCACGTGGCGGAACGTGCGCGAATCGATGGCCTGCGCACTCATCGCCGGGATGCCTACTTGAAGCCGACGCTGAAGTCGTGGCCCCACAGGCTGACTGCGGTGCTCTCTCGTGCCACCCAACCGTTGTCCTCGACTTCGAGTCCCTCACAACCGAATTCGACGTCGAATCCGCCCGGGGTCTTCATGTAGAACGAGAGCATCTTGTCGTTGACGTGCCGGCCAAGGGTCGCCGACATCGGCACCTTGCGACGCAGCGCGCGATCCAGGCAGAGGCCGACGTCGTCGCTGCCCTCCACCTCCATCATCAAGTGCACGATGCCGCTGGGCGTCTCCCCCGGCATGAACGCCAGACTGTGATGGCGCGGGTTGACCCCGAAGAATCGCAGCCACGCCGGGGGATCGCCCGCCTCGCGGCCGACGAGCTGCGGCGGCAGCCGCATCGAGTCACGCAGTTTGAAGCCGAGCACGTCGCGGTAGAAGTGCAGCGACTCGGCGTCGTCGCGGGTGGTCAGGACCACGTGGCCCAGCCCCTGCTCCTCGGTGACGAACTTGTGCCCGTAGGGGCTGACGACCCGGCGGTGCTCGAGTGCCACACCGTGGAACACCTCCAGGGTGTTGCCGGACGGGTCGTCGAACACGATCATCTCGTCGACTCTGCGGTCGGCGAGTTCGGTGGCGGTCGCCTCCTTGTACGGCGTGCCCTCCAGGTCCAGGCGGCTCCGGATGTCCTGCAGCCCTTCGGCGTTGGCGGTCTCCCAACCGGACTGCAGCAACCGGTCCCGCTCACCGGGGACGACGATCAGGCGGGCCGGGAATTCGTCCATCCTCAGGTAGAGCGCACCATCGGTGGCACCCTTGCCCTCCACCATGCCGAGCACCTTGAGCGCGTACTCGCGCCAGGCCGCGACGTCGGTGGCCTCGAGCCGCAGATATCCCAGTGACCGAATGCTCATGCGCGTGCCTCCTTCGACTCGCTCAGGAAGTCGACGGTCAGCTCGTTGAACTCGTCGAACTTCTCCAGTTGCGCCCAGTGCCCACACTGGCCGAAGACGTGCAGTTGGGCCCGGGGGATCTGCTTGAGCGCCACCAGGGCGCCGTCGAGCGGGTTCACCCGATCCTCCCGGCCCCAGATCAGCAGCGTCGGCTGGCGCAGCTTGTATACGTCACGCCACATCATGCCGAGCTCGAAGTCGGCCCCCGCGAATGACTTTCCCATCGCCCTGGCCGCGGCTAGCGACTCGGGCTGGCTGGCGATCGCGAAGCGCTCGTCGATCAGTTCCTCGGTGACGAGCTTCTGGTCGTAGACCATGATGCGCAGGAACTTCTCCATGTTCTCGCGCGTCGGGTGCTGGGTGAACCGGCCGAGCAACTTGACGCCCTCGGTGGGATCCGGGGCGAACAGGTTAACGCTCAGCCCGCCGGGACCCATCAGCACCAGCCGGCCGGCCCGCTTGGGATTGTCGAGGGCGAAGCGCACCGCGGTGCCGCCGCCGAGCGAGTTGCCCACCAGCGCAGCGCGTTCGATGCCGAGGTGGTCGAACAGGTTCAGCAGCGCAGTGCCGCTATAGCGGTTGTACTGCTCGTGTTCGGTGTGCTTGTCCGACAGTCCGTAGCCGGGCTGATCGACGGCAAGCACGTGGAAGTGACGGGCCAGCACTGCGATGTTCTTCGAGAAGTTCGACCAGCTCGAAGCGCCCGGCCCGCCACCGTGCAGCAGCACGACGGTCTGCGGATTGCCAACGCCCGCTTCGTGATAGTGCAACCGCATGTCCTCGCGGACCTGCGCGAAGCGAGAGGTCGACTCGAAGGTGACCTCCTGCTGGTTCGCGACTTCCTTGGCGAACGACGTCATCAGACCATCGTGTCCGCAGGCGGCAGGCCGAACGCCTCGTTTCCGAAGATCAGGTACGCCCGCTCCGGCTCGTTGGCGGCGTGCACCCGGCCGGCGTGGGCATCGCGCCAGAAGCGTTGCACCGGCTTGTCGATCTCCAGCGCCGTGGCACCGGACGCCTCGAACAGCAGGTCGATGGACGAGATCGCGCGGGCCGTGGCGCGCACCTGGTCGCGACGTGCCCGGGCCCGCAGCTCGAACGGAATCTCCTTGCCCGCCTCGAGTAGCGCGTACTCGTCACCGACGTTGCCGATCAGCTGACGCCAGCCGGCATCGATGTCACTGGCGGCCTCGGCGATGCGCACCTTGGCGAATGGATCGTCCTTGGACTTCTCGCCGGCGAAGGCGGCCCGCACGCGCTTGCCCTGATGCTCGACGTGGGCGTCATAGGCTCCGTAGGCCATGCCCATGATGGGCGCGGTGATGGTGGTGGGATGCATTGTGCCCCAAGGCATCTTGTACACCGGTGCGGTGTTGTTCGCCAGACCGCCCGCGGTGCGGTCGTTCATGGACTTGTAGGACAGGAACCGATGGCGGGGCACGAACACGTCCTTGACGACGACGGTGTTGCTGCCGGTGCCCTTCAGGCCGACCACGTGCCACACGTCGTCGATCCGGTACTCGCTGCGAGGAATCAGGAAGCTGCCGAAGTCGACGGGCTTGCCGTCCTTGATGACCGGCCCGCCAAGGAAGGCCCAGGTCGCGTGGTCACACCCGGAGGACCACTGCCAGGCGCCGCTGACGAGGTAGCCGCCGTCCACCACGACGCCCGCACCCATCGGGGCATACGACGACGACACCCGCACCGTCGGGTCCTCGCCCCATACCTCTTCCTGCGCTTGCTGATCGAACAGGGCGAGGTGCCAGTTGTGCACCCCGATGATCGAGCTCACCCAGCCGGTCGAGCCGCAGGCGCTGCCGAGCCGGCGGACCGCCTCGTAGAAGAAGGTCGGGTCGCACTGCAGGCCGCCCCACTGCTCGGGCTGCAGCAGCTTGAAGAAGCCGGCGGCGTCGAGGTCGGCGATCGTCTCGTCGGGAATGCGGCGCAAATCCTCGGCGGCCTGGGCCCGCTTGCTGATCAGCGGAAGCAAATCGTCGATGCCAGCTAGTACCGACTGCACGTCTCGTTGTTCAATGGACGTCACTGGGTGCCTCCGGACGGTGTGGGCCGATATGGGGATCTAGACAAAGATTAGAACACGTTACGATTTGTGTCGAGTATGGCTTCCCTACGGCGGCTAGACCTGCGAAAGTCTGTTTTTGTAACCTGTTCTAGTTTTGGCCCGGTGCGGCGGCATGGAGGCTCTCGACTGATGGAGGATCGATCGTGACGGACGAGCCGCTCGGCACCCACGTGCTCGAGCTGCAGCTGGCCGATGTCGTCGACGAGACCGCCGACGCACGTTCGCTGGTCTTCAAGGTCCCCGACGGCCCCGACGGGCCGACCATCCCGCCCGAGCGGTTGCGCCACGCCCCAGGCCAGTTCCTCACCCTGCGGGTGCCCAGCGACCGGACCGGCTCGGTGGCCCGCTGCTACTCGCTGTCCAGCTCACCCTTCACCGACGAAGCCCTGACCGTCACGGTCAAGCGCACCGCGGGGGGATACGCGTCCAACTGGCTGTGCGACAACGCCCACGCCGGCATGCGCCTGCACGTCCTCGCCCCGTCGGGCACGTTCGTACCAAAGACCCTCGACACCGACTTCCTGCTGCTGGCGGCGGGCAGCGGCATCACCCCGATGATGGCCATCCTGAAGTCCGCGCTGTCGGAGGGCTCGGGCAACGTCACGCTGATCTACGCCAATCGCGACGAGAAGTCGGTGATCTTCGCCGGCGCGCTGCGCGATCTGGCGGCCAAGCATCCGGATCGCCTCACCGTCGTGCACTGGCTCGAGAGCGTGCAGGGGTTGCCCGGTGCAGCCGCCCTCGGCGGTCTCGTGGCACCCCACGCCGACCGCGAGGCCTTCATCTGCGGCCCCGGTCCGTTCATGGTCGCCGCCGAACAGGCCCTGCTCGCGGCGGGGGCCGCGCCGGGGCGCGTGCACATCGAGGTGTTCAAGTCACTGGAGTCCGATCCGTTTGCTGCGGTCGTCATCACCGAGGATGACGACGACGCGGGACCGGCGACGGCGGTGGTCACCCTCGACGGGACCACCCAACAGGTGCGCTGGCCGCGCAGCGCGAAACTGCTCGACGTCCTGCTCGACAAGGGCCTCGACGCGCCGTTCTCCTGCCGCGAGGGACACTGTGGCGCTTGCGCGGTCCTGGTCAAGACCGGCGACGTGGACATGGAGGTCAACGACGTCCTCGAGGCGTCCGATCTCGAGGAGGGCTTGATCCTGGCTTGCCAGGCGAGGCCGAAGTCCGATTCGGTCGAAGTCACCTACGACGAATGACCAACGGGCTAGCATTCGCTGAAATCCTTGGGAGAAGCCTGTGAAGCGGTTGGCTGGAAGTCTCTTGGCCGGGTCGGCCACGGTGCTGACGCTCGGCATCCTCACCCCGGCCGCCCCCGCGGTCGCGGCCGAGAACACGGCCACCTCCTCGATTCCCGTCGACGACGTCAACACCCTCGAGATGCACGCCACGGCGAACTGCGTGAAGGCCGACAACCAGTGCTACTTCACGACGACCGCGGACTTCCTCACCCCCGACGGCCCGACGGGGTTCCCGCCCGACTTCTACGCCAAGCAGACCACCACGCTGCGGACGTCGAATCGGCTGGTCTACCTGGACTCCGACTTCGACGCCCCCAACACCCGGATGTTCAAGTCGATCGGGCCGGTCGAGTTCGCGACGGTGTACTTCGGCGGTGGCCCGCCGGAGAAGTTCACACTGCACGGCAACACGCGCACGGTCGACTGGAGCACCGGCCAGCCGAGGACCGACTCCAACTACATCGTGTGCGCGCACATCCAAATCGTCTACGCGAACGTGAATCTCACCTCGCCGGACGCCTGCGCCCAGACCACCTACGCCTGAGGCACGGAACTAGCGCGGCAGCCCCAGCAGTCGCTCTCCCGCCACGGTCAGCAGGATCTGTTCGGTACCACCGGCGATCGACAGACACCGCGTGTTGAGGAAGTAGCGCACGTCCGGCGAGTCCACGATGCCCGAGCCGTCGCCGAACTCCATGATGACCTCGGCCAGCGACTGCCGGTATCGCACGCCGATCAGCTTGCGCACACTCGACGCCGCACCCGGATCGCGACCGCCGACCGCCAGCTGCGCGATCAGCCGGTCCAACAACGCTCCGACCTGTGCAGCCACGATGAGCACCCCGAGGCGCTCGGACTCGGCGGCGTCGAGTTCGTGGTCGCCGACGACGTCGAGGAGGTGCTCCATGCCCTTGTCGAGCGCACCGCCCGAGGCCATCGCGACGCGTTCGTTGGCCAGCGTGGTCCGTGCCAGCGGCCACCCGCCGTCGACGGGCCCGACCACCATGTCGTCGGGCACGAACAGGTCGTCGAAGAAGACCTCGTTGAACAGGTTCTCGCCGGTGATCTCACGCAGCGGACGGATGTCGATGCCCGGCGAGCGCATGTCGACCAGGAAGTAGGTGATGCCCCGATGCTTTGGTGCGTCGGGGTTGGTGCGCGCCAGGCAGACGCCCCAGTCCGCGCGGTGGGCGTTGGAGGTCCACACCTTCTGGCCGGTCAACTTCCAGCCCGACCGGCCTCCGTCCTGGGCACGAATTGCCTTGGTGCGCAAGGACGCAAGGTCCGAACCCGCACCCGGCTCGCTGAACAGCTGGCACCAGTACAGCTCGCCGGTCAGCGTCGGAGGGATGAAGCGCTCGATCTGCTGGGGCGTGCCGTGTTCGAGGATCGTCGGGGCCGCCCACCACCCGATCGAGATGTCGGGCCGCACCACGCCGGCCGCCGCGAGTTCCTGATCGATGACCAGCTGCTCGGCTGGAGATGCACTGCGGCCGTATGGCTTTGGCCAGTGCGGGGCCATCAGACCCGTCTCGGCGAGCGCGGGCTGACGTTGGTCCTCGGGCAAGGCGGCGATCGTGGCGACCGCCGCGGCGATCTCCGGACGTGTGTCCTCGGCTTCGGTGACGTCGACGTGCAGGTGCCGGCGGACCCCGTCGCGCGTCAGACTGGCGCTGCGGCGCAACCACTTCGCCCGACCGCCGAGGAACTGCGCGTTGGCGTAGGCCCGGCGCAGGAAGAGGTGAGCGTCGTGCTCCCAGGTGATGCCGATGCCACCCAGCACCTGGATGCAATCGCGCGCGTTGACCTTCGCCGCCTCGATGCCGATGGCCGAGGCGACGGCGGTGGCGATCGACAGCTGGTCGGGCTGCCCATCGGCGACGGCGCCGGCGGCGTCCGCAGCGGCGACGTCGATCTGCTGAGACCGCAGCAGCATCTCGGCGCACATGTGCTTGACCGCTTGGAAGCTGCCGATCGGCTTGCCGAACTGCTCGCGCACCTTGGCGTAGTCGGCGGCGACGCCCAGGAACCAGCGGGCCAGGCCGGCGGCCTCGGCCGCCAGCACGGTGGCCGTGAGGTCGACGACCCGTTGGTGGGGAAGGTCGATCCTGGTGGCCGGGGCCGACGCCAGGTCCACACTCGCCAGCGGACGCGAGAAGTCGGTAGCGCCCAGGGTCTGCACCGTCACGCCGGGATCGTTGGCATCGACGTAGATCCAGTCCCGTCCCGCGGGCAGCACCAGGATCCCGTCGACCAGACCGCCAAGCACGAACTTCGCCGTACCGGTCGCGGTGGTCCCATCGAACGCGATGTCCGCCGCGAGCGCGACGCCCGCGGTGCGCCGGCCGGAGATCAGGGCGTCGAGCGTCTTCTCGTCGGTGACGACCAGCGTCGCCAGCGCCGTCGTCGCCACCGGGCCGGGCACCAGGGCGGCGGCCGCCTCGTCGATCATCACGCAGAGGTCCTCGACACCAGCCCCCGCGCCGCCGAGCTCCTCCGGCACGGCGACCCCGAAGATGCCGAGCTCGGCCAGGCCGTCGTACACCGGGCGCCAGGCATCCGGGTCGCCCTGCTCGACGGCGCGGACCGCCGCGATCGCGCCGGAGGAGGCCCCCCAACCGCGAACCAACTCCCGCGCAGCAAACTGCTCTTCGGTGATCGTCGCCGACACCGCACCCGTATGAGCCATCGTCGGCCCCTCCTCAGCCTTGGAGAGAAGGCCATGCTTCTCACTAGAACGTGTTCTAATGGTGACATCGTTTCAGCGTCAAGTCGACCGCCATCGCAGCAGCACACGTCGACTGTCCGGGGGCACGGAGGTGGGAAATTTCTGATCCGCGTGCGTATCGTTTTCACCAACTGCGTACTACGAAGGAGCTGCCCGCCCCATGTCCGGCTCGTTGGTGTCATCAGGGGAGTCAGCTAGCCCCAAGTCCGGTTCGGCGGCCGTTTCGGCCACCGGCCCCCGCAAGGTGACGAACGTGGCTGTACTCGCCGAATCCGAACTCGGGTCGGAAGCACAGCGCGAACGTCGCAAGCGCATCCTCGACGCCACCCTCGCGATCGCGTCCAAGGGTGGTTACGAGGCTGTTCAGATGCGTGCGGTCGCCGAGCGCGCCGACGTCGCAGTGGGCACCCTCTACCGGTACTTCCCGTCGAAGGTGCACCTGCTGGTGTCCGCCCTGGGGCGCGAGTTCGAGCGCATCGACGCCAAGACCGACCGGGCCTCGCTGACCGGCGGCACGCCGTATCAGCGGCTCAACGTCATGGTCGGCAAGCTGAACCGCTCGATGCAGCGCAACCCGCTGCTGACCGAGGCCATGACGCGGGCATTCGTGTTCGCCGACGCCTCCGCGGCGGGTGAAGTCGATCACGTCGGCAAGCTGATGGACTCGATGTTCGCGCGCGCCATGAGCGACGGCGAGCCCACCGAGGACCAGTACCACATCGCCCGCGTCATCTCCGACGTCTGGCTGTCGAACCTGCTGGCATGGCTGACGCGCCGCGCGTCGGCAACCGACGTCAGCAAGCGACTGGACCTCGCCGTGCGGCTGCTCATCGGCGACGGGGAGCACCCTAAGATCTGAGCGTGCCGACACGAGGGTCAGACGACCAGGGGTCCTCGCTGCCCACCGATCTGGTCCGCGCCCTCGACGCTGCCGCGGCCACCAGCAGGCTGCTAGTCGCCTCGGACTTCGACGGCACGCTGGCGCCGATCGTCAACGATCCCGCCGATGCCCGCCCGCTGCCCGCGGCCGCCGCGGCCCTGACTCAGCTGGCGCAGTACCCGGCCACCGCGGTCGCGCTGATCTCCGGCCGGGCATTGAGCGTGCTGCGCGAGCTGTCGGGAGCCCCTGCGACGGTGCACCTCGTCGGCAGCCACGGTGCCGAATTCGACACGGGCTTCGCCCACCACGTCGACGCGGCGCTGCTGGCCAGGATCATCGCCGCGCTCGACGCGATCGCCGAGGGCCGGCCTGGCGTGACCGTCGAGACCAAGCTCGCCAGCGCAGCGATCCACGTGCGCAACGCGTCCCCCGCCGACGGCGAGGCCGCGCTCGCCGAGGCGCGCGAGGTGTCGCAGGAGTGGGACGCCCACGCCACCGAGGGCAAGGCCGTGCTCGAGTTCGCCGTCGTCTCCACCGACAAGGGCGAGGCCGTCGACATCCTTCGGGACCAGACGTCGGCCACCGCGGTGGTGTTCCTCGGTGACGACGTCACCGACGAAAAGGCGTTCCGGCGAATGCGCGACGGCGACGTCGGGGTCAAGGTCGGGCCAGGGGAATCGCTTGCGGCGTACCGTGTTTCCTCGCCTGAGGAAGTCGCCGAGGTCCTGGCTCACCTGCGGGATGCCCGCCGCGGAGTCGGTTAGACGGGCGGACCCGCGGTGCGGCCGCGCACCAGCTCGGTCCCGAGGATCTCGATCTCGGGCAGACCCGAACGCGGCGGGTTGTGCAGCAGGTACCCGGCGCGGCGCCCCTTCTCGACGCCGGGTTGCTTGACCGTCGTCAGTCCGCGGGCCAGCGCGTCGGGCACGCCGTCGAAACCTGTCACCGTCATCTGCCCCGGCACGTAGATGCCGTGCGCACGTAGGTAATCCATCGCCGACAGGGCAAGCACGTCGGCGGTGCACATCAAGGCCGTGATCCGCGGGTTGACCTCGAGGGCCACCTGCGCGGCCGCGCCGCCGGAGGTCGGCAGATGCTCGTGGCTCTCCACCACCGTCAGCGAATCCGGTTGCAGCCCAGCGGCCTTCATCGCATCGTGAACGCCGCGGATGCGCTCGCGCTGGACGTGGAAGTGCGGGGTCTGGATGCGCTGACGATCGGCGACCGCCGGCTTGGTGCCGTCATGCGGCCAGTCGCGGCCCAGTCGCATGGTGAGCAGCCCGATGTCCACGTGGCCAAGTCCGATCACGTATTCGGCGACGCTGCGCATCGCGGCGCGGTCGTCGATGCCCACCCGAGACGCACCGGGCACGTCCCTGGGCTGGTCGACGACGACCAGGGGAAGTGCGCGCTGCGCGACCACCTGAAGGTAGGGATCGTCGTCGGAGGTCGAGTAGACGACGAAGCCGTCGACACCCGCCGACAGCACCGCGGCGGTGCCGTCGCTCACGGCGCGATTCGGCCCCGCGGCGACCAACAGCAGCCCCTGGCCCGCCTCCTCACACGACTCGGCCAGCCCGGCGACGAAGTCGAGTGCGGCAGGGTCGCGGAACGAATAGTTGAGCGGCTCGGTGACGATCAGACCCACCGCGCCGGCCCGTCGGGTGCGCAGCGAGCGCGCTACTGGATCGGGTCCGGGGTATCCCATGCGCCTGGCGGTGTCCAGAATCCGCTCGCGGAGGTCGGCAGAGAGCTGGTCAGGCCGGTTGTAGGCGTTGGAGATCGTGGTTCGCGAGACCTTGAGTTCGGCGGCCAACGAGGCCAGGGTGGCGCGCCGTCGTGGCGCAGGACCTCTGGGCATGCTTGATGACGCTAGCGGACTCGGCCCACTTCACGACGTCGATGGGCCCGGTGCGGACCGTCGAGGTCAGCGCAGCGGCAGGCACGGTGCTCGACGTCCGCGGAGTCTCCGGCGAAGGCCCGAGTCGGCAGGGGTGTCCGGGCAGCGCGGCACGGTCGCCGGAGCTGCGCACCACCACACCGGGGACGGGTTCACTCGTCGCCTCGCTCGACCGGGTGGTGGTGGACGCCGAGTCGGAGCCCGACACCGCGGCGCCAGACCCCGACCCGGCTTCGACGGAGCTCGCCCCCCGTGGATGGCGTCGACCCCCCAGACGACACCACCCCGAGCTCCGTCTTCGAGTCCGGATCCCCCCGATCCGAACTCGCGACCATGGACGAATCCGAGGACGGGTCCGGCGTCGCATCGATCAGAGCGCCTACCCCTTGCCGTCGACCCCTCGAAGTAGTCCACCTAGATCATGGCAACCTCGCTCGGCGAGCGAATCGGGGATTTCCCTAGGGTTCTGCGGCTCGCCACCCCCGCGAGCCCCGGTTGGTGCGCCGGTCCACCATCCCTTAGAGTTTAATTAGAAATGGTTTTCATTACTACTGGAGAGTAATCAACGTGCCACGTCGCCACCTGGCCAAGTCCGCGCTGACGCTCGGAGCCACCCTGATCGCGTTCTGCGCTGCGGCCTGCACGACCTCGCCGACCCCGGACCGGTCCGGCCCACCGACGGTGATCGCCTCGACCGACGTCTGGGGCAGCGTCGCGGCCGCCGTCGCGGGCGACCACGCGACGGTCCGTTCCATCCTGACCAGCGCCACCGACGACCCGCACTCCTACGAGGCGACGCCATCGGATGCCGCGGCGATGGCCGACGCGACACTGGTCGTCTACAACGGCGGCCACTACGACCAGTGGGCCGACGACGTCCTGCTCGCCCACCAGGGCGTCACCACCGTCGACGCCTACGCGCTGACGCCCGCCCCGCCCGACGGTCAACCCGCCAACGAGCACGTGTTCTACGACCTCGCCACGGCCAAGGCGGTCGCAACGGCCATCGCCGAGCACCTCGCCACCGACGACCCCGCCAATGCGGGCTCCTACCGTGCCAACGCCACCGCCTTCGGGGTCCAGGCCGACGCGATCGCGGAGTCCGAACGCGCGATCGGACTCAAGCACCCCGGCGCGGCCGTGGTCGCGACCGAACCCGTCGCCCACTACCTGCTGGCCGCCGCCGGCATCGCCGATCGCACCCCGGAGAAGTTCGCGAGCGCCGTCGAAGAGGGCGACGACCCCTCGCCGGCCGACGTCGCGGCCATGCTCGACCTGATCGACGGCCACCAGGTGTCGGCGGTAGTCCTCAACAAGCAGACCGAGACGCCCGTGACGAACCAGATCAAGGACGCGGCGGGCGCTGCGGGAGTACCGGTGATCACGGTCGCCGAGACCCTGCAGAACGGGCTGGACTACCTCGGCTGGCAGCGCGCGACGGTCCAGGAGTTCGCCGACCAGTTGGACCGCGCGCCCGCCGTGACGCGATGATGGATAGCCGTGACCTCTGACCCTCGCCCCGTAGTCGAACTGGCGGGGGCCAGATTGGCCTTTGGTGGCCGCGTCCTGTGGGACCACCTCGACCTGACGGTGCGGGCAGGCGAGTTCCTCGCGGTACTCGGGCCCAATGGCACCGGAAAGACCTCGCTGCTCAAGGTGCTGCTCGGACAGGTGCCGCTCAGCGCGGGCAGCGCCGACGTCGGGGGCGGCATCGGCTATGTGCCCCAACACCGTTCGATGGACGGTGGCCTGACCCTGCGCGGACGCGACCTGGTCGGACTCGGCTACGACGGACACCGGTGGGGCATCACCAGTCCGCGACAGCGAGCAGCCAAGCGCGCCGTCGTCACGCACGCACTGCAACAGGTCAACGGTCTGCACCTGAGCGCGGTACCGGTCGGGCTGATGTCCGGCGGCGAGCTGCAGCGCATCCGCATCGCCCAGGCCCTGGCCACCGACCCCGCGCTGCTGTTGTGTGATGAGCCCCTGCTGAACCTCGATCCGGGCAATGCCCGGCTGATCTCCTCGCTGATCGATCAGCGGCGCCGGGAGTCGGGCACCGCCGTCCTGTTCGTCACGCACGAGGTCAACCCAGTGCTGCCATACGTCGACCGGGTGCTCTACCTCGTCGACGGCCGCTTCCGCGTCGGCACGGTGGCCGACGTGATGACGTCGGAGACGCTTTCGGAGCTGTACCGGGCCGACATCCAGGTCGCCAAGATCGGCGAACAGTACGTGGTGGTCGGCGAGCACGGCGAGACGCCGCTCGACCATTCCGACCACTCCAGCGGACACCACCATGTCTGATCGCCTGACCGATCTGCTGGCCCATCTCTTCGCGTTCGACGTCACCGCCGACCTGCTGGGGCGCGACTTCGTCCAGCAGGCCCTGATCGCCGCGGCGCTGCTCGCGCTGCTGGCCGGGCTGATCGGACCGTTCATCGTCATGCGCCAGATGTCCTTCGCGGTGCACGGCTCCAGCGAGCTGTCGCTGACGGGTGCGTCCTTCGCCCTGCTGACGGGTTTCAACGTCGGGTTGGGCGCGCTCGTCGGAAGTGCGCTCGCCGCAATACTCTTCGGCTTCCTCGGCCAGCGCGCCCGCGAACGCGACTCGGCGATTGGCGTCGTCCTCGCGTTCGGACTGGGTCTGGCCGTGCTCTTCATCCACCTCTACCCCGGGCGCACGGGCACCAGCTTCGCGCTGCTGACCGGACAGATCGTCGGCGTCGGCTACTCGGGCCTGGCCCTGCTGACGGTGATCACGGTGCTGGTGGTGGTGGTCCTGGCCGTCAGCTACCGGCCGCTGCTGTTCGCGACCGTCGACCCCGAGGTCGCGGCCGGCCGCGGCGTCCCGGTTCGCGCGCTGGGCATCGTCTTCGCCGCCCTGGTCGGCGTCGCCGCCGCCCAGGGCGTCCAGATCGTCGGCGCGCTGCTGGTGATGTCGCTGCTGATCACGCCAGCCGCAGCGGCCGCCCGAGTGTTCACCGCGCCGGCCACCACGATCGTGGCATCGGTGGTGTTCGCCGAGGTGTCCGCCGTCGGCGGCATCCTGCTGTCGCTGGCCCCCGGGGTTCCGGTGTCGGTGTTCGTGACGACGATATCGTTCACGATCTTCCTGCTGTGCTGGGCGGTCGGCGGCCGCCGCGTCAGCCGCCGGTAGCGATGGCCCGGCCCGGTTCCGCCGACCACTGCGACCAGGAGCCGGGAAACAGCGCCGCGTCCACCCCGATCGCAGCCAGCGCCGCGACCGCAACGGCGGCGGTGACGCCCGACCCGCAGTAGGCACCGTCGACACCGGCCAGCGCGCGGATCAGGTCGGCATCGGGCAGGAAGGTGCCATCGGCGGCCAGCAGCGCGGTGCTCGGCACGTTCACGGCGCCGGGGATGTGCCCGGCCACCGGGTCGACGGGCTCGACGTCGCCGCGGAAGCGCTCGGGCGCCCGGGCATCGAGCAATCGGGCCCCCAGTCCCGCCGCCTCCTCCGCACTCAGCGTCGGCATCGCACCCGCGTAGAGGTCATCGTGCGCGACGGCGACGTCACCTGGTTCGGGGGTGGCGTCACCGGTCTCCAGCGCACCGCCGGCCGCCGTCCACGCCGGCAATCCGCCGTCGAGGATGCGGACGTCGGGCAGGCCCGCGGTCCGAAGCACCCACCACGCGCGCGCCGAGCCCGCGCGATTCCAGTCGTCGTAGACGATCACGGTGTCCGCGGCGCCGATCCCCCACCGGCGCGCCGCGGCCTGCACGGCCGGCCCGGACGGCAGCGGATGCCGGCCGCGGCCGCTCACGCCGTGATCGGTCAGCTCCTCGTCGAGCGAGACGTAGACGGCGCCGGGAACGTGACCGGCCCGGTAGTCGGCGCGACCGTCGGGCTTCGCCAACTGCCAGCGAACGTCCAGGATCGTCAGCGGCCCGCCGCGGGCGACGAGCTGCTCGAGTTCGGTTGCGGTGACCAGTACCTCGCTGCGCACGACACCGAACGTACCCGCGGCGGGCCCTCGGTCGCCGGTCCCCCGCCTCGGCCGTAGGCTTGCCGCCGTGTCCTCGCCGATCGTCGACCTGAACGCCGACCTCGGCGAGGGTTTCGGAGTGTGGCGACTCGGTGACGACGACGCCATGCTCGACGTCGTCACCAGCGCCAACGTGGCATGTGGCTTCCATGCGGGCGATCCCGCCGGACTGTTGCGCGTCTGCGCGGCCGCCGCGGCGCGCGGGGTCGGCATCGGCGCGCAGGTGAGTTACCGCGACCTGGCCGGCTTCGGTCGCCGCTACATCGACATGGCGGCCGAGGACCTCACCGCCGACGTGATCTATCAGATCGGTGCATTGAAAGCCCTTGCGACAGCCTCGGGTTCGACGGTCGGCTACGTCAAACCCCATGGGGCGCTGTACAACACGATCGTCACCGACCACTATCAGGCCGCTGCCGTCGCAGATGCCGTGCAGGCGGTCGACCCGGACCTGCCGGTCCTCGGCCTGGCCGGCTCGGCTTTCTTCGCCGCCGCCGGGCACCTCGGCTTGCGCACCGTCCCCGAGGCGTTCGCCGACCGTGCCTACCACCCCGACGGCCAGCTCGTCTCCCGCCGCGAGCCCGGCGCCGTGCTGGGTGACGCCGACGAGATCGCCGACCGGGTGGCTTCGATGGTGCACGACGGCGTGGTCCGCGCCGTCGACGGCTCGACGATCCCCATCGTCGCGGAATCCATCTGCGTGCACGGAGATTCGCCAGGCGCCGTGCGCATCGCCACGGCCGTCCGCGACCGGTTGACCGCGTCGGGCGTGACACTGCGGGCGTTCGCCTGATGCGGGCGCGCCTCGGGCGGCCCGATCTCGGCGACTACCGCGCGCACTTCGACCAGCCCGCCGCCACCCCGCAGTCGCCGCTGCGGGTGACGTGGGCAGGCGTCACCACCCTGCTGATCGACGACGGGCACTCGGCCGTGCTGACCGACGGCTTCTTCTCCCGCCCGTCGCTGCTCACCGTAGGAATGCGAAAGCTGGCCCCCTCGGTCCCCCGCATCGACGGCTGCCTCGCCCACCTCGGCGTCGACCGGCTCGAGGCCGTCCTGCCCGTCCACACCCACTACGACCACGCGATGGACTCGGCCGTGGTCGCACAGCGGACGGGCGCCAAGCTGGTGGGCGGCCAATCCGTGGCCCACCTCGGCAGGGGCGCCGGGCTGACCGACGACCAGATCGTCGTCGTGACCCCCGGCGAGCCGGTGGCCCTCGGCCCCTACGACGTCACCCCGATCGTCGGTCACCACTGCCCTCCCGACCGCTTCCCCGGTGACATCACCGGCCCCGTCGTACCGCCGGTGAAGGCATCGGCCTACCGATGCGGTGAAGCGTGGTCGACGGTCATCGCGCACCGCCCGACCGGGCGGCGACTGCTCGTCGTCGGCAGCGCGGGCTTCGTCCCCGGCGCCCTGCGCGGGCAACGTGCCGACGTCGTGTATCTCGGCGTCGGGCAGCTCGGCCTCCAACCCGAGCGCTACCTGATCGGCTACTGGACCGAGACCGTGCGCACCCTCGGTGCGCGGCGGGTCGTCCTGATTCACTGGGACGACTTCTTCCGGCCGCTACACCGGTCGTTGCGCGCGCTGCCGTATGCGGTCGACGATCTCGATGCCTCGGTCCGGGTGCTCTCCCGGCTCGCGGCCGAAGACGGTGTGCCGTTTCACTTTCCAATGCCGTGGGAATCAGCTGACCCGTGGATCTGACCTTGGCGCTGGTGGCGCTGGCCGCCGTACTGGCGTTCGCCATGTTCCGGCCGAGGGGTTGGCCGGAGGCCGTCGCCGCCGTACCCGCCGCAGCGCTGCTGATCGCCCTCGGGGTGGTCTCGCTGCGCGACGCCCTAGCCGAGGTCGAGGAACTGCTCCCCGTCGTCGCGTTCCTCGCGGCGGTCCTGGTGCTGGCCAAGCTGTGCGACGACGAGGGCCTGTTCCACGCCGCGGGGGTGGCGATGGCCCGGCGCAGTGCCGGCGAGCCGCAGCGGCTGCTGGGCACCGTGTTCGCCATCGCGGCGGGCACTACCGCCGTGCTCAGCCTGGACGCCACCGTCGTACTGCTGACGCCGGTGGTGCTGGCCACGGCGCGCACCCTCGGCATCCCGTCCCGGCCGCATGCGTACGCGACCGCGCACCTGGCCAACACCGCATCGCTGCTGCTGCCGGTCTCCAATCTGACCAACCTGCTGGCCTTCACCACCGCGGGCCTGACGTTCGCGCACTTCAGCGCCGTCATGGCCCTGCCCTGGGTGCTGGCGATCGCCGCGGAGTACGTCCTGCTGCGGCTGTTCTTCCGCCGCGAGCTCGCCCAGCGGCCCGCCACCAAGGCACCGCCACCGCTGGCCGAGATGCCCATCTTCGTGCTCGTCGTCCTGGCCCTCACCCTGGTCGGCTTCGCGGTCACCTCTCTGTTCGACGTCGCGCCGGCCTGGGCGGCGTTGGCCGGGTCGGTGGTGCTCGGCGTCCGCGGACTGATCCGGCACAGCACGACCCTGCCCCGCATCGCGGTGTCGGCGAACGTGCCGTTCCTGGCGTTCGTGCTGTGCCTCGGGGTGGTGGTGACGGCGGTGATGAAGCACGGCCTCGGCGACGCCATGGGTCGCGTGCTTCCGCACGGCACCGGCCTGCTCGGGCTGCTCGGCATCGCCGTCGCCGCCGCGCTGCTGTCCAACGTCGTCAACAACCTGCCCGCCGTGCTGGTGCTGCTGCCACTGGTGGCGGGCATGGGGCCGGCCGCGGTGCTGGCCGTGCTGGTCGGCGTCAACGTCGGCCCCAACCTGACCTACCCCGGATCGCTGTCGAACCTACTGTGGCGCAGCGTCGTCCACGGCGATCGCATCAAGGCCAGCTTCGCCGAGTTCAGCCTGGTCGGCTTGGTCACGGTGCCGGTCACGCTCGTCGTCGCCGTGCTTGGCCTCTGGGTCGCCAGCCAGACGATCGGGGTCTGACGTGGCGCCCTCCCGTCAGTCGCTTCGCGCGCTGGACGCCCTCAACTTCTTCCTCGCCGACGTCCGCGACGGACTCGGCCCGTACCTGGCGATCTATCTGATCGCCGTGCGCGGGCCCAGCCACGGCTGGGACGAGGCGACCGTCGGTTCGGTCATCACGATCGCCGGCATCGTCGGGTTGGTCGCCCAGACGCCCGCCGGGGCGCTGATCGACCGCGTCCGCAACCGCCGCGCGATCATCGTCGTCGCCGCCCTGCTGGTCACGCTCAGCTCGGTGGCGCTGCCCTTCGTCGGCGGTTTCGCCCTCGTCACCGCCACCCAGGCCATCGCCTCGCTCGCCGGTGCGGTGTTCGCACCGGCGATCGCCGCGGTGACGCTCGGTTTGACTGGGCCGCGGCTCTTCGCCCCAAGGGTCGGCCGCAACGAGGCGTTCAACCACGCGGGAAACGCGACGGCGGCGGGCATCGCCGCCCTGCTGGCCTGGTCGTTCGGTCCGGTCGTGGTGTTCTGGCTGATGGGAGCGCTGGCCGTGTTCAGCGTGGTGGCCGCGTCCCGCATCCGCGGCGACGAGATCGACGAGGAGCTCGCCAGGGGCCTGACCGACGACACCGAGGCCAAGGCCGGCGGGTGGGCGACGCTGCTGACCAACCGGCCGCTGCTGATCTTCGCGGTGATTGCCTTCACCTTCCACCTCGCCAACGCCGCCATGCTCACCTCGGTGAGCCAGCTGCTGACCAAGGTCGTCGGCAAGGACAGCGCGACGTCGCTGGTCGCGCTGTGCATCCTGGCCGCCCAGCTGGTGATGGTGCCGATCGCCGTCGTGGTCGGGCGCAAGACCGACGCGTGGGGCCGCAAGCCCATCTTCCTGGTGGCATTCGGGGTGCTGGCGCTGCGCGGAGTGCTCTACACCGTGTCCGACGACGCGTACTGGCTGCTGGCGGTCCAGGCGCTCGACGGCATCGGCGCGGGCATCTTCGGTGCGCTGTTCCCCATCGTCATCGCCGACCTCACCCGCGGCTCGGGGCGTTTCAACGTGGCCCAGGGCGCGGTGTCGACGATGCAGGGCCTCGGCGCCGCGCTGAGCGCCACGATGGCCGGTGTCGTCATCGTCGCCGAGGGCTACACGATCGCGTTCTGGACGCTGGCCGCGGTCGCCGCGGTCGGGTTCGTCCTGTATGCGCGGCTCATGCCAGAGACCAAGCCGGCGGCGGTGCCGCCGGCGCAGGTGCCCAGCTAGCGGCGCTGGCGGGCGATCTCGGCGAGCACCACGCCCGCGGCCACCGAGGCGTTCAGCGACTCCGTGGGCCCCGCCATCGGGATCGACACCACGGCATCGCAATTCTCGCGGACCAGCCGCGAGAGTCCCTTGCCCTCGGATCCCACCACTACGACCATCGGGCCCGTGGCGTCGAGTTCGTCGAGTTGGGTGTCTCCACCCGCGTCCAGCCCGACGACCAGCAGCCCCTCGTCGGCCCAACTCTTGAGCGTCCTGGTCAGGTTCGTGGCCCGCCCCACCCGCAACCGCGCCGCGGCCCCCGCGCTAGTCCGCCACGCCACGGCCGTCACCGACGCCGAGCGGCGCTGCGGGATCAGCACGCCGTGGCCGCCGAACGCCGCCACCGAGCGCACGATGGCGCCGAGGTTGCGCGGATCGGAGATGTTGTCGAGCGCCACCAGCAGCGCCGGCGTCGCATCGGACTTCGCCGCCCGCAGCAGATCGTCGGGGTGGGCGTAGTCGTACGGCGGCACCTGCAGCGCGATGCCCTGGTGCAGGCCGTTGGAACTCATCCGGTCCAGGTCGTGCTTCTGCACCTCGAGGATCGCGATGCCCTTGTCGGCCGCCCGCTGCACCGACTCGGTCAGGCGTTCGTCGGACTCGGCGCCGAGCATGACCCACAGTGCGGTCGCGGGCACCCCGGCCCGCAGGCATTCCAGCACCGGGTTGCGGCCGAGGACGACCTCGGTCTCGTCGGTCTTCTTGTGGCGCCCCTGATCGGACCGCGCGGCCTTGGCAGCTCGCTTGCCGGCAGGGTGGTGGGGGCGGGCGTGCGCCGGCGGTGTAGCGCCCTTGGCCTCCAGCCCGCGGCGTCGCACTCCGCCCGAACCAACCGTCGGGCCCTTCTTGGTGCCGGCCTTGCGCACTGCGCCCCGCCGTTGAGAATTACCTGCCATCTACTTGCCCCCGTCGAGCAGCGTCCACTGTGGTCCGTCGGCGGTGTCGGTGACGTCGATGCCGGCCGCCTTGAGTCGGTCGCGAATCTCGTCGGCCTGCGCCCAGTCTCGTCGCTCCCGCGCCTCGGCGCGACCCGCCAGGGCCCACTGCACCAACTCGTCGACGGCGGCCAGGGCGGCGGAGGTCTCGTCGCGGTTCTCCCAGCGCTCGTCGAGGGGGTCGCAGCCGAGGATGCCCATCATCGCCCTGATCGACCTGGCGTGGCTCATGGCGGTGTCGTGATCGCCTGCGTCCAGCGCGCGGTTGCCCTCGGCACGGGCGGCGTGCACCTCGGCCAGGGCGGCGGGGACGGCGAGGTCGTCGTCCAGGGCGGCGCCGAACCGCTCGGTCCACTCACCGGGGACCACGGTGCCCACCCGGCTGCGCACCCGGTGCAGGAAGTCCTCGACGCCCGCATACGCCTTGACCGCGTCCTGCAGCGCCGTCTCGGAGAACTCCAGCATCGAGCGGTAGTGCGCGCTGCCGAGGTAGTAGCGCAGTTCGGCCGCCCGGACCCGCTGCAGCACCGCCGGGATGGCCAGGACGTTGCCCAGCGACTTGCTCATCTTCTCGCCACCCATGGTGACCCAGCCGTTGTGCAGCCAGTACCTGGCGAAGCCGTCGCCGGCGGCCCGTGCCTGGGCGATCTCGTTCTCGTGATGCGGGAAGACCAGATCCATGCCGCCGGCGTGAATGTCGAACTCAGGACCCAGGTAGGTCTCGCACATCGCCACACACTCGGTGTGCCAGCCGGGACGGCCACGGCCCCACGGCGTCGGCCAGGACGGCTCCCCGGGCTTGGCGCCCTTCCACAGCGTGAAGTCGCGCGGATCGCGCTTGCCCGTCGCGACGCCCTCACCCTGGTGCACGTCGTCGATGCGGTGGCCGGAGAGCTTGCCGTAGTCGGGGTAGCTCAGGACGTCGAAGTAGACGTCACCGTCACCCGTGTAGGCGTGGCCGTCGGCGAGGAGCCGCTCGATCAGCTCGACCATCTGGGTGATGTGGCCGGTCGCCCGCGGCTCGGCCGACGGCGGCAGCACGCCGAGGGCGTCGTAGGCGGCGGTGAACGCCCGCTCGAACGTGGCCGCCCACTCCCACCACGGCCGCTTGGCGTCGGCGGCCTTGTTGAGGATCTTGTCGTCGATGTCGGTGACGTTGCGGATGAAGGCGACGTCGAAACCCTTGGCCGTCAACCAGCGGCGCAGCACGTCGAAGGCGACGCCGCTGCGGACGTGCCCAATGTGGGGAAGACCCTGCACAGTGGCGCCACAGAGGTAGATGGACGCGTGCCCCTCGCGCAGTGGCGTGAATTCACGCACGGCACCCGTCATGGTGTCGTGCAGTCTGAGACCCTCTGGACGGCCTCCGCGTTCGGTCACGACGGGCCAGCTTACCGGCCCGTCAGCCCTCATTCGTCAAGCGTCACGACCAGGGCCGTCGCGATCGCCGCCAAACCCTCCCCGCGGCCGGTCAAACCGAGGCCATCGGTGGTGGTCGCCGATACCGAGACCGGCGCATGCAGCAGTTCGGAGAGCACCCGCTGCGCCTCGACGCGGCGCGGGCTCACCTTCGGCCGGTTGCCGATGACCTGGACGGTGGCATTGCCCACGCGGTAGCCCTCCGCGGCGAGCAGCCCGCGAACGTGCCGCAGCATCTCCGCACCACTGACCCCGCGCCACTCGGCGCGGTCGGTACCGAACACGGAACCGACGTCACCCAGGCCGACGGCGCTCAACAGCGCATCGCACAATGCATGCGCGGCAACGTCACCGTCGGAATGTCCAGCACAGCCGTCGGCGTCGTCGAAGGACAGACACAACAGCCGGCACGGACGCCCAGGTTCGATCGGATGCACATCGGTGCCAAGACCGATTCTCGGCACCATCTAGAGCGTGGAGAACGTCAGGACGCGGCGGCCAGAACCTCGTCGAGGATGGTCTCGGCCTTCTCCTCGTCGGTGTTCTCGGCAAGGGCAAGCTCGCCAACCAGGATCTGACGGGCCTTGGCCAGCATTCGCTTCTCGCCGGCGGACAGCCCGCGCTCCTGGTCGCGGCGCCACAGGTCGCGAACGACTTCGGCCACCTTGTTGACGTCACCGGAGGCCAGCTTCTCGAGGTTCGCCTTGTAGCGGCGCGACCAGTTGGTCGGCTCCTCGGTATGCGGGGCGCGCAGCACCTGGAAGACCTTGTCGAGACCCTCCTGTCCAACCACGTCGCGAACGCCTACGTACTCGGCGTTGTCTGCGGGTACTCGAACGGTGAGATCACCCTGAGCGACCTTGAGTACGAGGTACTCCTTCTGCTCGCCCTTGATCGTTCGGGTTTCGATAGCCTCGATCAACGCAGCACCGTGGTGTGGATAGACAACGGTGTCTCCGACCTTGAAAATCATCAGTTTCGAGCCCCTTTCACAAGCCAATGTTAGCACGGGGCTAAGCCGCGCGTCGCGCAACGATGCAGGTCAGGGGCACCGTCGACGAACACTAGGGCTTGACACGATGAACAATCCATGCAACGCGCACGGCTGCGGGCAAACCCCGGCGGGCGGCGGGGGAGCCGGTCGCAACCGCTCCGCAGGCGTCGGATCGACCCGTCCGAAGCCCTCCGCTTCCGCCGCTTCTCGCTACCTACTACTCTGCATAGTCGACACGGGACGCACGTCACGGACGTCCCGTCGCCCGAGCAGGAGGCTTGAGTGACGCTCTCGACATCCCGATCTGCCGCCACGGCGCTGGCTGCCTGCGGCCTCGCCGCGACCCTGGCCCTGTCCGGGTGCGGTGCGGGCCAGATCTCCCAGAGCGCCAACCAGCAGCCGGCCGTCAACGGCACGCTCACCTGGGTTGGCGACCCCACCACGGGTATCGCGCTGCGCAACGTGCACCTGCGCGCCCCGCAGACCGGCGACTACGTCCAGCCCGGCAGTGAAGCCGAGTTGCTGTTCGTCGCCGTCAACGAGTCTGCGGACAAGCCGGACCGGCTGGTGTCGATCACCTCGCCCGTCGGCACCGTGACCCTGACCGGAGACGTCCGGGTCCGCCCCGGGGGGACTCTGATCGTCGGTACCCCGGACGGCGCGCCGAGCCCGCTCGGCGCCACCGAGGGCGCCGACACGGTCGAGGCCACCGTGGCGCTCGTCAAGCCGATCAGCAACGGGCTGAACTACCCGTTCACCTTCACGTTCGAGCGGTCGGGGCAGAAGGAGGTCGAGGTGCCGATCTCCGCCGGTGAGGCACCGCGCCGAGAGGCTGCGGCCGAGAGCGCCCCGGCCGACACGGGCGGACACTAGCCACGATTGTCGGTGCCGACGGATACCGTCGGCACGTGACGAAGGCTGGTTCGAAGGCACGCTCGCAACACCGCTGTTCGGAATGCCACCACGTCATGGCCAAGTGGGTCGGCCGGTGCCCGGACTGCGGCAGCTGGGGCACCGTCGAGGAGATCGCGGTCCTCACCCCCATCTCCGGAGCCGCCACGGGCCGGGCCGTCGCCCCGAGCTCCCCCGCCGTCCCCATCAGCTCGATCGATCCGGGCACCACCAAGCACTTCCGCACCGGCGTCGCCGAGCTCGACCGGGTCCTCGGCGGTGGGCTCGTTCCCGGCTCCGTGACGCTGCTCGCCGGTGATCCCGGTGTCGGCAAGTCGACCCTGTTGCTCGAGGTGGTGCACGAGTGGGCCAAGGCCGGGCGCCGGGCGCTCTACCTCTCCGGCGAGGAATCGGCGGGCCAGGTCAGGCTGCGGGCCGAACGCACCGGTTGCACGCACGACGAGGTCTACCTCGCCGCCGAGTCCGATCTGCAGACCGCTTTCGGCCACATCGAGCAGGTGAAGCCGTCGCTCATCGTCGTCGACTCCGTACAGACCATGACCACCGCCGAGGCCGACGGCGTGCCGGGTGGCGTCACCCAGGTGCGCGCGGTGACCGCGGCCCTGACGATGGCCGCCAAGACCACCGGGGTGGCAATCATCCTCGTCGGCCACGTCACCAAGGACGGCGCCATCGCCGGACCACGGTCGCTCGAACACCTCGTCGACGTGGTGCTGCACTTCGAGGGTGACCGCTCGTCGGCGCTGCGCATGGTGCGCGGGGTCAAGAACCGCTTCGGCGCCGCCGACGAAGTCGGCTGTTTCCTGTTGCACGACAACGGAATCGAGGGCGTGGCCGATCCGTCCGGACTGTTCCTCGACCAGCGGCCGCAACCGGTGTCCGGCACGGCCGTCACGGTGACCCTCGACGGCAAGCGGCCGCTGATCGGGGAGGTACAGGCGCTGGTCGCCGTGGCCTCCACCGGCATCCCACGGCGGGCCGTCAGCGGCATCGACTCCGCCCGCGCGGCGATGATCACCGCGGTGCTGGAGAAGCGCGCCAAGATGAAGATCGGGCAGAACGACATCTACCTCTCGACGGTCGGCGGCATGCGTCTGACCGATCCGTCGTCGGATCTCGCGGTCGCGTTGGCCATCGCCTCGGCGTACGCCGACATCCCGATGCCCACCACGGTCGTTGCCATCGGCGAGGTCGGCCTGGCCGGCGACCTGCGACGGGTGACCGGCATGGACCGCCGCCTGGCCGAGGCCGCGCGCCTCGGCTTCACGTGCGCCGTCGTGCCGCCCGGGGTGAAGGACGTCCCGGCGGGTTTGACGGTCAGGTCGGCAGACGACATCTCGGGGGCGTTGCGGGTGCTGAGGGCCATCGCGGACAATGGCGGCCGAAGCAAGGAGGCGTGATGGCCGTGAAGGCTGCCAGAACGGGGCGGGGAAACGTCGTGCAACTCGCCCGGCCGACGCTGCGGGAAACCTTGGGCCAGCTGGCGCCGGGTACCGCCCTGCGCGACGGGCTGGAGCGCATCCTGCGCGGCCGGACAGGTGCGCTGATCGTGCTGGGCTACGACGACGCCGTCGAGGCGATCTGCGACGGCGGCTTCGTCCTGGACGTCGCGTACGCACCGACGCGGTTGCGCGAGCTGTCCAAGATGGATGGCGCGGTGGTGTTGTCCAGCGACGGCACCCGGATCCTGCGCGCCAACGTGCAGCTGGTTCCCGACCCGTCGATCCCGACCGACGAATCGGGCACGCGGCACCGCTCAGCCGAGCGCACCGCCGTCCAGACCGGTTATCCCGTGGTCTCCGTTAGCCATTCGATGAGCATCGTGACCGTCTACGTCGACGGTGAACGGCACGTGGTGCCCGACTCGGCCACCATCCTGTCCCGCGCCAACCAGACCATCGCCACCCTGGAGCGCTACAAGGCGCGCCTCGACGAGGTCAACCGGCAGCTGTCGACCGCCGAGATCGAGGACTTCGTGACGCTGCGGGACGTGATGACGGTGGCTCAGCGGCTGGAGATGGTGCGCCGCATCAGCCTCGAGATCGACGCCGACGTCGTCGAGCTCGGCACCAATGGTCGCCAGCTCAAGCTGCAGCTCGAGGAACTCGTCGGCGACAACGACACCGCGCGTGAGCTGATCGTCCGCGACTACCACGCCAACCCCGATCCACCGTCCGCCGAGCAGGTGACGGGGACGCTGGACGAGCTGGACACGCTGAGCGACAACGAGCTGCTCGACTTCACCGCGCTGGCCAGGGTGTTCGGGTATCCCTCGACGCTGGAGGCCCAGGACTCGGCCATGAGCTCGCGCGGATACCGCGCCATGGCCGGCATCCCGCGCCTGCAGTTCGCCCACGTCGACCTGCTGGTGCGTTCGTTCGGTTCCCTGCAGGGCGTGCTGGCGGCCAGCGCCAATGACCTGCAATCAGTCGACGGGATCGGTTCGATGTGGGCCCGCCACATCCGCGAGGGGTTGTCACAACTCGCGGAGTCGACGATCGCGGATCAGCTGGCCTGACCCTCGCCTACGGCGTGGTCATCCCGCCGGGGCGGGAGCCGGGGTCTCCGCGGCCGGAGGTGACCCTGCGGGCGCCTCGCCCGCAGGCGGCGCGGCGGCCGCGGCGAGGACGAACGGAACCGGCGCGGAACGCAGATTCCCCAGCTGAACGACCAGGTTGTAGGTGCCAGGCCCAATGGGCTGACGCGGAAGCGGGCAGTTGGCGGCGGAGCCCATCCCGGTCCAGGTGACCTCGGTGGTCACCTGCTCGCCCGGGTTGAACGTCTTGACCAGCGTCTCGTTGGACGGTGCGCAGTCCAGATTGGACCAGAGCCGGTTGTTGTCCAGCCCGTAGACGTAGGCCGCCAGCACTGCGGCACCGACGTCGCGCTTGCACGCGACCAGCCCGATGTTGGTGACGACCATGGTGAACTTCGGCTGATCACCGACCACGTAGTCCGGCTGACTGGTGATGCCCTTGACCGCCAGGGTGGAGTCGGGGCAGTCGTCGCCCTCCTTCAACACCGGCGGCGGCGCGACTGCCTGCACCGGTGTGGGAGTCGGCGTGGGCGTCTGCGAGGCGGGAGGCAGGATCGGCGTCTTGACCTGAGGGTTCTCCCCCGGCAGCGCCGACGGCGGGGCGGCGCTGGCCGTCGAGGCCGGCGCGGCGTTGGTCGCGTCACTGCCCGTGCTGTTGCTTGCCACCACGATGACCACGACGATCACGATGACCAGGACGAGCGCTGCGACCCCGAGCGCAAGGAACCGCCTGCGCCGGTAGATCTCCGGCGGCAGGGGTCCATGCGGTTCTGTCTCTAGCACAACTCCACGGTAAGGCGAGGCCACGTCATGTCGTCCGACCCCGCTCGGCGTGTCGCCGGTTAGCTCACGCCGATGTCGCCGACGTGCTCGCGGAGCACCGCCCGGCCGTCGGCGAGGTGGTAGGTCACACCGGCGATCGCCAGCGCACCCGACTCGATGGCGTCGGAGACGGCCTTGGACCGGCTGACGAGCTGCTTGGCGGTCTCGGTGACGTGCCGCGCCTCGAACTCGTCCACCCGGGTGAGGCCCTCGTTGCGGCCGAGCAGGATCGACGGCGTCACGCGTTCGACGATGTCGAGCACGTACCCGCCGGGGACTTCGCCGTCCTCGAGCGCCGAGAGCGTCGCCTTGACGGCGCCGCAGCTGTCGTGGCCGAGCACGACGATCAGCGGCACCTTGAGCACCGTCACCGCGTACTCGATGGAGCCCAGCACCGCCGAATCCAGCACGTGGCCGGCGGTGCGCACCACGAACATGTCGCCGAGGCCCTGATCGAAGATGATCTCGGCCGCTACTCGGCTGTCTGCACAACCGAACACCACGGCCGTCGGCTTTTGCTCCTTGGCCAAGCTGGCGCGGTGCTCGATGCTCTGACTGGGGTGCTCGGGCGTACCGGCAACGAATCGATCGTTACCCTCGCTGAGTGCCTTCCATGCGGTTATCGGGCTCGTGTTTGGCATGGCCTCATTCTGCCTGGAGATTGGCTCGATGATCGAACTGGGCGAACTGCTCATGTGGTATTCACGAGAACAGCGCGATCTGCCGTGGCGGCGGCCAGGGGTCTCGGCCTGGCAGATCATGGTCAGCGAATTCATGCTGCAGCAGACCCCCGTCGCCAGGGTCGAACCGATCTGGCGTGACTGGGTGGCCCGCTGGCCGACCCCCTCGGCGACCGCGGCGGCCAGCGCAGCCGACGTACTGCGCGCCTGGGGCAAGCTCGGTTACCCGCGCCGGGCCAAGCGGCTACACGAGTGCGCCACGGTGATCGCGGCCCAACACGGCGACGTGGTGCCCTCCGAGGTCGACGCGTTGCTCGCCCTGCCCGGCGTCGGCACCTACACCGCGCGGGCCATCGCGTGCTTCGCCTATGGCAAGCGCGTTCCCGTCGTCGACACCAACGTGCGACGCGTCGTGGCCAGGGTGGTGCACGGCCGGGCGGACTCGCCGGCCAGCGTCCGGGATCTGGCCGACGTCGAGGCAATCCTTCCGAACGACGAACGGGCACCTCGGGTTTCGATCGCGCTGATGGAGCTCGGCGCCACCGTGTGCACGGCGCGCTCGCCGCACTGCGGGGTGTGTCCGCTGAGCACGTGCGCGTGGCGCGCGGCCGGTCATCCGCCGTCGGCCGAACCGGCCCGCCGCGTGCAGAAGTACGCGGGCACCGACCGACAGGTGCGCGGGCGACTCCTGGACGTGTTGCGCGCCAGCGACGCTCCGGTGGATCGGGCCCGGCTGGACCTGGCGTGGTCGACGGACACCGCGCAGCGAGACCGCGCACTCGGTTCGCTGCTGACCGACGGGCTCGTCGAGCAGACCGCCGACGGCCGGTTCGCCCTGGCCGGCGAGGGGGGCGAAGGTGGCGGCGAATGACGGGCCGCGAACCCGTCGGTGAACTAGCCTGAGACGGTGGCCGTACCCGTCTCACGGGCTCCTCGGACGCGCTATGCCTCCCGCGGGGACCTGGACATCGCGTATCAGGTGATCGGTGACGGCCCCGTCGACCTGATCGTGATGCCAGGGCCGTTCATCCCGATCGACTCGATCGACGCCGAGCCATCCATGTACCGGTTCTACCGGCGACTGTCCTCGTTCTGCCGCGTCATCCGCTTCGACCACCGCGGCATGGGCATGTCCTCACGCATCGGCGCCGACAAGATCACCCCGTCCTGCTGGGCAGAGGACGCGATCACCGTGCTGGACGCGGTGGGCTGCGAGCGCGCCATGATCCTGGGTTCGGGTTTCACCGCCATGAGCTCGCTGATCCTGGCCGGCGACCATCCGGAACGGGTGGCCGGCCTGATCCTGCTGAACGCCAGCGCCCGCGTGCTGTGGGCACCCGACTACGAACCGGGCGCTCAGCCCAGCGGCGCCGACGCCTTCACCACCGTGGCGATGGAACCCGACGCCGTCGAACGCGGGGTCGACGTGCTCGCGGCGGTCGCCCCCTCGGTGTCCGACGATCTGGCCTTCCGGGCCTGGTGGGATGCGGCGGGCAACCGGGCCGCCTCGCCGAGCATGGCGCGCCGGTCCAATCAGGCCCTCATCGCCGGCGACGCGCGCGCCAAGCTCGCGCTCATCGCCGCGCCCACCCTGGTGATCCACCGCGTCGACGCCACCTTCGTCGGGGTTGGCCACGGCCGGTACCTCGGCCAGCACATCGCGGGCGCGCGCTACGTCGAGCTCGCCGGCGCGGACACCCTCTACTGGGTCGGTGACACCACGCCAGTGCTCGCCGAGATCGAGGAGTTCGTCACGGGCAGGCGCGCGGGCGCCGACTTCGAACGGGTGCTCACGACGATCGTCTTCACCGACATCGTCGGATCCACGGAGAGGGCCGCAACCGTCGGCGACGACCGCTGGCGCGACCTGCTCGACGGCCACGACGCCGTCGTGCGCCGCGAGCTGCTCCGGTTCGGGGGTCGCGAAGTCAACACCGCCGGTGACGGTTTCGTCGCGACATTCCGCAGTCCCAGCGTCGCCCTCGACTGCGCCGAGGCGATCGTCGACGCCGTGCGCACCCTGGGCCTGGAGGTCCGCGTCGGCATCCACGCCGGCGAGGTCGAGATGCGCGGGCAGGACCTCGCGGGGATGGCGGTGCACATCGGCGCCCGCGTCGCGGCGCTGGCCGCCCCCGGCGAGGTGCTGGTGTCCTCGACGGTGCGCGAGATCGTGACCGGCTCGCACCGGCGCTTCACCGACCGCGGCGAGCACCGGCTCAAGGGCGTGCCCGGCAGCTGGTGCCTCTACGCTCCCTGAGCACTAGACCGACCTATGCCGTTGCTGCACAAGCGGATTCGTCACCACCGAAGCGGCGTCGATAGTCCGAGGGCGTGACGCCGACGACCCGGCGGAAATGGTGCCGAAGCAGGGTGGCGGTGCCGAAGCCTGCCTTGTCGGCCACCCTGTCGATGTCCAGGTCGGTCTCCTCGAGCAGCCGCCTGGCGTACAACACCCGTTGATCGGTGACCCACTGCATGGGCGTGCGGCCGGTCTCGTCGACGAACCTGCGGGCGAACGTACGTGCCGACATGCTGGCGCGCTTGGCGAGCGAGGCAACGGTGTGCGGCTCGTGCAGGTTGCCCAGAATCCAATCCAGATGCGGCGCAAAGCCGTCCGAGCACCGCACCGGAATCGGCTGATCGATGTACTGACGCTGGCCACCGTCGCGCTGCGGCGGGACCACCATGCGACGGGCGATGACGTTGGTGACCTCGCTGCCCAGCTCGCGCCGAACCAGGTGCAGACAGGCATCGATCCCCGCGGCGGTGCCCGCACTGGTGATCAGATTGCCGTCGTCGACGAACAGCACGTTGCGATCGACCTCGGCGGTGGGGTACCTGGCCGCCAGCGCGTCGGCGTGCATCCAGTGCGTGGTGCACTTGCGCCCGTCGAGCAGCCCGGCGGCGCCGACGACGAAGGCGCCGGAGCAGACCGTCAGGATGATCGATCCCGACGCGGCGGCGGCCCGCACCGCGTCCAGCACCTCCTGCGGATAGTCGTCCCGGTGAAAGGCGGGAATGGCCACCAGGTCGGCGCCGACCAGCGCGTCCAGGCCGCAGTCGGGCGTCAGATGCGCCCCGACCGACATCCGCAGTGGCACGCCCGATTCCGGCCCGCAAATCTTGAAGTCGAAGTTCGGTACGCCGTCGGCGCTGCGATCGATGCCGAACACCTCGCAGATGACGCCGAATTCGAATGGCGTCACCCCGTCGAGCACCAGCGCGGACACCGTCTCAAGCATGGCAGTATCTTAACGCATGGCGGCAGTGCTGCCACTGTTGGCGGAATATCGCACATCGAACAATTACTGCCATGAACGTGTTGCTCGCCTTCCTGGTCCTGTCGGCCCCCTTCGTCCTCTCCGCCCTGCTCAGCTGGGCCAGCCACCGCAACGACGCAACTCGCCGCGCCCTCTTGCGGGAATTCGGCAACCCCGACTACTACCGAGTGCTGCACGATGTCGAGGCGGTGCGGACCAGGTTCGAGCGGGAGCCCTCCTGGCCCGTCTCAGGTGCCATGGACGAACGTCGTTAAGAACGACTCGACCGCAGCGCGATATTCCTCGGGGGCATCATCGTGCACCAGATGACCGGCGCCTGGTACCTCCAGATACGTTGCGCTCAGCCCGGTTTCCCGCATCCGTCGCATCTGGCCGGGTGGGGTGACGGAGTTGCCAGCCTCGATCAGCAACACGGGCGCCCGCACCGCCCGCCATTGTTGCCAGTAGTCCCTGGTCCCCCACTGCGCCGCGATCTCGACCCAGCGCTGCGGCGATCCGTGCAGCCGCCAACCGGTGGCAGTCCGATCGAACGCCTCGAGGAAGTATCTCCCGGCCACCGGGCCGAACGCGTCGAGAACCTCTTGCCGAGAACCGAACTCGACCGGCAGCGCGTGCACCCACGGTTCCCACGGACCCGTCGTGCGGCCGCGGAAGTCCGGCGCCATGTCCTCGACCACTACGGCCCGAACCAGCTCTGGCCGGGCGGCCGCCAGGCACCAGGAGTGCAGACCGCCCATCGAGTGCCCCACCAGGATGACGGGGCGCGCCAGCTCGGCGAGCGCGTCGGTCAGATCCGCGACGAAGGTCTCGGTACCGGCGGGACGCGGGTCGGCGACGTCACGGCCGCGGTGCCACGGCGCGTCGTAGGTGTACACCTCGCCCCACTCGGCCAGCCACGGAATCTGCCGCGACCACGTGGTGCCGCGCCCCATCAACCCGTGCACCAGGACGATCGGAGTTCCCGTCCCTGCTCGTCGCGTCAGCAGTGAGGTGCCCATGCCCGACATCCTGACAGGACCGACCACACCAGATAACGAACCGGTAACCTTGGCTCCATGTCCGTGGTGAAGATCAACGCGATCGAAGTTCCGTCCGACGCCGGCCCAGAGTTGGAGAAGCGCTTCGCGAACCGCGCCCACGCCGTCGACGGCCAGCCCGGCTTCCTGGGCTTTCAGCTGCTGCGGCCGGTCAAGGGCGAGGATCGCTACTTCGTGGTGACCCAGTGGGAGTCCGAGGAGGCCTTCCAGGCCTGGGCCAACGGTCCCGCCGTCGAGGCGCACGCCGGTCAGCGCGCCAAGCCGGTCGCCACCGGCGCATCGCTGCTCGAGTTCGAGGTCGTGCTGGACGTTCAGCGGACCGGAGCGTAGCGACGTGGAGATTCGCACCGTTGCGGAGACCGGCTCTCGGGCATAGCCGGGTGGCTCGACGTGCGACTGCGATGGCAGTCTCGCTGACGCTCGTCGCCACCCTGGCTAGCGGATGCGCCCACACCGGCACGGCCCCTGCGGAGGCCGCGTACGGCACTCACATCAACACCAACACTCCCCAGGGTCTGCGCGCCAAGCAGACGGTGGACATGCTGAACTCCGACTGGCCCATCGGGACCGCCAGCGTGTCGACGCTCGCCGCACCCAAGCAGGTCGACGACGTCGCGTTCACCATGGACCGGATGTGGTGGGACCGGCCCTTCACGGTCACCGGGATCGACGTCGGCGCCGGGTCGGCGACGCTGCACCTGCTGACGTCCTACGGCGTCGGCCAGGACATCGAGTTGCGCACCGACGACGTCGGGCTGGTCGACCGATTCGAGGTGACGCTGCGCAAGCCCCAGATCACCCGGTGGTCCGACATCGACGCCGAGTTGATCAAGTCCGGTGCGCGCTACTCCTATCAGGTGTCCAAGGTGACCGACGGCAAGTGCACGTCGGTGGCCGGCAGCAACGTCGACGATTCGCTGCCGCTGGCCTCGATCTTCAAGCTCTACGTCCTGCTGGCGCTCGCGGATGCGATCAACGCCGGCACCGTCGGGTGGGACGACCAGCTGACCATCACCAAGGAGGCCAAGGCCGTCGGCTCGGCGGGCTTCGACCACCTGCAGCCGGGGTCCCGGGTGTCGGTGAGAGATGCTGCGCAGCAGATGATCTCGGCCAGCGACAACATGGCCACCGACCTACTCATGGCCCGGCTGGGGCCAGGCGCCGTCGAGCGTGCCCTCGTCCACGCCGGCCATCACGACCCGGCGAGCATGACGCCGTTCCCCAACACCCACGAGCTGTTCTCGGTGGGCTGGGGCAAGCCCGACCTGCGCGAGCAGTGGAAGACCGCGTCGCCGCAGGGCCGGGCGCAGCTCATCGCTCAGACCAACGCCCGGCACTACGAACCGGACCCGGAGCGCACCCACACGCCGGCGTCGCCGTACGGCGCCGAGTGGTACGGCACCGCGCAGGACATCTGCCGCGTGCACGCCACGCTGCAGTCGGTCGCCGTCGGTCCCGCCGCCCCGATCAGGGAGATCCTCGCCGCTACCCCGGGGATCGAACTCGACGAGGCGAAGTGGACCTACATCGGCGCGAAGGGCGGAAACCTGCCCGGCGACATCGGATTCAGCTGGTACGCCGTCGACCGCACCGGGCAGGCATGGGTGACGAGCTTCCAGTTGAACTGGCCGAAGTTCCGCAGTCTGACCGCGGCCAGCTGGCTGCTGTCGATCGCCCAGGGTGCGTTCCGGCTCGTCGAACCGACCTGAGTCAGCCGGTCGAACGCAGCGTCCACTGCCCGCCCCGCAGGTGCAGCACGGTGCGACTGACCGGTCCGACGTCGATGCGCCAGAACGCCTTTGGCGGTGCACCCAGGACCGCGGTGATCGCGGCGCGGACGACACCGGGATGCGTCACCGCCACCAGCCGGCCCCGGCGATCGGCAAGCGAGTCCAGCCAGCCGCGCACCCGCTCGACGAGCTCGACCACCGACTCCCCGCCGTGTGGCGCCTGGGCCGGATCGGTGAGCCAGGCCGTCAGCTCGGCGGGCCCCACGCCGCCGAGCACGCTGCCGCGCCAGGCTCCGCAGTTCAGATCTGCCAGCAGCGGCTCGATCTCGGCACGCAGGCCGAGTAGCTCGGCGGTCTGGCGGGTGCGGGTCTCCGGCGCACAGAGCGCAGCATCGACCACGCCCAGATCGATCGTCGCGTCGACCTGGCGCTGGCCGAGTGCGTTCAGCGGTTCGTCCCTGGCGAATCGTCCGGCTGCCATCGCATCCGTCATGGCATGGGAGACGAGGGTCAGCCGGACGATCTCGCTCACGCGGAGGTGGTCGCCTCCGCCGGGACGCGCCTACCGTCGAGGACCTTCGCGATCGACGCCGCGAACACCAGGCCGATCGTCGTCCACATCACGACCTGCACACCCAGCGAGTACAGCCGGAATTCGTACAGGTCATCGGCGGGGAAGCCACCGAAGATGATGTTGCCCGCATCGTCGCGCAACGGTCCTGGCGTCTCGTCGATCGTCGGGAGCACCAGCATCACGATGGCGATCGCGACGAGGTAACCGGCCGCGGCAGCCAGCGTCGCGTTCCAGGCGCCCAGCCGGGTGACCAGCCGCCGACCCGCGACCGCCGCCGCGACGAACAGCGCAGCCGACAGCACCACCATCAGCAGGTACAGCAGGGTGCGCTGACGGATGGTCTCGTCGAGGCTCACCGCCGGCGGGTTGGCCGGGTACTTGAGCGCGGGAATGACGTAGAGGCTCAGCAACATCGAGCCGGCGACGAGTACCGAGAGCACGCGGGCGGACACGTTGCCCACCCGGCCGTAGGCCACCGCGAAGACGACGGCGAACAATGCGCCCATCGCGATGCTGAACCCCAGTACGCCAAAGCCCATGCCGACGTTGGCCTGGATCCCGCGGGTGAACAGCTCGACGCCGTGCTCGTGGCCGCCGTGCCCGGTCGCCTCGTGGGCCGCACCGACCCCGTCCTCGTAGCCGATGGCCCGCTCGATGACGGGCTCGACGAAGATGCGCGCCGTACCGAAGGCGAGCACCCCAGCGAGGGCGCCGGCCAAGAGGCCGCGCCCGATGATTTGCCTTTCCATTGGGCGACTTGCTCCCTGCGCGTTCAGTGGCAGGGGAAGCCGAGGAGGTGGCGGGCGTCGTGCACGAATTCGTGGATGTACATGTTGTCGCCGAAGACCGACGTAGCGCCCTGGTCCATGCCGATGAAGTACAGCACCAGCAGCGCCAGGAATGCGGTGGCCGACAGCCAGACCGCTGCCTTCGTGCCGGAGAAGTCGATTGCGGGGGCCGAGAGCCGTTGAACCTTGGAAGTGGTCACGTCAGATTTCCTTTCGGGAGTACGCGTCCCGTATCACAGGTGTCGAACGTCGGGTCTGACTTTCACAGTGGCGCGACCGCTCTGGACTTTCACCAGCATTCCTTCGAACGACGATTACCCGAGCATCATAGGCACATACCGGCCCACCTGGAGGAGCTGAGGCCACCACGACGCAGAAGTGGGCGGTACCCACCGGGGTACCGCCCACTGCCGCGTGCGTCGTCGTTACTCGGTCGGGGTCGCCGTTCCCGGCGCTCCGGCCTTCGCCAGATCCGGCGTGTCGGCGTCGGCGATCGGACGCAGGGCACCGGAGAACGTGAACACCGCGTCCTCGCCAGCTCCCTCGCCGTCCCAGTTCTCGACGTCGACGGTGACGAGCTGACCGGGACCGACCTCGTCGAAGAGGATCTTCTCGCTCAAGGCGTCCTCGATCTCGCGCTGGATGGTCCGTCGCAGCGGACGGGCACCCAACACCGGGTCGAAGCCACGCTTGGCCAGCAGCGACTTCGCCTTGTCGGTCAGCTCCATGGTCATGTCCTTGGCCCTGAGCTGATTTCCGACGCGGGCGATCATCAGATCGACCATGCGGATGATCTCGTCCTGGGTCAGCTGGTGGAAGACGATGATGTCGTCGATGCGGTTGAGGAACTCCGGGCGGAAGTGCTTCTTCAGCTCGTCGTTGACCTTGAGCTTCATCCGCTCGTAGTTGTTCTCACCGCCACCCTGGGTGAAGCCGAGGCCCACCGCCTTGCTGATGTCGGACGTACCGAGGTTGGACGTGAAGATCAGCACGGTGTTCTTGAAGTCGACCGTGCGGCCCTGACCATCGGTGAGACGGCCGTCCTCGAGGACCTGCAACAGCGTGTTGTAGATCTCCTGGTGGGCCTTCTCGATCTCGTCGAACAACACGACCGAGAACGGCTTGCGGCGCACCTTCTCCGTGAGCTGGCCGCCCTCCTCGTAGCCGACGTACCCCGGAGGGGCACCGAACAGCCGCGACGCGGTGAAGCGGTCGTGGAACTCGCCCATGTCGATCTGGATGAGCGCGTCGTCGTCGCCGAACAGGAAGTTCGCCAGCGCCTTGGACAGCTCGGTCTTTCCGACGCCGGACGGGCCGGCGAAGATGAACGACCCGGAGGGACGCTTGGGATCCTTCAGCCCGGCACGGGTACGACGGATCGCCTTGGAGACCGCGCGAACCGCGTCCTCCTGGCCGATGATCCGCTTGTGCAGCTCGTCCTCCATGCGCAGCAGGCGCGTGGTCTCGGCCTCAGTGAGCTTGAACACGGGGATGCCGGTCCAGTTGCCGAGCACCTCGGCGATCTGCTCGTCGTCGACCTCCGCGACCACGTCGAGGTCACCGGAACGCCACTGCTTCTCCCGCTCGGCACGCTGAGCCACCAGGGTCTTCTCCCGGTCGCGCAGGTTGGCCGCCTTCTCGAAGTCCTGCGCGTCGATCGCGCTTTCCTTCTCCCGGCGCGCGTCGGCGATCTTCTCGTCGAACTCACGCAGGTCTGGCGGTGCGGTCATCCGGCGGATGCGCATCCGAGCCCCGGCCTCGTCGATCAGGTCGATGGCCTTGTCGGGCAAGAACCGGTCGTTGATGTACCGGTCGGCCAGCGTCGCCGCGGCCACGATGGCACCGTCGGTGATCGAGACGCGGTGGTGCGCCTCGTAGCGGTCGCGCAGACCCTTCAAGATCTCCACGGTGTGCTCGACCGACGGCTCGCCGACCTGGACGGGCTGGAACCGGCGTTCCAGCGCGGCGTCCTTCTCGATGTACTTGCGGTACTCGTCGAGCGTGGTCGCACCGATGGTCTGCAGTTCGCCGCGGGCCAGCTTCGGCTTCAGGATCGAGGCGGCGTCGATCGCGCCCTCGGCAGCACCCGCGCCGACGAGCGTGTGCAGCTCGTCGATGAACAGGATGATGTCGCCGCGGGTGTTGATCTCCTTGAGCACCTTCTTCAGGCGCTCCTCGAAGTCACCGCGGTAGCGGCTGCCGGCAACCAGGGACCCGAGGTCCAGAGTGTAGAGCTGCTTGTCCTTCAGCGTCTCGGGGACGTCGCCGTGCACGATGGCCTGCGCCAGACCCTCGACGACGGCGGTCTTGCCGACGCCGGGCTCGCCGATCAGCACCGGGTTGTTCTTGGTGCGGCGGCTCAGGACCTGCATGACCCGCTCGATTTCCTTCTCGCGGCCGATGACGGGGTCGAGCTTGCCCTCCATCGCGGCGGCGGTCAGGTTGCGGCCGAACTGGTCGAGCACCAGGGACGTCGACGGGTTGCCCGCCTCGCCACCGCGCCCGCCCGTGCCGGTCTCGGCGGTCTCCTTGCCCTGGTAGCCGGACAGCAGCTGGATGACCTGCTGGCGCACGCGCGTCAGCTCGGCGCCCAGCTTGACCAGCACCTGGGCCGCGACACCCTCACCCTCACGGATCAGGCCGAGCAGAATGTGCTCGGTGCCGATGTAGTTGTGGCCGAGCTGCAGGGCTTCACGCAGGCTCAGCTCGAGCACCTTCTTGGCGCGCGGGGTGAAGGGGATGTGCCCGGACGGCGCCTGCTGCCCCTGGCCGATGATCTCCTCGACCTGGCTGCGGACGCCCTCCAGGGAGATGCCGAGGGACTCCAGCGACTTGGCGGCGACACCTTCACCTTCGTGAATGAGGCCAAGGAGGATGTGCTCGGTGCCGATGTAGTTGTGATTCAGCATCCGGGCTTCTTCTTGAGCCAGGACGACGACGCGCCGTGCGCGGTCGGTGAACCGTTCGAACATGAGGTATTTACCTGCCCTCCGTAGATAGCGCAGCCGTGCGTACGGCGAACCGCGTTCTGCACCTGCCGTCCACTGTAGTGGTCGGTAGCCCGGGGTGCCCCGCTTGTCCTCTCTTGGTGAAAGAACCGACGGTCACGATTCCGGTGCTGCTCTAGGAGCCAACGCACCGCGGCCGGCTTTCGTTGCCGCGATTCGGCGTCGGCGGTACGCCCCTAGCGAAAGTCCGTCGCACCCCGGCCCGGCGGTGCAGAACTGGCAACCGGTGCCTACGTTGCCGAGTGGAAGGCGTCGATGACGTCGGCGGGGATGCGGCCGCGGGTCGAGACGCTGTGGCCATTGCGGCGCGCCCACTCCCGGATGGCGGCACTCTGTTCGCGATCGATGGTCGCGCGGCCCCGCCCGGAGGATGCCGAACGACCGCGACGCCTACCCCCGACCCGGCGGCCGGCCTCCACCCACTGCTTGAGATCGCCGCGCAACTTCTGCGCGTTCTTGGACGACAGATCGATCTCATAGCTCACGCCGTCGAGCGAGAATTCGACGGTCTCGTCAGCACTTTCCTCACCGTCGAAATCATCGACTAAGGTGACGATAACTTTCTTCGCCATTGGCTCACACAGACCCTTCTACCCGGGCGCGCAGTCGTACTTCGCTTCAAACCCGGGACAATGCTTGCATAAGAACCAAGGCAATTCAACACAAAAGTATGAAACTGCTTCAGCCGTGTCGGCGCGCGTCTCGTCGGACGAGCGGAAACAAAACCGTCTCGCGAATGGACAGACCCGTCAATGCCATCAACAAGCGGTCGACACCCATTCCGGTTCCCGTCGTCGGGGGCATGCCGTACTCGAGCGCCGCGAGGAAGTCCTCGTCGAGCACCATGGCCTCGTCGTCACCCGCTGCGGCCGCCCTGGCCTGCGCGGCGAACCGCTCGCGCTGCACGACGGGGTCGATGAGTTCGGAGTAGCCGGTCGCCAGTTCGAACTGCCGGACGTAGAGGTCCCACTTCTCCGTGACCCCGGGAATGCTGCGGTGAGCGCGGGTAAGGGGCGTGGTCTCGACGGGGAAGTCCCGGACGAAGGTGGGCGCCCACAGAGTGGCTCCGACGGTGTGCTCCCAGAGTTCCTCGACCAGCTTGCCGTGCCCGAAGCCGCGGTCCCGCGCGACCTCGACGCCGAGCGAGTCGGCGATGGCCCACAGCCGCTCGGCTGGGGTCTCGGGGGTGATCTCCTCCCCCAGCGCCGCCGACAGGGACGGATACATTTCCACCGTCGCCCATTCCCCATCGAGGTCGTAGGTGGAACCGTCCGGCAACGGCACGTTGCGAGTCCCAATGGCCTCGTCTGCCACTTCTTGAATAACCTCACGCGTCACTACCGCGGAATCGTCATACGTTCCGTAGGCCTGATAAGTCTCGAGCATCGCGAATTCCGGGGAATGCGTGGAATCGGCACCTTCGTTTCGAAAGTTGCGATTCAACTCGAAGACCTTCTCGAAACCTCCGACCAACGCACGTTTGAGGAACAACTCCGGCGCGATGCGCAGGAAGAGGTCGGCATCGAGTGCATTGGAGTGCGTCACGAAGGGTCGGGCCGCGGCACCGCCGGCGAGGGTCTGCAGCATCGGCGTCTCGACTTCCAGGAAGCCCCGCCGCTCATACGCCGAGCGCACCGCGCGGACGACGGCCACCCGCTGCCTGGCGATGGTGCGCGCCTCCGGTCGCACGATCAGGTCGACGTAGCGCTGCCGGACCCGCGACTCCTCGCTGAGTTCCTTGTGCGCCACCGGAAGGGGGCGCAGAGCCTTGGAGATGATTTGCCAGGAATCGGCAAGCACAGAGAGCTCACCGCGCCGCGAGCTGATCACCTCGCCGTGGACGAAGACGATGTCACCGAGGTCGACGTCGGCCTTCCACGCGTCCAGGGATTCCCGGCCGACGCCGTCGAGGCTGATCATCGCCTGCAGCTGCGTGCCGTCCCCCTCCTGCAGCGTCGCGAAGCAGAGCTTGCCCGAGTTCCGCGCGAACACCACGCGGCCGGCGATCCCGACGACCTCGCCCGTCGCCGTGTCGGCCGCCAGCCCCTCGTGCTGGGTGCGCAGCTCCGCCAGGGTGTGCGTACGCGCCACCTCGACCGGATAGGGGTCGCGGCCCTCGGCGATCAGCCGTTCACGCTTGGCCTGCCGGATCCGGAACTGCTCGGGGAGATCGGCATCGGCGTCGGGGGCATCGGTGCCGTGGGTATCTGCAGAGGTCACGACGTGCCAGCTTAAATGAACGAATGCCCGCACCCATCCACGCGACCGCGGTGGCCGCCCTGGCGGACCAACCGATCGACTGGCGATACAAGGGGTTGCCGTCCGCGTGGTGGGGGCGAACGGCGGCCCAGGTGCGCCGTGCTGCCCCCGATCCCTTCTCCGACGGAGCCGTCGGTCCGCTGTGCGTGCTGCGGGCGTCCGCGCTGGACCACAACCTCGCGACGATGGCCGGCTGGTGCCGCAGTCGCGGCGTCGAACTGGCACCGCACGGCAAGACTCACATGTCGCCGCAGCTGCTGGCGCGCCAGTTCGACGCCGGCGCCTGCGCGGTGACGGTGGCGACCATCAGCCAGGCGCGCACCTACCGGGCCTTCGGGGTGAACCGCGTCGTACTGGCCAACCAGCTCGTCGATGACGCCGGACTGCGTTGGCTGGCAGCTGAATTGGACGCCCATCCCGACTTCGACCTGGTCTGCTGGGTCGATTCGGTCGACGGTGTCGCGGCGATGACGGCGGCGCTGTCCGCCGCGGGTGCGAAGCGACCGGTCGAGGTGTGCGTGGAGGTAGGCGCGCCGGGCGGGCGCACGGGGGCCCGCGACGCGGACGCCGTCGACGCGGTGGCGCGTGCCGCGGCCGCATCCGATCGGCTGCGCCTGGTGGGCGTGGCGGGGTACGAGGCAACGGTCGCCGCCGAAACCGCCGCGGCCACCCGCGACGGCGTGCGAAACCATCTGCGGCGGATGCGCGCCGCGGCCGAGCGCCTGGTCTTCGAATCCGACGAGGTGATCGTCTCCGCGGGCGGCAGCAGTTACTTCGACCTGGTGGCCGACGAGCTGACCGGCTGGGCCGCCGGGCCGCGGGTGCGCACCATCGTCCGCAGCGGGTGCTATCTCACCCACGACGACGGGCTGTATCGCCGCAGCTCACCGCTGGGGGGACCGACCGGCCTGAGGCCCGCGCTGACGGTGTGGGCGCAGGTGGTGTCGTGCCCGGAGCCGGAGCTGGCACTGGTGACCATGGGGCGGCGCGACGTGTCGTTCGACGCCGGGCTGCCGGTGCCGTATGGCCTGGCCGACAGCCACGTCACCGCGCTCAACGACCAGCACGCCTATCTGCGGGTCGGGGCGGGCGACCGGGATCGGGTCCGCGTCGGGACGTGGCTCGAATTCGGCGTCTCGCATCCGTGCACGACGTTCGACAAGTGGCAGCTGATCCCGGTGCTCGACGATGATGGCCGGGTCGTCGACCTGGTCCGGACGTTCTTCTAGCGGGGTGACAGATCGAGCCAGCCGAGACGCCGGCTGATGCTCTCGGCCGCTGCGATCGTCAGCTTGGCGATGGCGTCGAACTCGTCCTCGCCGAGCCGGTAGGACGGACCGGACACGCTGAGCGCCGCGACCACCCGGGACTCCGCGTCGTAGACGGGCGCGGCGACGGCATTCAGACCGACTTCGAGCTCCTCGTGCACACTGGCCCAGCCGCGCCCTCGCACCACTTCGAGTTCGGCCTCCAGCGCCGAACGCGACGTGACCGTCTGGTCGGTGAACGATTCGAGTCGGCCGTCGAGGCGCTCGCGAAGTTCGGCGGTGGTCAGCGCGGCCAGCAGCACCTTGCCGCTCGAAGTCGCATGCGCCGGGCAGCTCTGGCCAACCCAGGTGCGCAGTGCGATGCCCGACGCGCCGTTGGCCTCGGCGATGTTGACGATCCGATCGCCGTCGAGCACCGCCAGATTCGTGGTCTCCCCGGAATCCACCGCCAGCGCATCGCAGGCGGCTTGGCTCTGCTTCACCAAATCCAGTTGGGCGCTGGTGGATCGGGCCAGCCGCGCGATCGTGAAACCCAGCCGGTACTTGCCCCGATCGGAGAGCTGCTCGACGTAACCCCTGGCCTCGAGCACCGAAATGAGCCGGGAGACAGTCGATTTGTGCACACCGAGCTCGGCGGCGATCTCGGTGACACCGGCCTGCCCGAGTGCCGCCAGGATCTCCAGCACCAGCAGCGCGCGGTCGACCGACTGAACGGTGGCAGACTTCGCACCGTCCTCGGCCTTGCCCGTGACTTCCGCTCTACCCATCGCAAGCGACCCTATACGGCGGGAATGCCGAAGTTGCCGACACGTCTCTGGACCGCCGCGATCTCCCGCAGTCCGTCGTTGAGCAGGCTGCGGTTCAGCGGTGATAGTTCCGACATCGTGATCACGTCACCGGGACGTTTCCCCGCGGCGAGTTGCTCGACCTGGTGGGTCATCCGCAGGCGCTGCAGCATGACGAAGACCTCGGCGAGCGTGCCGGCGTCGCGCTCGGCCAGCGCTCCGGTCGCGGCCGCGGCCGCCAACCGCGCCGGCGTCGACGCAGAGGTGACCTCCCCGGCCAAGCCACCCCACCTAGCCAGGTTGACGATCGGGGTGACCGCGTGGTTCTTCAGGTCGAACGTGCCACCGCGGCGGGAGAGTACGTCACGAAGCGAGCGGGCGCGGACCCGTCCGGACAGGGCGTCCAGCAGCTGCAGCCGCAACGCGTTCGGATGCTCGGCACGCATCCTGCGGTAGGCCGCGGGGACGGCGTGCAGTGCGCCATCCCCCCACACCACCCTGCCGTCGAGCAGCAGCGAGGACAGGATCAGGCCGCGGTGCACCAGCGGATCGTCGAGCCAACCCCTTGCCGCGGCGGCCCAATCCGACTGGGAGCGGCTGAAGTTGGGGCTCGACGCGATGGCGCCGTTGCTGTCCGACGGCAGGCCGCAACCGTCGAGGATGGCGTGGGTGCGACGGGCGACGGCCCGCAGCCGGGCACCCGCCGGGGCCAGGTCGTCACGCCACGACAGCGCGCTGTCCACGTCGGAGGACGGCATCGCCTCGCGCCGAGCGATGCTGCCGAGCGTCAGCCACGCGAAGCCCGCCCTCGGGGTGCCGTGTTCTTCCGCGGCGTCCTCGTGGGCGGCTGCGACCAGCGCGAGTTCGAGTGCCCGCCGGACCACGCTGTCGATGACCACCGAGAGGATGCCGCTCGTCGCGGCTGCCGTGGTGCCGCTGCGGTACAGCTCGCCGGCGACCAGGGTGACGCGCCGGGCGGCGGACTGCAGTTCGTCGGCGTCGGCGGCCAGCCCGATGGCGCGGCGCAACAGAAAGCTCTGTCTGGCGGAGGCGGCAAGCAGGTCGGCATCCTCGAGGACGCCGATCACCTCCCCGCGCGACGAGGTCACCGGCATGTGGCGAAGCCCGCTCTCGAGCATCTGCATCAGCACGGTCTCCGCGGTCAGGTCGGCGGTCACCCGCCGAGCCGGGGCGCTCATCACCAGGGTGATGGGAACCCGGACCGACAACCCCGCGGCGACCACGCGAGTGCGCAGGTCTCGATCGGTGAAGATGCCGAATTCACCGTCGGGCAGGGCGATCAGCGCGTACGAGACGTGGTGCTCGGTCATCTGGATGACGACGTCGCGCACCGAGGCGTCCGGCGCCACGATCAGCACGTCGCCGCGCACCAGCTCGCCGACCGGGCGGCCGTCGGCGGCGGGTACCAGAGCCGGCCGGGGTCTGGGTGGCACGCTCCACGCCGACGACGCCAGGAACGCCAGACCGGCGGGCTTGGCGAACTGCGCCCGGGTCAGGTCCCCCGGCAGCCGGACCAGGACGCTCGGCTCGGCGGCCCTGGCGACGAACTCCATGCCGCCGCCGGTCAACAGCGGGGTGTAGCCGAAGATGCCACCCGGCTCCACGGTGTCGATGGCCGCTCCGTCGGTCGCCTGCAGCGTGACTCGGCCCGTCCGGACGATCCAGACGTCGTCGGGAACGTGTGCCGAATAGTCGGCGATCACCGCGTCGGCGGCGAAGGCCACCGGCGTCGCGCCGGCGGCCAGCGCGGCGAGCTCGTCGGCCGGCATCGCCTGGAACGGCGTGTGTTCGGCGAGGAACTCCCTCAGGTCCCCCGGATCAGGTCCGCGCACTTCTCGGCCATGGTCATCACGGTGATGTTCGGGTTGACCGCTGGCAGTTTGGGCATCGCCGACGCGTCGACCACCCGCAACCGCGAGACCCCCTTGACCCGCAGCTCGGGGTCGAGCACGGCCATCGCGTCGGTGACCGCGCCCATCTTCGCGGTGGCCGCCGGGTGGTAGACGGTGTTGTGGGTCTGGTGCACGTAGTCGAGCAACTCGTCGTCGGTGGTCGCGTCCGGACCCGGCGCCAGCTCGCGGGCGATCCAGTCCTTCAGCGGGGCTTGCGCGCCGATCGTCCGGGCCAGCCGCAGACCGGTCAGCATGATCCGCTCGTCGTATCCCTCGGGATCGGTGAAGTACCGCGGGTCGACCTTGGGCCGGTCGCGGAAGTCCAAGCTGCGCAACCGCACCGTGCCGCGGGATCGGCCCTGGGTCACGTTGGGCGTCAGGCAGAATCCGTTGTCGGTGGTCGGATAGCCGCGGCGCAGCGTGTTCATGTCGAACGGCACGCTGCCGTAGTGCATCATCAAGTCCGGCTGCGCGATTCCCTCGTCGACCGTCGTGAACAGCCCGATCTCCCACCACTGCGTGGACGTGGTGACCATCGGGCGCGACGCCTCCCAGAACATCAGGCCCTCGACGTGGTCGTCGAGGTTGGATCCCACCCCCGGTGCGTCCACCCGGACCCGGACGCCGATCTCCCGCAGATGCTCGGCGGGCCCAATCCCGGAGAGCATCAACAGCTTCGGGGTATCGATGGCGCCGGCGGTGACGATCACCTCGCGCCTGGCCGACACGGTGTCGTACCCGGTCAGGTCGGGGCGCTGGTAGCGCACTCCGGTGGCCGCCTTGGCGTCGTCGAACAGGATCTCGGCGACCCAGCTGTTGGTGCGGACCTCCAGGTTCTTGCGGGTGCCCAGGATCGGGTGCAGGTAGGCGTGCGACGTCGACATGCGCGTGCCGTCCTCGCCGACGTTGATCTGGAACCACCCGGCGCCGTTGCGTACCGTCTCCCCCCGGTTGAAGGCCACCGTGGGCAGCCCGGCCAGTGCCGCGGCCTCCAAGACCGCCACCCCGCAAGGATCGTTGGGCGGCACGTCCTGCAACCGGACGGGGCCGGCGCGCCCGTGATCGCCCGGCGCGGTGTTGTTCTCCAATCGCCGGACCAGCGGCAGGATCTCGGCGGCGCTCCATCCGGTGGCACCCATCTGGACCCACTCGTCGAGGGCCTCGGCGGGCGGGTGGAACGCGATGCACGAGTTGTGCGACGAGCAGCCGCCGAGTACCTTCGCGCGGGCGTGCCGCATGAAGCTGTTGCCCTTCTCCTGCGGCTCGACCGGATAGTCCCAGTCGTAGCCCGAGTCGAGCAGGTGCATCCACTCCGACAGCGGCAGGATGTTCTGATCGCCGACGTCGGACGGGCCCGCCTCGACGAGACACACCGTCACGTCGGGGTCCTCGGACAGGCGCGCGGCCAGGACGCAGCCGGCCGTGCCGCCACCGGCGATGACGTAGTCGAACACGTCGTCCGCCATCAGAGTTGGGGATCCTTGACCGCCGCGGCGTGTGATTCCAGGGTGCCAATGTGGTGGCGGCCCTTGATGCCGTACCACAGCAGACCGAACCCGAGGATCACGCCGATGTAGACGAAGGCGCCCCAGGTGTTGTACCAGGGGTCGCCGTAGACGGCCACCCGCGGCCAGGCGAGGTTGATCGCCATGCCGACGCCCCACACCACCGCGACGATGTTGACCAGCATGCCCCAACGCCCCATGGTGAAGTAACCGCCCTCCTTCAAATCCCTTGGCGGCCACTGGCCTTGAAAGCGCTTCTTCAGCATCGGGCCGGTGACCATCAGGTAGGCCAGGTAGATCATGATGATCGCGATCGACGTCAGCACGGTGAAGATCTTGGGCTGACCGATGTTGATCACCAGGATGACCGCCGCGATCACGCCGATGACGATGGCCGGGACGATCGGGGTCTGGGTCTTGGGGTTGACGCGAGCCAGCTTCTCGCCGAAGGGAAGTGCGTTGTCCCGGGCCATGGCGAACGTCAGCCGGATCGCCGCGGTGTGCACCGCGAGCGTACACACCGTCACCGCGACCACGATGCAGACCAGGAACACCTTGCCCAGCGGGCCCCACATCACCTGCTCGACGATGTACTGCAGACCGCCGCTGCTCTCGCCGATCTTGGGATCGTTCAGGTCGGGCGCCGACATCACCGCGAAGACCAGGATGGCCCCGCCGATGACGAACGAGGCGAGGATGGCCCGCAGGATGGCCTTGGGTGCGGTGCGCCGCGGCTCGACGGTCTCCTCGCCGAGTGAACTGGCGGTGTCGAAGCCGTACATCACGTAGCCCGAGGCGAGTGACGCGATCAGGAAGGCGCCGAGGTAGCCGCCGGGCAGCCCGGCCCCGTATCCGTTGGTGGAGAAGAACACTCCGGGACCGCGGGTGCTGCTACACGCCAGGATGATCGCGATCAGCACGGCGGCGATCAGCTCGATGAACACGCCGGCGCTGTTGATCAGCGCCATCAGCCTCACGCCGAGCGCGTTGATCAGCGTGGTGAACGCGATCAGGATCGTGCCGAGCACCACGGCGTTGGCGGCGAAGTCGTACTCGCCGGTGCCGTCACCGATGATTTGGAACCCGCTCCACAACCGGGGCAGGTTGAGCTGGTAGGCCAGCACCACCGCCGAGATGGTCACGATGGACGCGGTGAGCATCAGCCAGCCCGAGGACCACCCCACGATGCGGCTGCCCAGCTTCTTGGACCAGTTGTAGACCGAGCCCGCGACCGGATACTTCGCGGCGAGCTCCATGAAGCACAGCGCGACGGCCATCTGCCCGACGAACACGATGGGCCAGGACCACAGATAGGCGGGACCCGCGGTGCCGAAACCGAAGTAGAACAGCTGGAAGGTACCGGTCAGGATCGAGATGTAGCTGACCCCGGCCGCGAAACTGGCGAACTTGCCGATGCTGCGATCCAAGGATTCCTTGTAACCGAAGTCGTCGAGGCCGCCGCTGTCGGCGTCCGTCGAACTCGTCTCCACAGCCATGATGACGTCCTCTCGAAGGGTCGTGGCTATTCGCCCTTGAACCAGCCTGCGGGTTTTGGCGCCGTGTTGTGCCAAATGTGTTTGATCTCTTGGTATTCCGCAAGGCCGGTGGGTCCGAGCTCGCGGCCGTTACCAGACTTTCCGAATCCGCCCCACTCCGCCGCGGCGGTGTAGTAGCCGAAGTCGTTGAGCCACACCGTGCCGTGGCGCAGAGCGCGCACCACACGTTCGCCCCGCGCCGGGTCGGACGTACGAACGCCCGCCGCGAGACCGTATTCCGTGTCGTTGCCGAGCGCGATCGCCTCGGCCTCGGTGGTGAATCTCTCGACCGTGAGGATGGGCCCGAAGGTCTCCTCGCGGACGATGCTCATCGACCGGTCGCACCGGTCGAAGATCGTCGGCAGGTAGAAGCTGCCGTTGGCAAGCGCCGGGTCGGTTGGTCGTGCGCCACCGGTGAGCAGCTTCGCGCCCTCCGAGATCGCCGCCGCGACATGGGCTTCCACCTTGGCGCGGTGCTGCTCGGACACCAGCGGGCCGGTCTCGCTGGCCGGATCCATCCCGTCGCCCATCCTGATCTTCTCGGCGCGCTCCACCAGAGCGGCCACGAAGTCGTCGGCGATGGACTCCTCGACGATCAGCCGGGTGCCCGCCGAGCACACCTGACCCGAATGCAGGAAGACTCCCGTCAGCACCTGGTCGACTGCGCTGTCCCAATCGGATCCCGCGCCGATGTCGGCGAAGACGAGGTGCGGATTCTTGCCGCCGAGTTCGACGGCGACCTTGGTGACGTGCTCGGCGGCCACCTTGGCGATCGTCCGGCCGGTGGCCAGGCCGCCGGTGAAGGAGATGAAGTCGACGCACGCGTTGTCGGTCAGGGCGGCACCCAGTGCGGCACCGCTGCCCTGCACCAGGTTGACCACGCCGGCCGGCACCTGCTTCTCTTGGAAGGCCTCCTCCAGCAGGCGCACGAACGCGATCGTCGACAGCGGCGTCACCTCGCTGGGCTTGGCGACCATGGTGCAGCCCGCCCCCAGCGCCGGTGCGATCTTCCACGACATCTGCAGCAGCGGGTAGTTCCATGGCGCGATCAGCACGCAGACACCGATCGGTTCGCGGACTACCCGGCTGATGATGGTCGGGTCGCCGACGTCCACCACCCGGTCGGCGGCGACTCCGACCAGCCGGGCGTAGTAGCGGAACACCGACGTCACGTCGTCGATGTCGATTCGGCTCTCCGCCAGGGTCTTTCCGGTGTCGCGGGTCTCCAGTTCGGCGAGGGACTCCCGGTCGCGCTGCAGCAGGTCGGCGATGCGGTCCAGTAGTTGGGCCCGTTCGCCGGCCGGCGTCGCGGGCCACGAGCCCTCGTCGAACGCCGCGCGCGCGGCCGCGACAGCGGCGCGCGCATCGGCGTCGGTGGCCTCGTCGACGACCGCGACGACGCTGCCGTCGGCGGGGTTGACGATGTCGCGCGTACCCCCGTCGGACGCGTGCACCCACTGGGCACCGATGTAGAGGTCGGGCTCACCGTTCACGTGTCACCTCGAGTCGTCGACGCCGGAGTGCGTGCCGACTCGGGACACTACCCACTCGTGGAACTCCGCGATGTGGTGTTCGGAGGGAACGAGTACCCCGCCCTTGCGATACGCCCGGGAGGACATCGCCGGCTGGGTGCGCTCGCAGGCCTCGAAGTCCTGCTCGTTGACGCGGTGGAACAGCTCGACCGAACGGGACACGTCCCGGCCCTGCGCCACGACGTCCGGGGTGTAGAGCCAGTCGCACTCCACCACGGTTCGATCAGCCGCCATGGGATACATCCGGTGGAAGATGATGTGGTCGGGCACCAGATTGATGAACACCGTCGGCTTGACCGTCACGGCGTAATAGCGGCGGTCCTGATCCTCGGTGACACCGGGCAGCGTCTCGAACCCCTCGCTGCCGTCGATGGTGAAACCCGATACATCCGAGCCAAACTCCGCACCGTGGCCGACGTAGTACTGCGCGGCCAGGCCCTTGGCGAACTCGGGCAGCACCTCGGTCAGCTCGGGGTGGATGGTGGCGCAGTGGTAGCACTCCATGAAGTTCTCGACGATGAGCTTCCAGTTGGCGGCCACGTCGTAGACGACCCGGCGACCGACGGTGAGGTTCTCGATGTCGTAGTGGTCGATGGCGGTGGGGTCGCCCAGCCGGTGGGTGACGGTGCCGATCACCTCGTCGGCGAAGGACGGCGGGTCATCCGCCAGGCAGACCCAGGCGTATCCCAGCCACTCGGTCAACGCGACCGGCACCAGACCGTAGGCGTACCGGTCGATGCCCTCACCCGACGCGTCCTTCAGGGCGGCCAGGTTGGGTGCCGCCACGAGCTTGCCGTCCAGCGCGTAGGTCCAGGAGTGATAGGGGCAGCGCAGGTTTCGCCGCACCTGCCCCTCGGACTCGGTACAGAGCGCGGCGCCGCGGTGCCGGCACACGTTCAAGAACGCGCGCAGTTCACCGTCGCGTCCCCGCACCACCAGCACGCTCTCCCGCCCGACCTGGACGTTCTTGAACTGGCCCGGGTTGGCCAGCTCGCCGGAACGGGCAGCGCAGAACCACATGCGCTCGAAGATCTGGTCCTGCTCGGCGGTGAACACCGCGGCGCTGGTGTAGAACACACCGCCGAGGGTGGGTAGCAGCGCCGGCGGGTGCTCGGTGCCGGGTGGGTGGAGCATGGGCGAAGGGGAGGTCGTCACGTCGTCACCAGTCTGCGTGGGTCGAAGAGGTCGATGGGATGGTCGGTCGAGCCGGTCATCGCGAGGTCGGCGAGGATCTCGCCCACGACGGGCACGAACTTGAAGCCGTGGCCCGAGAAGCCGCACGCCACGGTGACGTTCACCGATTCGGGATGCCGGGCGATGACGAAGTGCTCGTCGGGGGTGTTGGAGTACATGCAGGTCGCCGAGTGCACGCACGGGCCGTCCAGGGCGGGCAGCAATTCGCCGACGCGCTCCCGCATCTCGGCGATCTCGCGGGGGTGCACCGTCCGGTCGATCGTCTCCGGGGTGCAGACGATGCCCTTGCGGAAGAACGCGACCTTCACCCCGCCGGCCGGGCCGTCGATCGCCGGGAAGCCGTAGATCTGCTGCCCGGCGGCGTTCTCGTCGATGAAGATCGGCTGGTCCTCGAAGGCCGCCGTCCCGCCGACGGGGTCGAGCCAGTAGAGCACCTGACGCTCGACGGTGATGGGGATGCCGAACTCGGCGAGCAACTGGGGCGCCCAGGCGCCTGGGCAGATCACCAGCTGACCGGCCGCATACGTGCCGCGGTCGGTGGTCACGCGCACGCCGCCGGAGTGCTCGGACCACTCCAGGACCTGTTCGCCGAAGTTCAGGGTGGCGCCCTCGCGAATGGCGAGATCGATGTGCGCCTGCACCGTCAGCTCCGGGCGCGCGAAGCCGGCCATCGCCTCGTACAGCGCGACGTGGCCCTGCGCCAGCGTGAAGTTGGGGAAGCGGGACGCCACCTCGGCGGCATCGAGCAGGTCGTGCGGCAGCGACCATTCCTGCGCCGCGCGGCGGCTACCGGCCACCGTCAGGCAGTCGGGGGGACCGCTGAACAATCCTCCGGTGATCCGGTAGACCTCGCGACCGGAGTCCCTTGCCAACGTCTCCCACAGCTCGTAGGCCCGCAGCAGCAGCGGCACGTAGGCGGGATCCTCGAAGTAGGACTGCCGGATGATGCGGGACCCGCCGTGGCTGGAACCCTTGTCGTGCGCGGGGGTGAACTTCTCCAGGCCGAGCACCCGCTGGCCGCGGGCGGCCAGGTGGTAGGCCGCCGAGCTGCCCATGCCGCCAAGCCCGACGACGATGACGTCGTACGCCTCGCTCATCGCTGCCCTCTGCTCTTCGCGCGAGCGCTCATCGCCTGATCCTCGTCATCTCGGGATCCACCACCGGCTCCGCGTGCACGGTCGCGCCGTACCGGCTGCCGCGGTAGTCGACGGCGACGACGTCACCGGGCGTGGTCGTGGCGGGCAACCAGGCGTATGCGATGCAGCGCCCGACGGTGGTCGAGTAGGCCGCGCTGGTGACGTAGCCGATCCACTCGCCGGCCCCGCTGGCGCGGAACACCGGCTCCTTGCCGAGCACCACCGCAGTCGGATCGTGGAACACGATGCTGCACAACGTCTTCGCGGGCGGGGCAGCCTTCTCGAGCGCGGCCTTGCCGACGAAGTCGGCCTTGGTCATCCGGACGGCGAAGTCCAGACCCGCAGCGGCGGGGAGGTGCTCGGCGGTCATGTCGGTCCCCCACGACCGGTAGGCCTTCTCGATGCGCAGGCTGTTGAACGCGATCCGGCCCGCGGCGATCACGCCGTGCTGCTCCCCTGCCGCCCAGAGCAGGTCCCACAGCGCCGCGCCGTAGGCCGCATCGGCGTAGATCTCCCAGCCGAGTTCGCCGACGTAGGACACCCGCATCATGGTCACCGGGATGGCTCCGAGGTAGGTGCTCAGCGCCCGGAAGTACTTGAACCCCTGGTGCGAGAGGCCCTCCTTGCACAGTGGCTGCACCAGGTCGCGGGCGGCCGGCCCCCAGACCCCGACGCAGCACGTCGCACTGGTGACGTCGCGCACCGCCACGCTGCCGTCCTCGGGCAGGTGGCGGGTGATCCAGTCGAAGTCCATCGGTCCGTTGGCACCCACCTGGAAGCGCTCGGCGGCCAGCCGGGCCACGGTGAGATCGCTTCGCACGCCGCCATTCTCGTCGAGCAGCAGCGTGTAGGTCACCGATCCGACGCTCTTGTCGACGTCGTTGGTGGTGAGCCGTTGCAACAGTGCCAGCGCACCGCGACCGGTGACCTCGTAGCGCGTCAGGGGCGTCATGTCGTACATGGCGACGCGCTCGCGGGTCCAGTGCGCCTCGGCGATGGAGATGGGCGACCAGAACTTCGCCGCCCACTCGTCGCGTTCGGGGAAGGCCAGCCCGTCGTCCTCGAGCCGTTGCGCCAGAGCGCCGTTCGCCTCGTACCAGGCCGGGCGCTCCCAGCCGCCGCCCTCGAAGAAGAACGCGCCCAACTCGAGTTGGCGCGGATGGAACGGGCTGGTGCGCAACCCGCGCAACGCCTCGCGGTACTGGTGCGGGTGGACGATGTCGTACACCTCGACGAAGGCCTGGGAACTGGTGGTCATGATGAACTCGTCGCTGCGTGCCACGTCCTCGAACCGATACAGGTCGCACTCGTGGACGTCGGTCGCCGGGATTCCGTCGACGATCCACTCCGCGGTGGCCTTCGCGACCCCGGCCGAGTGGGTCACCCACACCGCCTCGGCCACCCAGAATCCGCTGAGCTCGCGATGCTCGCCCATGATCGAGAAGCCGTCGGGCGTGAAGGAGAAGATTCCGTTGAAGCCCTGCTCGATCTTCGAATCATGGAGCACGGGAAGCAATTTGACCGATTCGCGCCAGGCGGGGATGAAGTCCTCGTCGGTGAACGGAAGCATCGAGGGCATCTGCTCGCCCGCCGTGTCGGCGGCCAGGGTGGAGACGTCGACCGGCATCGGACGATGCCCGTAGTAACCGATGCCGATGCGGTCGACGTGCTCGCGGAAGTAGAGGTCCTGGTCCTGGTGCCGCAGGATCGGCAGCCCGGCCTCGGCGGTTTCGGTGTTGCGACCGACGAGCGGTTCGATGCGGCCGGTGGTCGCGTACTGATGCGCCATCGGCACCAGCGGCACCACCAACCCGACCTGCTTGGCCAGCTGGGCGCCCCAGAAGCCGGCGCAGCACACGACGACGTCGGCGGGGAGCACGCCGTCGGCGGTCTGGACGCCGGTCACCTTCCTGCCGTCGTCGAGCACGCCGAGCACCTCGGTGTGGGGCAGGAACCGCGCCCCGCGCGCGACCGCGGTCTGCGCCTGCGCCTCGACCGCGCGGACTGCCTTCACCAAACCATCGGTGGGAGTGTGGAATCCACCGAGAATGCGGTCGGCGTCGATCAGTGGATGGAGTTCGGCGCACTGGCCCGCGGTGAGCAGTTCACCGGAGATGCCCCACGATTGCGCCCAGCCGGCCTTGCGGTGCAGGTCCGCCCAGCGCTCGGGGGTCGAGGCAACCTCGAGGCCGCCGGTCGGGTTGAAGGCCCAGCCGCCGCGGTGCTCGAGGCGGCTGAACTTCTCGGTGGTGTACTTGGCGAACTCCGACATGGTCTTCGACGGGTTCGTCTGGAAGACCAGACCGGGGGCGTGCGACGTCGATCCACCGGTGGCGAAGAGGGGTCCGCGATCGACGACGGTGACGTCGGTCCAACCGCGAGCGGTGAGTTCGTCGGCCAGCGAGCTGCCGACGATGCCCGCACCGATGACGACGACCTTGGGGGCTGCCAAGAGATCCTCCGACTGTTGCATGATGCGCAACTAGCGTGCTGTACGCAACACATGATTCTCCCGCGCGCGCCCCTCGTCAACAGGAAGACGTGATTCGGGCGCGGTAACGCCTCCGAGGCGACCGAGGAAGCGCCGAACCCGCGGGGTGGGCAGGGCTAGCGGGGCTGGCGGCCCTTGCCGCGGGTGTCGTTCAGGTTGCGCTCGAACACGAGCCGCAGGCCCTCGAGCGTCAGGTGCGGCTCGTGGTGGGCGACGGTCTGCAACTCCGGCAGCAGCAACGGTGCACTGTGCCCGGTGGCGACCACCACGACGTCGGCGCCCCCGAACCCGTCGACGTTCTCGCGGACCCGCCTGACCAGGCCGTCGACCAGGCCGGCGAAGCCGAACACGGCACCGGATTGCATGCATTCGACGGTGTTCTTGCCGACCACCGACCGCGGCCGGGTCAGCTCCACCCGGCGCAGCGCCGCCGAGCGGGCGGCCGCGGCATCGGAGGACACCTGGATGCCGGGCGCGATCGCCCCGCCCAGGAACTCACCCTTGGCCGAGACCACGTCCACGCAGATCGACGAGCCGAAGTCCACGACGATGGCGGCTCCCGCATGGCGCTGATAGGCCGCCAGGCAGTTGACGATGCGGTCGGCGCCGACCTCCTTTGGATTGTCGACCAGCAGCGGGATGCCGGTGCGCACGCCCGGCTCGATCAGCACGTGCGGCACCGACGGCCAGTACTGATCGAGCATCACCCGGATCTCGTGCAGCACCGACGGCACGGTCGACAACGCCGTCGCGCCCGTCAACCGCTCGGAGTCGTCACCGATCAACCCGTCGATCGTCAACGCCAACTCGTCGGCGGTGACTTCGGCCTCGGTGCGAATGCGCCAGTGCTGCACTACCTTTGCGTGGTTCCCCGTGCCCGAGATGAGCCCGACCACGGTGTGGGTGTTACGAACGTCGATCGCGAGGAGCACGGCGTTCAGTTCCTCCAGGGCAGTTCGTGGTTGGGGCCGTCGGCGACCCGCGAGTGCCCGTCGATGCCGCCGGCGGCGCCGACGTCGATGGCGATGTTGTCCAACAACCTGGTCCGGCCCAGCCGGGCGGCCACCAGCATGCGCGCCGGGCCCTCGGCAGGTGCCGGCCCCAGCCAGTTGTTGCGCACCTCGAGGTAGTCGACCTCCAGCGCGGGCACCTCGTCGAGGACCGCATGCGCGGCGTCCACCGCCTCGGCGGCCCCGCGGGACGCGGCGTACATCCCGGCCAGCAATGCCGCCGAGAGCGCCCCGGCCTGTTCACGCTCGTCGTCGTCGAGATACCTGTTGCGCGAGGACATCGCCAACCCGTCGGCCTCGCGGACGATCGGCACGCCGACGATCTGGATGCCGAGGTCGAAGTCGTCGGCCATCTGCCGGATCAGCACCAGCTGCTGGTAGTCCTTCTCGCCGAAGTACGCCCGGTCCGGCCGGACGATCTGCAGCAGCTTCAGCACCACCGTCAGCATCCCGGCGAAGTGCGTTGGCCGAGAAGCGCCTTCGAGCTCGGTCCCCAGCGGGCCGGGCTGCACCGTGGTGCGCGGTCCATGCGGGTACATCTTCGCCGCGGTCGGCGCGAACACGACGTCGACGCCTTCTGCCCGCAGCGCCGCCAGGTCGGCGTCCAGCATGCGCGGGTAGGCGTCGAGGTCCTCACCGGCGCCGAACTGCAAGGGGTTGACGAAGATCGAGACCACCACCACCGAACCTGGCACGCGCTTGGCGGTGCGCACCAGCGCGAGATGACCGTCGTGCAGCGCACCCATCGTCGGCACCAGGACGACGCGCCGGCCGGTGGCCCGCAACGCCCGGCACACGTCGGACACGGCCTGCGGGTCGTGGTAGAGGTTGAGTTCGCCGGCGTTGAATGCGGGCGGTTTGCGGACCGTCACGTGCGTCCCCCTTCTGTCGGTCCGGTGAGCACTGCGAACACATCGGCGGGGGCGTGTGCTCGCTGTGCGGTACGGCGGGAATCGGCCCGATAGGCTTGCGCCAGTTCGGGGTTCACGGCCTCGAGCGCGTGCAGATGGGCGGCAACGGCGGCCGCGTCCCCTCTGGCGACGGGTCCGGTGAGCGCGGCCTGGCCGCGTTGCAGCGCGTTCTCCAGCGAGGCCCGCGCCAGCGGACCGAGAACCCGCTCGGCAATGCCCCCTGGCGCTTCACCGACGACCTCCTGGCCGAGGAGTTCCTGCCCGGCAAGCGCGGTCCGCAGCGCTTCGACGGCGTCGAGCACGACGGTGATCAGATGATTGCCACCGTGGGCGAGGGCCGCGTGATAGAGCTGGCGGTCCTCCTCGCCGACGCCGAAGGGTTCACCACCGATCTCCAGCACCAGCGACTGGGCGATAGCGCGACCGACCTCGTCGGCCGCGGTGATGCCGAAGCACGCACCCGAGAGCCGGCTGACGTCCTCGTCGGAACCGGTGAACGTCATCGCGGGGTGGATCGCCAAGGGGATGCAGCCCAGCCCGGTCAGCGGCGCGAGCACGCCGATGCCGTTGGCTCCCGAGGTATGCACGACGATCGTGCCCGGCCGGACTGACCCGGTGGCGGCGAGACCGGCCACCAGAGCGGCGAGTTCGGCATCCGGGACGGCCAGGATCAGCAGCTCGCAGTGGGCGGCGACGTCGGGAACGGGCAGGATTCGGGTGTCGGGGAGCCGCCGTTCCGCGCGCAGGCGGGAGGCGTTGGAGATGGCGCTGCACGACACCACGACGTGTTCGGCACGTTCCAGAGCCACACCGAGGGCGGTGCCGACCCGGCCGGCGGAGATGATGCCCACCGTGAGCCGAGCCGGACGCAGTCCGTCGGGCTGCACCATCGCAGACGACCTCGCATGTCGATCGAGAAGCGTTGCGGTCCCGGCTGGAGCGGGTACCGCACGGTCGCGTCGAGACTAACTCACTCCTCGCGGCGGCGACGACGGCCGCCTCCGGTGGAACTGGCCTGCAGTCGGGCCATCAACTCCGAGACCGGCTGACCGCCGATGTGCTGCCCGGCGGACTCCTCGGAATCCTCCGCGCCGCGGTGCCGGGCGGCTTGGCGCTCCTGCGCCTCGGACGGGGCTGGCGCCGGGCTGGCCAGCGTCGGTGCGGTGCGGCGGCCGGGGTCGGCCTCCGATGGCGCCGAATGGCGGGCCCGCCGGGCCGATTCGGCTGCGGCGGCGGCCGCCGTCTCGGCCGTCTCGACCGAGTAGTGCCGTCCCGGCCTTGGCGACTCGGGCGCAGACGGTGGGGTCATCGCGGGGGGCGGCGGGGTCGGCTCCGCGGGCGGTGCCGGCGCGGGCTGAGCAGCTGGTCCGGCCATGGCTGGCTCGGGCGCAGCTGGTTCGGCCATGGCTGGCTCGGGCCCGGCCGATCCGGCCGGGTTCGGTTCGCCCCGTTCGACGACGGGGGACGCCCAGTTGCTCCCCGGCGCGCCGGCCGGGATGAACTGGCCCTCGGCAGGCGCGGGCCGCCAGCCGTTGCCCGCTGGAACGTGCCGACCGGGCTCCTCGGGCTGCGAGGGCGGGGGCTGAGGCGGCGGGGCCGGTGGCGGCGAGCCTTCGACCGGCGCCCAGGGCCGCCGGGGACCCGACTGCGTCGTGGGCTCGCGCTGTGGCGGAGCCGGGGGTTGGCCGGGTTGACGCCACCCGGCGTCGACGGGCTGCCCCTCCGACGCGCGGCGGTGGGCACCACCCGGCACCTGCGGAGCCCAGGGATCCTCCGGCGGCTGCGGTTCGACGGGCACGTCGATGATCGGACTCTCCTCGGTGTTGGGGTCCGAATCCTCCCGAGCCTCGGTGTCGATGCGGCTGCTGATCACCCGGCCGGGACCGAAGGACCGATCGCGCTCCTCGCCGGGGCCGCCCCCCTTGGCAGACGTCCCGGCTGCGAAGGCGTCCCAGTCACCGAAGTGGTGCACGGTGGTGCGTTCGGTCTCCAGTGCGGGCCTGCTCTGCAGATCGGTGTCGAAGATGATCTCCAGGTTGGTGCGCAGCGCGGCGAGTTCGGCCCGCAGATTGGCCACCTCGTCGGATGCCTGGGCCCGCAATTCCGAGGCCAGCTCGCGGCGCAGCTGCGCCTCGACCGACAGCTCGTACTCCCGGCGGGCCGCGATCTCGCGATCGAGCTGCAGGTCGTAGACCAACTTCAGGTCCCGCGACTTGGCCTGATCGATGTCGGACTGCCTGCGGTAGATGAACGAGACGAAGGCAGCCGCCACGGCCGCCCACAGCGAGACGATCACGGCAAGTTTGAGGAGTTCGACCTTGTTGGTGAAGACCAGCGCCGAACTGGCCACGATGGCGAGCACCAGCAAAGCCGTCAACAGCAACGAGCCCGGCCTGCGGTTGCCGCGGCGCGCGCGGGTTCCACGGGTCGGATCGGTCATGGGCCGACTGTACCTGCGGGAGGTCTCATCGCCCACCGTCCACACCGGCGATTCTCCTGGTCAGCTGCTCGCGACCTCATCCGGGCGCGCCGTCGGCGTCCTCCGGCGGCTCCTCGGGCGACTTGCAGCAATGCTGCAGCCACAGCGCCGCGAGCACCAGCGCCAGCGCACTCGCCGCAGCCACCACCGAACCCGGGATACTCCCGCCCGCGAAGGCTTCGCTTCGCCTGGGTAGCAGGTAGACCAGCACGCCGACCCACCAGCCCAGCACCAGCGCCCCCACCCAGGCAGACGCCTTCGCGATCATCACCGCCCTGGCCACCGCCAGGGGATGCAACCAGCCGGGACCGTCACCGATCTTGCCGTTGCCAATCTTGGACCTCACGTAGAACGCCCAGCCCGCCTCACCGGCGGCCACCACCAGCAACGAGAGCCCGGTCCAGACGGTGATTGGCGGAAGCCACCGGTAGGTCAGCCGCACCACGACGTAAGCCAGTAACGCGACGAGTACCGTCGCACCCGTCAGGTCGCGCCTGCGCGTCGGCCCCATCAGATCCCCACGGCGAGGTCGACCGGCCGGACCCCGGCACGCTCGGCGGCATCCAGTTCGGCCAGCAGACTCGCGACCGGACGGCTCGCGCCGTCGACGGTGAGGGTCGCCGCGGGATCGACCGCCAACCACGGCACCAGTACGAAGGCGCGCTGGTGCGCGTACGGGTGGGGCAGTGTCAGTACCTCGTCGGTGCTGCGCACCTCGGCCCCGCCGTCGTGACAGCAGATCAGATCGACATCCAGAGTCCTTGGGCCCCAATGCAACTCACGGGTGCGATGCGCCGCCCGCTCGAGTTCCTGGGCCCGGTGCAGCCAGCCGTGGCAGTCCAGTGCGGGATCGTCGGCGATCAGCACGGCGTTGAGGAACGGACCCTGTTCGACCCCACCCCAGGCTTCGGTCTCATAGACCGGCGACACCGCGCGGACGGCCGGACCGAGGCCGTCGGCCACCGATTGCAGATGCGCGAGCCGGTCCCCGACGTTGGAGCCGATCGACAGCACGACTCGGGTCACGTCGCCGAACCCCCCCTGCGCCGCGAGCGCCGCGCCACCACTGCCACGTCGGCGAACGTCAGCGGGATCGGGGCGTCGGGCTTGTGCACGACGACCTCGACGGCGTGCAACCGCTCGTCGGCCATCACGTCGTCGGCGATCTCCGCGGCCACCGTCTCGATCAGGTCGCGCGGCGGCCCGGCCACGATCGCCGCGGCGCGCTGCGCCAGCACCCCGTAGTCCACCGTGTCGGCCAGGTCGTCACTGGCAGCCGCCGGCGCCAGGTCGATCCACACCGTGACGTCGACGACGAAGTCCTGACCGTCGCGCCGCTCGTGCTCGAAGACACCGTGATGGCCACGAACAACCAAGCCGCGCAACTCGATTCGGTCAGCCACTCTCGCCCTCCCACGGCGGGGCGGCCTCCCACGCCTCGACGACCCGCAGCGCGTCCACCGAGGCGCGCACGTCGTGCACCCGCACTCCCCACGCCCCGTGCATCATGGCCAGCGCCGAGATCACCGCGGTCGCAGTCTCCCTGCCGTCGGGCGGCCGGGGCGTCCCGTCGGCGTCGGCCAACAGGGCCCCTAGGAAGCGCTTCCTGGAGGCTCCGACCAGCACGGGGATGCCGGTGTCGACGAATTCCGGCAGCGCCGCGAGCAGCGTCCAGTTGTGCTCGGCCGACTTCGCGAAACCGAGCCCGGGGTCGATGATCAGCAGGCCCGGGTCCACGCCCGCCGCCACCGCGGTGTCCACCGCGGCCAGCAGTTCGTCGCGGACGTCGACCACGACGTCGTGGTAGTCGGGCACCTGGTGCGGCCGGGCGGGGTCGACCGCGCGCCAGTGCATCAGGATCCACGGCACGCCGGCCTCGGCCACCAGCGGCGCCATGGCGGCATCGACCCGGCCGCCGGACACGTCGTTGACGATCGTCGCACCGCTCTCGAGTGCCGCCCGCGCGACCGCGGCGTGCATGGTGTCGATGCTGACCGTGATTCCTTGGGCGGCAAGATCCTCGATGACCGGGACGACCCGGCTGATCTCGACGGCCGGGTCGACACGGGTGGCACCGGGGCGCGTCGACTCCCCGCCCACGTCGACGATGGCGGCACCGGCGGCGACGAGCGCCAAGCCGTGTTCGACGGCGCGATCACGATCGAGGTAACGGCCACCGTCGGAGAAGGAGTCCTCGGTGACGTTGACGACGCCCATCACCCGCACGCGCGTCGAAGGCATGGATGGGTTCACTTGCGCAGGATGAGATCCAGCGCCTCGGCCCGCAACGTGGAGTCGGTCTTGAACTGCCCACGCACTGCCGAGGTCGTGGTACTGGCGCCTGGCTTGCGGATGCCGCGCATCGCCATGCAGAGGTGTTCGGCCTCCACGACGACGATCACGCCGCGGGGGTCGAGCTTGCGCATCAGTGCATCGGCGACCTGCGCGGTGAGGCGTTCCTGCACCTGCGGCCGCTTGGCGTAGAGGTCGACCACCCTGGCGAGCTTCGACAATCCGGTGACCCGGCCGTCCGCCCCGGGGATGTAGCCGACGTGGGCCACCCCGTGGAAGGCGACCAGGTGGTGCTCACACGTCGAGTACATCGGGATGTCCTTGACCAACACCAGCTCGTCGTGCTGCTCGTCGAACGTCGTGTTCAGGACGTCGTCCGGATCGGCGTAGAGCCCGGCGAACATCTCCTGGTAGGCCCGCGCCACCCGGGCCGGGGTGTCGGCCAGGCCGGACCGGTCGGGGTTCTCGCCGATGGCGTAGAGCAGCTCACGCACCGCCTTCTCGGCCCGAGCCTGATCGAAGGCGGCCGGCACGAAGGCGGCCGAACCCGGCTTGACCGCCGAGTCGGGTTCGAGTGAATTGGGCTTCGTCATCGGAGCCTCCTGTGTCGTCTCAGCCGCGATCCGGCGGCGTGGACCGCTCATCGCGGCCCCGCTCATCCTGCTGGCCCGGTCCCGGCGTTCCACCGCGGGGTGCCTGATGACCGGGGTACGGCTGATACGGCGGATACGGCTGCTGATGCGGCGGCGGGTAACCACCCTGCTGCGGCGGACCCCAAGCCGGTGGCGGGGGCGGCGGCGGGTACTGACCCGGTCCCTGCGGAGGCCAGCCCGGCGCGTGCCAACCGGCGGGGGCACCGTAATTCGGCTGAGTGCTTGCCGGGGCGCCATTGGGGCCACCGGCATGGGAGCCATTGCCGTTCCCGCCGTTGTTGCCGTTGCCGTTGCTGCCGTTGACGTTGCCATTGCCGTTGACGTGGGCGTTCTGGGCCTCGGCGGCGCGGCTCGCTGCGGCGATCGCGGCCTTGAACGCGGGTTCCTGCACCGGCGGCGGCCACGGCTCACCACGTTCGATGGCCAGCTCGCCAGGGGTCTTGATCGGCGGCTTGTCCGACGGCACCCGGCCCCCGAAGTCGTCGAACATGGTCAGCCGGGGTCGCTTCTTCACGTCGGCGAAGATGGCCGTCAGCTCGGCGCGGTGCAGCGTCTCCTTCTCCAGCAGCTCCCCGGCCAGGGTGTCCAGGACGTCGCGGTACTCGGTGAGCACCTCCCACGCCTCGGTGTGCGCGGCCTCGATCAGCTTGCGTACCTCGTCGTCGATGATCTGCGCGACCTCGTGGCTGTAGTCGGCCTGCGTGCCCATCGACCGGCCGAGGAACGGGTCGCCGTGCTCGGTGCCGTAACGCACCGCACCGAGCTTGGAGCTCATGCCGTATTCGGTGACCATGGCGCGGGCGATCTTGGTGGCCTGCTCGATGTCGGACGACGCACCCGTGGTGGGCTCGCGGAACACCAGCTCCTCCGCGGCGCGGCCGCCCATGGCGAACACCAGGCGCGCGATCATCTCCGAGCGGGTCATCAGGCCCTTGTCGTCCTCGGGCACGGCGACGGCGTGACCGCCGGTGCGCCCGCGCGCCAGGATGGTGACCTTGTAGATCGGCTCGATGTCGGGCATCGCCCAGGCCGCCAGCGTGTGGCCACCCTCGTGGTAGGCGGTGATCTTCTTCTCGAGCTCGCTGATGATGCGACCCTTGCGGCGCGGGCCACCGACGACGCGGTCGACGGCCTCCTCCAGCGCGGCGCCGGTGATGATGGTGCCGTTCTCGCGCGCGGTCAGCAGCGCGGCCTCGTTGATGACGTTGGCCAGGTCGGCGCCGGACATGCCGACCGTGCGCTTGGCCAGCCCGTCGAGGTCGGCGTCGTCGGCGATCGGCTTGCCGGCCGAGTGCACGCGCAACACGGCGCGCCGGCCCGCGATGTCGGGGTTGGACACCGGGATCTGCCGGTCGAAGCGGCCGGGGCGCAACAACGCCGGGTCGAGGATGTCCGGGCGGTTGGTGGCGGCGATGAGGATGACGCCCTGTCGTTCACCGAAGCCGTCCATCTCGACCAGCAGCTGGTTGAGGGTCTGCTCCCGTTCGTCGTGGCCACCGCCCAGACCGGCGCCGCGCTGGCGTCCCACGGCGTCGATCTCGTCGACGAAGATGATGCAGGGGCTGTTCTGCTTGGCCTGCTCGAACAGGTCGCGAACCCGGGAGGCGCCGACGCCGACGAACATCTCGACGAAGTCCGAACCCGAGATCGTGAAGAACGGAACCCCGGCCTCGCCGGCGACCGCGCGCGCCAGCAGCGTCTTGCCGGTGCCGGGCGGGCCGTAGAGCAGCACGCCCTTGGGGATCTTCGCGCCGAGCGCCTGGTAGCGCGTGGGGTTCTGCAGGAAGTCCTTGATCTCGTAGAGCTCCTCGACCGCCTCGTCGACGCCGGCGACGTCGGCGAACGTGGTCTTGGGCATGTCCTTGGACAGCTGCTTGGCGCGGGACTTGCCGAAGCCGAAGCCCATCCGGCCGCCACCGCCCTGCATGCGGGAGAACATCACGAACAGGCCGACCAGCAGTAGCAGCGGCAGCAGGTAGATCAGCAGGGAGCCGAACACGCTGCCCTGGTTGACGACGGTGTTGGTCTTGACGTTCTTCGCGGTCAGCGCGTTGAACAGGTCGACGCCGTACCCGGTCGGGTACTTGGTGATGATCTTGTCGCTGTTCTCGGTGTCGCCGTTGCCGTTCTTCAGATCCAGACGGAGCTGCTGTTCGCGGTCGTCGATCTGCGCCGAGTTCACATTGGCCGCGTTGATCTGGCTCATCGCCACCGACGTGTCCACGGGCTTGTAACCGCGGGTGTCGTCGCTGAAGTAGAAGAAGGACCAACCCAGGAGCAGCACCACCGCGATCGCGGTGAGCGTGCGGATGACGTTCTTACGGTTCATACGTTGTCTTCGGCCAGCAGAGCTCCCCCGGATCGGCACAGAGGGAGAATCGAGCCGGCCACGTCCTTCCGATTTGCACAGGTTGAGTTCGTTCAGGCTACCGCTAGACCAACGATCGGCAGTTCCCGACTGCGCGCGGACCCGTGGTTGGCTGGAACGCATGGCCTCCTCGAACATCGCCACGACCGAGCGCTTCGTCGACACCAACGGCGTGACGTTGCGCATCACCGAGGCCGGAGACCGCGGCGCGCCCGTGGTCGTCCTGGCCCACGGCTTCCCCGAGCTCGCGTTCTCGTGGCGCCGACAGCTCCCCGTACTCGCCGCGGCGGGCTACCACGTCCTGGCCCCCGACCAGCGGGGGTACGGCGGGTCGTCGCGGCCGCAGGCGATCGAGGACTACGACATCCAGCGGCTGACCGGCGACCTCGTCGGCCTGCTCGACGACGTCGGCGCCGAACGTGCCGTCGTCGTGGGGCACGACTGGGGTTCGGTGGTCGCCACCAACCTTCCGCTGCTGCATCCCGATCGGGTGGCGGCCTGCGTGGGGATCAGCGTGCCGCCGGTTCCCCGCTCGCGGGTGCGGCCCACCGAGGCATGGCGCAACGCGTTCGGCGAGAACTTCTTCTACATCCTGTACTTCCAGGAGCCGGGGCTCGCCGACGCCGAGCTCGGGGCCGACCCCGCCCGCACCATGCGCCGGTTGCTGGGCGGCGTCCACACCACCGACGGCGACAACGTGTTCGTCCAGATGGCCACGCCGGGACCCGCCGGCTTCATCGAGCGGCTGCCCGAGCCGAACGCCCTGCCGGACTGGCTCACCCAGGAGGAGTTGGACCACTACGTCGCAGAGTTCACCAGGACCGGTTTCACCGGGCCGCTGAACTGGTACCGCAACTTCGACAGGAACTGGGAGCTGACGGAGACGACGGCGGCCCCGACCATCTCGGTGCCGACGCTGTTCATCGGCGGTACCGCGGACCCGGCACTGGCGATGACCCCACGCGACCGGGTGGGCGACGTGGTGTCCGGGCCGTACCGCGAGGTGCTGATCGACGGTGCCGGGCACTGGTTGCAGCAGGAACGGCCCGACGAGGTCAACGCCGCGCTGTTGCAGTTCCTCGGCGGGCTGGAGCTCGATCGAGCGCCCCGGTGAGCACGGGGGTGGCCGGTAGGGTTTCGAACATGCCGAAGTCGACGATGACCCGCCTGCTCCTTCTCGCATCGGCGGCGGTCGCCGTCGTCGGCGTAGTCGGTTGCGACTCCCGGGCAGCGGCGCCGGCGAACGTCGCGGGCACGTCGGCACCCCGGCAGGTGACGGTCGTCGGCGAGGGCAAGGTCGACGGCACGCCGGACCTGCTGACGATCAGCCTGTCGATCGCCGCCACCGCGCCCGACGCCATCGGCGCGTCCAACCAGACCAGCAGCCGCGCCAACGCCGTCACCGACGCGCTGGCGGGTCAGGGCATCGACCGCAAGGACATCAGCACCACGACGGTCACCCTGCAGCCTCAGTACGGCTCCGATGGCACCAACGTCATCGGGTACCAGTCGAGCAATTCGATCGACGTCAAGGTGCGCAAGATCGAGTCGGGACCGCAGGTGCTCGGCGTCATCACCAGCACCGGCGCGGACGCCACCAGGATCAACTCGGTGACCTACTCGATCGAGGATGACTCCCAGCTCGTCAAGGACGCCCGCGGCCGGGCCTTCGACGACGCCAAGAACCGAGCGCAGCAGTACGCCCAGCTCTCGGGTCTCGAGCTCGGCAAGGTGCTCTCGATCACCGAGGCGGGCGCCACCACCCCGCCGCCCACGCCGTCGCCGGTGCGCTACGACGCGGTGGCCGGAGCCGTACCGATGTCACCGGGCCAACAGACCGTCGGGTTCTCGGTGACCGTCGTATGGGAGCTGGGCTGACCCGGCTCAGACCACCGCCGCGATCTGCACGGGGATGCCGTTGAGCACCGCCGTTCCGGACAGCGGGTCCAGCGTCGTCCCGTCGTTGAGCTGATTGACGTTGACGCCGGGCTGCCCGGTCGCCACCGACTGCCCGGTGCCGCCGAGGTCGTGGCCCCAGCCGTGCGGCAGTGACACCACGCCGCGGCGAATGCGGTCGGTGACCTCTATCGGCGCCACCAGCTCGCCGCCGGGTCCCTTGACCCGGGCGGTGTCGGTCAGGCCGAGCTCGGCGGCGTCGTCGGGGTGGATCTGCAGCGTGCAGCGGTTGGTTCCGCCGGCCAGCGCGGGCAGGTTGTGCATCCAGCTGTTGTTGGACCGCAGGTGACGACGTCCGATCAGCACGTACCCGTCGGGCTCGTCGGTCAGCGCCGTGCGCAGCCGGTGCGCGTCGGCGATCAGGGCCGCTGGTGCGAGCTCAACCTTGCCCGACGGGGTGCGCAGCACTTCGGCCAGCCGCGGGCGCAGCGGCCCGAGGTCGACACCGTGGGGAGCGTCCTTGAGCGCCTGCAGCGTTAGGCCGCCGGGGTGCGCGCCGAAGGCGTCGCCGTAGGGCCCCAGCCGCAGCATCATGTCCAGGCGCCGCTCGTAACCGGGGCCAGCCGGCAGCATCGCCGTCAGCTCGTCGACCGAACGCCCCGCCACGGGCGAGTCCGGGTCCTTGGTCTCCTTGCCCAGCGTCGCGGCGATCACCTGCTCGTCGACCAGCGCGGGATCCGCGTCTAGGCCGAGACCGGCGACCATCAGCGCCAGGCGCGACAGGATCCGGGGCTCGTCGGGGCAGCCGTCGGCGAGCGGCAGCACCGGCGGTGAGTACCGCGCGTTGTTGCGCACCGACGCCCCCGCCAGGGCGACGTCGTAGTGGGCGCTGCGAGACGGCGGCGGTGGCGGCAGGATCACGTCGGCGTGCCGGGTCGTCTCGTTGAGGTAGGGGTCGACGCTGACCATGAAGTCCACCCGCTCCAGCGCGCGGCTCAACCGGTCCCCGTCGGGTGCGGACAGCACGGGGTTGCCCGCGATGGTGAGCACCGCCTTGACCTGGCCATCCCCGGGTGTCTCGATCTCCTCGGACAAGGCGGTCACCGGCAGCTCGGAGAGCACCTCGGGAAACCCGGAGACCCGGCTGTGCCAGCGACCCGTCAGGAAGCCGCGCCCGGGGCGCGGCGGTCGCGGCGCCGCGCCGACGGCCGACTGGGGGAACATCACCCCGCCGGGACGGTCCAGATTGCCGGTCAGCACGTTGATCACGTCGATGAGCCAGCTGCCGACGGTGCCGAACTCGACGGTCGAGGTGCCCATCCGGCCGTAGACCGCGGCCACCGGGGCCGCGGCGATCTCCCTGGCGACGGCCCGGATCTCCGCGGCGTCGACCCCGCAGTGCCCGGCCACCTGCTCCGGGGCGAATTCCCGTGCCAGCGCCCGTACTTCGTCGACCCCGTCGACGAAGTCGGCCAGCTCACCGAGCGCGACGAGGTCTTCGTCGAACAGCGTGTGCACGATGGCGAACAGCAGCGCGGCGTCGGTGCCCGGGCGGGGGGCGACGTGCCGGTCGGCCAGTTCGGCGGTGCGGGTGCGGGCCGGATCGATCACCGTCAGGCGGCCGCCGCGCTTCTTCATCGCCTTGAGCTTGCCGCCGAAGTCCGCGGCGGTGGCCAGGCTGCCGTTGGACACCAGCGGGTTGGCGCCGATGACGACGAGGTGCTCGGCGCGGTCGAGGTCGGGCACCGTGAACGCCACCGGGTTGCCGAATAGCAAGCCGAGCGCGACGTGCTTGGGCATCTGGTCGAGCGTGCTCGCCGAGTACACCTGGCGCGTGCCGAGGCCGCGCATGATCAGCGGCACGTACAGCGCACCGGCGATCGTGTGGGCGTTCGGATTGCCGGCGTACACCGCCACCGACGTGCCGCCGTGTTCGGCCAAGACCGCGCCAAGCCCCGCTGCGACGGCCGCGAAGGCCTCGTCCCAGCCGACCTCGACGAGTTCACCGTCACGGCGCACCAGCGGGCGGGTCAGCCGGTCCGGATCGTTGTCCAATTCAGGGAAGCTCGCCCCCTTGGGGCAGATGAACCCGGCGCTGAAGACGTCCTCGCGGTCTCCGCGGGCGCCGACGACCACCCCGGCGTCGTCGTCGACGGTCAGGGTGAGCCCACAGGTGGCCTCGCAGAACGGGCAGATCCTCAGCGCGGTGCGGGTGTCGACCATGACTGCATTCTGCGCTGCCGACGCCCGACGGCTCAGCGGTTCTCGTAGACCTTGGGGTCCAGGGTGCCGATGTAGGGCAGATCGCGATAGCGCTCGGCGTAGTCCAGGCCGTAGCCGACGACGAATTCGTTCGGGATGTCGAACCCGCACCAGGTGATGTCGACGTCGGTGCGCACCGCCTCGGGCTTGCGCAGCAGCGTGCACACCCGCAGTGAGCGCGGATGCCGGCTCGCAAGGTTGCGCAGCAGCCAGGACAGCGTCAGCCCGGAGTCGACGATGTCCTCGACGATCAGCACGTCGCGGTTCTGGATGTCGCGGTCCAGGTCCTTGAGGATCCGCACCACGCCCGACGACGACGTCGCCGAGCCGTAGGAGCTGACGGCCATGAACTCCAGCTGCGTCGGCAGCGGGATGGCGCGGGCCAGATCGGTGACGAACATGACCGCACCCTTGAGCACCGTGACGAGCAGGAGGTCCTCGCCGTCCTCGCCGATCGCCTCGCGGTAGTGCTCGCCGAGCGTCGCCCCGAGTTCGGCGACGCGCGCCTGGACCTCGGCTTCGGAGAGGAGTACCGACTTGATGTCACCGGGATACGGGTCCACGGCAGATTGCTCGGGCACGGCAACAGCGTGCCACGTCCGCGGGTCGGCGACCAACCCGCGGCGCTAAACCGGTTCCGTCCGAAGGACGATCAGGCCGTCGGCCCGCTCGGCGAAGAGCCGCTGACCGCGCAGCGCGGACCCCACCGCCACCCCACCGCGGCCGCGCCAGTCGATCGCCAGCCGGTCCACGCCGCGGATCTGCCCGTCGGTCAGGTTCGACGCGCCACCGTCGAGCAGCCAGCGCCTGATCAGCCTGCCACGGAGGGCGGCCGGCAGCTCCGCCAGGCGCGCCACGTCCAGCTGGGCCCCAGGCCCGGTGCCGACGGCGACCGAGCCAACCGCGCCGACCGCGAGGGCGTCGAGCGCGTCGGTGTCCTCGCGCAGCGCGACGGCCGTGCGGGCGAGCGCCTCGGCGACACCCCCGCCGAGCACGTCCTCCAGCAGGGGCAGCACCTCGGTGCGCAGCCGCACCCTGGTGTAGCGCGGGTCGGCGTTGTGCGGATCCGACCACGGGGTGACGCCGAGTTCGGTGCAGGCGGCCACGGTCTCGGTGCGGCGCACGCCGAGCAGGGGCCGGCCCCATGGCGGGTCGGACGGGCGCATGCCGGCGATCGAGCGCGCACCCGAGCCGCGCCCGAGCCCGAGCAGGACGGTCTCGGCCTGGTCATCGAGGGTGTGGGCGATCAGCACCGGAGCCCCGTCGCGCGCGGCGTCGAGCGCGGCGTAGCGGGCCGTCCTGGCCGCCGCCTCCGGGCCACCCGTCGCGCCGACCTCGACGCGTAGCACCCTGGCCGCGACGCAGCCGAGGGCCATCGCCTGCCCACGGGCGGCGTCGGCGACGGCGGCCGAATCCGCTTGCAGGCCATGGTCGACGACGAGCGCGATCGTGGGACGCAGGGAGGCGGCGGCGGCGGTCAGCGCCAGCGAGTCGGCCCCGCCCGACAGCGCAACGCACCAGCGGTCCCCGGCCGCGTCGTGGGTGCGGGCGAACGACTCGACCGCGCGGCGCACCGCGGCTAGAGGACCCGGTCGATCCATCGCTGGGGCTCGTCGACTTCCGTTGGCAGCGGCAGTGTTTCGGGACTGGTCCACACCGTGTTGAAGGCGGTCATGCCGACCCGGTCCACCACGTGGTCGACGAAGGCCTTGCCGCGGGTGTACTGGTTCATCTTCGCGTCGAAGCCGAGCAGCGTCCGCAGCAGGCGCTGCAGCGGCGGTTGCTTGCGTTGCCGCCGTTCGTCGAATCTGCGCCTGATGGTCGCCACCGACGGCACCACCTTGGGGCCGACCGCGTCCATCACGTGGTCGGCGTGACCCTCGAGCAGGGTGCCGAGCACCAGGAGCTGGTCGAGCGCCTGGCGCTGCGGCTCGGACTGGATGGCGCGCAGCAACCCCACCACGCCCTCGCCGTTCGGATTCGGGTCGGAACCGGCGCGCTTGGCGCGGACGAACTCGCCGAGCCGGCCGATGACGTCGGTCAGCTCCTGGCCACCGTCGTCGGTGACGGTGGCCAGCGACTGCGACATGTGTTGGCTCAGCCAGGGATTGGCGCGGAACTGCACGCGGTGGGTGACCTCGTGCAGGCAGACCCAGAGCCGGAAGTCCGTCGGGGAGACGCGCAGCTGGCGCTCGACGGCGATCACGTTGGGGTACACCAGCAGCAGCTCGCCACCGTCGGAACCGAAGGGGTCGTACTGGCCGAGGATGCCCGAGGAGACGAACGCCAGGACGGCACCGGTCTGCGCGCCGGTGACACGGCGCCCGAGCCGCAGCCCGGTCCCGGCACCGGCCTCCCCGCCGGTCATGACGCGCATGGATTCGGTTGCGGCACGCACCCATTCGGCCCGGTCGACGATGCGCGCGTCGGTGATGGCGACGTCCTCGGCGAGCCCCGTCACGTCACGCACCGGCCCCTCGGCCTTGCGGGCGGCCTCGGCAAGCTCGTCCATCGCCTGGCGCCGGGTGTACTCGGTGACCGGCGCCGCGGAGCGGACGAGCTTGGCCCCGACGGTGGCGGCGAACTCCCAGTCGACGGTCCGGCCGACCGTCACCGACGACGACGCGTTCACGCGCTGCACCCGCAGGACGCGATGGCGGCGGCCAGCGCGTCGATCGCGGTGCGCCCCGTGGGACCGGCATCGTTGGAGATCAACGAGAACGTCAGCACCCGGCCGCTGCCGTCGGTGACGAAGCCCGCCAGTGCGTTGGTGCCCGTGAGCGAGCCCGTCTTGGCGCGCAGCAGACCGGCGGTCGCCCGGCCGGCGTCGGTGTCGAGGAAGCGGTTGGACAGCGTGCCGCTGCCGCCGGCGATGGGCAGCAGGTCGACGAGCGGACGCAGGTCGTGACCGTCGCCGAGACCGTCGTTGGCGGCCGCGGCGCCGATCACCTCGTCGAGGGTCTCGGCGGTCAGCCGATCGTCGACCGACAGGCCGCTCGAGTCGTTCAAGGTGGCTCCGCCCGTATCGATTCCGGCCTTGGACAGCTGACCGAGCACTGCTTGGACGCCGCCGTCGAAGTTCTGCGGTTTGCCGACCGCGGCGGCGACCTCGCGTCCGATCGACTCGGCCATCACGTTGTCGGACTCGCTCATCATCTGCCGCAGCCGTTCGATCAGCGGGGGCGACTGCACCGAGGCGAGCTGCCGTCCGGTCACCGGCGTTTGCCGCACGGTGACGGTCGCGGGGTTCAGCCCGAGGGCGACCGCCAGCGCGCGGCCCGCGTCCAGCGCCGGCGTCCTGGAGCGGGCCGAGTCGACGCTCACCGGCTGGGTGCGCCCGCCGTCGAGCATCACGGCCTCCATCGGCGCGATGTCCCCGCCGTCGATGTCGGCCGGGTCCCAGCCCTTGGCGAACGTCGGCCCGCTGAAGGCGCTGGTGTCCACCTGGACGACCGTCGGCGTGACGCCGGAGCGGCGGACCTGGTCGGCGAGGTCGACGATGCGGGCGGCCCCGCGGTACCAGGTGTCGACGCCCTTGGCCGCCGCCGACAGCGTCGGATCGCCGCCGCCCTCGAGCACCACCAGGCCCGGTGACGCACCCTGATCGGGGGCGATCACCGTCGTCGTCAGGCGGGCGTCCCGGTCCAGGGTCAGCAGCGCCGCCGCCGTGGTGAGCACCTTGTTCGTCGACGCGGGTTGCATCGGCACGTGCGCACCCTGGGCCCACAGCTCGCGGCCCGTCACGGCGTCGGTGACACGGCCCGTCAGCGCACCGAGATCGGGGTTGGCGACGAACGGCGCCAGCGTCGCGCGCAGGCCGGCCGGCGTCGGGGCGGGAGCCGAGTCGGCGAGCGGAGTCACCGCGGGCTGAGCGGTGACCAGCGCGGGCCGGGGCGCGACGGCGACCTGCGGCTGGGGTGGCGCGCTACCGCTGGAGGTGGCGATCGCACCGACCGCGACGACGACGGCCACCAGGACCAGCACGGCCACGCCGACCCACACGTGGGTCGAACGGCGCCACCGAGTGGGTCGCGTGAGTCCGATGGTCGCGCTCCTGGGTTCCGGGGTGGAGCGGGCCCGTGCCGAGCCCGCATAGGGAAGGGTAATCGCTCGTCTAAGGTGAACCGCGTCGTCACCAGACGACCCCAGGATGCTGTGCAAACGCGAAGGAGCCGCGGCGGTGGAGTTCGACGTCGTCATCGAGATCCCGAAGGGGTCGCGCAACAAGTACGAGGTGGACCACGAGACGGGCCGGGTCAAGCTCGACCGCTACCTCTACACGGCGTTCGGCTACCCGGCCGACTACGGCTTCTTCGAGAACACCCTCGGCGAGGACGGCGACCCGCTGGACGCCCTGGTGCTGCTGCCCGAGTCGGTGTTCCCGGGCTGCATCGTCGAGGCGCGGCCGGTCGCGATGTTCAAGATGACCGACGAGGCCGGCGGCGACGACAAGCTGCTGTGCGTGCCCGCGGGCGACCCCCGGTGGGATCACATCCAAGACCTCGCCGATGTGCCGCCGTTCGAGCTCGAAGCCATCAAGCACTTCTTCGTGCACTACAAGGACCTCGAGCCGGGCAAGTTCGTCAAGGCCGCCGACTGGGCTGGTCGCGAGGAGGCCGAGGCCGAGCTGCAACGGTCGATCGAGCGATTCGAGGCCACCGGCCACTGACCCGTCCCGACGGGAAGTTTGCACCGACGTAACACGCGGTAACGCAGCCGTGCCATCGGGCTTCCATCCTGGGTGTGTGTTGATGCATCAGGGGATCGGCCTCGACGCGTTCAATGCGTTGGCCGAGCGCAAGGCCGTGCACGCGCTCTACGAGTGCTGCAACAGCATGACGACGGCCCGCCACCTGGCCTACGGCCGGCCTTACGCCGACCACGACGCCCTGTTCCGGCGCGCCGACGCCCTGCTCTTCGCGCTGCCGGAGTCCGCGATCGACCAGATGCTCGACGCTTGCCCCGAGCTCGGCCGCCGGCCGCGCAGCGAGAAGAGCCAGGCAGAGCAGTGTGCCCTCTGGGACGACGACCCCGCCCTGATGGCCGAACTCGCGGACGCCGCCCACGGCTACGGCGCGAACTTCGGCTTCGGCTTCGTGATGTACGTCGGCGGGCTCGACGCCAAGGCCGTGCTCTCGACCATCGGCGACCGCATGCACAACGACCTGGAGACCGAACGCAAGGTGTTGCGCAACGAGCTGGCGAAGATCAACCGCTCACGCCTTGAGCGCATGCTCGGACCCGAGGGCGGCTACCAGAACTGGTAGTGCCTAGGCTTCTCTGAGTGAGCATCCCGTCGGAGAAGAACCGCACGCAGTCGCACTTCCTGTCCCTTCCCGATCTGGCGGCCCGCCCCGCCGGTGGCGCGGTGCTCTGGGCCAACGACGATCTGTTCGCCGAGAAGGAGAACCTGATCAAGCCCGGTTCGGCCGAGTTCCGGCCGGCCACCTTCGGGCACAAGGGCCAGGTCTACGACGGCTGGGAGACGCGCCGCCGCCGCGACCTCGAGCCCGATTCGCACGACGCGGCCATCGTCCGGCTCGGCGTCCCGGGGATCGTCCGCGGCGTCGTCGTCGACACCGCCTGGTTCACCGGCAACTACCCGCCGCAGATCTCCGTCGAGGGCACCTACCTCGCCGGCCACCCCTCGGTGGCGGAGCTCGTCGAGAAGGCCACCTGGACGACGCTCGTCCCGCGCTCGGTCGTCAACGGCGACACCCGCAACCCGTTCTCGGTCGATTCGTCACGCCGCTGGTCGCACGTGCGGCTGTCGATCTATCCCGACGGCGGCGTGGCGCGCTTCCGGGTGCACGGCGAGGGTCTGCTCAACCCGGACTTCGCCGAGGGCATGACCCTGGACCTGGCTGCACTGGAGAACGGTGGCCGTATCACGGCCTGCTCCAACATGTTCTACAGTTCGCCGAACAACCTGCTGCTCCCCGGCACGGCGCGAACCATGGGCGACGGCTGGGAGACCTCCCGGCGCCGCGACTCCGGAAACGACTGGGTGCAGGTGCATCTGGCCGGCCGCGGCACCCTCGACGCCGTCGAGCTGGATACGTCCTACTTCGTCGGCAACGCCCCGGGCGTCGGCCGGCTGTCCGGCCGCGACGGGGACGGCGAGTGGTTCGAGATCCTGCCGCGGACCGCCCTGCAGCCCGACACGCGGCATCGCTTCGTGGTGCGCGACGACCGTCCCATCACCGAGGCGCGGCTCGACGTCTACCCCGACGGCGGCATGGCGCGGCTGCGGCTGTTCGGCAGCCTGACCGCCGACGGCCTGGACCGCATCCGCGAAAGCTGGTCCGACAGCTCGTAGGGCTCAGAACGCCCAGGCGCCGAAGCGTCCCCAGGCCACCACGATGGCGATCACCAGCAACGCCACGGCGGGCAGCGCCCCGGGAGTGTGACTCGACTCTCTACGTCACAGGGTAGGCGGTTCGCCTAGCCACCACCGGGGAGATCGACTCCGGTCGCCAGACCCGCGAGATGCCGCCCGATGGGCAGCGCGGCCGTCGCCGCCGGCGACGGCGAGTTCAGCACGTGGATCATGCGCTCGGTACGCTCGATGACGAAGTCGTGCACCAGCGTGCCGTCCCGTCGCACGGCCTGAGCCCGGATCCCCGCCTCGTACGGCAGCAAATCCTCGGCGACCAAACCCGGTGCGTACTTCCGACATTCGCGCAGATAGCTCCGCTTGGACAGTGAGTTGCGAATCTCGTGCATGCCGGTGCGCACGTTGGCCTTCGCGACGCGCCACAGCCCCGGGAAGCGTGCCATTCTGGCCACGTCGCGGACGTCGACGGAGAACTTCGGATACCCCTCGCGGGCCAGGCCCAGCACCGCGCTCGGCCCTACCGTGATGGCACCGGCAATGGTGGGGCTCAGGTGCACGCCGAGGAACGGCAGGTCCGGGTCGGGCACCGGGTAGATCAGCCGGCGAACGAAACCCGAACGGCTACTTGGCAATTGGAAGTACTCACCGCGGAAGGGAACGATCTGGACGTCGATCGGAACACCCGCCAGCTCGGCCAGTCGGTCGGCCTGCAAGCCGGCGCAGACCACCAGCCGGTCGCAGGTGATGGTCTCCGACGGCGTCGAAACCGAGACGCCCGAGGCGGTTTCGGTGATCGCCACCACTCGCTGACCGGTGCGCACCGCGCCACCAGCGGCCTCGATCGTCTCGACGAGCCGACGGGCGACCTCCCGGTAGTCGACGATGCCCGTCCGGGGCAGGTGCAGGGCGCCAAGACCGGTGACGTTGGGCTCGAGCTCGACGAGCTCCGCCCCGTCGATCCGTCGGCAGGCGATGCCGTTGACGGCGGCCCGCTCCTCGAGGGCACCCATGCGGGCCAGCTCGGCCCCGGTGGTGGCAACGATCAGCTTGCCGCACTCGTCGAATGCGATGCCATGGCGCTCGCAGAACTCCTTGGTGGCCCGCTCCCCCGCCTTGCAGAATCGCGCCTTCAGGCTCCCGGGTTCGTAGTAAATGCCCGAGTGGATGACGCCGCTGTTGTGCCCGGTCTGATGGGTGGCCACCGACGCCGCGGCCTCGAGCACGACGACCGATGCGTCCGGCTCGGCGAGCAGCAGCTGATGGGCCGTCGCCAGCCCGACGATGCCTGCGCCGACGACGCAGTAGCGCTGGCTCTTCATGCGTTCACGCGTCGACGGCAGATGGGGTTCAGGCGGCAGCCACCGCAGCCACCGCGGCCTTCTTCTTCGAGCGGACGCGCTTGGCGTAGTTCATCGCCGGCTTCTCGATGAGGTAGTAGGTGACCGATCCGAGGGCGATGGTGACCGCGAGCACGAACACCGTGTTCATCAGCATGCCCGGCAGCGTGTCACCGGCCATCAGACCGAACCGGCCCAACATCAGCAAGACCGGGAAGTGCCACAGGTAGGCCGACAGCGAGATCTCACCGACGAAGCGGATCGGCCGGAAGTCCAGCGCCGTCGCCAACCGCGACTTGCGGTGCCGCGCCAGCGGGGTCACCACGACCAGGATCATCAGCGCCGCAACGACCGCGACCGCCGCGGTGACGAACTGGCTGGCGAACACCAGGAGCAGGCCGGACACGATGAGCATCGGCAGGATGGCCAGCGCACTGATCACCCGCAGCCGGCGGGTCAGCCCCTCGGGCAGCGCGCCCTTGTCGATGGCGACGAAGAGGATGGCCGCCGCCATGCCGAGCGCGAAGTTGTCCGCGTTGGTCAGGAAGCTCTTGGTGAATACTGCCGCCCAGTTGGGACCCCAGTTCAGCAGGAAGAAGTCCTTGGTGTCGACGTGGGCGAACACCAGCGGGATGAACGCCCGGCCGATCAATCCGATGGCCAGCAGGACCGCCGGCACGATCGCCGCCAGCACCCACGGGCTCGTCGACACCCGCTTGCGCAGCCGGAACACGATCAGGAACAGCACCGGCAGCGAAGCGTAGAACGCGTACTCCAGCGTCAGTGACCACGACGGGTTGATGCCGGTCTGCACGTAGGCGGGGAAGTAGGACTGCAGCAGCGTCAGGTTGGCCGCCAGCATGCCCGGGTCGGTGATCATGCCGGTGCCGTCGTCGGTGCCGAGCGGCTGCAGCGCCGGGTTCTGCACGTAGGACACCTGCAGCACGAAGTTCACCAGCAGGAAGATGACCAGGTAGGCCGGCATGATCCTGGCGAAGCGATGCACGGTGTAGTCGGTCACGTTGGGCAGGAGCGCCGAGGAGCGGTCCTTGACGAGGTTGCGGATGAACGGCAGCGACAGCAGGAATCCACTGAGGACGAAGAAGTAGACCAGCGAGAAGCCGAACACGTTGGTCTGCCAGGTGGCCGCCGTCTTCGGCGAGTAATGGGTGGTCACGTGGGTGACGGCGATGCACAGGCACAGCAACCCGCGGACGCCGTCGAGCCCGATGATGCGTGCCCGAGGCGGCGGTGCGGCCGGAGCGCTTGCCGTGTTGCCTGCCGTCAAGTCCTGGGTCATTCGTTCGTCTCGCCTTGCCGTTCACGTGGTGTCGCGACGTCGCCGGTGCGCCGCCGAGGCTGCGACCAGCAGCGTTGCAAATCGACCAGGAGCTCGCCGAAGTTGCTATGGCAAACTCGAATTCGATGGTGCAATGCGGTGGCCAGTTTCTCGGTTGGTCGCGCCAGGGCAGGATATCCCACCGAAATGACCCGCGCACCCGTGTCGGTGTGAAGGCTGACACCGCGTACGAGGCAAATAGTTCATCGCGAATTTGGGCAGAAATGGCTATCTCCGACGCGGGCGGAGACTAGTCATCTGCATGGTAGTCGATGACGGGCTCGGATTTGGGCCAAGCGCGTCGGCCTTGAACGGCCGCGCGGCGGGCGTCGTACCGTGGTGACACCATGAGCACCCCACGTCGTGACCCCCGGAGCCGGACGGTGCTTCGGGTCGGACCGCTGAAGCCCTCGCTCGAGCAGACCCTCACCGAGCGCTATGGGGCGCTCGACCTGCCCGAGGAGCCGGGTGAGCGGGCGACCTTGCTGTCCGCGCACGGTGCCGACGTCGCGGCCGTGGTCACCTCGGGACGCACCGGGGTCGACGACGGGTTGATGGGCGCGCTGCCAAACCTGGGCGCGATCGTCAACTTCGGCGTCGGTTACGACACCATCGACGTCGACGCCGCCGCGGCCAGGGGCATCGGCGTGAGCAACACCCCCGACGTGCTCACCGACTGCGTGGCCGACACCGCGGTAGGACTGGTGATCGACGTGGTGCGCCAGTTCTCCGCCGCCGACCGCTATGTGCGGGCCGGTCGGTGGGTCGCCGATGGCAACTATCCCTTGACCCGGCAGGTCAGCAACAAGCGTGTTGGCATCATCGGCCTGGGGCGCATCGGTTCGGCGATTGCCAAGCGACTCAACGCCTTCGGTTGCCCGATCTCCTATCACAATCGCAACGCCATTCAGCATTCGCCCTACGCCTACGTTGGGTCAGCGGTCGAGTTGGCGCGGGGCGTGGACGTGCTGGTGGTCGCTGCCGCCGGAGGAAGCGAGACCCAGCATCTGGTGGACACCGAGGTGCTCGCCGCCCTCGGCCCGTCGGGATACCTGGTCAACATCGCCCGTGGCAGCGTGGTGGACGAGACGGCACTGGTGCAGGCCCTGGCCGACGGCCAACTGGCCGGCGCCGGGCTCGATGTGTTCGCCGACGAGCCGAACGTGCCGGAAGCGCTGCTGACCATGAACAACGTCGTGCTGCTGCCGCATGTCGGTAGCGCCACCGTCGAAACGCGGGCGGCGATGGAGCAGCTCACCCTCGACAACCTCGACGAATACCTAACCAACGGTCGGCTGGTGACGCCGGTCGTCGAGCCTGCAGGCTAGCGGTCCGGCGGTTCGTAGGGGTCGTACCACCACCGGTCGGCCTTTTCGCCGAGGGGTCCGCGGCATGGCGGGACGTCCGGCGGAGGTGTGGTCGGCGGGCGGGCCAGCGAGGCGTTGGTCAACGGGGTGCCGTCAGCGTCGGTCACCACCAGGTCGTCGGCGGTGCCGGCGATCGTGATGCCGCCCCGGTGGTGCAACCGATGGTGATAGGGGCAGAGCAGCACGAGGTTCTCCAGCTCGGTGGGACCGCCGTCCTCCCAGTGCCGAACGTGATGAGCGTGCAGCCCGCGGGTGGCACCGCACCCCGGGACCACGCAGCACCGGTCGCGGTGTTCCAGGGCTCGGCGTAGGCGGGGGCTGATCTGGCGGGTCTCCCGGCCCGCGCCGATGACCCGACCATTCTGCTGGAGCCAGACCTCACAGGTGGTGTCACAGAGCAGCATCCGGCGTTCATCGTCGGAGAGCAGACCACCCAAATGCCAGGCCGCCGAACGGCTCTCCACGTCCAGATGCACCACCACCGTGGTCCGCTGCCCGTGCGGGCGCTGGGCCACGTCGGTGTCCCAGCCGGCCTGCACCAAGCCCAGGAACGCATCGACCCGATCCGGGAACGGCGGCACCCGCACGTCATCACCGCCGGCATCATCAACGTCGCCATCACCGTCCCCGCCGTGGTCGCGTCTCCATTGCGCGATCAGCGCGTCGTGGTGCGACTGCACCGCGGCGTCGAACACCGCCGCCTCCGCGGGTGGCAGGGTGATCTTCCACGTCGTACCCGCCTCACCCTCCCTCCGAATGAAGGAACGCTCAACCTCCGGTGAGGGTCCGGGTTCGGGTTGGGGTTCCAGCTTCACCGCGGTCCGCAGCTGGGTCACCGTCGCGACCACGGCCAACTCGGCGTAGTGATCGTCGGAGCCCGATGCCGCCCCGGCGGCGATCACCCCGATCTGATCCAACGAGAGGCGGCCTGACACGGTGGCGGCTGCGAGGCGGGGGAATTCGTGCAACCGGCGCGCCACCGTCACCAGGTTCACCGCGTTGTGCGGGGAGATGCCCAACTTCCACGCCACCAGCGCAGGCACCGAGCGGGCGCCGGTGGAACCCCAGATGCCGTCGCGGTCGATCTCGGCGGCGATCTGCGCCAGCCGGCCGTCGATCGCGTTGCGCTGCCCCGCCAACTCCTCCATCTCGGCGAACAACACCTCCAACCGCTCCTGAGGAGCCAAAGACGTTGCCGCCGTGGACATACCATCATCGAAGCATAGGGGTACGACAAGTGGCGGCGATCAATCCCTGGTGAGTTCTCCGTCGACGCGCCGCCACAGGCCGTCGGGATTTCCGTCGGCAATCGGGCTGGGCAACAACGACTTCGGCGCGTTCTGGTAGCAGACCGGCCGGAGGAAGCGCTCGATGGCACGGGCGCCGACCGACGTGGTGCGCGAATCGGAGGTAGCCGGCGACGGACCACCGTGCACCATCGCATGACAGACCTCGACTCCGGTGGGCCAGCCGTTGAACAGGATGCGGCCCGCCTTGAGCTCGAGCACCGGTAGCAGAGCAGCGGCGTCACCGTGGTCGGAGTCCGCGACGTGCAGGGTCGCGGTGAGCTGACCTTCGAGATCGGCTGCCAGCGCTTTCATCTCGGCGACGTTGGCGCATCGGACGATGAGGCTGGCTGCGCCGAACACCTCGGCCTGCAGCGCCTTCGAGCCGCGGAAGGTGTTCGCGTCGGTGGTGAACAGGGCGGCGCGACACGTCGTGCTGCCCTCACCCGGTTCCCCGCGGACGACGAGATCGGCGCGCGCGTCGAGCCCGGCGACTCCCTCGGCGTAGTTCGCGGCGATGGCCGGGGTCAGCATCGGCGTCGCCGCGGCGTTGCTCAGCGCAGCACTCGCCGCGGTGACGAACGCATCCAGTTCCGGGCCGTCGACGGCGATGACGAGGCCGGGGTTGGTGCAGAACTGTCCGGAGCCCATCGTCAGCGAGGCGACGAAGGCGCGGCCGAGGTCGTCGGCGCGGTTGGCCAACGCTCCACCGAACAGGAACACCGGGTTGATCGAGCTCATCTCGGCATACACCGGGATGGGCTCCTGGCGAGCCGCCGCGGCGGCGACGAGGGCCATTCCGCCCGAACGGGATCCGGTGAATCCGACCGCCTTGATCCGCGGATCGCTGACCAGCGCGGTGCCCAGCCCCGGGCCGGAGCCGAAGAGCATCGAGAAGGTCCCTGGCGGCAGGCCGGCGCTCGCGACGGCGGCGCTCACCGCACGGCCGACCAGCTCGGAGGTGCCGGGATGGGCGTCGTGGGCCTTGACGACGACGGGGCATCCCGCCGCCAGGGCCGATGCCGTGTCGCCCCCGGCCACGGAGAAGGCCAGCGGAAAGTTGCTGGCGCCGAACACCGCAACTGGCCCCAGCGGCACCGCGCGCTGGCGAATGTCGGGACGCGGCAACGGCGTTCGGTCGGGCTGGGCCGCATCGATGCGCGCGCCGTTCCAACTACCCTCGCGCAGCACCGCGGCGAAGAGGCGCAGCTGTCCGGTGGTGCGGCCGACCTCGCCCTCGATGCGGGCCCTTGGCAGGCCGCTCTCGGCCGACGCCCTGGCGACCAGCGCGTCGCGCAGCGCTTCGATCTCGTCGGCGATGGTCTCCAGGAACCGGGCCCGACGCTCGGCGGAGGTGGCGCGGTACTCACCGAAGGCCGCAGCGGCCGCGGCGCAGGCGGTGTCCACGTTGGTGGTGTCGCCGTAGCGGTAGGCGGGGTCCAGCTCGACCCCGAGGGACGGATCGAAGGCCCGGAGCTCGACGCCGGTACCCGCGACGGGTTCACCGGCGATCACCATGCTTCCGGTCAGCGGGGCCGCAGGATCGATCGAGGTGCTGAACTCAGCCGCATGCGTCACGGAACCCACGCTAACGGGTGGTCGAGCCTGGACGGGCAGCGTCCGCAGAGAACGGCTCAGGCGGACTTGCGGCCCTGTAGCGCCAATCGCGCCAGCACGTCGCAGCCCAGCCGGCGCACGTCGACCTGCGGGGAAGCCGAGATCAGCGTCACACCGTCGGCCACGCCCGCCACCTCGATGTCGGCGATCAGACCGGCCAGCCCGTGCACGGTGCCGACGTAGCGCAGGGTGCCGTCGTCGATGACCGCCAGTTCGCGGACGGAGTGAAAGTCCCCCGCGACCGCCACGGTGAGATCCAAGATCACCGCGACCTCACCCCGGTCCGCGCGGATCCGCGCCCGCCCACGCTGGGCGCGCTGCAGATCGGAGGCCGCCAACCGCACGGTGTCCTCGCCACCGGAGGTCAGCTCACTCCAGTCGCCTTCGGCACCGTCCACCACGAAGAGTCGCACCCGGCCGACGGTAATCGCGCCCACCCGGGAGCGCGACGGTTGCGATCACGCCGAATCGATTGAGATGACCTCGCGAAGACCGGGAACCAATTCGTGATCTCGACCCCGTGCGGCGGCGCGAAGTCCACCACGCAGGGTTAGTAGTTTGTATCCGTGACGACGGACCATCGCCCGGACATCCCCGCGCAGTACCTGTTGTCGTCGTCGGCGCCCGAGCCCCGCACGCTGATCGACATCCTGCACGCGACCGCCGCGCGCCACCCCGACGCGCCTGCGCTCGACGACGGCGAAGTGCAGCTGACCTACGCCGAGCTCATCGCCGACGTCGAGGCCAGCGTGGCGTGGCTCGCGGCGCGCGGGATCGGACGCGGCGACCGCATCGGCATCCGCATGCCGTCGGGCAGCTACGCGCTCTACGTCGCCATCCTCTCGGCTCTGGCCGCGGGCGCGGCGTACGTTCCGGTGGACGCCGACGATCCGCAGGAGCGTGCCGACCTGGTCTTCGGCGAGGCCCAGGTGGTCGCCATCATCACCGACGCAGGCCTGGTCCGCGGGCCCGGTTCCTCCCGCGGCTGGCGCGCCGGGCCGCCGATGCCTCGCGACGACGCGTGGATCATCTTCACCTCGGGCTCCACCGGAACCCCCAAGGGCGTCGCCGTCACCCATCGCAACGCCGCGGCCTTCGTCGATGCCGAGGCCGAGGTCTTCCTTGCCGACAACCCGATCGGACCGGGTGATCGCGTACTGGCCGGGTTGTCGGTCGCGTTCGACGCGTCGTGCGAGGAGATGTGGCTGGCCTGGCGGTACGGCGCCTGCCTGGTGCCCGCTCCCCGCTCGCTGGTGCGCAGCGGCATGGATCTGGGCCCGTGGTTGGTGTCGCGCGACGTCACCGTGGTGTCGACGGTGCCGACGCTGGCGGCGCTGTGGCCGGCCGAGGCGCTCGAAGCGGTGCGGCTGCTGATCTTCGGCGGTGAGGCGTGCCCGCCGGAGCTGGCCGAACGGCTCGCGGTCGAGGGTCGCGAGGTGTGGAACACCTACGGCCCTACCGAGGCCACCGTGGTGGCGTGCCTGGCCAAGCTGGAGGGACGAGGCCCGGTCAGCATCGGGCTTCCGCTGCCGGGCTGGGATCTGGCGGTCGTCGACAAGGAGGGCTTGCCCGTCGCGGTCGGTGACGTCGGCGAGCTGGTGATCGGCGGTGTCGGCCTGGCCCGCTACCTCGACCCCGAGAAGGACGCCGAGAAGTACGCGCCGATGCCGACGCTGGGGTGGTCGCGGGCGTACCGCAGCGGCGACCTGGTCCGGCTGGAACGCGACGGCCTCTACTTCCAGGGCCGCGCCGACGACCAGGTCAAGGTCGGCGGCAGGCGCATCGAGCTCGGCGAAGTGGACTCGGCGCTGGTGCACCTGCCCGGAGTCAGCGGCGGCGCGGCGGCCGTGCGCAAGACCGCGAGCGGCACGCCGCTTCTGGTCGGCTACATCGCCAGCGCCGACCCGAACTTCGACCTGGCGGCCGCGCGCGTCGCACTGTCGGAGTCCCTGCCCGCGGCGCTGGTGCCACGCCTGGTGCTGCTGGACGAGCTGCCGACCCGGACGTCGGGCAAGGTCGACCGCAACGCACTGCCGTGGCCGGTCACCGGCGCCGCCGACGACGCCGACAACCCGGACCTCGGTGGGACGACGGGTTGGCTGGCCGGGCTGTGGCGCGACGTCCTCGCCGCGCCCGTCGCCGGACCCGAGGAGGACTTCTTCGCCCTCGGCGGCGGTTCGCTGTCGGCGGCCCAGCTGGTGGCCGCCCTGCGGGCCCGCTACCCGCAGGTGACCGTCGCCGACCTCTACGACCACCCGCGCCTGGGCTCGCTCGCCGGTTATCTCGACGATCTCGACCCGCCCGACGCCGTCGAGACCAGGGTCGTCGAGCCCGTCTCCCGATGGACGCAACTGGCCCAGCTGGCCGCGTCGGTGCCGTTGGCGACGCTGGCGGGCATGCAGTGGGTGGTGTGGCTGGCACTGCTGAACGAGTTCCTCGCCAAGGTCTGGCACCTGCCGTGGGCCGTGCCCGTCAACGGGTGGTTGGTGCTTGCCGGCTTCGGAGTCTTCGTCACGCCCCTCGGCCGGATGGCGATCGCCGTGCTCTGCGCCAGGATGCTGATCGGCAGCCTGGAGCCCGGCACCTACCGTCGCGGCGGGTCGGTACACCTGCGGGTCTGGCTGGCCGAGCGGCTCGGCGAGGCCAGTGGGGCCGAGAACCTCTCTGGCGCACCATGGTTGGTGTACTACGCCCGCGCGTTGGGCAACCAGGTGGGCAAGGGTGTCGACCTGCACTCGGCGCCGCCGGTGACCGGGATGCTGACGCTGGGGCACCGCTGCTCCATCGAACCCGAGGTCGACCTCACCGGGCACTGGATCGACGGCGACCTCTTCCACGTCGGCCCCATCACCGTCGGCAACGACGCCACCGTCGGAGCGCGCACCACGCTGCTTCCGGGCGCGGTGATCGGCAAGAACGCCGACGTGGCGCCGGGCTCCGGCGTGGTCGGCAAGGTCAAGGCCGGGCAGTACTGGAAGGGTTCGCCCGCCGTGAAGTCCGGCAAGGCCCGCCACCCGTGGCCCGACGAGCGCCCGCCCCGCGCTCCGATCTGGGTGGCGATGTACGGCATCACCTCCATCCTGCTCGGCGCCGTGCCGCTGCTGGCCCTCGGCGCCGGCCTCGCGGTGGTGGGCTGGGCCGTGCGCGGCACCGCGACGCTGACCGACGCGATCGTGCCCGCGCTGGCTTGGACGCCCGTCGCCACCCTGGTGGCCGTGGTGCTCTACGCGCTGCTGACGGTGCTCGGCGTCCGCCTGCTGGCGCTCGGACTGCGGGAGGGATACCACCCCGTGCGCAGCCGCGTCGGCTGGCAGCTGTGGGCCACCGAACGCCTGATGGACGCTGCCCGCAACTATCTGTTCCCCATCTACGCCAGCCTGCTGACTCCCCTCTGGCTGCGGCTGCTGGGCGCCAAGATCGGCCGCGACACCGAGATCTCCACGGCGCTGCTGACGCCGAAGTTCACCGTCGTCGAGGACGGCGCCTTCCTGGCCGACGACACCATGGTCGCGTCCTACGAGCTCGGCGGCGGCTGGATCCACGTCGCCACCGCGACGATCGGCAAGCGCGCGTTCCTCGGCAACTCGGGCATCACGCAGCCCGGGCGCCGGGTGCCCACCGACGGGCTGGTGGCCGTGCTCAGCGCGACGCCGCACAAGGCAAAGGCTGGGTCGTCATGGTTGGGCAGCCCGCCGATCCGCCTGCGCCGCCAGCCGACGGCCGCCGACGTACTGCGCACCTTCAACCCGTCGCGCAAGCTCAAGGTCATGCGCGGCATGGTCGAGACGTGCCGGCTGCTGCCGATGATGGTGACGTTCGCCATCGGCATCGCGGTATTGGGTGCGATGCAGGCGGTCGCTCTCGAATTCGGTTGGGTGCTGGCGGGATTGACCGGCGGACTGGTGCTGCTGATCGCCGGCGCGGTCGCCGGCGTCGTCGCCGTGGTGGCCAAGTGGTTGGTGGTGGGCCGCATCCAGGCCGTCGAACATCCGCTGTGGTCGTCGTTCGTATGGCGCAACGAGGTGTCGGACACCTTCGTCGAGACCGTGGCCGCACCGTGGTTCGCCAGAGCGGCGGCCGGCACGCCGGTGATGAACCTGTGGCTGCGGGGGCTCGGCGCGTCGATCGGCCGCGGAGTCTGGTGCGAGACGTACTGGCTACCCGAGGCGGACCTGGTCACCGTGGGTGACGGGGCGACGGTGAGCCGCGGCTGCGTCGTACAGACCCACCTGTTCCACGACCGCATCATGCGACTGGACACCGTCACCATCGAGGAAGGCGCGACGCTCGGACCGCACTGCGTGGCGCTGCCGGCCGCCAAGATCGGCGCCGGCGCGACCGTCGGCCCCGCCTCGCTGGTGATGCGCGGTGACGAGGTGCCGGCATCGTCGCGGTGGCAGGGCAATCCGATCGCGCCGTGGGGGACCCGGCGCAAGAAGCGGGGCGCCGCGCAGAAACCCGGCAAGAACACAGGGGAAAGCGCCGCGTGACGCGTTTGAAGAAGCCAACGAAGGGCACCCCACCGGTCATCGACCCCTACATCCCCAACGTCGGCAACTTCGGTTACCGGGTGTCGCGCTACGAACTCGACCTCGAATACAAGGTCAACATCAACCGGCTCGCCGGCTCGGCCACCATCACCGCCGTGACGCTCGCGTCGCTGAAGACGTTCAGCCTGGACCTTTCGGATGCCCTTGTCGTTGCCAAGGTTTCGGTCAACGGTCACCGTCCCGCCAACTTCTCCCGATCCAGGGGCAAGCTGGACGTCACGCTGTCCTCCGCGCTGCCCGCCGGCGCCGCGCTGAGCATCACCGTGCGCTACGCGGGCAACCCGAGACCGATCCGATCCCTCTGGGGCGAAGTCGGTTTCGAAGAACTCTCCAGCGGCGCCCTGGTGGCCGGCCAGCCCAACGGGGCCTCGTCGTGGTTCCCCTGCGACGACCATCCGAGCAGCAAGGCCAGCTATCAGATCGCCATCGCGTGCGAGAACCCGTATTACGCGCTGGCCAACGGCAAACTGGTCTCGCGCCGGACCAGGGCCGCGATGACGACCTGGACCTACGACCAGCCCGAGCCAACGTCGACCTACCTGGTCACCCTGCAAATCGGCAACTATCAGCAGCAGCGGCTGACCAAGTCGCCGGTGGTGATGAATGCCCTTCTCCCACAACGGTTGCGGCAGAACTTCGAATACGACTTCGGCCGCCAGCCGCAGATGATGAAGCTGTTCGTCAAGCTGTTCGGCCCGTACCCGCTGGCCAACGGCTACACCGTCGTCGTGACCGACGACGACCTCGAGATCCCACTCGAGGCCCAGGGCATCTCGATCTTCGGCGCCAACCACTGCGACGGGGAGCGCAGTGCCGAGCGGCTGATCGCCCACGAACTGGCCCACCAGTGGTTCGGCAACTCGGTGACCGCCCGCCGCTGGCGCGACATCTGGCTGCACGAGGGATTCGCCTGCTATGCAGAGTGGCTGTGGTCCGAGGAGTCCGGCGGGCGCACCGCCGACGACTTGGCCAGGCACTACCACCAGCGGCTGCGCCAGTCGTCGCAGAACCTGCTGCTGTCCGACCCGGGCCCCCGCGACATGTTCGACGACCGCGTCTACAAGCGCGGCGCGCTGACCCTGCACGCGCTGCGGAACTCGCTGGGCGACAAGAACTTCTTTGCGTTGCTCAAGGACTGGACGACGCGGCACCGGCATGCCACGGCCGTCACCGACGACTTCACCGGCTTGGCCGCCAACTACGCCGACGAACCGCTGCGGCCGCTGTGGCGGGCCTGGCTCTATTCGACGGCCGTACCCGACCTGTGACCGACGCGTCGACCGTCCCCAGCCAGGGACCGGTGACCAGGGGCAGCGTCGTCAAGGTCGGCGCGGCGACGGTGGTCAGCGCGCTCTGCGGGTACGCGGTGCTCTACCTCGCCGCCCGCGATCTGGAACCCGCTGGGTTCTCGGTGTTCGCCGTGTTCTGGGGTGCCTTCGGCTTGCTCGCCGGCGCCGCCAACGGACTGTTGCAGGAGTCGACGCGCGAGGTGCGTCAAGCCAGGGCGACGCCCACCGTCGACGGTCCGCGGATCCATCCGATGTGGGTGGCGCTGCTGGTCGGCGTGGTCGCCGCGGTGGTCGTCGTGGGCAGCGCGCCGCTATGGTCGGGCCACGTCTTCGTCGACGCGCGGTGGCTGAGCGTCGGCCTGCTCGGCGCGGGCATCGCCGGGTTCTGCATGCACGCCACCCTGCTCGGGGTGCTGGCCGGGGTGAACGGCTGGAGTCAGTACGGGACGCTGATCATGGGCGACGCCGTCGGCCGGGTGTCGGTGGCCGCGGCCACCTTCCTGGTCGGCTGGGGCCTCGGCGGCTATCTCTGGGCCACCGTCGCCGGGTCGATCGCGTGGCTGGTGCTGCTGCTGGTCTCCCCGACGTCACGATCGGCCGCGCGGCTGCCCACCCCCGGCACCATGCTGACGTTCCTGCGGGGGGCGTCGCACTCCATCGCGGCTGCCGGCGCCAGCGCGATCCTCATCATGGGCTTCCCGGTGCTGCTCAAGGCCACCTCGACGGATCTCGGCGCGGCCGGCGGCGTCGTCATCCTGGCCGTCACCCTGACCCGCGCGCCGCTGCTGGTCCCGCTGACGGCGATGCAGGGCAACCTGATCGCCCACTTCGTGGACCAGCGGAACCGGCCGCTGCGGTCGCTGGTGGCTCCGGTGGCGCTGCTGGCCGTGCTGGGCACCGCGGCCGTCCTCGTCGCGGGACTGCTTGGCCCGTGGCTGCTTCGCACCGCGTTCGGACCCGACTACCAGGCAGGCGGCGGACTCTTGGCGTGGTTCACCGCGGCGGCGGTGATGATCGCCCTGCTGACGCTGACCGGTGCGGCGACCGTCGCCGCTGCCAGGCACCGGGCCTACGCGGCAGGCTGGATCGGCGCGACGTTGGCGTCGACCCTGCTGCTCCTGTTGCCGCTGTCGCTGGACACCCGCACCGTGGTGGCCCTGCTGTGCGGTCCGCTGGTGGGAATCGCCGTCCACGTGGTTGCGCTCACCAGAGTGCCCGCCGCGAGCGTGTAGCTTGATCGGCATCGACGGCAATCACTACCCCCGCCATGACGACGTGTGGATCGTCATCCCCGCCTTCAACGAAGCGACCGTCATCTCCGACGTCGTCGCCGATGTCCGGTCGGTCTTCGACCACGTGGTGGTGGTCGACGACGGCAGCCGCGACGCCACCGCCGAGCGCGCCTGGCAGGCCGGTGCCCACGTCGTCCGTCACCCAGTCAACCTCGGCCAGGGCGCCGCGATCCAGACCGGCGTCGAATACGCCCGCAGTCAACCCGGGGCCGCGGTGTTCGCAACGTTCGACGCCGACGGGCAGCACCGCGTCCAGGACGTGCTGCGGATGATCAAACGCCTGGAGTCCGAGGATCTCGACATCGTCGTCGGCACCCGGTTCGCCGACAGCGCGCCCGTCGACATGCCGCTGCTGCGCCGGCTCCTGTTCCCGTTGCTCGCCAAGCTCAGCCCGGCCAGCCGCAGGCTGGGTCTCACCGATGCCCACAACGGGCTGCGGGTGTTCAACCGCACCGTGGCCGACGGGCTCGAGCTGACGATGAACGGCATGGCCCACGCCAGCGAGATCATCGCCGAGATCGTCGACAATGGCTGGCGGGTGGCCGAGGAACCCGTCGAGATCCTCTACACCGACTACTCCATGTCGAAGGGGCAACCGTTGGTCAACGGTGTCAACATCGTCTTCGACGGACTCCTGCGGAAGAGGATGCGCCGATGAACTGGATCCAGGTGCTGCTGATCGCGGCGGTCGTCACGCTGCTGGTCTACCTGCTACGATCGCGGCGCAGCGCCCAGGCCAAGGCGTGGGTCAAGGTCGGCTACGTGCTGTTCGTGATCGCGGCGGTCTATGCGATCGTCCGGCCCAACGACACCACCATCGTCGCGAACTGGCTGGGTGTGGCTCGCGGCGCCGACCTGCTGGAGTACGCCCTGATCGTGGCGTTCCTGTTCACCACGATCAGCACCTACATGCGGTTCAAGGACCTCGAGCTGAAGTACGCGCGGCTGGCGCGGGCGGTGGCGCTCGAGGGCGCGCGGGTCCCCGAGGCCAGGTAACCCCGCGAGTGTGAATCCGGCGACGGAATGGGGCCGCGAACCGTCGCCAGAGTCACACTCGGCGGTACTAGTCGTGCTCGCGGAAGAACTGCACGGTCTTGGCGATGCCGTCGGTCAGCCCCACCCGCGGTGACCAGCCGAGCACCTCGCCGGCTCGCCCGTTGTCCAGGCAGGAACGCCGCAGATCGCCGAGCCGCGGCGGGTGCATCTCGGGCTCGTCGGGTGCGCCGGCGGCGGCGGCGACGGCGGTGTGAAGCTCCCGCGTCGAGGTCTCCACCCCGGTGCCCACGTTGAAGCGCAGGCCGCTGCCCGCCTCACCGCCGGCGCGCACGAACGCGTCCACCACGTCGTCGACGAAGACGTAGTCGCGGGTGTCGGACCCGTCGCCGAAGATCTTCGTGGGCTTGCCGGCCAGCAGCGCCTTGGCGAAGATCGCGACGACGCCCGCCTCGCCGTGCGGGTCCTGGCGCGGGCCGTAGACGTTGGCCGGGGCGATGTGCGAGCAATCCAGGTCGTACAGGTTGCGGAACATGTTGAGGTACACCTCGCCGCACACCTTGCTCGCCGCATAGGGCGACGACGGGTCGACCGGCACGTCCTCGTTGGTCGGGTAGACCGGCGGCGTGCCGTAGATCGATCCGCCCGAGGAGGTGTGCACGATCTTGCGCACCCCGGCCCGGCGGGCGGCCTCGGCCAGCCGCACGGTCCCCACCACGTTGACGCTGGAGTCGAACTGCGCGTCGTCCACCGAGCGCTTGACCGAGATCTGCGCGGCCAGGTGGAACACCACCTCTGGCCGGGTGTCGGCGAGCAGCCCGATCAGGTCGGCGTCGACGATGTCCGCCTTGGCGAACTCGTAGGTGTCGTGGCGCTCGGCGCCGACGATGTTGACGCTGTTGCCCGAGCTGAGGTCGTCGACGCCGATGACGGTGTGACCGTCGGCCAGCAGCCGATCCACCAGTGTCGATCCGATGAAGCCTGCCGCTCCGGTGACGAGTGTCCGCACGTGGTCACGATACCGACACGTACAGTCGCTCCGGTGATTCGGCGGCTGGGAGCGTGGCGACCTGGGGCGCCCTGGGTGCTGTACGCCGCCGTCGCCCTGATCCTGCTGCAGCTGGCCGTCCGCGGCGTGCTGGCGTTCAGCGGCTACTTCTACTGGGACGACCTGATCCTGATCGCCAGGGCGGGCACGCACGGCCTGCTGTCGCCGGCGTATCTGTTCGACGATCACGACGGGCACGTGATGCCCGCGGCGTTCCTCGTCGCCGGCGCCATCGCCAAGGTCGCTCCGTTCCAGTGGCTCGGCCCGGCCATCAGCCTGATCGTGCTGCAGCTCGTCGCCTCTCTGGCGCTGCTGCGTGCGCTGTACGTGATCCTCGGGTGGCGCCCGGTGCTGCTGATCCCGCTGACCTTCGCGCTGTTCAGCCCGCTGGGTTTGCCGTCGTTCGCCTGGTGGGCGGCGGCGCTGAACGCGTTGCCGATGGTGGCGGCCATGGCGTGGGTGTGCGCCGACGCGATTCTGTTGGTCCGCACCGGCGATCGGCGCTACGCGATCGGGGGCACCGCGGTGTTCGTCGGCGGGTTGCTGTTCTTCGAGAAGGCCGCCGTGATCCCCTTCGTCGCGTTTGCGCTGACGGCGCTGCTGGCCTACGTCGGCGGTGACCGCTCGGCGGTGAAGACGGTGTGGCACCGCGGTCGTCGGTTGTGGATCGCCTCGGCTGCGCTGACGGCCGCGTGGGTGGGGCTCTACCTCCTGGTCGTCGACCAGCGGCGGTGGACGCTGGACCTTCCCATGACCGGTGACCTGCTGGTGCGGTCGGTGACCCACGGCATCGTGCCCGCACTGATCGGGGGGCCCTGGCGGTGGGAGCGCTGGGCGCCGTCCTCACCGTGGGCGCTGCCCCAGTGGCCGGTGATGGTGGTGGGCTGGCTGGTACTGCTGGCGGTGATCGCCGTTACGGTCGCCCGCAAGGAACACGCCCGGCTGCTGTGGTTCGCGGCGGCGGGGTACGTCATCACCTGCCAGGTGCCGATCTACCTGATGCGGTCGTCGCGGTTCACCGCCATCGAGCTCGCGCAGACGCTGCGCTATCTGCCGGATCTGGCCGTGGTGCTGGCGCTGCTGGCGGCCATCGGCCTGTGCGCCCCGAATCGGCCCGCATCGACCCGGTGGGACGCATCCCGGGTCAGGACCGGCGCGGTCCTGGTGACCGCACTGCTATTCCTGGTCAGCTGTGGTTACTCGACGGCGACGTTCGTCAAGAGCTGGCACACCAACCCGACCCGGGCATACGTCGCCAACGTGCTGGCCAGCCTCGCGACGGCGAACGCGGCAACCACGGCGCCACTGCTCGACCAGGAAGTCGATCCCCTGATCCTGCAGCGCTTCGCCTGGCCGGACAATCTCTTCAGCCACGTCTTCGCACTGGTGCGGGATCGACCCGAATTCGCCACCAGCACAACCGATCTGCGCACCTTCGACCGCAAGGGCCATCTCGTCGACGCCCAGGTGACCTGGGTTCGGCATACGCTGGCGGGGCCAAAACCTCAGTGCGGGTATCTGGTTCAGCCCGACGCGCCGGTCCGCATGCCGCTGGACGGCCCGATGTTGCCGACGGAGTGGACCGCCGAGATCAATTACCTGGCCAACAGCGACGGGTCGATGACGTTCGCCCTGTCCGACGGCGATGCCACCAGGGTCCCGGTCCATCCGGGACTGAACCGGGTGTTCGTCCGGCTGTCCGGGGCCGGAGACGCCATCCTGGCCAGTGCCAACACCTCGGCGCTGTCGGTCTGTCTGGCGTCCGGCCCCGTCGGCTACGTGGCGCCGCCCTGAAGTGCAGTAGTCGGGTGCCAAGAGATGTCAGATCAAGGCGACCTACGACCCGCACCGGGTGTTCTGCTACGGGCTAAGCATCGGCGCTACGGGATGGAACCGCGCCGGGGTGGAACGTGGGGCCGCCTTGGGGAATCGAACCCCAGACCTTCTCATTACGAGTGAGATGCTCTACCGACTGAGCTAAGGCGGCACGCCCCGTCAGCATGGGGCGGGACGAGTCTACGGCAGGCTCCCGCGCGCACCCAATTCACCGTCGGCGATCAGACCCGCAGCGCCTGGCCGACGGTCGCCACCAGCGCATCGACCGCGAACTTCGGCTTGACGTTCATCGCAAGCGCGTCGCGGCACTCCAGCACCGCCTCGATGCAGCGCAGCAGACGATCGGGCGGCACGTGCTCGGCCATCGCCGCCACCCGGTCCGCCATGTCGGGGTGATTTGCCTGGATGCCGCCGGCGCCCGAGGACACCAGCAGGGCGTCGCGGAAATAGGTGGCGAGGTCGATCAGCGCGCGGTCCAACGCGTCGCGCGACGCCCTGGTCTGGCGGGACTTCTGTCGCTTCTCCAGGTCCTTGAGCGCGCCCGTGGCCCCGCGCAGCGCACCCGCGGCGCCCTTGCCGGTGCCGCCGGCCCCCAGCGCCGTCCTGAGCTCCTCGGTCTCGGCCTCGTTGCGGTCACCGGTCAGCGCCTTGGCCTCGTCCTCGGCGGTGGCGACCAGCTCCTCGGCGGCGGCGTACGCCCGCGCCGGCGTCGCCGCGTCCCTGGCCAGGCCCAGAGCCCGCTCGCGGCGCTGCCTGGCCTGGGCGTCGGTCGCCAGCCGGCGCGCCCGGCCGACGTGTCCACCGCTGATCGAGGCCGCCCAGGTGGCGTCCTTCTCGGTCATCCCGTCGGTGTCGACCAGCACCTTGGCGATGGCGTCCAGCCGCGGCGTCACCAGCGCGACGTGGCGGCAGCGCGAGCGCAGGGTGATCGCGATGTCCTCCGGGTCGACCGACGGCGCGCACAGCAGGAACACCGTCGACGCGGGCGGCTCCTCGACGACCTTGAGTAGCGCGTTGGCGGCGCCCTCGGTCAACCGGTCGGCGTCCTCGACGATGACGACCTGCCAGCGCCCGGTGCCCGGCCGTCGCGACGCGATCTGGACGATGTCGCGCATCTCCCTGACGCCGATCGACAGCCCCTCGGGAATGATCCGTCGCACGTCACCGTGGGTACCGGCCATCGTCGTCGTGCAGGCCCGGCACTCGCCGCACCCGGGCGGCCCGTCCGACGTGCACTGCAGGGCGGCCGCGAAGCAGACCGCGGCGATGGACCGTCCCGACCCGGGCGGGCCGGTGATCAGCCAGGCGTGCGTCATCCGGCCGCCCATCGCGCCCGCGGCCAGCGGGCTGTGAGCCGAATCACCGCGGGCCGCCCAAGCCGCGCCAACCAGCTCCGCCTCGACGGCGTCCTGACCCACCAGACGCGAGAAAACACCGCTCATCGATCCCCGACTCTAGTGCTCCCGGGTGACCTTTCACCGAAGACGCCGGTGAACAGCGGCCATCTCCGTCCCCGTGGACCGATACGGTTGGGTGGTGACCACGAAGGCAGCACCGATGGGGCGAATCACCGCATTCGTCCGATGGGTCGCACGCACGCCGTGGCCGGTCTTCACCCTCGGCATGCTGCAGGCCGACATCATCGGCGCCCTGTTCGTGCTGGGCTTCCTGCGGTTCGGGCTGCCGTCGGAGGACCGCATCCAGCTCCAGGACCTGCCCGCCTTCAACCTGGCGATCTTCCTTGGCTATCTGTTCGTCTCGTTCTCCGTCGGGGTCTGGCTGACGCTGCGGCTGCTGCTGCCGGTGATCCGCTGGCAGCGCCGCGACAGCCTGCTCGGCGACGGTGACCCCGCCGTCACGGCGCTGGCCCGGGTCAGAGCCCTGCGAATGCCCTACTACCGGTCGGTCATCAGCGTCTCGAACTGGTGTTTCGGGTCGATCGTCTTCATCGCGGCCAGCTGGCCGGTCGCCAGCCGCTCGGCGCCCGTCGTCGCGGTCGCCACGGCGCTCGGCGCGACCGCCACCGCGATCATCGGCTACCTGCAGTCCGAGCGGGTGCTGAGGCCGGTGGCCGTCGCAGCGCTGCGTGGCGGGGTCCCAGAGAACTTCAAGGCCCCGGGGGTGATCCTGCGCCAGGTGCTGACCTGGGTGCTGTCCACCGGCGTGCCCATCCTGGCCATCGTGCTGGCGCTGGTGGCCAGCAAGTTCGAGATCCTCACCGCACCCGCCGAACGGCTCAACACCCCGATCCTGCTGCTCGCGATCGCCGCCCTGGTGATCGGGCTCTCGGGCACCGTGCTGGTCGCCATGTCGATCGCCGACCCGCTGCGCCAATTGCGCTGGGCGCTGGGCGAAGTGCAGCGCGGCAACTACAACGCCCACATGCAGATCTACGACGCCAGCGAATTGGGGCTGCTGCAGGCCGGATTCAACGACATGGTCCGCGATCTGGCCGAGCGGCAACGACTCCGGGACCTGTTCGGCCGCTACGTCGGTGAGGACGTCGCCCGGCGGGCCCTGGAGCGCGGCACCGAGCTGGGCGGCCAGGAACGCGACGTGGCGGTGCTGTTCGTCGACCTGGTCGGCTCCACCCAGCTGGCCTCCACGCGCCCCGCCGCCGAGGTGGTCAGCCTGCTCAACGAGTTCTTCCGCGTGATCGTCGACAGCGTGAACCGGCACGGCGGGTTCGTCAACAAGTTTCAGGGCGACGCCGCACTGGCCATCTTCGGCGCGCCCATCGAGCATCCCGACGCCTCCGGTGCCGCACTGGCCGCGTCCCGCGAACTGCACGACGAGCTCATCGAGGTGTTGGGGCAGACCGACTTCGGCATCGGCGTCTCGGCGGGCCGCGCCATCGCCGGGCACATCGGAGCCCAGGCGCGCTTCGAGTACACGGTGATCGGCGACCCGGTCAACGAGGCGGCCCGGCTCACCGAGCTGGCCAAGCTCGAGGAGGGGCACGTGCTGGCCTCGGCGATCGCGGTCAGCGGTGCGCTGGACGCCGAGGCGCTGTGCTGGGACGTCGGCGAGATCGTCGAACTGCGCGGGCGCAGCGCCCCGACGCAACTGGCGCGGCCGCTGAATCTCGCCGTGTCGAGCAACATCCCGAGCCGAGTCGAGCCGAGCCTTCTCGAGCCCTAGCCGTTCTGGAGCGCTCTAGCCCTTCTTGGCTGCGGCCTTCTTCGCGGGCGCCTTCTTGGAAGCGGTGGTCTTCTTGACGGCCTTCTTCGTCGGCGCCTTCTTCTTCACCGGTCCCCGCGCGCGGCGATCGGCCAGTAGCTCCGAAGCGCGCGCGTCGGTGATGGACATGACGTCGTCGCCCTTGCGCAGGCTGGCGTTGGTCTCACCGTCGGTGACGTACGGCCCGAAGCGGCCGTCCTTGATCACCATCGGCTTCTCCGACACCGGGTCGTTGCCGAGTTCGCGCAGCGGAGGCGTCGCCGCACCCTGCCTACCGCGCCGCTTGGGCTCGGAGTAGATCTTGAGCGCTTCGTCGAGCGTGATGTCGAACATCTGCTCTTCGGTGGCCAGTGAACGAGAGTCGGTGCCGCGCTTGAGGTATGGGCCGTAGCGGCCGTTCTGCGCGGTGATCTCCTCGCCGGTGGCGGGATCGACGCCGACGACGCGGGGCAGCGACAGCAGCCGCAGCGCGTCCTCCAGCGTGATGGTCTCCAGGTCCATCGACCGCAGCAGCGAACCGGTGCGGGGCTTCGGACCCGTCGGCTTCTTGCCCTTCTTCGCCGGCGTGCCGGCATCACCCTCGTCGGGTTCGTCGGGCTCGGGCAGCACCTCGGTGACGTACGGGCCGTAACGGCCGTCCTTGGCGACGATCTGGTGACCCGTCTCCGGGTCGACGCCCAGCGGGCGGCCCTCCTGCGGCGTGGAGAACAGCTTCTCGGCCAGCTCGAGGGTCAGCTCGTCGGGGGTCAGCTCGTCCTTCAGGTTGGCTCGCTGCGGGGTCGGCTCGCCGTCCTCGCCGATGACCATCCGCTCCAGGTACGGGCCGTTGCGACCGACCCGGACGTTGATGGCCCGGCCCTGATCGTCGTCGAACAGCTTGATGGAGTTGACTTCTCGCGCGTCGATCTCTTCGAGGTTGCCGCCGACCAGCTTCTTCAGGCCACCGGCACGGGCGATCGAACCGTCGACGCCGTGCTCGCCACCGAAGTAGAAGTTGTTGAGCCAGTTGGTCCTTCGCTCGTTGCCCGAGGCGATCTCGTCGAGCTCGTCCTCCATGGCCGCGGTGAAGTCGTAGTCGACCAGTCGGCCAAAGTGCTGTTCGAGCAGCCCGATCACGGCGAACGCCACCCACGACGGGACCAGCGCGCTGCCCTTCTTGTGGACGTAACCGCGGTCCTGGATGGTCTTGATGATCGACGAGTAGGTCGAGGGCCGGCCGATGCCGAGTTCCTCGAGCGACTTGATCAGCGACGCCTCGGTGAAGCGGGCGGGCGGGCTGGTGGTGTGACCGTCGGCGGTCAGGTCAGCGGCGTCGACGCGCTGGCCCTGCGTCAGGTTTGGCAGCCGGCTCTCGGCGTCGTCGGCCTCGCCGCCGGCCTGCTCGTCGAGGCTCTCGACGTAGGCCTTCAGGAAGCCGGGGAACGTGATGGTGCGGCCGCTGGCGTTGAACACCACCTGTTCACCCGACCGTGCCGCCCCCGCGATGCGCAGCGACAGCGTGGTGCCGCGGGCGTCGGCCATCTGCGAGGCCACGGTCCGCTGCCAGATCAGCTCGTAGAGCCGGAACTCATCGTTGTCCAGGGCGGAGTGCAGCTGGCCAGGAGTCTGGAACACGTCACCCGAGGGCCTGATCGCCTCGTGAGCTTCCTGCGCGTTCTTGACCTTGCGGGTGTACTGCCGCGGCGTGGGGTGGACGTACTCGTCGCCGTAGAGCTGCCTGGCCTGGTTGCGTGCCGCGTTGATCGCCGTCTCCGACAACGTCGTGGAGTCGGTACGCATGTAGGTGATGTAGCCGTTCTCGTACAGCCGCTGGGCGATGCTCATGCACCGCTCCGAGCTGAAGCGCAGCTTGCGGCCGGCCTCCTGCTGCAACGTGGACGTCATGAACGGCGCGTACGGGCGCCGGGTGTACGGCTTCTGTTCGACCGACGCCACGGACAGCTGGGCCCCCCGCAAGCCCCCGGCCAGTGCCGAGGCCGACGCCTCGTCGAGGACGACTACCTCGTCGGGCTTGCGCACCGCACCGAGGGAGTCGAAGTCGCGACCGCTGGCCACCCGCTTGCCGTCGACGCTGTTGAGCTTGGCGGTGAACTTCGGCGGCGTGGCCTGGGCGTCGGAGACGCTGGCGTCGAGCTCGGCCGTGACGTCCCAGTAGCCGGCGGTGCGGAACGCCATCCGCTCGCGTTCACGCTGGACGATGATCCGGGTGGCCACCGACTGGACGCGGCCCGCCGACAGCTTCGGCGCCACCTTCTTCCACAGCACGGGGCTGACCTCGTAGCCGTACAGCCGGTCGAGGATGCGGCGCGTCTCCTGAGCGTCCACCAGGTCGATGTCCAGATCACGCGGGTCGTTGGCGGCCGCCTGGATCGCGGACTCGGTGATCTCGTGGAAGACCATCCGCTTGACCGGGATGCGGGGCTTGAGCGTCTCGAGGAGGTGCCAGGCGATGGCCTCGCCCTCGCGGTCACCGTCCGTTGCGAGGTAGAGCTCGTCGACGTCCTTGAGCAACGCCTTGAGCTCGGTGACGGTGCTCTTCTTCTCCGGGCTGATGATGTAGAGCGGCTCGAAGTCTGCGTCGACGTTCACCCCGAGGCGGGCCCACGGCTCTGTCTTGTACTTGGCGGGCACGTCGGCCGCCGCCCGCGGCAGGTCGCGGATGTGACCACGCGACGACTCGACGATGTAGCTGGATCCGAGGTATCCGGCGATTTTGCGCGCCTTGGTGGGCGACTCGACGATGACTAGTCGCCGAATCCTGCCGTTGCCGCTGCCACCGTCCTGGTCAGCCAACCTGTCTACGCTCCACTTCTATGTCGCCAATCGGCGCGGAAACACTGAATCAGTGGTCCCACCGGCCGATGGCAACTGACAATTTCGCACTCCGGGCGAGCCTACGCAAACTGGCTCCGGTGCCGGGAGCCATCACGTGCGCGGCCACTCCTGGAACGCCTCGGCACTGTCCGGAGGTTCCCCTACGTTCTCTACCAGGCGCGATAGCCGTCTGCGTCCGCTGATTCGCAGGGCCGGGTGCGCCCCTCGGGTACCGATCAAGGTCGGTGCGATTCCCACCCGCATCATGGCCGAGGCGAGTGCGGAATGCGTGTCCGGCGCGTGCGGGTCCAGACCCAGCAGGTAGCGGTCGGCCTCGGGAGTGCCGGCGGCCAGCGTCCACGCCCGCAGCTCGCGGGGGCCCGGCAACCACTGGGGCGGGACCGTCTTGACCGCACCGCGTGTCCAGTTAGCCGCGATCGTGGCCAGCCGGTGATCTGGCACCGTCCGCACCAGGGGGGTGTTCTCGTCGGTGTGACCGATCTCGGGCTCCAGACCCGCGTCGGCGATCATCTCCGCGAGCGCCTCGGCACGCCACAGCCGATCGACCACCACCGAAAGGCGGGCGGCACGCTCGTCGCCCTGGCCGACCACCACCACCTGTCCCGGCGCAGCCAGAATCCCGGTGAGGTCGGCGACCGCCGGGGGCACCGCCTCTGCCGAGAAGAAGGACAGCTGGCTCACGATGCCGACACTAGGCCAGCCACGCCTTCGTCCGGCGGCACCGTGCCGCGTGCCCCGTCGACCAGTTCTCCCCCATCGCCTCCAGAACGACGAAAACCCCCGCGGAGTTCGTCGGCGCGACGATGCGAGGGTTCTTCTCGATGGGGTCCCGGTTCAGATGGTGCGGACGCTCACGGCCTGCGGACCCTTGGGGCTCTGTTCGATCTCGAACTCCACCCGCTGCTTCTCCTCGAGGGTGCGGAAGCCATTGGACTGAATTTGCTTGTAGTGGACGAACACATCACCGGAGCCGTCCTCCTGCTCGATGAAGCCGTAACCCTTCTCCGGGTTGAACCACTTGACGATCCCCTGGGGCATTTTCCGTCGTTCCTCTTCGTTCCTCGGGGTGCGACACACCGGCTTCCGGTGCGCCGGGCGCTGTTTCGACCGCCATCCGTCACGAGCGTCGTCGGAGTCGCCCCGACCCGGAACCCCCGCAGGAACCGCGGCCGCAACGTCGTTCCTGCGAGTGCGTTCACAGAAGCTGCGACCGTGCATAGTCAATCATGTAAGGGGCCCTCGCGCGACAGACCGAGCGGCCCGAATCGGCTGCACCACGGGGCAGGGAAATCGGAGGGGCGACGGTGTCGGAGGCGGTGGACTTCGGCCGCGAGCTGCTGGCCTGTGCCGTGGAGGGCACCGACCCCGACGAGCATCCGCTGCGCCACGTGGCCGACCTGGCACCCCGCCGCGCCCGGTCTCGGCCATGGCCGCAATGGGCCGATCCCGACGTCGTGCGCGCGTTCGCCGACCGCGGCATCACCGGGCCGTGGAGCCATCAGGCCGAGGCCGCCGACCTCGCCCACTCGGGGCGCCACGTGGTGCTCAGCACCGGCACCGCCTCGGGCAAGTCGATGGCCTACCAGCTGCCCATCCTCACCGCGCTGGCCGAGGACCCGCGGGCCAGGGCGCTGTACCTGGCTCCGACGAAGGCCCTCGGCCACGACCAGCTGCGCGCCGCGCAGTCGTTGACGGGCGCGGTGCCTCGCCTGGCCGACGTCGCGCCGAGCCCGTACGACGGGGACAGCTCGACGGACGCCCGACGGTTCGCCCGCGAACGGTCGCGATGGATCTTCTCCAACCCCGACATGATCCACCTCTCGCTGCTGCGCAACCATGCCCGCTGGGCGGTCTTCCTGCGCCATCTCCGGTATGTGGTGGTCGACGAATGCCATTACTACCGAGGCATATTCGGATCCAACGTGGCGATGGTGCTGCGCCGGCTGATCCGACTCTGCGAACGCTACGGCGCCGGGCCGACGGTGATCTTCGCGAGCGCGACGACGTCCGCGCCGGCGGCCACCGCCTCGGAGTTACTCGGGCACACCGTCGCCGAGGTCACCGACGACGGTTCCCCGCAGGGCGGCCGGACGGTGGCACTGTGGGAACCAGCCTTGCGGAACGACGTCACGGGCGAGAATGGTGCTCCCGTAAGGCGTTCCGCGGGTTCGGAGGCGGGCCGCGTGATGGCCGACCTGATGGCCGAGGGGGCGCGCACGCTGACGTTCGTGCGGTCGCGGCGCGGAGCGGAGTTGACGGCCCTCGGTGCGCGGGACCGCCTCGAGGACGTCGCACCCGACCTGGTCGGGCTGGTGGCGTCCTATCGCGCCGGCTATCTCGCCGAGGACCGCCGCGCCCTGGAACGGGCGCTGATGGACGGCGAACTGCGCGGCCTGGCCACCACCAATGCGCTGGAGCTCGGTGTCGACATCGCCGGACTGGACGCGGTGGTGCTGGCCGGTTTCCCCGGCACCGTCACGTCGTTCTGGCAGCAGGCCGGGCGGGCCGGCCGCCGCGGCCAGAGCGCGCTGATCGTGCTCATCGCCAGGGACGATCCGCTGGACACCTTCCTGGTGCACCATCCTGCCGCCTTGCTGGACCGGCCGATCGAACGCGTGGTTATCGACCCGTCTAACCCGTATGTCCTTGGGCCCCAACTACTTTGCGCGGCCGCCGAGCTGCCGCTCACGCCGGCCGAGGTGCGCACCTGGGATGCCGAGGCGGTGGCCGACGCGCTGGTCGACGACGGTCTGCTGCGGCGGCGGCCGGCGGGTTACTTCCCCGCACCGGGCCTGGATCCACATCCGGCCGTGGACATTCGCGGCTCGTCGGGTGGACAGATCGCGATCCTGGAGTCCGGCACCGGCCGGATGCTCGGCAGTACCGGTGCGGGCCAGGCGCCGTCCTCGGTGCACCCCGGCGCGGTGTACCTACACCAGGGCGAGAGCTACGTCGTGGAATCGCTCGACTTCGAGGAGGGCATCGCCTTCGTCAGGGCCGACGATCCCGGGTACTCGACCTCGGCCAGGGAGGTCACCGACATCTCCATCACCGGTCCCGGCGAACGCCGGACCGTCGGCGCGGTCACCATCGGGCTGGTCCCGGTATCGGTCAGCCATACCGTGGTCGGGTTCCTGCGCCGGCGCCTTGGCGGCGAGGTGATCGACTTCGTCGATCTCGACATGCCCACCCATAGCCTGCAGACGATGGCGGTGATGTGTGCCATCGAGCCGGAGGCGTTGCAGCGGGCGGGCATCGCCGACACCAGTGTGCCGGGATCGCTGCACGCGGCCGAACACGCCGCGATCGGGCTGCTGCCCCTGGTGGCCAGCTGCGACCGCGGCGACATCGGCGGGGTGTCGACGGCCGTCGGTCCCGAGACGGGAACGCCGACGATCTTCGTCTACGACGGCCATCCCGGCGGCGCGGGCTTCGCCGAACGCGGTTATGAGCAGATCAGGACTTGGTGGGATGCGACGGCCTCGGCCATCGAGGCGTGCGAGTGTCCGGCGGGCTGTCCATCGTGCGTGCAGTCGCCCAAGTGCGGCAACGGCAACGATCCGCTCGACAAGGCGGGGGCGGTGACGGTGCTGCGGCTGGTGCTCGACGAGTTGGCCACCGCGTGAGCCGGCCCGTGGAGACGACCCACCCCTCGACGGTCGTCTCCACGGCTCGGCATGGGCGCCAGGCGATGCGCGCCACCCACGTAGAAGACTGCGAGGTACGGACGGACTTACGCGTTCCGCTCTCATTCCCGGCGAACCGGGCGCCTTCGAAAATTACCACTTGGCGTTCGGCGGCGCGACCACATTGAGGCCGATTGCGGCTCGTCAGACCGTTGCCGAGCCGCCGCCCGGCACGGGTTTGGTCGCGCGCTGTCGCCATGGCCAACTGTTACGCAAAGGTAAGATGTCACGATGACCCACGACTGGTTGCTCGTGGAGACGCTCGGTGTCGAACCCGCCGTGGTCGCACAGGGGCAACGCACCAAGAACCTGGTCCCGGTCAGTGCATTCCTGCGGCGCAATCCCAACCTGATGGCCATCCAGACCGCCATCAACGAGACCGTTCAGGCCGGAAAACCCCTGAGTAGCCTGACGCCAAAGAGTGACCGAGTCATCCGCACCGAGGTGGTGCAGATGACCGACGGCCGCATCCATGGCGTCCACGTATGGATCGGGCCACTGGACGAGGAGCCACCCGACCGGGTGATGCCCGGACCGCTGAAGTGGGACCTGACCAACGGCATCGCCACCGACACCCCGGAGTCGCTGATGAACAGCGGCCTCAACCCGGCCGCCGAGGCCACGCAGGGCCGCGCCTTTGCCGAGGACCTGCCGGCCCGCGCGCTGAACCCGAGCGAGGTGGAGGTGCTGCGGGTCGCGATCAAGCCAGAGGTGGGGCGCACCTTCTGCAGCACCTGGGACGTCACCGACTACCGGGGCAGACCGATCACCGTCGGGTTCGTCGCGCGGGTGCTCGAGGAGCCCGACGACGGTGGACGCGACGCGCTGATCTGCCGGGCCATGAATTGGCGCGGGGTGAGCGAGGGGACCGCGACACCCGTCGAGGACCTCGGTCAGCGAATCGTCGCCGGTCTGGCCCGCCCCGGCGTGCACCGCGCGCTGGTCGACCCGAAGACGTGGAAATTGCTCAAGTGGCTCGACGACCCGTGCCCGTTCTACGACTGGCATGACCAGGCCGACGGCGAGCCGCTGGTTCATCCCGACGATGCGCCCGAAGTCGAATCGATGGCAAGGGACTTCCGATCCGGCGAGGCGTCGCGGGTGCTGCGATTGCGGGCCGTCGGCGGTGGGTGGACGCCGATCCACGTCACGGCCCACCGCGTCGAGATCGGCGACGACGTCGTGGCAGGACTGCTGTCGCTGCGCCTGCCCACCGAGGATGACGTGAACCCACCCCCGAGCAAGCTCTCCCGCCGCGACCGCGCCCGCACCGAGCGGGCCACGCGGTCCTGAGTCAGACCGGCCCGGCGCGGGCACTCGCGCGGGCCGCGTGCACACCCCACCGCCCCAGGCGCACCGGCACCTCGGCGACCACCACGACGTCGAGATCGGTCACCGTGCAGGCCGACACCGTCGCCCGCATCGCCGCAGCCAGCCCGGCGGCCGTCGCGCACGCCGCCTCGGGACCCCACATCAGCCGGTTCGCCGCGGCCAGCGCACCCAGATCGGCGACGGCCTGAGCCCGGTGCCGGGCAATCACCACCGACCCCACCACCGCGCCACCGCAGGTCAGCGCCAGCATCGCCGCCATCGCCAGGGCCGCCAGCACGCTGGCCGCCCCACCGTCAGACGCCAGATTCGACCAGCGCCTGGGACTCCGCGGTGATGGTGAGACCCGGCAGCGGCAACGCCAGCGACGTGACGCGAGCGACGACGAACCCCCCGTCACGGTGCAGCACCAGCTCCGCGCCCGCCGGGCCGCCGCGACGCACCGCATCGGTTGCCGCCGCCTCGTCACCGCGAGCCGCCAACCGCGCAGCCTCGCGAGAGGCGTCGACGCAGCGCACCTGCAGCGCGACTGCGACGAGACCGCCCACGCACAGCACCAGGACCACGGCCAGCGCCGCGACCGCGAACGCCGCCTCGACCGTGGCGCCACCGTCGTCTGCACTCAGACGTTGGTGTTGAGCGCCCTGGTGATGATGTTGGTCAGCGCACTGACGATGGAATCGCCGGTCACCACCGTGTAGAGGATCGCCCCGAACGCGGCGGCGGCGATCGTCCCGATCGCGTACTCGACGGTGGACATGCCGGACTCGTCGACTGCCAACAGCATCAACCGCGCCCGTAGCCATCGAAACAGGTTGTCTCCCATGCACTTCCTCATTCCTTCCCACCCCGTGGTCGATCCACGAGTCTCACCAGATGCCCGACTGCAGCACGTCACCGGCAAGGCCGGCGACCACCGGGACGATGCCGAGACACACGAAGGCCGGCAGATAGCACACGCCCAGCGGACCCGCGATTAGGACCGAGGCGCGTTCCCCGGCTGACGTCGCAGAATCGGCCGCATCGGAGCGCGATTGATCGGCGAGTTCCGAGACCGCTTGCGCCAGAGCCATTCCCGAAGATGCGGAGCGGCGGGCAAGCCGGCACAATGCGTCGACGTGGTCGTCACCGGTGGCGCCAAGGCTCGACCACGCCGTCGTCGGATCGCTGCCGAGGGCGAGCAGGTCCGCGGCGCGGCCGAGGACGTCGGCCAGTGGCCGCGGAGCGAACGGTGCCGTCGCCCTCGCGGCGCCCGCCACCGCCATGCCGGCGGACAGACAGGCCGCGAACACGTCCAGGCTGGACGCGACGGCGAGCGGATCGCCCGCGTCCCCCATCACGGGTGTCGGCGCGGCGGCTGCCCGGGGCCGCATACGCGTGCGCGCCGGTCGGCCGTTGAGCAGCAGCGCCATCGCGAGGAGCACTGCGGCCAGGCTCATCCGAGCACCCGGTCGGTGATGCGATCGGACCACCAGAGCCCGGCGCACGCCAGCGCCACGCCGATCAGTAGCAGCCAGCCGCCGACGCCACCGGAGAGCAGGAACCGCACCGGTTGCGCGCCGATCAACTGGCCAAGCCCGACTCCCAGTACCGGCAGGCCGGCCAGGATCGCGGTGGTGGCCCGCGCCCCGGCCATGCCGGCCGCGACCCGCGAGGCGAAGCGCTCGCGTTCGACGATGTCGCGTTCGGCGGTGCGCACCAGCGCCACGATCGCCAGGCCCTGCGTCTGCGCCAGCGACCAGCACACCGACAGCCGCTCCCAGTAGGACGGCACCGCCGAACCTGCGGCCACCGCGCGCAACCCCGCCGCGACGTCCGCACCGAGCCGCGCCCGTGCCGCGACGGCGCGTAGCGAGGTTGCGACCGCGCCGTCGGTCTCAGCCGCCGCGGATTCGAAGGCCACCACCGGGTGCACCCCCACCCGCAGCTCCCCCACCAGGACGCTCATCGCACCCTGGAGCGCCGCGGACTCCATCCGCCGACTGGCCCTCGCACGGGCCGCTCGGCGGCGCCCCGTCAGCGTGGCCGCGACGAGACCGGCGGCCAGCGTCGCGGCCACCGGTGCGACCACCGCCAGGACCACCCCGCCCGCCACGCCCACCGCCAGCGGTACCCCGGGCCGGGCACGGCGGGTGAGGCGTCGTGGTCCAACACCCCGCCGTGGCGAACCGGGAGCCACCACCAGCGCCAGGGCCAAGGCCAGCGCCGCGAGCGTCACCGGGTACCCACCAGAGCGGCCAATGCCGGCATGCCGCAATCGAATCCGCGGTCGGCGTGCCAGGCGGGCACCGCGGTCACCATGCCGTCGTCCGCTCGGCGCAGCACGGCGATTTCCTGAAGCCGTCGCATCCCGTCGCGGTTCCTGCCGACGTGCAGAACCACGCGGACCGCGGCGGCCAGTTGGCTGTGCAGCGCCGCGCGGTCCAGCCCGCCGACGGCGGCGAGCGCCTCGAGCCGGGCGGGCACCTCGGCCGGGCTGTTGGCGTGCACGGTGCCGGCCCCGCCGTCGTGCCCAGTGTTCAGGGCGGCGAGCAGATCGACGACCTCGCCGCCGCGCACCTCTCCGACCACGATGCGATCGGGACGCATCCGCAATGCCTGCCGGACAAGGTCACGAACCGACACCTCGCCAACCCCCTCGACGTTGGCGTACCTGGCGACCAGGTTGACCAGGTGCGGGTGAGTCGGTGCGAGCTCGGGCGCATCCTCCACGCAGACGATCCGCTCCCCGGCGTCGACCGCAGACAGCGCCGCGGCCAGCAGCGTGGTCTTGCCTGCACCCGTTCCGCCCGAGACGAGGAAGGCCAGACGGGCTGCGATGACGTCGCGTAAGACGGGCGCGGCCTGCGGCGCGATGGCCCCGGCCGCGACGAGCGCCGCGAGGTCCTGCGTCGCGGGCCGCAACACCCGAAGGGACAGGCAGGTCCCCGCCGGGGCGATGGGTGGCAGCACCGCGTGCAGGCGCACGGTGAACTCGCCCGACCCCAGTCCCGTCAGCTGGCCGTCCACCCACGGTTGCGCCTCATCGAGCCGCCGCCCCGCGGCCAGCGCCAACCGCTGCGCCAGGCGACGAACCGCGGCCTCGCCGTCGAACCTGACCGCGGTGCGGCGCAGACCCCGACCGTCGTCCACCCACACCGAATCGGGCGCCGAGACCAGGACGTCGGTGGTGCCGTCCGCACACAGCAGAGGCTCGAGGATTCCCGCCCCGGTCAGCTCGGTCTGCAGCAGCCGCAGGTTGCTCAGGACGTCGGTGTCCCCGAGCACTCCGGCAGACTCCGCGCGGATGGCGTCGGCCACCACGTTTGGCCGTAGCGGTGCCGATTCCGCCGCCAGCCGTTCCCTGACCCGCTCGATCAGCGAGGAGCTCATGCGGCCCGCCGCTCCTCGATGCTGCCCGGCTGCAGGTGCAGCACGTCGAGCACCCGGCGCGCTGCCGAGGTCAGTGGAGAGCGCCGGCGCGGGCGGAACCCACCCTGCTCCAGCTCGGCGGCCAGGCCCGGTTGCGGCCGCATCGCCGCCAGCAGAGGCAGCCCCGCGGTGCGGGCCACGTCCGTCGGCCGGAGTCCCCCCGGCGCGGGTCCCCTGACGACGAGGCCCACGTTCGGATTGGTCTCGATCAACCAGCTGCGCAGCGCCGCCGCCGCCGCCGAGGACCGCACGTCGGCCGGTGTCACCACGACGACGAGATCCGCCGCGTCGAGGGCGATCCCGACGGCGGCGGTGGCGCGCCTCGGCAGGTCGCACACGACCGTCGCGCCGCCGCGACAACCGCCGTCGAGCACCGCGGCGAGCGCACTCGGGTCGATGTCGTGACCCGTGCGGCCCGCTGCGAGGACCGCGACGCCGTGCCGCGACGGCAGCGCATCGTGAAGGGCCCGATAGCCGATCCGACCACCGCCGAGGGCGAGATCTGGCCAGCGCAGCCCGGCGTCGTGCTCGCTGCCCAGCGTCAGGTCGATTCCGCCGCCCCACGGATCCACGTCGACCAGCAGCGGGCGGGGTGCGGCGTGCGCGAGCGCCGTCGCGAAGACCGAGGCGCCAGCCCCTCCGCGCCCTCCGACGACGCCGATCACCGTGCCCCTCGTCCCGTCGTCCCGCGCGGCGTCGACCGCGTCGGACAGCTCCGAGACCAGCTCCGCCTCACCCGCGGGCAGCACGAGCACGCGTTGCGCCCCGACCGCGATGGCCACCTGCCAGTCGGCGGCGGTGGGCTCGGCGGGGGCGATCACCAGCACCCGGCCCCGTCTTGGCAGATCGGCTTCGGCACAGGCACGAGCACCCGGCACGTCGAGCACGACCGCCGACGCCGACGTCCACGCCTTTCGACCGACGACCTCGCCACCGTGGACCACCCGCACCCCGGCCGCAGCCGCCACCCGCTCGACGTCGCCACGCAGCTCGGCACCCGCGACGAGGGAGAGGATGCCTCTGCGGGAGGGAGCCGGTGCAGTCTCGTTGGCGCTCATGCCCCCAACCCTGGGGCCATCCTGGGGCGTCCCGCCATGCCCCGCGGCCAAATTGTGGATGAGCACGCGACTGTGGATGAAGACTCCGGCACACGCAGACTTCGCAAACAGCGGCGAGGAAGGCGGGCGGCGCAATGCGGGGCTGGCGAAATCCGGCGAATTTGCCCTGAAAAAGGGACGACCCCCGCCAGGGGGGAGGAGGCGGAGGTCGTCGTGTATCAGCCCCGGGGGGTCGGGCTGATGCACACCCGGCATAAGCCGAGTAATGCTTACTATACACACGAACACGATGAGCAGCGCAAGACCTCGTCGCCATATGAATCCACTGTGAAATCGACCGGTGACCTGGAAGCCTTCGGCTCCGGACAGGTGGCCGAATCAGTCACTTCGACGATTTCGGCGACTCGCCCGCCACACCCCCCGCATAGACTGGAGCAGTGACCGCTCCCGGTGCCGCCTCAGCCGACGCGTCCGAGCAGCCGCCGGCCGACACCCCGATCCGGACCGCAGCGTTCTTCGATCTGGACAAGACGGTCATCGCCAAGTCGAGCACCCTTGCGTTCAGCAAACCTTTTTTCGATCAGGGGCTGATAAACCGCCAAGCGGTGCTGAAGTCGACCTATGCCCAGTTCCTCTTCCTGATGGCCGGCGCCGATCACGAGCAGATGGACCGGATGCGGTCCTACATCACCACGATGTGCACCGGCTGGAACGTCGAGCAGGTCAAGTCGATCGTCGGCGAGACGCTGCACGACATCGTCGACCCGCTGGTCTTCGCCGAGGCGGCCAACCTGATCGCCGACCACAAGCTGTGTGGCCGCGACGTGGTGGTGGTCTCCGCCTCGGGCGAGGAGATCGTGGCCCCGATTGCACGGGCCCTCGGGGCCACCCACGCGATGGCCACCCGAATGGTCGTCGAGGACGGTAAGTACACCGGCGAGGTGGCCTTCTACTGCTACGGCGAGGGCAAGGTGGAGGCCATCGAGGAGTTGGCCGCCCGCGAGGGGTACGCGCTCGATCACTGCTACGCGTACTCGGATTCGATCACCGATCTGCCGATGCTCGAGGCCGTCGGCCACCCGACCGTCGTGAACCCCGACCGTGCGCTGCGCCGCGAGGCGGCCGGCCGCGACTGGCCGGTGCTGACCTTCTCCAGGCCCGTCTCGCTGCGAGACCGCATCAGCACGCCGTCCGGTGCGGCGGTGGCGACGACGGTGGCCGTGGGCGCGAGCGCGCTGGCCGCGGGTGCGATGACGTATTCGTTGCTGCGCCGCTTCGTGTTCTGACCCCAGGGCCTGCCGTTGCTGCACAGTCGCAGTAACGATCTGGCGACTCGGCCCAATATTACCCTTGATGTGACCGCGGTCACGGAGTACAAAGGAGTCACGGAAGCCGGGCGAGGCCAAGGCCGAGCCAGAAGAGAAGGTTCGTCCTCCCGAGTTCGGCTACCTAGCACGGAACCTGCGAACCCACGCGGAGCACACGCCGCTAAAATGGCAAAAGTGTTGCGGGCCTGCGTAAGTGCGGAGAGCGGACGACGGCGAGGATCCCTTGGGTGGGATCGGCCATCGAAGCGCATCGCACGGACGCCGAGGCCACCCACGCAGCCCACCGAGCACGCTTGGTACCCAGCGTTCCGTGCTAGCGGGCGGCGAGCCGAATCATCTTCGGAGCGCCGCCCGCTTCGTTTTGCTGACGCTCACTTCGCGGCCGCCGCCTCGGCGATGGCGATGGCCTCCCTGGCGCCGGCCCGCAAGGCCCGACTGCAGTTGATGAGCCAGGCCGCCAGCCCCTCGCGCGTGCCCGATGCGAATCCCTCGGCCGCCGTCCGGTAGTCACCCGGCTTCTGCATCCAGGACTTCTCCGGGACGCCAAGGCCATGCGTATCCAGCCCGCTGGCGATGGTCGCCAGCCGCGCCACTCCGCGGGCCACCACACCGTCGGCGATGCCGAAGGGTGCCAATGTCAGCAGTTCGCCGTGCACGACGGCGGCCACCACGGGCGCGGGCGCCCGCGTGTCGGTCACGACGTCGGCGAGGATCTCGAGTCGGCGGCCCACACCGGCGTCCGCGCGCGGCCGGCCCAGCCGGTCGTCGTCGGTCAGGTCGGCGGCGGCCAGCGCATGCAGCCGGGCAATCGCCTGCAGGGGGGCCCGCTGCCACACCCCCACCAGCGCCGTCGCTCCACCTTCGAGCGCCTCGGCCACCCGCAGCGCCCCGGCCAAAACCGCGTCGGGCTCACCCTCGGGCCCGAGCACCAGCGACCCGCCGTCCAACACCGACGACGCCCGCGCCGCGCGCATTGCCGCCTCGGCGGCCGTCGCGGGCCAGCCTCGCCGATTCGACTGGTGGCGATGCGCCAGCGCCAGCGTCTCCCGCGCCTCCTCGCCCGCCTCGCGCACACCCGGCAGGTCGAGCAGCGGGGCGAGGGGATCGGCAGCGGGCATCAGGACACGCTAGCCGACCGGCGAACCCGCCCCCATGCGCGTTCGCATCGGCACGACCGTCGTCCAGCCCGTCGTCACGGACGGTGACTAGGCTCACGAGCATGCACGATAGTGATGCCGAGGTTCCGTACTCCTATCCGCCCGCCGCCGATTTCGTCGCGCAGGCCAATGCGACTGCCGCCCTGTACGACGAGGCCGAGCGGGACAGGTTGGCGTTCTGGGGTGAGCAGGCCAATCGGCTGGCGTGGGAGACGCCGTTCACCGAGGTGCTGGACTGGTCGCAGCCACCGTTCGCCAAGTGGTTCGTCGGCGGCAAGCTCAACGTCGCCTACAACTGCGTGGACCGCCACGTCGAGGCCGGCCACGGCGACCGCGTCGCCATCCACTGGGTCGGCGAACCCGTCGACGACCAGCGGTCCATCACCTACGCCCAACTCAAGGACGAGGTGTCCAAGGCCGCCAACGCCCTGACCGACCTCGGCCTGGTCGCCGGCGACCGGGTGGCGATCTACATGCCGATGGTCCCCGAGGCCATCGTCGCCATGCTGGCCTGCGCCCGGTTGGGGGTGATGCACTCGGTGGTGTTCGCGGGATACAGCGCGTCGGCGCTGGCGTCCCGCATCTCCGACGCCGAGGCCAAGCTGGTCATCACCACCGACGGGCAGTACCGCCGCGGCAAGGCGGTATCGCTGAAGGACGCCGTGGATGCCGCGGTCACCGACCAACCGTCGGTCGAGCACGTTCTGGTGGTGCGGCGCACCGGGATCGACGTCGACTGGACCGAGGGCCGGGATCTGTGGTGGCACGAGGTGGTGGACGGAGCGTCGAGCAGCCATACCCCGGAGGCCTTCGACAGCGAGCACCCGCTGTTCCTGCTGTACACCTCGGGCACCACCGGCAAGCCCAAGGGCATCGTGCACAGCACCGGTGGCTACCTCACCCAGGCCAGCTACACCCACTACAACGTCTTCGACGTCAAACCCGACACCGACGTCTTCTGGTGCACCGCCGACATCGGCTGGATCACCGGGCACACCTATCTGGTGTATGGACCGCTGTCCAACGGGGTCACGCAGGTGGTCTACGAAGGCACGCCGACCTCGCCCACCGAGCACCGCCACTTCGAGGTCATCGAGCGCTACGGCGTGACGATCTACTACACCGCCCCGACCCTGATCCGCACCTTCATGAAGCTGGGCCGCCAAATCGCCGCCGAGCACGACCTGTCGAGCCTGCGGCTGCTCGGGTCGGTCGGCGAGCCGATCAACCCGGAGGCCTGGCGCTGGTATCGCACCGTGTTCGGCGCCGACCGCACGCCGATCGTGGACACCTGGTGGCAGACCGAGACCGGCGCCATCATGATCTCGCCGCTGCCCGGCGTCACCGCCACCAAGCCCGGCTCGGCCATGACACCGCTGCCCGGCATCTCGGCCAAGATCGTCGACGACGAGGGCACGCAGCTGCAGCCCGGTACCGATCACGGTGAGCAAGCCAGCGGCTACCTGGTGCTCGACAAGCCGTGGCCGTCGATGCTGCGCGGCATCTGGGGCGATCCCGAGCGGTTCAAGGAGACCTACTGGTCCCGGTTCGCCGATCGGGGCTGGTACTTCGCCGGCGACGGCGCCCGCTACGGCAAGGACGGCGAAATCTGGGTGCTCGGCCGCATCGACGACGTCATGAACGTCTCCGGTCACCGCATCTCCACCGCCGAGGTCGAATCCGCGCTGGTGGGCCATGCCGGGGTGGCCGAAGCCGCCGTCGTCGGCGCCACCGACGACCACACCGGACAGGCCATCTGCGCCTTCGTCATCCTCAAGGCACGCGCGGCCGACGAGGACCGCGACCAGATGGTCGCCGAGCTGCGCCAGCAGGTGGCCACCGAGATCTCCCCGATCGCCAGGCCCCGCGAGATCCACGTCGTCCCCGAACTACCCAAGACCCGCAGCGGCAAGATCATGCGCCGACTACTGCGCGACGTCGCCGAAGGCCGCGAACTCGGCGACACCTCGACCCTGGTCGACCCCAGCGTCTTCGAGGCCATCCGCGCCAGCAAGTAGCCGCCGATCGAGGACGAAAGACCACGTCCGCCGCCTCCCCGCGTCGACTATGGTGACGGCTACGTGCGGCGTGACACGCGTCGCGAGGAGCGTGGTCACAGGTGCGTTCAGCGAGGACGTTCGGGGGCGGGGCAGCAGCCCTCGTCCCGGCCTCCGAGGTGCGCGCGGTCCACGAGCTCTTCGTCGCCGGCGAGGTCGACGCGTCGTACCTGGACTCCAGCCCACTGCGCCGCATAGTGGTCGAGAGCTGGCAGCGCAGCTTGGCCAGGGGCGTGGATCCGGACCGCGGTGCCGTGCAGTCCGCCGACCTCGAGCAGAGCGTGGCCCGGATGCGCGAGACCCATCCGCTGGCGCCGACCCTTCCCGTCATCCGGCGCCTGCTCGTCGAGGACGCGACGTCCTCCGGGGTGATGGTCGCGGTGAGCGCCGCCGACGGCACCCTGCTGTGGGTCGAGGGCGATGCGACGGCCCGCCGCAAGGCCGAGGCGATGAACTTCGTCCCCGGTGCCGACTGGAGTGAACGCGCCGCGGGCACCAATGCACCGGGCACCGCACTCGCGCTGGACGCCGAGGTGCAGATCCACGGCAACGAGCACTTCTCCCGCCTCGTCCAGCCGTGGAGTTGCACCGCCGTTCCGGTCCACGATCCGGTCACCGGGGTCGTGATCGGCGCGATCGATCTGACGGGTGGGGACGAGGTCTCCTCGTCGCAGACGCTGGCGCTGGTGCGGGCCACCGTGGTGGCCGTCGAGAACCACCTGGCGCTGCTGCGATTCACCGAGGCGTCGCGCCCCGAGGTCACCGCCGGGCCCGCCCGGCTGACGGTGCTCGGCGGCGACCGCCCGCGCTGGGAGTACACCGACGACCGCGGCCATCTGCACCGCAGCGTCCTCACCGGCAGGCACGCCGAGATCCTGGTGCTGCTGAGCCGCCACCCCGAGGGGCTGAGCGCCGATCACCTCGCCACGCTCCTCGACGACAAGCACCTCGACGTCGTCACCGTGCGGGCGGAGATGTCGCGGCTGCGCAAGGTGGTCGGTGCGAACCTGCTGTCCTCACGGCCGTACCGGTTGACCGAGCCGATCGCTAGTGACCTCGCCGACGTGTTCGACGCGCTGGCCGCCGGCCGGGTGGCAGCCGCCCTCGACGCGTACCGGGGACCGCTGCTGAGTCAGTCGGTGTCGCCGTCGGTCGGACGGCTGCGCACCGAGCTGAGCGCCAGCCTGCGCGGGGCGGTGCTGGCCACTGGGAACCTGACCCTGCTGCGGCGCTGGCTGCAACTGCCCGACGGCCGCGACGACCGCGCCGGGTGGCGACTGCTGCACGAGCGGGCCGGTGCGGCGCCCGTGTTGCGGGCGCAAGCGAGTGGGCATCTCGCGGGCCTGGACTTCGAACTCGGATAGCTCGCAACCTTTCGCGTTCGATGCAACCGTGATGCAACCCTGTTTGGCCTACCGTCAGTGACGACCGACACATTGTGTCGCTGCGATGAAGGCGTGTCGCACTGATGAAGGAGGAAGTCCCATGACCGTTTACGCGCGTCCCGGCGCCGAAGGCTCGCTGATGACCTTCGAGCCCCGCTACGACAACTACATCGGCGGCGAGTGGGTGGCCCCCACCGCGGGCCGCTACTTCGAGAACCCGACGCCGGTGACCGGCAAGACGTTCTGCGAGGTGGCCCGCTCCGATGCCTCCGATGTCGAGAAGGCCCTCGACGCCGCCCACGCCGCGGCGCCCGCCTGGGGCAAGACCACACCGGCCGAGCGGTCGATCATCCTCAACAAGATCGCCGACCGCATCGAGGCCAACCTCGAGTCGATCGCGGTGGCCGAGTCGTGGGACAACGGCAAGCCGGTCCGCGAGACGCTGAACGCCGACATCCCGCTGGCCATCGATCACTTCCGCTACTTCGCCGGTGCGATCCGCGCCCAGGAGGGGTCGCTGAGCCAGATCGACGACGACACCGTCGCCTACCACTTCCACGAGCCCCTCGGCGTCGTCGGGCAGATCATCCCGTGGAACTTCCCGATCCTGATGGCGGTGTGGAAGCTGGCGCCCGCACTGGCCGCCGGCAATGCCGTCGTGCTCAAGCCCGCCGAGCAGACCCCAGCCTCGATCCTCTACCTGATGTCGGTCATCGGCGATCTGCTGCCCCCCGGAGTCATCAACGTGGTCAACGGCTTTGGCGTCGAGACCGGCAAGCCGCTGGCCTCGAGCAACCGGATCGCCAAGATCGCCTTCACCGGTGAGACCACGACCGGCCGGCTGATCATGCAGTACGCCAGCCAGAACCTGATCCCGGTGACGCTCGAACTCGGCGGCAAGAGCCCCAACATCTTCTTCTCCGACGTGATGGCCCAGCTCGATGACTACCAGGACAAGGCGCTGGAGGGCTTCACTATGTTCGCCCTCAACCAGGGCGAGGTGTGCACCTGCCCGTCGCGCTCGCTGATCCAGGCCGACATCTACGACGAGTTCCTCACCCAGGCCGCCATCCGCACCAAGGCCGTCCGCCAGGGCGATCCGCTGGACACCGAGACGATGATCGGCGCGCAGGCCTCCAACGACCAGCTCGAGAAGATCCTGTCCTACATCGAGATTGGCAAGGACGAGGGCGCCAAGGTCGTCACCGGCGGCGAGCGCGCGGAGCTCGGCGGTGACCTGTCCGGTGGCTACTACGTGGCGCCGACGATCTTCACCGGGCACAACAAGATGCGGATCTTCCAGGAGGAGATCTTCGGCCCGGTGGTGGCGGTCACCTCGTTCACCGATTACGACGACGCCATGTCGATCGCCAACGACACGCTGTACGGACTGGGCGCCGGGGTGTGGAGCCGGGACGGCAACACCGCCTACCGTGCCGGCCGCGACATCAAGGCCGGCCGGGTGTGGACCAACTGCTACCACGCCTACCCTGCGCACGCGGCCTTCGGCGGCTACAAGCAGTCGGGCATCGGGCGCGAGAACCACAAGATGATGCTGGATCACTACCAGCAGACCAAGAACCTGCTGGTGTCCTACAGCAACAAGGCCCAGGGCTTCTTCTAAGTCCGACAACACCTTTCGCGACGCGGCGGCGGTGCATCGACGATGCGCCGTCGTCGCGGCGTGCCCGCCTGCCCACCCGACGATTGGAACGAACGATGACTCAGACCATGCACTCGGCGCTCGACTCCCACGACGCGCCCCGCGCGTATCCGCCCGCCGCCGATTTCGTCGCGCAGGCCAATGCGACTGCCGCCCTGTACGACGAGGCCGAGCGGGACAGGTTGGCGTTCTGGGGTGAGCAGGCCAATCGGCTGGCGTGGGAGACGCCGTTCACCGAGGTGCTGGACTGGTCGCAGCCACCGTTCGCCAAGTGGTTCGTCGGCGGCAAGCTCAACGTCGCCTACAACTGCGTGGACCGCCACGTCGAGGCCGGCCACGGCGACCGCGTCGCCATCCACTGGGTCGGCGAACCCGTCGACGACCAGCGGTCCATCACCTACGCCCAACTCAAGGACGAGGTGTCCAAGGCCGCCAACGCCCTGACCGACCTCGGCCTGGTCGCCGGCGACCGGGTGGCGATCTACATGCCGATGGTCCCCGAGGCCATCGTCGCCATGCTGGCCTGCGCCCGGTTGGGGGTGATGCACTCGGTGGTGTTCGCGGGATACAGCGCGTCGGCGCTGGCGTCCCGCATCTCCGACGCCGAGGCCAAGCTGGTCATCACCACCGACGGGCAGTACCGCCGCGGCAAGGCGGTATCGCTGAAGGACGCCGTGGATGCCGCGGTCACCGACCAACCGTCGGTCGAGCACGTTCTGGTGGTGCGGCGCACCGGGATCGACGTCGACTGGACCGAGGGCCGGGATCTGTGGTGGCACGAGGTGGTGGACGGAGCGTCGAGCAGCCATACCCCGGAGGCCTTCGACAGCGAGCACCCGCTGTTCCTGCTGTACACCTCGGGCACCACCGGCAAGCCCAAGGGCATCGTGCACAGCACCGGTGGCTACCTCACCCAGGCCAGCTACACCCACTACAACGTCTTCGACGTCAAACCCGACACCGACGTCTTCTGGTGCACCGCCGACATCGGCTGGATCACCGGGCACACCTATCTGGTGTATGGACCGCTGTCCAACGGGGTCACGCAGGTGGTCTACGAAGGCACGCCGACCTCGCCCACCGAGCACCGCCACTTCGAGGTCATCGAGCGCTACGGCGTGACGATCTACTACACCGCCCCGACCCTGATCCGCACCTTCATGAAGCTGGGCCGCCAAATCGCCGCCGAGCACGACCTGTCGAGCCTGCGGCTGCTCGGGTCGGTCGGCGAGCCGATCAACCCGGAGGCCTGGCGCTGGTATCGCACCGTGTTCGGCGCCGACCGCACGCCGATCGTGGACACCTGGTGGCAGACCGAGACCGGCGCCATCATGATCTCGCCGCTGCCCGGCGTCACCGCCACCAAGCCCGGCTCGGCCATGACACCGCTGCCCGGCATCTCGGCCAAGATCGTCGACGACGAGGGCACGCAGCTGCAGCCCGGTACCGATCACGGTGAGCAAGCCAGCGGCTACCTGGTGCTCGACAAGCCGTGGCCGTCGATGCTGCGCGGCATCTGGGGCGATCCCGAGCGGTTCAAGGAGACCTACTGGTCCCGGTTCGCCGATCGGGGCTGGTACTTCGCCGGCGACGGCGCCCGCTACGGCAAGGACGGCGAAATCTGGGTGCTCGGCCGCATCGACGACGTCATGAACGTCTCCGGTCACCGCATCTCCACCGCCGAGGTCGAATCCGCGCTGGTGGGCCATGCCGGGGTGGCCGAAGCCGCCGTCGTCGGCGCCACCGACGACCACACCGGACAGGCCATCTGCGCCTTCGTCATCCTCAAGGCACGCGCGGCCGACGAGGACCGCGACCAGATGGTCGCCGAGCTGCGCCAGCAGGTGGCCACCGAGATCTCCCCGATCGCCAGGCCCCGCGAGATCCACGTCGTCCCCGAACTACCCAAGACCCGCAGCGGCAAGATCATGCGCCGACTACTGCGCGACGTCGCCGAAGGCCGCGAACTCGGCGACACCTCGACCCTGGTCGACCCCAGCGTCTTCGAGGCCATCCGCGCCAGCAAGTGACCCCACCCCGAATGTGGACAGAAGTCCACATTCGGCGGCAGGTCAGGGGGTGCGCAGCGCTCGGACCGCGGGGGCGGTCGAGGCGGGCAGCAACGTCGCCCGGTCCGGCGGGTAGCACACGTCGACGACGGCCGCCGGCGGGAAGCGGTAGGGCCGTCCCTGCACCAGCCCCGCGAGTTGCTTTCGCAGGCGCGACATCTCGGCTCGGACGGTGACGACGCGGGAGCGGTCGCCGTAGAGGTCGCCGGCCAGTTCCGGAGCGGACCGGCCCTCGCGATGATTGGCCAGCACGAGCAGGATCTCGGCATGCCGCGGCGAGATGTCGTGACGCCAGCACCCGAACTGGCCGACCATCTCCAGCGCCGGCGCACCGGAGTCCCGCACGTCGAGCGTCACGCGGGCGATGCCAGGAGCGGTGTCGTCCTCGGTGGGCCGCACCAGCCAACCCCCTGGCAGCAGCTCGATCTCGCACATGCCAAGCGGCGGCACCCAGGTGCGCCCCGGTGCGGTCTCCTCCGGCAGCAGGATCCGGTTGTGCAGCGGCAGCGAGTCGACGGCGGCCACCCAGCCGTCGTGGTCGACGGCCAGCGCAGGCGCCCCGATGCGGGCGAGGATGGGCGCGGCCACCGAGCGCAGCCGGTTCAGGGTGCGGTCGTGCTGCTCACGCAGGCGTGACTCCGCGAGCCGGGCGACGACGTCGACCAGCGCCACGGTCGTCGGGTGCACCGTCGCCGCGGGTCCCGACACGTCGACCACGCCGATGACCTGGCCCGTTCTGGGGTCCTTGATAGGCGCTCCTGCGCACGTCCACGGATGGTGGCTGCGCTGATAGTGCTCGGCCGAGAACACCTGCACGGCCCGGTTGGAGGCCAGTGCGGTGCCGATGGCATTGGTGCCGACGGCGTTCTCACCCCAGTGCGCACCTTCGACGAAACCCAGCCGGTCGGCGCGGTTGAGCACCGACGCCGACCCGCTGCGCCAGAGCACCCTGCCGCGCGCATCCGCGATGACGAGGATGTTGTCGCCCTCGACGATCAGGGTCTCCAGGTTTCGCGACACCTCGTCGAGTACCGCAAGCAGGCCCGACGACCGCCGCAGCATCTCCAACGCGCCGAGCTCCACGACGGGCGTGGCCAGGCGCTCGGGGTCCAGGCCGCTGGCCATCATCCGCTGCCAGGAGTCCTGGATCACCGGCCGCGGGCGGGCAGGCGCCCGCGTGCCCGCCATCGTCGCGTCGTACACGGCCGACATCAGCCGGGCGTAGTGCCGCGGATCCTCACCGACCGCGACGGCCGGTTCTGGAGCAGAAGGGTCTTGCATCACTCTGATTGTGCTCCCGATCACATCGATGCGCCATGGCCCCCAACGGGCGCCCGGTCATCGCGGCCATCGACCCTTCGCCCGAACACTCATCGAAAGACCAAGCCGCCGTCGATGAGACCCGCCTGGCCGGTCATGTAGTCGGCGTCGGGGCTCGCCAGGTACGACACGAACCCCGCGACGTCGTCGGGCGTCTCGGCGCGGCCGAGCGCGATGCCCCCGACGAACTTCTCGTAGGTCTCGCCCTCGGCGGCCCCGGTGAGGGTGGCGAACCGCTTGTCGATCTCCACCCACATGTCGGTGCCCACCACACCGGGGCAGTACGCGTTCACCGTGATGCCGTCGGCGGCGTGTTCCTTGGCCGCCGCCTGGGTCAGCGCGCGGACGGCGAACTTGGTGGCGCTGTAGACACCGAGCATGGCGAAGCCGTCGTGGCCGGCGATCGACGAGGCATTGATGACACGGCTGATCCTTCCTTCGGCCTTGTTGTCGAGTTCCTTGAACTTCGTCACCGCCGCCTGGATGCCCCACAGCACGCCGTCGACGTTCACCGCCCAGATCTTCGCGACGTCCTCCGGGGTGGTGTCGATTAGTGGGGCGACGAGCGCGATCCCCGCGTTGTTCACCATGATGTCGAAGCCGCCCAGTGCGGACGCGGCGTGGTCGACAGCGGCGAACACCTGGTCGCGATCGCTTACGTCGGCCACGAAGGTGGTTGCCTTGCAACCGATCTCGCTGATCTCGGCGGCGACGGCGTCGATGCCCTCGGCGCCGAGGTCGACGAGCGCGACGTCGGCGCCGTCGCGGGCCAGCCGCAGCGCGATGCCCCGCCCGATGCCCCGGCCTGCGCCGGTGACCAGGGCCACCTTGCCGGCGAGCCGCCCGGTCACGCCGACGCTCCCGCGATGGCCGGGTCGACGAGGACCTTCATCTTGGTGCCCGCGTGCAGCGCCTCGAACCCCTCGTCGATGACGTCGTCGAGGGCGATCGGCGTCACCCAGCCGGTGGTGTCGTAGGTGCCCCGCGCCATCAGGTCGATGACGGCGGAGAAGTCGGCCGCGGTGTAGCACAGCGATCCCTGAATGCGGGATTCGTTCATCACCAGGTTGAGAAGCGGTGTCATCAAGGGTTTCTCGTAGATCGCCACGCTGACCATGGGCCTTCGTGCCCCGACGCAGGCCAGCGCGGTCTCGACGGCGGGCGTCACCCCTGCGGCATCGAAGACCGCGTCGGCACCCGCGCCGTCGGTGTGGTCGGCGATGAAGGCCGGCACGTCGACCGCGGTGGGGTCCAGGGTGCGCGCGCCGAGCGCCTCGATGGACGCGCGCCGGGTGGCCGACGGTTCTACCACGAAGACGTCCTCGACGCCCTTGCCGCACAACGCAAACCACAGCCCGATGCCGATCGGTCCGGCGCCGAATACCATCGACGTCCCGTCGGGGCTCGGCTCGCCGAGGGTGGCGGCGTGGTAGGCCACCGACATCGGTTCGACGAGGGCGCCCAGCTCGAGGGAGACGTCGTCAGGCAACCGGTGCAGCATGTCGGTGGGGACGACGGTGTATTCGGCCATGCCGCCGTCGGACATCAGGCCGTGGAAGCCGATCTGCTGACAGATGTTGTAGTTGCCGGCGCGGCATGGTCCGCAGTGCCCGCACCGGTACAGCGGCATGATCGCCACCCGGTCACCGGCGGAGTAGTCGGTGACACCCTGCCCGACCTCGGTGATGACGCCGGAGAACTCGTGGCCCAGGGTGAGCGGCAGCTGCTGGCCGGTCAGCGGGTGCGGCTCGGTCGGCACGAAGATCGGCCCCGCGTAGTACTCGTGCAGATCGGTGCCGCAGATGCCGTTGAAACCGACCTTGACCTTCACGGTGCCGGGGCTGGGCGTCGGCTCGGGGACGTCGGCGACTTCCAACTTGTTCGGCCCGTAGTACACAGCTGCTCTCATGGAGCCATGTCTATGTGACCGGAGCCACAGTCCGAAAGAGTTGCAGCCCGTTGCATGACCCGACTGACGCGCAACCCGTTGCAACCCTTGTGCAGTCCAGCCCCACTGGTGTGCCCTGAGTCACATGACCGAAACGATCGAAAAGCCGGCCACCGCCGCACTCACCCCCCAGGCCCGCGTGGACGCCTGGCTCGCCGATTTCGAGGCCGCCTTGGCCGCCCGCGACGTCCCCCGCGCGGTGGCGAAGTTCGCCGTCGACGGCTTCTGGCGCGACCTGGTCTCGTTCACCTGGAACATCAAGACCGTCGAGGGGCGCGACGGCGTCGCCGACATGCTCGCCGCTCGTCTGGACGACACCAGCCCCGCGGGCTTCCGGACCCGCGAGGAGCCGATCGAGGACGGCGGCGTCGCGTCGGCGTTCATCGAGTTCGAGACGGCCGCGGGCCGGGGCACCGGACACCTCCGACTCAAGGCCGACTCGGACGGAAACGACGTGGCCTGGACCCTGCTGACCGCCTTGCAGGAACTCAAGGGCCACGAGGAGCGCAAGGGGCCGACGCGCGTCATGGGAGCCGTGCACGGGTCCGACGAGGACACCCGGTCGTGGGCCGAGAAGCGGGCGGCGGAGGATGCCGAACTCGGCCGCAGCGTCCAGCCGTACACCCTGGTGGTCGGGGGCGGGCAGGGTGGCATCGCACTCGGTGCCCGGCTGCGCCAGCTCGGCGTGCCCACGATCGTCGTCGACAAGCATGACCGCCCCGGTGACCAGTGGCGCAAGCGCTACAAGTCGCTGTGCCTGCACGATCCGGTGTGGTACGACCACCTGCCCTACCTACCGTTCCCGCAGAACTGGCCGGTGTTCGCGCCGAAGGACAAGATCGGCGACTGGCTGGAGTTCTACACCCGGGTGATGGAGGTGCCCTACTGGTCTCGGACGTCGTGTCTGTCGGCGACGTTCGACGAGGACGCCAAGCAGTGGACCGTCGAGATCGACCGCGACGGCGAGCGCCTGACGCTGCACCCGACGCAGCTGGTGCTGGCGACCGGCATGTCGGGCAAGCCCAGCGTCCCGACGCTGCCGGGTCAGGACGTCTTCCGCGGCGACCAGCACCACTCCAGTGCCCACCCGGGGCCGGACGGTTACGTCGGCAAGCGCGCCGTGGTGATCGGGTCCAACAACTCCGCCCACGACATCTGCAAGGCGCTCGTCGAGAACGGCGTCGACACCACGATGGTGCAGCGGTCATCGACCCACGTCGTCAAGTCCGATTCGCTGATGGAGATCGGTCTTGGCGACCTGTACTCCGAGCGCGCGGTGGCCGCGGGCATGACGACCGAGAAGGCCGACCTGACGTTCGCCTCGTTGCCGTACCGCATCATGCACGAGTTTCAGATCCCGATCTATGACGCGATTCGCGTGCGAGACAAGGACTTCTACGACCGGCTGGCAGCCGCCGGCTTCGAATTGGATTGGGGCGACGACGATTCCGGGCTCTTCATGAAGTACCTGCGCCGCGGCTCGGGCTACTACATCGACGTCGGCGCCTGCGACCTGGTGGCCGACGGCACCATCAAGCTCGCGCACGGCCAGGTCTCGCATCTGACCGAGGACTCGGTGGTGCTCGCCGACGGCACCGAGCTAGCGGCCGACGTCGTGGTCTACGCCACCGGCTACGGCTCGATGAACGGTTGGGCGGCGGACCTCATCGGCCAGGACGTCGCCGACAAGGTCGGCAAGGTCTGGGGTCTCGGCAGCGACACCGCCAAGGACCCGGGCCCGTGGGAGGGCGAGCAGCGAAACATGTGGAAGCCGACGCAGCAGCAGAACCTGTGGTTCCACGGCGGCAACCTGCACCAGTCGCGGCACTACTCGCTGTACCTCGCGTTGCAGCTGAAGGCGCGCTACGAGGGCCTACCCACCCCGGTGTACGGGCTGCAGGAGGTCCACCACCTCAGCTGAGCCGTTCGGGAAGCTAGGCGATCGGGACGAAGCCGGTGCCGGGCCGGTTCTTCGCGGCGATGTCGGCGAGGACCGAGGTCATCGACATGGTGACCGCCGGCGTGTGCAGGGGAACGAACTTCACCACGCACGTCGGCAGGTCCTCGCTGAAGGCCCCGTGGATCATGCCGACGAGCATGTTGTTCACGGTGACCGGCGCACCGGAGTCACCGGGTTGCCCGCACACCTGGTTGAGGATGGTGCCCGGTTTGTCACCCGGACCCCAGGTGACCCCGCAGGACTGCCCGGTGGTGCGGCCCAGCTTGCAGGCGACCTCGCCGAACGCGGGGTCGGGCCCGAGCCCGTCGATCTCGAAGCCGTCGACGGACTTGACGGGCTGCACCTTGCGCGGGTCGAACTGGATGACGGCGTAGTCCAGGCCCTCGTTGCCGGCCACCATGGTGCCGACGACACCGCTGCCCTGGGCGGCTTCGGACGCGACCTGCGCGCCGGGGCCGCCGCAGTGTGCCGAGGTGAAGCCGATGAGGTCGCCGCGGGCGTCGTGGCCGATCGTGGTCAGGGTGCAAAAGGTGTCGCCGTCGATCACGATGCCCGAACCGCCGCCGAGCACCACGGGATCGTCGGCGTGCGCAGGCGCGACCCGAGACGTGGTCAGGGAGGTGAGCAGCAGGACCATGACGACGGACACCAGGAATGTGCAACGGTAACTCCGTCGTACCTGCAAGAAACCCCCTAGGGACGACCCCGACCGATGACCAAACCAGGTCAGTCTAACGTCGGCCGGAATCGTTGCGTCGGCCGCGACATGGCAACATGGGCCACGAGTACACCCGGTGGGAAGGACGTGTCCGTGAGCAATGGCGACCGCAAGAGCGGCGTTCCGACTACGGTGACTTCGATTCCGTTGGTCGATCCGCATGCGCCCAAGCCAGATCCGTCCATCGGAGAGCTGGTCAAGGACGCGACGTCGCAGGTGTCCACGCTGGTGCGCGCCGAGGTCGAGTTGGCCAGGGCCGAGATCACCCGCGACGTCAAGAAGGGCCTCACCGGCAGCGTCTACTTCATCCTGGCGCTGGTGGTGCTGTTCTACTCGACGTTCTTCTTCTTCGCGTTCCTGGCCGCCCTGCTGCACGAGTGGCTGCACTTCTACGTGTGGTCCGGGATCCTCATCGTCTTCGGTCTGATGCTGGTGACCACCGGGCTGTTCGCCTTCCTCGGCTACCGCAAGGTCCGCAAGATCAGGGGCCCGCAGCAGACGATCGAATCCGTAAGGGAGGCCAGGGTCGCGCTGGTGCCCGGCGGCGACAAGCCCTCCGACCGGGCATCTGCCAACGGCGTCACCTCGACCGCAGATCCATCCGGCTGGTAATGGCCGGCAGCCGTGCACGCGGCGCCACCAGACAGCCGCCGCCCGATCCGTCGGTCACGCGCATCACCGGTCCGTGGCGTCACATGGACGTGCACGCCAATGGGATTCGCTTCCACGTAGTCGAGGCCAACCCCGTCGAGGCCGAACCCCGCATTGCGTCGGGTGCCGAGCAGCCGCTGGTGATCCTGCTGCACGGCTTCGGATCCTTCTGGTGGTCCTGGCGCCATCAACTGCGCGGCCTGTCGGGTGCCCGGGTGGTCGCCGTCGACCTGCGCGGCTACGGCGGCAGTGACAAGCCCCCCAGGGGATACGACGGCTGGACGCTGGCCGGTGACACCGCCGGCCTGGTACGGGCACTCGGGCACGAGTCGGCCACGCTGGTCGGACATGCCGACGGCGGCCTGGTCTGTTGGGCCACCTCGGTGCTGCACCCGCGGGCGGTACGGGCCATCGCGGTGGTCAGTTCCCCGCACCCGGTGGCGCTGCGGGCCTCGGCGTTGACCCGTCGCGACCAGGGCCTGGCGCTGCTGCCGTGGATGCTGCGCTACCAGCTGCCGTTCTGGCCGGAGCGCGCGCTCACCCGGCGCGACGCCGCCGAGCTCGAGGCCGTGGTGCGCAGGCGCGCAGGCGCCAATTGGCTTGCCTCCGATGACTTCTCCGAGACGATTGGCCATCTGCGCCGGGCCATCCAGATCCCCTCGGCCGCCCACTCCGCGCTGGAATACCAGCGCTGGGCGGTGCGCAGCCAGCTGCGCGGTGAGGGCAGGCGCTTCATGAAGTCGATGAAGCGGCCGCTCGCGCAGCCCGTGCTGCACATGCGTGGCGACGCCGACCCGTACGTGCTGGCCGACCCGGTGTACCGCACGCAGCGCTTCGCCCCGCACGGACGCTACGTGTCCGTCGCAGGAGCGGGGCACTACGCGCACGAGGAGGCGCCGGCACTGGTCAACGAACAGCTGACCCGATTCCTGTCCGGCGTCTACGGGGGCTGACTCAGGAGATGCAGTTGTCGGTGGACACCCGCTGGGTGTTGCCCACCTTCGCCATCTGCTTGGCCACTTCGTTGGAGGTCAGCACGAAGCCGGTGTCCGCATCGTCGACCGCGGCGCCGAACACCACACCGAGCACCTTGCCGTCCTTGTCGATCAGCGGGCCGCCCGAATTGCCTTGGCGGACAGTGCCCCTGATGGTGTAGACCTCACGGGTCACAGTGGTGGTGTGGTAGATGTCCGGCCCGTTGAGCTGGATGATCTCGCGGATCCGGCCGGGGGTCGCGGTGAACTCCCCGCCGCCGGGGTACCCCATCACGACCGCGTCGGTTCCGGTCGGCGCCTCCTGCATGTCGAATTGCAGCGGGGCAGCAGGCAGACCCGGGACGTCGAGGATCGAGATGTCGGCGTTCGGGTCGTAGGACACCACGGTGGCGTCGTAGGTCTTGCCGTCGGATTCGACGGTCACGCTCTCCGAGCCCGCCACCACGTGCGCGTTGGACATCACCCGGTTGGGGGCGACGACGAAGCCGCTGCCCTCGAGCACCTTCTGACAGCTGGTCGCCACACCGCGGATCTTCAGCACGCTCGGCCTGGTGTTGGCGACCACCGGGTCGGTGACCAGCGCGGCGTTCGGAGCGTCGACGTTGACGATCGGGGTGCGACCGAACGGCTGCAGCACGTCGGGCAGCCCGGAGGTATCCAGCAGCGACGACAACCGGGTCGGGACCCGCTTGAGCCACCCCGGGGCGGCCTCGTCGACGGTGGACAGCACCCGCGAGCCGCGCACGGCGGCCGCCAGGTTCGGCTGGTCCGACGACGTCAGCGGGGTGGCCAGCAGCCAGGCCGCCACCAGCACCGCGACCAGTTGCAGCCCGACCCCGATGACCGAGTCGATCGTGCGCAGCCCACGGTTGCGGATCGCGCCGCGCACCGCCCGTCCCAGCACGACGCCGGCGATCTCACCGATCACGACCAGCCCGAGGATCAGGAACAGCGCCACGAACAGCTTGGTCCGCGGGCCGTCGACGTGGCCGACCACGTGCGGTGCCAGCAGCACGCCCGCGACTGCACCGAGGATCACGCCGACGAAGGACAGCAGCGAGCCAAGCGCCCCCGAGCGCCAGCCAGAGATGGCGGCGACGAAGGCGATGGCGAGGACGGCCAGATCGAGCCATTGCGACGATGTCATTGTTGGGCCTCACGGTAATCGCTGCCGTCGCCGACGAGCGCCATTGCCGCGTCCAATTCACGCACGTCGCTGCTGTCCCAGGGCTCGGCCCAGCCGGCGACGTCGAGAATCGCCGAGATCACCTGGCCGGTGAATCCCCAGACGAGCATCTGGTTGAGCAGGAACGCCGGGCCGGCGAATCGGCGGGTGTTCTCCTTGCGGTACACCATGAGCCGGTTCTCCGGGTTGACGAAGGCCCGCACGGGCACGCGGGCGACGATCGCGGTCTCGCTCTCGTCGACGACGCCGACGGGTCCGGGGTCCGGCGAATAGGCCAGCACCGGGACGACGTGAAATCCCGACGGCGGGATGAACATCCGCTCCAGCGTGGTAAGCGGTTGCAGCCGGCCAGGGTCGACGCCGGTCTCCTCGCGGGCCTCGCGCAGCGCGGTGCCAACCGGACCACCGTCGCCGGGGTCGGCCGCACCGCCGGGGAAGGCGGCCTGGCCGGCATGCTGGCGCAACGTGGACGCCCGGACGGTGAGGAGCAGGTCGGCGTCCGGGGGCAGCGCGGCCGACGGCGAGTCCGGGGGTCCGGAGAAGAGCACCAGGACGGCCGCGTCGCGCTTGGCGTCGGCGGCCTCGGCCGAGGACCTCGCCTCGGTGATCGCCGCAATCACCTCGGGGGGCACGCGCCTGCGGTAGGCGCTTGGCACGTCGCCGACGTTGCGCAGCAGCGGTTCGAGCCAGACCGGGGCAGCCGAGGCGTCCAGGAGCGCCTGCGACGCTCCGTCACCGTTGCCGTTCAACCCCGCACTCCCATCCGTGGATTCACCGCCGCCGCGATCTCATCGGCGCTGGTGAACGAGCGCGGCAATATTTCGGCCACGGTACCGTCCGAACGTAGGACCACGGTGGCGGGCATGACGTTGGGCACCGCGAGGGCGGCCGCCACCAGTCGCCGGCCGTCCTGCAGCGTGGGCAACCGCACCCCGAGCTCGGCCAGCCGCAGCAGCGCCGCAGTCTCGTTCTCGTCCTGGTGCACCGTCACCACGGTCACCGCCGGGCCCATCCGGCGCTGGTACTCGGCCATCGCGGGCAGTTCGTCCGCGCAGGGCCCGCACCAGTAGGCCCACAGGTTGAGCACCACGTTGCGGCCGGCGACCAGGTGCGCCACGTCGACGGGAACGCCGTTGGCCGCGCATTCGACCGTGACGTCGTGCAGCGCGGCGGGGCTGGTGCCCGTCCCTGGCGCGGGGCACGGCGGGAGGTCGGCCTTGGCGCGTGGACCGGAAAGCGCCTGCGGCGTGTCGGCGTCGCGGTGCTGGCGCGCGACACCCGCCGCCGTCGACGACGACCCGCCGGCGTCGGAACCGCCCGGATCACCCACTTCCCGCCAGAGCGCGACGATCAGCGCCGCCACGACGACGAGCACCGCCACGGTCCACCGGGTCGACGTGCGCATGGAACCGGCGGTGCTCAGAGTCCGGCCAGCGCCAGCAGGTGCTCCGTCTCGGGACCCTTGACCAGAGCTGCGGCCGCCAGCGGATCGGTGGGGCCGAGACCGAAGGATGGGCAGTCCTTCGCAAGCACGCACACGCCGCACGCCGGCTTCTTGGCGTGACAGACACGCCTGCCGTGGAAGATCACGCGGTGGCTCAGCAACGTCCACTCCTTGCGCGGGATCAACTCGCCGACCGCGAACTCCACCTTCACCGGGTCCTCGAGGTCGGTCCAGCGCCAGCGGCGGACCAGCCTGCCGAAGTGGGTGTCGACCGTGATGCCGGGGATGTCGAAGGCATTGCCGAGGATCACGTTGGCGGTCTTGCGGCCCACGCCGGGCAGGGTCACCAGCTCCTCTAGCGTGTTCGGAACCTCGCCATCGAAACGCGCGACGAGCTCCTGCCCAAGCCGCATCAGCGAATTCGCCTTGTTCCGGTAGAAGCCGGTGGTGCGGACCAGGGCTTCGAGTTCCTCGCGATCGGCACCCGCATAGTCCGCTGCCGTGCGGTATTTCGCGAACAGCGCGGGGGTTGCCAGGTTCACGCCCTTGTCCGTGCTCTGCGCCGACAGGATGGTCGCGACGGTGAGCTCCAGCGGGTTGGTGAAGTCCAGCTCGCAGTACACGTGTGGAAACGCTTGGGCGAGTGTGCGATTCATTCGTCGAGCTCGACGAACCAGACCAACGTGCGTCTCACCGTCGTACTTGGCCCACCTGGGAACCGTCACCTCGCCTCTTGCCACCCACCCAGCCTACTGACGGAACCGACAAGTGTAAGCGCGGACCGGTGGCATTTCGTGATCCCGCTGAGACCTTCGGCGTGTTTACTTCCTCTCGTGTCGTGGTTGCTCGTTGCATTCATCCCGGGGTTGCTCATGCTGGCAACCTTCGGGCTGGACCGTCTGGAGGCGGAAATCGAAGGCGACGCCGTCTCCGCCGCGGACGTCAACGGCTATCTCGAACAGGCCAAGGCCGTCTGCGCTCGGCCGGCCGCCAACAGCCACCCGGTGCGGACCTACCAATTGCTCGACGACGTCTACGACGACGAGTACGACGAACACGTCGTGACCGAGTCGCCTCGGGGTTTGCCCGCGCGGGTATTCATCCACCACGGATCGAATCCGGAATTTCAGCCGACTCGCCACGCATATCGTGTGTAGCGTTGGCACGTCGCGAAGCTGCTTACGCTTAGACTGATTTCGCCATCCGGTACGGGTGGCCTTCGCGTGTCATATTTTCCGACGGCTTAAGAGGGGCAACGTGGACGAGATCCTGGCGAGGGCCGGAATCTTCCAGGGAGTCGAACCGACTGCGGTCTCCGCGCTGACCAAGCAACTGCAGCCAGTCGACTTTCCGCGTGGGCACACAGTGTTCGCCGAGGGTGAGCCCGGTGATCGGCTCTACATCATCATCTCCGGCAAGGTGAAGATCGGCCGGCGTTCGCCTGACGGTCGCGAGAACCTGCTCACCATCATGGGACCGTCGGACATGTTCGGTGAACTGTCCATCTTCGACCCGGGCCCGCGCACGTCCAGCGCCACCACCATCACCGAGGTCCGTGCCGTCTCGATGGACCGCGAGGCGCTGCGCGCCTGGATCGCCGATCGCCCCGAGATCGCCGAGCAACTGCTGCGCGTGTTGGCCCGTCGCCTGCGCCGCACCAACAACAACCTGGCCGACCTCATCTTCACCGACGTACCCGGCCGCGTCGCCAAGCAGCTGCTTCAGCTCGCTCAGCGGTTCGGTACCCAGGAGGGCGGCGCGCTGCGCGTGACGCACGACCTCACCCAGGAGGAGATCGCCCAGCTGGTCGGCGCTTCGCGGGAGACCGTGAACAAGGCACTGGCCGACTTCGCTCACCGCGGCTGGATTCGCCTGGAGGGCAAGAGCGTCCTCATCAGCGACTCCGAGCGCCTGGCGCGACGCGCCCGCTAGCGCGACGCGGAATTCACTCGCGCAGGTAGTTCAGCTGCGCCTGCACCGACCACTCGGCGTGCGGCCATAGCTTCTCGTCGACGTCGGTGTAGACGTGTTCGACGATCTGCCGGGCCCCGGCGTCGTCACCGAGCACCCGCAACGCGTCGCGCACCTGGTTCAGCCGCTCCTCGCGGTGGGTCAGGTAGGTCTGCGTAATCGCTTCCAGGTCACCGAGATCCGGGCCGTGGCCGGGCAGGACCGCGCGCCGGCCAAGACCCTGCAGCCGCCGCAACGACTCCAGGTAATCCCGCAGGCTGCCGTCCTCGTCGTCGATGACGGTGGTGCCGCGGCCGAGCACCGTGTCCGCAGTGAGCACCGCATCGTCGAGGACGAACGACAGCGAGTCCGCCGTGTGCCCCGGCGTGGCCATCACGGTGATGCGCAGCCCGGCCGCGTGGATCACCTCGCCGTCGGACAGCGGACCGCCGAGGCCTCGAAGGAAACCGCTGCCGACCGCACGCACGGTCGCACCCGTGCGCCGAACCAGCGCGTCGATCGCATCGGTGTGATCGCCGTGCTTGTGGCTGATGAGCACCAACGCGACCTTGCCGAGGGCGGCCAGGCGTTCGACGTGACCGTCGTCGTCGGGACCCGGGTCGACGATCACCAGCTCGTCGCTGCCCGGCCCCTGCAGCACCCAGGTGTTGGTGCCTTCCAACGTCATCAGACCCGGGTTGTCGCACAGCAGCACCGACGCGGTGTCGGTCACGCGCCGCAACTGCCCATAGGCCGGGTGCTCCGGAATCGGTTGCAGCGTCACGCGACCTCCGTTCAATCGTCGCTCACGCGACCTCCGTTCAATCGTCGCTCACGCGACCTCCGTTCAATCGTCGCTCACGCGACCTCCGTTCAATCGTCGCTCACGCGACCTCTACGACGATCTCCACCTCGACCGGCGCGTCCAGCGGCAGTTCGGACACCCCGACCGCCGACCGGGCATGCGCTCCGGCATCGCCGAACACCTCACCGAATAGTTCCGACGCACCGTTGACGACACCGGGCTGGCCGTTGAAACCGGGTGCGGACGCCACGAATCCGACGACCTTCACCACCCGCACCACGGCGTCGATGCCGACGAGGGCGTGCACCGCGGCCAGTGCATTGAGCGCACAGGTCCGCGCCAGCTCCTTGGCGTCCTCGGCGCTGACGTCGGCGCCCACCTTGCCCGTGACGCCCAGCTTGCCCGCGACCACCGGCAGCTGTCCCGAGGTGTAGACCAGGTTGCCGGTTCGCACTGCGGGGACGTACGCCGCGAGCGGGGCGACCACCTCCGGCAGCTCGATGCCGAGCTCGGAGAGGCGGTGCGAGGTGCTCACTTGGGCCGCTTCATGTAGGCGACGAGCTGCTCACCGGTGGGTCCCGGGACTACGGAGACCAGCTCCCAGCCGTCCTCGCCCCACTGATCGAGGATCTGCTTGGTCGCATGCGTCAGTAGTGCCACGGTCACGTATTCCCACCGGGTGGATTCGCTCATGGGCCGAGCTTATCGGGGACCGTCGGCGCGGTGGATAGCATGCAGTGGTGACCACCGACGTTCCGGAATTCGCCAGCGATCGCTCCGTCGGTTGGCCGTCGCGGCTGAACGAGGCACGTCTGCACTTCGTGACGGGCAAGGGTGGTACCGGCAAGTCGACGATCGCCGCCGCCCTGGCGCTGGCCCTGGCCGCTGGCGGCCGCCGGGTGTTGCTCGTCGAGGTCGAGGGACGGCAGGGCATCGCGCAGCTCTTCGACGTCCCACCGCTGCCGTACGAAGAGGTGAAGATCGCGACGGCCGACGGGGGCGGGCAGGTCAACGCGCTCGCCATCGACACCGAGGACGCCTTCCTCGAGTACCTCGACATGTTCTACAACCTCGGCATCGCCGGCCGGGCGATGCGGCGCATCGGCGCCGTCGAGTTCGCCACCACGATTGCCCCCGGCCTGCGCGACGTGCTCCTCACCGGCAAGATCAAGGAGATCGTGGTCCGCAACCCGACCGAGCGCACCAAGGGCAGGCTGCAGGGGTACGACGCCGTGGTGGTCGACTCTCCGCCGACGGGACGCATCGCCCGCTTCCTCGACGTGACGAAGGCCGTGTCCGATCTGGCCAAGGGCGGGCCCGTGCACTCGCAGGCCGACGGCGTGGTCAAGCTGCTCCATTCCGAGCTCACCGCCATCCACCTCGTCACCCTGCTCGAGGCGCTCCCCATCCAGGAGACACTGGAGGCCGTCGACGAGCTTCGGGAGCTCGACCTGCCGATCGGCAGTGTCATCGTCAACCGCAACATCCCCGCGTACCTGGCGCCCGAGGACCTGGCCAAGGCTGCCGAGGGCGTGATCGACGCGGACGCGGTGCGAGCCGGCCTGACCGAGGCCGGCATCACGCTGACCGACTCCGAGTTCGCCGGCCTGCTGACCGAGACCATTCAGCACGCGACTCGAATCAGAGCTCGCGCGGAGAGTGCGGCACAGCTCGAGGCCATCGACATCGCCCGGCTCGACCTGCCGGCGATCTCCGACGGAGTCGACCTCGGCAGCCTCTACGAACTCGCCGAGGCCCTCGGCCAGCAAGGAGTCCGATGAGTACCGCACCCAAGGCCCTCGACCTGGGCTCGATCCTCGCAGACCGAGCCAACCGGGTCGTAGTGTGTTGCGGCGCAGGCGGAGTCGGCAAGACCACCACCGCGGCGGCCATGGCGTTGCGGGCCGCCGAGTACGGCCGCACCGTCGTCGTCCTGACCATCGACCCCGCCAAGCGGCTCGCGCAGGCGCTTGGCATCAAGGACCTCGGCAACACACCGCAGCGGGTTCCGCTTGCACCCGAGGTCACCGGCGAGCTGCACGCGATGATGCTCGACATGCGGCGCACGTTCGACGAGATGGTGATCCAGTACTCGGGAGGCGAACGCGCCGAGGCGATCCTGGAGAACCAGTTCTACCAAACAGTGGCCACGTCGCTCGCCGGCACGCAGGAGTACATGGCGATGGAGAAGCTCGGGCAGCTGCTCGGCGAGGACAGGTGGGATCTGGTCGTCGTCGACACGCCCCCGTCGCGCAACGCACTGGACTTCCTCGACGCCCCCAAACGCCTCGGCAGCTTCATGGACAGCCGGCTGTGGCGACTGCTGCTCGCCCCTGGCCGCGGCATCGGCAAGCTGGTCACGGGCGCGGTCGGCCTGGCGATGAAGGCGCTGTCCACTGTGCTCGGTTCGCAAATGCTTTCGGACGCAGCAGGTTTCGTACAAGCCCTGGATACGACGTTCAGCGGCTTCCGTGAGAAGGCGGACCGCACCTACGAATTGCTCAAGCGGCGAGGCACTCAGTTCGTGGTGGTCTCGGCCGCCGAGCCAGACGCCCTTCGCGAGGCGTCGTTCTTCGTCGACCGGCTGTCCCAGGAGCGGATGCCGCTGGCCGGTCTGATCCTCAACCGCACGCATCCTACGCTGTGCGATCTGAAGGCCGATACGGCCCGCGAGGCGGCCGACCGGCTCGACGCCCATGGCGGGTCCAACGACTTGGCGGCGGGGGTACTGCGCGTCCACGCCGACCGGGCGCAGACGGCAAAGCGTGAGGTGCGGTTGCTGTCCCGTTTCACGGGCGCGAATCCGCACGTGGCGATCGTCGGCGTGCCTTCGCTGCCGTTCGACGTATCCGATCTGGATGCACTGCGGGCGATCGCCGATCAGATCACCGGCGACACCAACCCAGCCTGAGGTCTAGACGGCGCTGCGGTGTTTGCGCTGCGCGGCGAAGAACTCCGCCCAGGACACGACCTCGGGGTGCTGCTTGAGCAGCGCGCGGCGCTGGCGTTCGGTCATGCCGCCCCAGACGCCGAACTCGACGCGGTTGTCGAGGGCGTCCGCGCCACATTCGGTGATGACCGGGCAATGGCGGCAGATGACGGCCGCCTTTCGCTGGGCCGCGCCGCGGACGAACAACTCGTCGGGGTCGGCCTGCCTGCAGCGCGCCTGGGAGACCCAGGCGATGCGTGCTTCGGCCTCGGCGCCGACGACGACGCCATTGACTGGGGAACTCGTGACTGTCCTGCGCGCCGCGGGCCGTGTTCCTGACACCAGCGATCCCTTCGTCCTGCCGCCCCCTGCGACGGCCAAATGCTCGGTAGAACGCTAGTGCGATCTACGCCACATTGCGATCGTGGTGTTATCTGGATCGCACTGTCAGTCAAAGCTAGGTGGTCAGGGGGGTTTTGCGCAACAGTCAGTTCGCAAATTTGTGGGACGACCGTGCCGTGATGCATCTTTCCGCACTTGCAGCGGTTGCGCAGCCCCTGCGGAGGCGTTAATTGGGCGGCTGCGGCGCTGGTGGCGGCGGACGTCGCTACTCTGTAGCCATGTCCGACCGATCACCGGCGACGCCGCCGCCGAGGCGCGTCCCTGCAACGGTCACGGTCATCAAGCTCGCCTGGTGCATTCTGTTGGCCAGCGTCGTCGCCGCCGGCCTGATGTTCCCGCTCATCGGCGGCCTCGGTCTGATGTCCAATCGTGCCTCCGACGTCGTTGCCAACGGTTCGGCCCAGCTCGTCGAGGGCGAAGTCCCCGCCGTGTCGACGATGGTCGATGCCAAGGGCAATCCGATCGCGTGGCTCTACACCCAGCGCCGCTTCGAGGTGCCCAGCGAGCAGATCGCCAACTCGATGAAGTTGGCGATCGTCTCCATCGAGGACAAACGGTTTGCCGAGCACAACGGCGTCGACTGGAAGGGCACGCTGACCGGCCTGTCCGGATACGTCTCCGGAGCGGCCGACACTCGCGGCGGGTCGACCATCGAGCAGCAGTACGTCAAGAACTACCAGTTGCTGGTCATCGCGCAGACCGACGCCGAGAAGCGTGCGGCGATCGAGACCACGCCCGCGCGCAAGCTGCGCGAGATCCGCATGGCGCTGACGTTGGACAAGACGTTCACCAAGTCCGAGATCCTCACGCGCTACCTGAACCTGGTCTCGTTCGGCAACGGCGCCTTCGGCGTGCAGGACGCCGCGCAGACCTACTTCGGCATCAACGCCTCCGAGCTCAGCTGGTCCCAAGCCGCGCTGCTGGCCGGCATGGTGCAGTCCACCAGCACGCTGAACCCGTACACCAACCCCGAGGGTGCCCTGGAACGCCGCAACGTGGTGCTGGACACCATGATCCAGAACGTGCCCCAGGAAGCCGACGCGCTGCGGGCGGCCAAGCAGGAGCCGCTCGGGGTCCTTCCGCAGCCCAACGAGCTGCCTCGGGGCTGCATCGCTGCCGGCGACCGGGCGTTCTTCTGCGACTACGTCCTGGACTACCTGGCCAGGGCGGGCATCAGCAAGGACCAGGTCGCCAAGGGTGGCTACCTGATCAAGACGACCCTCGACCCCGACATCCAGAACCAGGTCAAGTCCTCCATCGACGACTTCGCCGCCCCGGACCTCGACGGCGTCGCCAGCGTGATGAGCGTGATCCGTCCCGGCAAGACCACCCACCCCGTGGTGGCGATGGCGTCCAACCGCACGTACGGCCTGAACACCGACGCCGGCGAGACCATGCAGCCGCAACCGTTCTCCCTGGTCGGTGACGGGGCCGGCTCGATCTTCAAGATCTTCACCACCTCGGCCGCACTCGAGATGGGCATGGGCATCAACGCCCAGCTCGACGCGCCGTCGCGCTTCGAGGCGAAGGGCCTTGGCAGCGGCGGGGCCAAGAACTGTCCACAGGCCACCTGGTGCGTGCTCAACGACGGCAACTACCGCGGCACCCTCAGCGTCACCGACGCCCTGGCGACCTCACCCAACACCGCGTTCGCCAAGCTCATCTCACAGGTCGGCGTGCAGCGCACCGTCGACATGGCGGTCAAGCTGGGTCTGCGCTCGTACGCGCTGCCTGGCACCGCGCGGGCGTACGACCCGGAGAGCAACGAGAGCCTGGCCGACTTCGTCAAGCGACAGAATCTGGGCTCGTTCACCCTGGGCCCCATCGAGGTGAATCCGCTGGAGCTATCCAACGTGGCGGCGACCCTGGCCTCCGGCGGCACCTGGTGCCCGCCGAACCCGATCGACAAGATCTTCGACCGCACCGGCAAGGACGTCTCCGTGACGACCGAGACCTGCGAGCAGGTGGTGCCGGAGGGATTGGCGAACACCCTGGCCAACGCCATGAGCAAGGACGACCAGAGCGGCACCGCGGCCGGCGCGGCGAGTTCGGCGGGGTGGACGCTGCCGGTCTCGGGCAAGACGGGCACCACCGAGGCGCACCGCTCCTCTGGCTTCTTCGGCTTCACCAGCGCCTACGCGGCCGCCAACTACATCTATGACGATTCGACGGCGCCGTCGGATCTGTGTTCGTTCCCCTTGCGCCAATGCGGCTCCGGCAACCTCTACGGCGGTAACGAGCCCGCCCGCACCTGGTTCACCGCGATGAAGCAGTTCACCCCGGGTGACGTGCAGCTGCCTCCGACCGATCCGCGCTACGTCGACGGCGCCCCCGGTTCCAAGGTGCCCAGCGTCGCCGGCATGACCCCCGACCTGGCCAGACAGCGACTCAAGGACGCCGGTTTCCAGGTCGCCGACCAAGCCACTCCCGTCAACAGCGGCGCCCCCGCGGGATCGGTCGTCGGTACCTCGCCGTCCGGCCAGACCGTGCCGGGCTCGATCATCACCATCCAGACCAGCAACGGCATCGCGCCCGCGCCGCCGCCGATCGTGCTGCCGCCGGGCGTGGACCCCAACGATCCCAACGCGTTCCCCGCTCCCGTCGGCTCGACGGTCGTGAACATCCCGGGGCTGCCACCCATCACCGTTCCGGTGCTGGGTCCGCCGCCACCGCCACCGCCACCGTGACCGGTGCGGCGGTGACTCCCGGGTGGCTGCCATCGTGTGGCAGTAGGCTGCGTTCATGCTCGCCCGTTCGACGGTCCTGAATTCGACGGTCCTGAAGAAGTCCGCTTCGCTGGCAGCTGGTTCGCTGGCTGCGGGAATCGCCTACGCCACGCTGATCGAACGCAATGCGTTCGTGGTGCGCGAGACCACCATGCCGGTGCTGACGCCGGGGTCATCGCCCCTGCGGGTGCTGCACCTCAGCGACTTCCACATGATGCCGGGCCAGCGCCGCAAGCAGGCGTGGGTCCGCGATCTCGCCGGCTGGCAGCCCGACCTCGTCATCAACACCGGTGACAACCTGGCTCACCCCAGGTCCGTGCCGTCGGTCGTGCAGGCGCTCAGCGACCTGTTGGCGGTGCCAGGCCTGTTCGTGTTCGGCAGCAACGACTACTTCGCGCCCAAGCCGAAGAACCCGACGAACTACCTGTTCAAGCCGTCGCATCGGATCACCGGTGAAGCCCTTCCCTGGCAGGACCTGCGCGCTGCGTTCACCGAACGCGGCTGGTTGGACATGACGCACACCAAGCGCGAGATCGAGGTCAAGGGTCAGCTGATCGCCGCGGCCGGCGTCGATGACCCGCACCTGTCCCGCGATCGCTACGACACCATCGCCGGGCCCGCGAACGCGGCGGCCAACCTCACCCTCGGCCTGGTGCACGCGCCGTACACCCGAGTGCTGGATCGCTTCGCCGGCGACGGTTACCAGTTGGTGCTGGCGGGCCACACCCACGGCGGGCAGCTGTGTCTGCCCTTCCGAGGTGCCGTCGTGACCAACTGCGATCTGGACCCGTCGCGGGCCAAGGGGCCGTCGCGGTGGGGTGCGCACATGCAGTTGCACGTGTCCGCCGGGCTCGGCACCTCGCCGTACGCGCCGTATCGGTTCTGCTGCCGCCCGGAGGCCACGCTGCTGACGCTGGTGGCCGCGCCGACCGGTGGGGGCAGTCTCGGCAGCCGCGCCGACGTGTCGCACCCAGCAGTATCTGCGCGTTGACCGACGACACCTCCGTCGCCGTCCGACGCCACCCGCGCGACTGGGTGGACAACGCGGTCCGGCTCATCGAGGCCGACGCCCGGCGCAGCGCCGACACCCATCTGCTGCGCTATCCGCTGCCCGCGGCGTGGTGTGACGGCGTGGGTGACGTTCGGGTGGCGCTGTATCTGAAGGACGAGACCACCCACATCACCGGCAGCCTCAAGCACCGGCTGGCGCGGTCGTTGTTCCTGTACGGCCTGTGCAACGGCTGGATCGGCGAGGGAACCACGGTGATCGAGGCGTCGTCGGGGTCGACGGCGGTCTCGGAGGCCTACTTCGCGGCGATGCTCGGCCTTCCGTTCATCGCGGTGATGCCGTCCTCGACCAGCGCGGCCAAGATCGCGCTCATCGAATCCCAAGGCGGGCGTTGCCATTTCGTCGCCGAGTCATCCCAGGTCTACGCGGCGGCCGAGCGCCTCGCCGAGGAGACCGGCGGGCACTACCTCGACCAGTTCACCAACGCCGAGCGTGCCACCGACTGGCGTGGCAACAACAACATCGCCGAGTCGATCTTTCATCAGATGCACGACGAGGAATTCCCCATCCCGGAGTGGATCGTCGTCGGGGCGGGCACCGGTGGAACCAGCGCGACGATTGGGCGGTATCTGCGGTACCGGCGCTACGGCACCGAGCTCTGCGTGGTGGATCCGGAGAATTCGGCGTTCTTCCCGTCGTACGTCCAGGGCCGCCGCGACGTCGCAGGCGCCTCGTCCCGGATCGAGGGCATCGGACGGCCCCGGGTAGAACCGTCGTTCTTGCCTGGCGTCATCGATCGAATGCTCGTGGTGCCTGACGCGGGTTCGATCGCGGCAGCTCACCACGTGAGCGCGGTGCTGGGGCGCAAGGTCGGGCCCTCGACGGGAACCAATGTCTGGGGGGCGTTCCGGCTACTGGCAGAGATGATCGCCGAGGGACGCAGCGGATCGGTGGTGACGTTGCTCGCCGACAGCGGCGATCGCTACGTCGACACCTACTTCGACGAGGAGTGGCTCAGCAGTCGCGGGCTGGACCCGTCCGAATCGGGTTCGGTGCTCCACGAATTCGAGCGCACCGGCCGCTGGACCTGATCGCCACGCGAGAGCGCGCCGCGGCCGAACCGGTCGGACGTCGCAAACAGCCACAATGCGGCGATGGCGAACAATCCGAAGTAGATCGTGGCACCCAACCCGGTCATGTGATGGCCTTCCTTGCGTCGATGTGTAGTGGAACTCGCTGGTGGTAACGTCGCCGGCGCCGGATTGCATTCCTGAGCGCCGTGCACCTGGTCTACCCATCGACGCCGGGGCTAATCACGAAGGTGGCCTGACCCACCCGCAGCACGGTCGTCGAGATGCCCGCAGCGCTGGGCGTTTGGCTTCCGCCTGGCTCGGTGCGATACGCTGTCGAGGCTCAAACGCGGGGTATGGCGCAGCTTGGTAGCGCGCTTCGTTCGGGACGAAGAGGTCGTGGGTTCAAATCCCGCTACCCCGACAGCGTGAATGCAGATCGTGAATGCAGAAGGCCCCAGCCGGGTGATCCGGCCGGGGCCTTCTGCGTCAGCGCATCAGGGTCGAACGCAACGGGTCATGGCATCAGGATGTAGGACATCCCCGGGACGTTGCGGACGTCGCGATCGTTGAAGATGCCGACGCCACCCATCGCCACGTTGTTCATCTCGGTCACGTGGATCGACTGGCCGTCGGCGGACACCGAATCGACCCATGCGACGTGGCCGTAGCCGCCCGCCCCGGAGACCCCGGGCTGGAAGACCACCATCGATCGGTCCTGCGGCTGATCGACGACGGTGTAGCCCGCCGCGGCGGCCGAATCCCGCCAATCCAGGGCGTTGCCGCGCATCGCCGGATAGGACCCGCTGGCCTCGAACCACTTCTGGGCGGCACCCCAGGTGCACTGTCCTTCGGTACCGGGGTTGATGCTCTGCGTGCGGCCTGCCGTGCGGACCGCGCTGGCACTGACCGTCTGGTAATCGGTGGCTGCACCCACGTCGGCGGTCGCGACCGCGGCCCCGGTGAACGCTTGGGTGGCGACGACGGTGCCGGCGACGACGGCCGCCATTCCGTATCGGATGACGGCGCCGGGGGCCGAGGGCCCATGGGCGTCCTGACGACGGCAAGCAAACGACCCGAAACCGAACATGTGAAGCCTCCCGTGCGTATGGCCCTCCCCGACCCGCTACATCGGTATATCAGAATGGTGACGAATTGGCACCAAATCGTGACCTATCGAACCCGGGTCACGCCTTGACGAGCACCCGTTCGGCGTCCTCGTCGTGCTGGTGAACCTTCGCGTACACGGCGAACGAGCCCACCTCGGCCACGCCCAGCAAGATCACCGGCCACACCGCGCCCGCTGCCGCGCTCAAGCCAAGGCGCTGGCCGGCCGGGCGGCGCTCGTCACCGAGACGAGCGCTGGCGACGAACACCACGACGGCCGCGATGGCCGCGGCGGTGCCGTACGCGGTCACGAGAGTGGAGACCACGATGTACCCCCTTCGTCGATTGGCTGTTGGCAAATGGGGTGCCCGCTACCGTTCCGCTCCAACCCCGCCGATCAGCCGGCGGCGGCCCGTAGCTTCTCCAGCAGTGGTTGCGCCGCCTCGGCGAGGAACCGGTCCTGCCCCTCGTCGCCGACCTGCACCAGCGCGATGTCGGTGAACCCGGCCTTCCAGTACTCGCTGACGGCCTCCACGATGGCGTCCAGGTCGGGCCCACAGGGAATGGACGACGCCACGTCCTCCGGCTTGACGAACTGGGTGGCACCGGCGAAACCGGCCGTCGTCGGCAGGTCGGCGTTCACCGACCAGCCGCCGGCGAACCAGCGGAACTGTTCGTGCGCCCGTGCCACCGCGGCACTCTCGTCGGGATCCCAGCAGATCGGGATCTGTCCGATGACCCGGGAGTCACCGGGCAAACCGGTACCCCTGCGGGCGCCGTGCCACCCGTCGACCAGGTCCTTGTCTGGCTCGACGGCGATGAGGTGCTCGACCAGCGGCGAGAACGTCTCGACCGAGCGGTCGCCCGATACGGCGGCGGCGATGGCCACGGGTACCTCGGGCAGGTCCCACAACCGGGCCGAATCCACCTCGAAGTACTCGCCCTTCCAGTCCACCAACTCGCCGGTGAACAGCTCCTTGATGATCTGGACCGCCTCGCGCAGCATGTCCTGGCGGCGCTTGATGGTCGGCCACCCCTTGCCGACGACGTGTTCGTTCAGGTTCTCGCCACTGCCCACGCCGAGCGTGAAGCGTCCGTCGGCGAGGATCTGCAGGGTGGCCGCCTGCTGGGCGACGATCGCCGGGTGATAGCGAACGGTCGGGCAGGTGACGTAGGTGAGGAGTTCGACCCGCTCGGTGGCGTGGGCTACTGCGCCCAGCACCGTCCAGGCGTTCGGGGCATGCCCCTGCGCCGAGAGCCACGGCGAGTAGTGGTCACTACTGACCTCGAAGTCGAAACCCAGCCGCTCCGCCGAAACCGCATATTCCACAAGCTGTTTCGGGCCGCTCTGCTCGGTCATGAGGGTGTAGCCAAATCGCGTCATGATTGACGCCTACCCGCGGACGGACGCGGGGAAAACTCGCTACAGGCGTTCCTTCACCGCGGCCGACAATCTGGCACCGTCGGCCTTGCCCTCGGCGGTCGCGGTCGCGGCCGCCATCACCTTGCCCATCTGCTTGAGGCCGGGCCGCTCACCGATCTCCTCGGCGACCTGAGCGATGGCGGTATCGACCAGGTTGGCCACCTCGTCGTCGTTCAGCGGCGTGGGCAGGTAGTCGTCGATGACCTGGGCCTCGGCACGCTCGTTGGCGGCCAGGTCGCCACGGCCGTTGGTGACGTAGACCTCGGCGGCCTCGCCCCGCTTGCGCGATTCGCGGGCCAGCACCTTGAGCACCTCGTCGTCGGTCAGCTCGCGGACCTTGTCACCGGACACCTCCTCGGCCTGGATCGCCGCGATCACCATCCGCAGCGTGGCCGTGGTCAGCTTGTCCCGCGCCTTCATCGCGACCGTCAGATCGGCGCGCAACTGGTCCTTGAGTTCCGACATGGCGTAGACGCTACGCCCGGCCCGGTGCACGTCGGCGGGACACGTTGTCATTCGCATCGGCTATCGACAGGATGGTGGGCATGAGCAGCGACGCCGGAGGTCTGATGCCGCCGCCGCCCGGTTACTACCCGCCACCCGGTCATCCGCCCCAGGGTTACCAAGCCCCACCGGGTTACCAAGCCCCGCCGGGTTACCAAGCCCCACCGGGTTACCAAGCCCCGCCCGCTCATTACCCTCCACCCGGATATCCGCCTGCCGGTTACTACCAGCCCCCCGGCTACCCGCCCCCCGGCCATCCACCAATGGGGCCGCCCCCGGCACTCAAGCCAGGCGTCATCCCACTGCGCCCACTGAGCCTGTCCGACGTCTTCAACGCGTCGATCACCTACATCCGCGCCAACCCCAAGGCCACCCTCGGGCTGACGACCATCGTCGTGGTGGTCGCCGAGGTGGTGGCGCTGCTGATCCAGATCGGGCCGCTGGCCGGGTCGGGTCTGCTGACGCCGTCGGCGACGGGCGGTCTCGGGCAGACCGGAACCTCCGAGATCTCCGACTCGGCGACCATCGGACTGCTGCTGTCCAGCGTCGCGGGGTTCGCCACGACCGCGTTGGCCGGCATCGTGCTCAGCGGTCTGCTCACCGTGGTGATCGGCCGCGCGATCTTCGGCTCGTCGATCGGCATCGGTGAGGCGTGGCGACGGGTCCGCGGACGGCTGTTGCCGCTGCTCGGAGTCACCGCCCTGGAGGCGCTCGGCGCCATCGTGCTGATCGGCGTCACGGCCGGGTTGATCGCGGCGGTAGGCCAGATCGCCGGTGGTCCAGCGGCGTTCATCGTCGGCGCGCTGGTGGTATTGGTGTTGGTTGCCCTGCTGGTCTACCTGTATACGATGCTGAGCTTCGCGCCGACCCTGATCGTCTTGGAGCGCATCGGGGTGATGGCTGCCATCGGCCGGTCATTCGACCTGGTCCGCCACGACTTCTGGCGGGTGTTCGGCATCCGGCTGCTCGCGGCGGTGGTCGCGGCCGTCGTCTCGGGTGCGGTGACGGTGCCCTTCAGCTTCGTCGGGCAGATCATGCTGATCGTCGGCGAGTCGACGACCACCACGGTGATCGGCGTCATCCTCGTCGGCATCGGCAGTGCCGTCGGCCAAATCATCACGGCGCCCTTCAACGCCGGTGTCGTCGTGCTGCTCTACACCGACCGCCGTATCCGGGCCGAGGCCTTCGACCTGGTGCTGCAGACCGGCGTCACCGGCGCAGTTACCTCCACCGACGACCTGTGGCTCACCCCGCACCACTGACGTGTCAACCATCGACATAGACCGCGACGCCGCGCGCGACGCCGCTCAGCACGAGCTGAGCAAGCCCGGCTATCCGCGGGGATCGCTGACCGACGAGCTGTCGCGGCTGCTCGACGACCTGGTCTTCAAGATCCTCTCCGGCGGCGCCTCGGTACCCGGTGGCTGGCTGACGATCACCGTGCTGCTGATCATCGTGGCGGTCGCCGTCCTGGTGGCGGCCCGGGTCGCCCGGCGCACGATGCGTACCGGCCGCCGCGCTGCGGGCGTGCTGTTCGAATCGGGCGAGATGACCTCGGCACAGTTCCGCGCTGCCGCCGAACAGGCTGCCGCGCTTGGCGATTGGGCCTCGGCGATCCAGCATCGCGTACGCGGCGTGGCCCGCCGGCTCGAGGAGACTGCGGTGCTCGACCCCGTACCCGGCCGCACCGCCACCGAGCTGGCCCGCGACGCCGGGGTCGCGATGCCCGGGCTGTCTGTCGAATTGCGCCGGGTGGCAGTGGCATTCAACGACGTCACCTACGGTGAGCGGCCGGGAATCGAGCCGGAGTACCTGATGGTCGCCGATCTCGATCGCCACCTGCTCGCGCACGCCGGCGCGGGCCAGCCGGTGAGCGGTGCTGCGGAGTCGGCCGACGGATGGGCCGAGGTGCGATGACCGGCGCCGCGCCCGCCCCGGTACGCAGGTGGAGCACCCTGCGCTGGGTGCTGCTGGCGGTACTGATCGTCGTCGGCGTCTCGACCGTGTCGGCATTGCTCGCAGGTCCCCGCATGGGCGGCCGGATGGATCCCGACGCCACCACGCCCGAGGGGGCCCACGCGCTCGTCGCGCTGCTTCGCGACCACGGCGCCGACGTCGTCACCGCCGACGACCTGGCCTCGGTCGAACGGTCCGCGACGGCGAACACCCTGCTGCTGGTGGCACCGACGCCGTACCGCGTCGGCGCGGAGGGGCTGCAGCGGCTGCTGGCGTTGCCGGGTGATCTGCTCCTGGTCGAACCGCTGTCCAGCACCCTGGAGGCGCTGGCTCCGCACGTGCGTACCGCGACGGCCGGGACGTTCGGCGGCGAGCCAAACTGCGACCTTCGCGAGGCCACCAGGGCGGGCCGGGTGCAGCTCGGCTTCAGCGAGACCTACGAGGCGGCCGACGGGCAGCGTGACGTGACCCGGTGCTACGACGGCGCGCTGGTCCGCTACTCCGAGGGCGGGCGAACCGTCACCGTCGTCGGGACGGCCGACTTCATGACCAATTCCGGTCTGCTGCAGGAAGGCAACGCCGCGCTCGCGATGAATCTGGCAGGCTCCCAGCCGAGGATCATCTGGTACTCCCCCAAGCGCATCGCCAACGAATCCGACGGCGCCACCTCGATCATGGACCTCATCCCGGCCCGGGTCGGCTGGATCGTCCTGCAGCTCTGTCTGACCGTCGCGTTCGTGGCGCTGTGGCGCGGCCGCAGGATGGGGCCGCTGGTCGCCGAGGATCTACCGGTGGTGGTGCGCGCCTCGGAGACCGTCGAGGGCCGCGGCAGGCTCTACCGGTCGCGGCGGGCCCGCGACAGCGCCGCGTCGGCACTGCGGGCGGCCGTGCTGAGCCGAGTCCTGCCCCGGCTGGGGCTCGGGACCGCCACCGACCCGGCTGCCGTCGTCGACAACGTGGCACGCCGCGTTCACCAGGACCCCGCCACCGTGGGCCACGCCCTGTACGGTCCAGAACCCGCCGACGACGCAGAACTCGTCGAACTCTCCCGACTACTGGACGACATCGAAAGGCAGGTCACCACCCCGTGACGACGACGGACCCGGCGCCGACCCACGAAGATGCCCGAAACGCGTTGTTGGCGTTGCGTTCCGAGATCGGCAAGGCGGTGGTCGGTCAGGACGCCGTGGTGAGCGGTCTGGTGGTCGCACTGCTCTGCCGGGGACACGTGCTCCTGGAGGGCGTGCCAGGTGTCGCCAAGACGCTGCTGGTGCGGACGCTGGCCGCGGCGTTGCAGCTGGACTTCAAACGGGTGCAGTTCACCCCGGACCTGATGCCCGGTGACGTCACCGGATCCCTGGTGTACGACGCGCGCACCGCGGAGTTCGAGTTCCGGGCCGGGCCCGTGTTCACCAATCTCCTACTGGCCGACGAGATCAACCGCACCCCGCCCAAGACCCAGGCCGCGCTGCTGGAGGCGATGGAGGAACGGCAGGTCAGCGTCGACGGCACGGCGCGGCCGCTACCCGACCCCTTCATCGTCGCCGCCACGCAGAACCCCATCGAGTACGAGGGCACCTACCAGTTGCCGGAGGCGCAGCTCGACCGCTTCCTGCTCAAGCTGAACGTACCGCTGCCGCCACGTGACCAGGAGATCGCGATCCTATCCAGGCACGCAAGGGGTTTCGATCCGCGTGACCTGTCGACGATCCGACCGGTGGCTGGTCCGGCCGAGCTCGCCGCGGGGCGCGACGCGGTGCGCCAGGTGCTGGTGGCCGACGAGGTCACGGGTTACATCGTCGACATCGCGGGCGCCACCCGGCGATCACCGGCCCTGCAGCTGGGGGTCTCGCCGCGTGGTGCGACGGCACTGCTGGCGACCTCGCGATCGTGGGCGTGGCTGTCCGGGCGCCATTACGTCACCCCCGACGACGTCAAGGCGATGGCCAGGCCCACGCTGCGGCACCGCATCGCCCTTCGGCCAGAGGCCGAGCTCGAGGGCGCGACCGCCGACGGCGTACTCGACGGCATCCTGTCCGCGGTCCCGGTACCGCGCTAGTGGTCATCACCGGCCGCGTCGGCCTGGTCGCCCTGATCTGCGTGCTGCCAATCGCCGTATCACCATGGCCCGCAACGGCCTTCGTGATCCTGCTCGGCCTGCTGCTACTGTCCGTCATCGTCGACGTGGCACTGGCGGCCAGCCCGCGGCGGTTGCACCTGCACCGGTTCGGCGACGTCACGGCGAGGCTGGGCGAGCCCGTCGATGCGGTGTTGGTCGTCGAGAACCTGGACCGTCGCCGGTTCCGTGGGGGCGTGCGCGACGCGTGGGTCCCCTCGGCGCGCGCCGAGCCCCGCAGTCACCGGCTCGACATCGCTGCGGGACAACGGGTTCGGGTCGTCACCACGCTGCGGCCCGTGCGCCGCGGCGAGCAACGCTCGGCGCTGGTGACCGCGCGGTCGGTGGGCCCCCTCGGGCTGGCGGGCCGACAGGTTTCGCGGGAGGCACCCGCGCAGGTGCGGATCCTGCCGCCGTTCCTGTCGCGCAAGCACCTCCCGTCGCGGCTGGCCAAACTCCGCGAGCTGGATGGGGCGGTACCGGTGCTGATCCGGGGCCAAGGCACCGAATTCGACTCGCTGCGGGAATACGTCGTCGGCGACGACGTCCGGTCCATCGACTGGCGGGCCTCCGCCCGGCGGGCCGACGTCGTGGTGCGGACCTGGCGTCCGGAGCGCGACCGCCGGATCGTCATCGTCCTCGACACGGGCCGCACGTCGGCGGGCCGGGTCGGCGTCGACCCCACGGCCAGCGATCCGAGCGGCTGGCCACGGCTGGACTGGTCGATGGACGCGGCATTGCTGTTGGCGGCGTTGGCTTCTCGCGCGGGTGATCACGTCGACTTCGTCGCCCATGACCGCGTGCCGCGCGCCGGCCTGTTCGGGGCGTCCCGCAGCGAGTTGCTGCCCCAGCTGGTGACGGCCATGGCGCCGTTGCAGCCCGCCCTCGTCGAGTCCGATGCCCCGGCGATGGTCGCCGCGGTGCAGCGTCGCGTCCGGCGCCGTGCGCTCGTCGTCCTGCTGACCGACCTGAACCCGTCGGCTCTCGACGAGGGGTTGATGGACGTCCTGCCACGGCTGACGGCCAAGCATCAGCTGATGGTCGCTGCCGTCGCCGATCCCCGGGTGGACCGGCTGGCGGGCGGCCGTTCCGACGCCGCCGAGGTGTACGACGCCGCGGCCGCCGAACGCTCGCGCAACGACCGCGGCGCCATCGCGAACCGGTTGCGGCGCCACGGTGTCGACGTCGTCGACGAATTGCCCGCGGACTTGGCGCCCGCGCTGGCCGACCGCTACCTGGCGATGAAGGCCAGCGGCAAGCTCTAGGCCCTGGCTAACCGGTGGGCATCACGTCCGGCGCGTCGTCGACGTCTCCGGTCTCGCCGGCGCGCGCGGCCCGGCCCCCGAAGTGCACGACGTAGGCCAGGAACCCCAGCTCGGCGGCCACCCCGATCCCCACCCGCGCAAACGTCGGCAGCGGCGACGGCGTGACGAAGGCTTCGATCACACCCGAGATCAGCAGCACGACCACGAGCCCGACGGCCACCGACACCACCGCACGCCCCTGCTCGGCGAGCACCTGAGCCCGCGGCCGGTCCCCCGGTGCCACCACCGACCAGCCCAGCCGCATCCCCACCGCGCCGGCCAGGAACACCGCGGTCAGCTCCAGCAGACCGTGCGGGGTGAGCAGACCGAGGAAGACGTCGCCCTTGCCTGCATCGAACATCAGCCCACCCACCACCCCGAGGTTGGCGGCGTTCTGGAAGAGCACGTACGGGATCGGCAAGCCGAGCAGGATTGCGAAGCCGATGCACTGGGCGGCCACCCACGCATTGTTGGTCCACACCCGCAGCGCGAAGGAGCCGGCCGGGTTCTCGCGGTAGTACGACGCGAATTGGCGGTCGACGAGGTCCGCGATGTCCGACGGGGTGCCGACGGCGGCCTGCACCTCGGGATTGCCCGCGACCCACACCCCCAGCACTGCCGCGACGGCGAAGAACACGATCGCCGACCCGAGCCACCACCGCCACGCGCGATAGGCGACGACGGGGAACGACACCGTCCAGAACCTGGCGAACTCACTCCACAGCGGCGCGTGGGCGCCCGTGACCGCCGCCCTGGCGGTCGCGACCAGCCCGGAGAGCCGGCCCACCAGCACGCCGTCGGTCGACGCGCTGCGCACCATCGACAGGTGGGTCGACACCCGCTGATACAGGTCGACCAACTCGTCTACCTCGGCGCCGGTCAGTTTGCGGCGACGCTTGACCAGGTCCTCCAGCCGGTCCCATGCGGGCCGGTGAGCCAGCACGAAGGCGTCGACATCCATCGGTCGAATCCTAGTAGCGTGACTTCTCGTGATCGCCCAGCCGGAGTCCATGGTCACCGGCGATGCCGTGGTGCTCGACGTGCAGATCGCGCAGTTGCCCGTCCGCGCGCTGGCCGCGCTGATCGACCTGGCGGTCATCGGCATCGGCTACGTCGCCGGGGTGGTGCTGTGGGCCGTGACGATCTACGACTTCGACGAAGCTCTGTCGGCCGCGGTCCTGGTCGTGTTCACCGTCCTGACCATCGTGGGCTACCCCGTCGTGTTCGAGACCGCGACCAGGGGGCGTTCGCTGGGCAAGATGGCGCTCGGGTTGCGCGTCGTCTCCGACGACGGTGGCCCGGAGCGGTTCCGCCAGGCGCTGTTTCGCGCGTTGGCGGGGTTCATCGAGATCTGGATGTTCGCCGGCGGGCCCGCGGTGATCTGCAGCATGGTCTCGGCGAAGGGCAAGCGGCTCGGCGACGTCTTCGCCGGCACCATGGTGATCACCGAGCGGGCGCCGAAGCTGCCAGCGCCCGTGCCGATGCCGCCGGTGCTCGCCTGGTGGGCGTCCTCGCTGCAGCTGTCCGGACTGCGGCCCGAACAAGCCGAGCTGGCCCGGCAGTTCCTCTCCCGCGCCGATCGCCTCGAGCCCGCCATCCGCGCGCAGATGGCGCATCGCATCTGCACCGACGTCGTGGCCCAGGTGTCGCCGCCACCGCCGCCGGGAGCGCCCGCGCCCCTGATCCTTGCCGCCGTACTGGCCGAGCGGCACCGCCGCGAGCTCGCCCGGCTGCGCCCCGACACCCCGGCTCCCACGGGGCCGCTCTGGCACCCGCCACCACCGCAGGCACCGCCCGCCCCACCACCACCACCACGATCATCACCCGGCCCGGTCCAACCAGGGGGGTTCACCCTGCCCGATTGAGTGGGACACCATTGTCTCACTTTGGCGCATCAGTGCTACATTGAGAGGCATGAGCGCACCGTTGCCGATCGAGGGTGGCCCGCGGACCAGGACCCGCCGGGCGATCCTCGATGCGGCGATGACCGTGCTGGCCACCAACCCCGGCGCCTCGCTCGGGGACATCGCAACTGCGGCCGAGGTCGGCCGCAGCACCCTGCACCGGTATTTCTCGGAGCGCTCCGACCTGTTGCGGGCGCTGGCCCTGCACGTGCACGCCATCAGCAACGCGGCCATCGCGCACGCCGAGCCGGACTGCGGCCCTCCCGTCGAGGCCCTGCGCCGCGTCGTCGAGTGTCAGCTGGACCTCGGCCCGATCGTGCCGTTCGTCTACAACGACCCGGCCCTGCTGGCGGACCCCGAACTGGCGGCCGAACTCGACACCGGCGACGAGGTGATCGTCGAGGTGCTCGACCGGGCGGCCACCCAGGGTGCCCCCGGGCCACCGGAGTGGCCCCGGCTGGTGTTCTGGGCCCTACTCAACGCCGGTTACGACGCCGCCCGCCGAGGCACCCCCCGCGTGCAGATCGTCGACGCCATCATGGCCAGCCTCACGCAGGGCACCATCAATCCCAATCAGCCGTGACGTCACCGGCTTTGCCCGAAATAGGAGCACTCGAATGTCCAGCCACCTGGACGTCAGCCCGACGTCCACCCCCACCCCGCGGCGCGCCTGGGTAGCGCTCGCGGTCCTCATGCTGCCGGTGTTGTTGATCGCGGTCGACAACACCGTGCTCGCCTTCGCCTTGCCCAGCATCGCGCAGGACTTCCGTCCCGCCGCGACCACGCAGCTGTGGATCGTCGACGTCTACTCCCTGGTGCTGGCCGCGCTGCTGGTGACCATGGGCAGCATCGGCGACCGCATCGGCCGACGTCGGCTGCTGGTGATCGGCGCCGCCGGCTTCGCCGTGGTGTCGGCCATCGCGGCGTTCGCCCCTAGCGCCGAATACCTGGTGGCGGCACGCGCGCTGCTCGGCGTCTTCGGCGCGATGCTGATGCCGTCGACGCTGTCGCTGATCCGCAACATCTTCACCGATGCGTCGGCCCGCCGGCTGGCCATCGCCCTGTGGGCCTCCTGCTTCACCGCCGGGTCGGCACTGGGCCCGATCGTCGGCGGCCTTCTGCTGCAGCACTTCCACTGGGGCGCGGTGTTCCTGGTCGCCGTGCCGATCCTGCTCCCGCTGCTGGTGTTGGCGCCGCGACTGGTGCCGGAGTCCAAGGACCCCCATCCGGGCCCGCTGGATCCGTTCAGCGTGCTGCTGACGCTGACCACCATGCTGCCGATCGTGTGGGCCATCAAGTCGACCGCGCACGACGGCGTCTCGTGGCTGGCCAGTGCCGCTCTGGTCGTCGGGGTTGGCTCCGGCGTGCTGTTCGTCCGTCGCCAGCGCCGCACTGCCACACCGATGTTGGACGTCGCGCTGTTCACCTACGGTCCGTTCTCGTCGTCGATCCTGGCCAACTTCCTGTCGATCGTCGGCCTGATTGGGTTCATCTTCTTCATCTCCCAGCACCTGCAGCTGGTGCTGGGGCTGAGCCCGCTGGCCGCCGGTCTGGTCACCCTGCCAGGTGCGGTGCTGTCGATGATCGCGGGTGTCGCCGTGGTGCCACTCGCGAAGCGCTTCGCGCCCCACGTCCTGATGGTGGTGGGCCTGGTACTCGTCGCTGCCGGCTTCGGAGCCATCCTGGCCTTCCGGCACGACCTGACGGTGGTGGCCGTCATCGTGTCGTTCGTCATCCTGGAGATCGGCGTCGGCATGTCCCAAACGATCTCCAACGACACCATCGTGGCGTCGGTGCCGCCCGCGAAATCCGGTGCGGCATCGGCAGTCTCGGAAACTGCCTACGAGCTCGGCGCAGTCGTGGGCACGGCCACCCTAGGCACCATCTTCACCGCGTACTACCGCGCCAACGTAGAGCTGCCCGGTGGCCTGACCGACCTGCAGAGCGCCGATGCCCGCGAGAGCATCGGCGGCGCAACGTCGGTCGCGCAGACGCTGCCTCCTGCGCTGAGCCACCGGTTGCTGGAGTCCGCACGGGGGGCGTTCGACGCCGGCATCGGTCCAACGGCGACCATCGCCGCCGTGCTGGTGCTGATCGCGGCGGCCGTCGTCGCCATGACGTTCCGCAACGTCAGCGCTGATGCGAGCCGACCAGCATCAGCGCCGAACCCAGCAGCGGAGCCGCCGTTCGAACGTGGTTCCACACTGTCCGCGGGGTCGGGTAGGCCTGCCATTCCCGCAACGCGTCCGCTGCGGATGGACCCGGTGGATCCAGCGCCGCCAACCGGTCATTGAGCGGCACGTTGCACGCGATGGTGACGACGTCAGCCCCGGCCGGCTACCGGGCCGGTGCCTCTGCAGGGGGCGCCGTGGGCGGCACGGCGGGCTGACTCCGCTTCACGACGGTCCCCGCGACGGTCGTCGCCGCGATGGTCAGCAGCGCGCCGAGGATCAGCGCCGAGGGCTCTCCCGGGCCCAACAGCTTGAGCTGCGTACCCAACGTGGCCGCGGCGACGGGGACACCGAGCTGGGCCGCGGCCATCACGCCCAGCGCCAGCGGCTGCCCGAAAACCCTTCCCGCACAGTGCACGAGCACCGCACCGGCCCCCAGCGCAACCCCCAGCCCGATGAACGCGGGACGTTCACCGAGCTCGCGCACCTGTAGTGAAGCCCCAAGCCAGACGAAGAACAACGGCCCGAAGAACCCCTCGGTGATGCCCAGCAGCTGGCGGGCCAGCCGGCGCGGCTCGCCGATGCCGTTGACCACCAGGCCGAGCGCGAAGCCCGCCAGCATGATCGACACGTGCGTGGAGGTGGCCACCGCAGCCAGTGCGAACAGCATCAGCAGGCTGAAGCGCAGTTCGAGGGCGAGCTGGTGCCGCTTGGAGTACTGCCGCAGCCGCTTGCGGGTGCCCCGGCGTTCGAAGTAGCGCAGGACGAGGAACAGCGCGCCACCGCACACGGCGATCACCGCGGCGCCGACGGCGGCCCGCGGCGCGCGGGAGGGGTCGATCACCAAGGGCAGCAACACGATCGAGGCCGCATCGGCGATCGCGATCTGAGCCTTGACCGAGAGCACCGGCGCCCCGGTGAGGTGGAATTCGTCGATGATCGGCAGGGCCACCGCTGCCGATGACGACGCCATCAGCACTGCGTACAGCGCCGCGTGCCCGGTGCCGAACGCTCTGGCCAGCACCACGCCCAGCACGGCGGCGACGACGCCGACCAGCACGGCCCGCGCCACCGCCTTCGGGATGCCGGCGCGCAGCGTGGTGTCGCGCACCGGAACGTGGGTGCCGACGACGAACATCACCAGCGCGAAGCCGATGTCGGCCAGGAGCGTGAAGGTGGGGTCCCCGGGGTCGACGACGCCGAAGCCGGTCCGGCCGATCACCATGCCGGCGACGAGCTCGCCGATGATCACCGGTATGCGCAGGCCGGGCACGGCCACCAGCAGCGGCCCCGCCATGCCGACCAGGACCAGCAGTGCCAGGGTGTGAAACCCGAAGCCCGACACGTCAGCTCGTCACGATTGCCACGACACCAGCCGGCACGGGATGGGGGTGTTCTCGTCGACCAGGTAGCTCGCGCAGACTCGGTGATAACCGTCGGCGATTTGCAGTGGGACGCCCTCGACGGCGTTGCCCCGCACCAGCAGGATCGGGGAGAGCTTCTTCCCGTCGGCGATCTTGGCCAGGTCGCTCTTGACGTGGGCGTTGGTGTCGGGCAGCAGCGGCAGGCCGGCCGCCCGCAGGATGTCCTTGGCCTTGCGGGGCTCGGTCTGGGCCGACTTGAGCGCGTCCACCGTCTTGGCGGTCGCCTCGGACTCGCCGACGAGGCTCAGATAGTCCGCGGCAGCGGAGTAGTCGTGATCCTCTGGTACGTCGAGCCACTTGACAGCCATCGGGACACGATAGACCGGCTGGCTGTCAGCGCGGTGTTAGCTCGGGATCCAGTTTCCGTGGAACCCAAAGGGCACCCGCTGCGGCAGCTTGATGGTGGCGACGGGGTCGCCGGCGAAGTCGGCGGCGTCCAGGATCACCAGGTCGCTTCCGTCGCGGACGGGATCGTAGACGTATCCCAGGTAGTAGCCGGATGATTCGTCGGCCGGTCCCTCCGCAGGCACGAACACGGCCTCCCCGGGCACTCCCGGTGTGGCCGCCGCGCCGAACCGGTGCGCCACCGCGCTGCCACTGGTCAGATCGTGGCGGACCAGCTCGTCCTTGCCCACCGAGACGGCGTAGCGCGCGGGCAGCCCGGCGAGCCGGTCGTCGATGCGGGGGAACTCCACCGCCCGCTCGTCGAGCCGGCTCTCCGAGACGGTGCCGGTGGACAGGTCGATCGTCCACGTCCACATCGCCGCGTCGGCGTCGAAACCACCATCATGGCGCCATAATTCGGGATAGCGTGCGGCTTGGAGGACGATGCGGTTACCCGCGTCGTAGGCGTTTGCGACGTGGAAGACGTAGCACGGGTCGACGTCGAACCAGCGGATCGGCCCGTACGGATCGTCGCGGCGCATCACCCCGAGGCGCGCGCCGTAGTCGTCGCTCCAGCGGAACGGCATGCCCCCGCTGGCGGCGGCGTCCACGTCGAACACGATCGGCAGGTCCATGAAGACGACGTGTGCTGCGGTGAGGGCGAAGTCGTGCATCATCGTCAGGGCCTTGACGTCCACCGGCCGGTCGATGGTCAGCACGCCGTCGGCGTCCACCCGGTGATAGGTGACATAGGGCTCGAAGAGGTTGCCGTAGCCGAAGAAGTGCATCTCGCCGGTGATGGGGCAGATCTTCGGGTGCGCGGTCATCGAGTCCACCAGCTTGCCACCGAAGTCGTAGGCCCCCACGGTCTCGAGGTCGTTGGTGATCTCGTACGGCAGCGAGGACTCGACGAGCGCAAGGGTCTTGCCGGCGTGGTTGACCACGTGGGTGTTGGACACCGCCGAGCGCAGGTTGCGCGTGCCGTCGGCGTTGTAGAGCGGGAAGTCGTCGTCGAAGCTATCGGTGCGCACCCAGCGGTTGCGGTACCAGGCGGCGCGGCCGTTCTCGACGCGCACGCCGTGGATCATGCCGTCACCGGTGAACCAGTGCCCGGTCGCTTGCCGCGGGTTGGGACCGTTGCGCAGGTACCAACCGTCGAGTTCCGGCGGAATGGCGCCCTCGACGGGCAGGTCGAATTCGGTGAGTTCGGCTTCGACCGGTGCATAGTTGCCGCGCTGGTAGAAGTCGCCGGTGCCAAGCAGTTCGGCCTCCGCGCGTTCGGCAGTGACGTCGGTTTCGGTCATGTCTGTCTCCCTGAGCTGAGGGGCTGATTCGTCCACCATGACACTCCAGAAGTGACATGTCAATAGTGGAATGTTGGGCGGTTCCGCTCCTACCGGCCCGATTCCTGGGAAGATGGCCTGATGTCGGCCCGCCGCCACTCCGCGCTGCTGTTCAAGCTCGCGGTCAACCGCGGTGACCCCGCTGCGCAATCGATCGTCGACGAGTTGCGCCGCGTCATCCTCGACGGCGCCGTACCCCCGGGCACCCCGATCCCGGTGGGTGAGGTCGCGGACCTGTTCGGCGTCAGCCACATCCCCGTCCGCGAGAGCCTCAAGACCCTCACCGGGGAGGGCCTGGTCGCGCACCAGGCCAACATCGGCTATGCCGTCGCGCAGCTCACCGCCAGCGAGCTGGCCGAGATGTACATCGTCCGCGAGACGCTGGAATCCGCCGCACTGTCGGCCGCGATCGTCCGCGCCACCGACGCCGACTGCGCCCACGTCACGGAGGCCAACCGGCGCCTGGAGCAGGCCGTTGCCGACGACGATCCGCATACCTATCACCGGCAGAGCCGCATCTTCCACATGGGCCTGGCCCGTCCGTCGGGGATGCTTCGCCTGATCCACATGCTCGAATCTGCCTGGAACATAACCGAACCCGTACAGGTGATGGTGCACGTCGAGCACGCGCAGCGTGCCCAGCTACACGAGGACCACCAGGAGATGCTGGCCGCGTTCCTCGCCCGCGATGCCGACCGCCTGCTGACCTCCAGCGCCGCGCACCACCGCAGGCTCAACGAGGTGGTTGCCACGCTGCCGGCGAATTCGGGGCTGGCCGACTGACCACGGCGTCGCGGTCGCGCCCAAGATATATCTTCGGCGCAACGGTCCTGCAACAACTCCCAGCTAGCTTTTGCCAATCGTCATGCACTAGTCGCACGAAGAGCAGGAGCCAGGGATGACCGACGTCAAAGAGCCGCCGCCCAGTGCCGTGGTCGCCGCGGGCGACATCGTGGAGGCTGCCGGCCATCCCGTCGGCGGCGGTCTGATCAAGGACCACTACGACCCGCGCCTGACCAACGAGGACCTCGCACCCCTGGCCAAGCAGTCGTGGTCGTCGTACAACATCTTCGCGTTCTGGATGTCCGACGTGCACAGCGTCGGCGGGTACGTCACCGCGGGCAGCCTGTTCGCGCTCGGCCTGGCCAGCTGGCAGGTGCTCATCGCGCTGCTGGTGGGCATCACGATCGTGTACTTCCTGTGCAACCTGGTCGCCAAGCCCAGCCAGCAAGCGGGCGTTCCCTACCCGGTGGTGTGCCGCAGCCCCTTCGGGGTGCTTGGTGCCAACATTCCCGCGATCATCCGCGGCCTGATCGCGGTGGCGTGGTACGGCATCCAGACCTACCTCGCGTCGGCTGCGCTGGACGTGGTGCTACTCAAGCTCTTCCCGGGACTGGCGCCCTACGCCGACGTCGACCAGTACGGCTTCACCGGTCTGTCGTTGCTCGGCTGGGGCAGCTTCACGCTGCTCTGGGTGCTACAGGCCGCCGTCTTCTGGCGTGGCATGGAGTCCATCCGCAAGTTCATCGACTTCTGCGGACCGGCCGTCTACGTCGTGATGTTCATCCTCTGCGGGTACCTGCTGTGGAAGTCCGGCTGGCACGTCAGCCTCGACCTTGGCGGTGAGAAGAAGGGCAACTCACTGGTCATCATGCTCGGCGCGATCGCGCTGGTGGTGTCCTACTTCTCGGGCCCGATGCTCAACTTCGGTGACTTCGCTCGGTACGGCAAGAGCTTCAAGGCGGTCAAGAAGGGCAACTTCCTGGGTCTGCCGGTCAACTTCTTGGTGTTCTCGCTGCTGGTGGTCATCACCGCGGCGGCGACGGTGCCGGTGTTCGGCGAGCTGATCACCGACCCGGTCGCAACGGTGGCCCGCATCGACAGCGTGACCGCAATCGTGTTGGGCGCCTTGACGTTCAGCATCGCGACGATCGGCATCAACATCGTCGCGAACTTCATCTCCCCCGCCTTCGACTTCTCCAACGTCAGCCCGCAGCGGATCAGCTGGCGGATGGGCGGCATGATCGCCGCGGTCGGCTCGGTGCTGCTGACACCGTGGAATCTGTACGGCAACCCGGAGGTCATCCACTACACGCTGGAGACGCTCGGCGCGTTCATCGGCCCGCTGTTCGGCGTGCTGCTCGCGGACTTCTACCTGGTGCGCAAGCAGAAGATCATCGTCGACGACCTGTTCACCATGTCCACGACCGCCAACTACTGGTACAAGAACGGCTACAACCCGGCGGCGGTGGTGGCGACGCTGATCGGCGCCATCCTGGCCATGGCGCCCGTGCTGCTGGGTGGCGTCTTGTTCGGCATGGCAGGTGCCGCGCAGTACAGCTGGTTCATCGGCTGCGGCGTGGCGCTGGTCATCTACTACGCGTTGGCCACCAGGGGACCGTGGCGGATGACCGCGCTGGCGCTGGCCGAGGGCGCCACGCTGGTCGACGCGGAGAACGAGTCGATCTAACCCCTGCGACACACCCGTACGGGCCGACATTCCACAACTGGAATGTCGGCCCGTAGGCTTGGTGGGTGAGCCTTCGCTTCGCGGCCCTCGGCCTCCTCGCCCAGCAACCGGGCAGCGGTTATGACCTGCTGCGCCGGTTCGAGAACTCGATGGCCAACGTCTGGCCCGCGACCCAGAGCCAGCTGTACGGCGAGCTGAACAAACTCGCCGCCGACGGGCTCATCGAGGTGGGCGAGATCGGGCCGCGGGGACGCAAGGAGTACCGGGTTACCGAGGCTGGACGTGCCGAACTGGTGCGCTGGGTGACCAATCCGCAGGACGATCCCCCCTATCGCAGCGCGTCGCTGCTGCGGGTGTTCCTCCTTGGCGAGATCCCCGCCGACCAGGCCCGCGAGTACCTGGCCGGATTCGCCGCGCACGCCGATTCCGAGTTGCAGCGCCTCCGCGAGCTACGTGATGCCCTGGCGCCGTGGGGTGACGGTGACGCCGAGTTCTTCGGCCTTGGCGCGCTGGAGTACGGCCTCGGCGCAGCGGAGATGGAGGGCCGCTGGGCACGGTCCCTGATCGCGGCCCTCGACGAGCGGCAGGGCAGGTGCCAAACCCCCTGACGCTCACCTGACGCGAACCAATGGTTGCATCGCGATAGTTTCCGATATATCGTCAACGTATCGGAAGCGCATTCGGCGTTTCCCAGCGAAGGAGACACCACCCATGAACACCCCATTCACACCCCCCAACGGCCCCTTCTCGGGCCAACCCCAGGCGACCGGCTTCGGCTTCGGTTTCGGACCCGTAGACCGCCGCGCCATCCACGAGCACCGGCGCCACGCCCGACGGGCCTTCCGCAACGAGTTCCGTGACGCGGTCCGCAGCCACGACGACGGCCATGACGGTCCGTTCGACGGCGCCTTCGGACCAGGCGGCTTCGGGCCCGGTTTCGGGCCCGGCTTTGGCCGTGCGTTCGGCGGTCCCGGCTTCGGCGGACCCGGCTTCGGTCGCGGCCCCCGCGGCGGCGGTCGAGGACGCGGCCGGGGCAGGCGTGGCGACGTCCGCGCCGCCATCCTCACGCTGCTCACCGAACGACCGATGCACGGTTACGAGATGATCCAGGAGATCGCCGAACGCAGCCAGGACCTGTGGAAGCCCAGCCCCGGCTCGGTCTACCCGACCCTGCAGCTGCTGGTCGACGAGGATCTCATCGTGGGCACCGAGAGTGACGGCAGCAAGAAGCTGTTCGAACTCACCGATGCCGGCCGGGCCGCCGCCGAGAAGATCGAGACGGCCCCGTGGGACGAGATCACCGAGGGCGCCGACCCCGGCGCCGTGAACCTGCGCAGTGCCGTCGGCCAGCTGATGGGCGCGGTCAAGCAGTCCTTCTTCGCGGCCAACCCCGAGCAGCAAAAGCGCATCGTCGACGTCGTCAACAACGCCCGCCGCGAGATCTACGGCATCCTCGGCGAGTCCGAGTAGAAGATTCCGCCAACGAATGGGGGCGCATTCGGATTGAATGCGCCCCCTTCGCGGTTGGATCACTTCATGACGACCTTTCAGCTCGGAGAATTCACCGTCGACCGCGTCGGCTTCGGCGCGATGCAGCTCCCCGGCCCCGGTGTGTTCGGTCCCCCGCGCGACCACGACCAGGCAATCGCCGTGCTCCGGCGCGCGGTCGAGCTCGGCGTCGACCACATCGACACCGCCCAGTTCTACGGTCCCGACGTGGCCAACGCCCTCATCCGCGAGGCGCTGCACCCCTACGCCGACGATCTCGCGCTTGTCAGCAAGGTCGGCGCTCGGCGCGATGCCGAGGGCAACTGGATTCCCGCGGCCGAACCCGAGGACCTGCGCGCCGACATCGAGGTCAACCTGCGCGAGCTGGGCGTCGACCAGCTGGCCGCGGTCAACCTGCGCATCCACTCCGGTGACCCGAACTCGGTTGGCCCCGTCGACCACGACCTGTTCGACCGGCAACTGACCGCCATGATCGCCGCCCGTGACGACGGTCTGATCGGCGGCATCGGCCTGTCCAGCATCAGCGCCGAACACCTGCGCATCGCGCTGGACCGCACCGAGATAGTCACCGTCCAGAACGCATACAACCTGGTCGACCGGACCTCCCAGCCGGTGCTGGACCTCTGCACCGCACACGGCATCTCGTTCGTGCCGTTCTTCCCCCTCGGCTCCGGCTTCACCGCCGAGAACCCGGTCCTCGGTCATCCGGTGGTGACCAAGGCCGCCGCGGATCTCGGGTACACCCCCGCCCAGATCGCGCTGGCCTGGACGCTGGCCGCCGCCCCCAACGTGCTGCTGATTCCCGGCACGTCCTCGGTCCGGCATCTGGAGGAGAACCTCGCGGTACGCGACATCGCACTCCCCGCCGACGTCGTCGACGCGATCTCGGCAGGCTGATCCGGGTGCCACCGTCCCCCGGCCGCCTCGACCGCATGCCCCGCGGCGGGCCCGACGCGTCCTGCCTGGACCGGCTGCTGCAGACCGACCGGCAGGAGTATCTCGACCGCGAGGACGTCGATCCGAAGGTCAAGCGAAGCGTGATCAGGGCCTTGGAGCTGACCGGGGAGTGGTTCGGCAACCACCAGAGGTTCGCTCATCTGGTGCTCGACGAGGTGGCCGAGGTTCCCGACCCGCGCATTCTCGAGCTGGGGGCCGGCCACGGCGGGCTGTCGGCGAAGGTGCACGAGATGCACCCCACCGCGCGCCTCACCGTGACCGACGTGTCGCCGGAGTCCGTGGCGGCGATCGCGGCGGGCCCACTGGGCCGCGACCCGCGTGTCGCGGTGCGCACCATGGATGCCACCGACGTCGACGCCCCCGACTCGGCCTTCGACCTGGCGGTGTTCGCGCTGTCGTTTCACCATCTGCCGCCCGCGCTGGCTTCCCGCGTGCTCGCCGAGGGCACCCGCGTCGCCGACAAGCTGGTGATCGTCGACCTGCCCCGGCCGCCGGCGCCGCTGCACCTGCTGCGGTTGGCGACGATGCTGCCGCTCGCTCCGTTCGTCCCCTTCGTGCACGACGGGGTCATCAGTTCGCTGCGCACCTACAGCCCATCGGCGCTGCGGGCACTGGCCGCACACGCCAGCCCCGACATCGAACTGGAACTTCGCGGCGGTCTCATCAGTCCGCAGGTCGCGGTGGCGTCGCGTCGCTAGGCTCGGACCATGGGTGACGGCTATGGGTGACGGCCATGGGTGACGGCCATGGGTGACGAGGTCACGCAGACCGAATACAGCCGCGAACACCGCCAGCAGTACCGGCGGAAGGTCCAGCAGAGCCTGGACGTCTTCGAGACGATGCTGGCCCAGGCCAGCTTCGAGTGCGAACATCCGTTGACGGGCATGGAGATCGAATGCAACCTCGTCGACGGTGACTATCAGCCCGCGATGAGCAACCGGGAAGTGCTTGCCTCGATCGCCGATCCGGCGTTCCAAACCGAATTGGGCGCCTACAACATCGAATTCAACGTTCCCCCGCGGCCGCTGGGGGGACGCTCCGGGGTGGAGCTCGAACGTGACGTGCGAGCCAGCCTCAACGCCGCCGAGACCAAGGCCAACTCCAACGGCGCTCACATCGTGATGATCGGGATCCTGCCGACGCTGATGCCGGAGCATCTCTCGGCGAACTGGATGAGCGAGTCCACCCGCTATCAGGCCCTCAACGACTCGATCTTCACCGCCCGCGGTGAGGACATCGTCATCGACATCAGCGGGCCCGAACGCCTGACGCTGCAGTCGGCCTCGATCGCCCCCGAATCTGCTTGTACCAGCATGCAATTGCACCTCCAGGTAGCACCGGCGGAGTTCGCGCAGAATTGGAACGCCGCCCAGGTGCTCGCCGGGCCGCAGCTGGCGCTGGGAGCCAACTCGCCGTACTTCTTCGGCCACGAACTGTGGGCCGAGACGCGCATCGAACTGTTCGCCCAGGCGACCGACACCAGACCCGACGAGCTCAAGACCCAGGGCGTGCGCCCGCGAGTGTGGTTCGGCGAGCGGTGGATCACCTCGATCTTCGACTTGTTCGAAGAGAACGTCAGGTACTTCCCGTCGCTTCTTCCCGAACTGTCCGACGAGGATCCGGTCGCCGAGTTGGCCGCCGGACGCACCCCGACGCTGTCAGAACTGCGGCTGCACAACGGCACGATCTACCGCTGGAACCGTCCGGTCTACGACGTTGTCACCGTCGACGGCGTGGCGCGACCGCACCTGCGCGTCGAGAACCGGGTGCTGCCCGCCGGCCCCACGGTGGTCGACATGCTGGCCAATTCGGCGTTCTACTACGGCGCACTGCGGGCCCTGTCCGATGACGATCGGCCCATCTGGAGCAAGCTGAGTTTCGCTGCGGCAGAACGCAACTTCCTGGCCTCGGCCCGCGACGGCATGGACGCCCGGCTCTATTGGCCCGGCCTCGGCGAGGTGACGCCCGACGAGCTGGTGTTGCACGAGCTGCTGCCCCTCGCCCACGAGGGATTGCGGCGCTGGGGCGTGTCGGCCGACGTCAGCGACCGCTACCTGGGTGTCATCGAGGGCCGGGCGAAGACGGGTCGCAACGGCTCGGCCTGGCAGATCCAGACGGTGCATGCGCTGCAGCGGCGCGGCCTGGCGCGGCCGCGGGCCCTGGCGGAGATGCTGCGGTTGTATTGCGAGCGGATGCACGACAACGAGCCCGTCCACACGTGGGACGGCCCGGACTGATTCCGGGCGTAGCGTGGAAGGCATGAGTGATTCCACCGACTCCAACGTGATGGATTGGGACAGCGCCTACCGCGGTGAGAGCACGTTTCAGGGGGCACCGCCGTGGAACATCGGCGAGCCGCAGCCCGAACTCGCCGCGCTGATCGCCGCCGGCAAGGTCACCGGTGAGGTGCTCGACGCCGGCTGCGGATACGCCGAGTTGTCGCTGGCGCTGGCAGCCGACGGGTACACCGTCGTCGGCATCGAGCTGACGCCGACGGCGGTGGCGGCCGCCAGGAGGGCCGCCCTGGACCGCGATCTGCCCAATGCGACGTTCGTGCAGGACGACATCACGACGTTCACCGGTTTCGACGGCCGTTTCGACACGATCATCGACTCGACGCTGTTTCACTCGCTACCCGTCGAGGGCCGCGAGGGGTACCAGCGTTCGATCCACCGGGCGGCCGCCCCCGGCGCCCGGTACTACGTGCTGGTGTTCGCCAAGGGCGCGTTCCCCGCCGAGCTGCAAGAGAAACCCAACGAGGTCGACGAGGCCGAACTTCGTGCGGCAGTGGGCAAGTACTGGGAGATCGACGAGATCCGCCCGGCGTTCATCCACGCCAACATGCCGTCCGGACAGAATGCACCCTTTCAGCTGCCGCCGCATGATCGCGACGAGAAGGGCCGGATGAAGATGCCGGCATTCCTGCTCTCGGCGCACCGGGCCGCCTGAGGTCAGTCAGCGCCGAGGTCCCGACGGAATCCGTTGGCAATCACCAGGTGTCGAGGTCTAAGCTCGTCGGTCGAGGACAGTCCAAGACCCAGCAGCGCGGAGTCGATGCCGCTACGAATGATGTCCAGCACGTTCTCGACGCCCGCCTGGCCGCCGGCGGCCAGCCCCCAGAGGTAGGCCCGGCCGAGCATCACCGCACGGGCGCCCAACGCCAGGGACTTCACCACGTCGCTGCCGCGGCGGATCCCGCCGTCGAGCACGATCTCGACCTGCGCCCCCACCGCCTCGGCGATCGCCGGGAGCGCGCGGACCGGCGCGGGGGTGCCGTCGAGGTTGTTGCCCCCGTGGTTGGAGACCGAGATGGCGGTGACACCGGCGTCGACGGCGCGACGGGCGTCGTCGACCCGCATCACGCCCTTGAGCATGAACGGCCCGCCCCACTGCTCGCGCAGCCAGGCGATGTCATCCCACGTGGGTAGCGGGGTCTGCATCCATTCGCCGTACGCGCCAAAGAACGTCGGCGCCGGACCACCGTCCTGAGCGAGGTTGGGCGCGGTCAGGTCTGGCACTCGGCCCGTCCTGGCGAAGTCCAGCAGCCAGCGCGGCCGGGTGATGCCCTCGGGCGCGAACCGCAGCATGGCCCGCAGATCCATCTTCTCCGGGATCTTCGGGCTGCCCCAGTCCCGCCCGCTGGAGAACGACCAGTCCGACGTCATGATCAACCCGACGGCGCCGGCGGCCCTGGCGCGCTCCATGCGTGCCAGCAGCTTGTCCCGGCCGCCGGTCCAATACATCTGGAAGAACGTCTGCGGGTTGGCGGCCGCCACCTCCTCGACGGGCTTGGAGGCGAAGGACGACAGGCTGATCGCGGTGCCGCGGGCGGCGGCCGCGCGGGCCACGGCCACCTCACCATCGGGATGCACGGCCTGTACGCCGGTCGGGGAGATGAAGACCGGTAGCGAGATCGCCTGTCCCATCACCGTCGTCGCCATGTCGCGCTTGGCGGACAGCCCCGCCACATGAGGCGCGAAACCCAGTTCGCCGAACGCTGCGATGTTGTCCGCCACCGTGAGTCCACCTTCGGAACCTGCGACCAGCGCGCTGTAGACACTGCGCGGCAACCGCTTGCCGGCCCGTCGCTGAGCCTCGGCGACCGTCTCGAACCAACCGGTCCTCGCCATCATCAGTAGACCCCGCACATGCCGTCGATCGACACCTCTTCGACGAGGGCCTCCTCGACGAGAACCTCTGCGGCGGTGCCGTCTTCGCGATCATCCCGAGTGGTCATCGCACTCCTCCAAGTCTGCCGGACACCATCACGCTAGGACACCGGGTGCCGCGGCACACTCACCGAACGGGTAGTCACCCACCCATCCGGGCGGGCCACCGATCACACCCGTTCGGGGCACGCGCAACGACCCGCCACCGACATAGCGTCGTCGGACGGGAACCATCGACGAAGGGGCATGGCCATGACCGCTCGCCCACGGACTGGCACGTTCCGCTCCCCGCTCACGCGGGTGACGCGTCGCGCCGGGCCGCACCTGCAGCATCGCAATCCAACGACGCTGTGCGCCAACCGGATCTGCGCCGTCCGCATCGACGGTGTGCTGACCATCGAACACGATCTGCACCCCGAGGAGATCTCCGACGAACTCGCGGTGCTATTGGCGACCGAGCTCGACGACACCGGTGTGCTGCGCGGGCAGACGGAGTTCGAGCACGTGTTCACGGGCATCGTGCAGACCACCGGCGACGGGGAGGCCGACGACGCGTGGCTGCGGTTCTACCGCAACTCCCTGGACCGCCTCGAACACGGCACGGCCGCCTTCGCCCCGATCCACGAGCACGCCGCATCGCTGGTTGTGGGACGCGAATTGACCGATTTGGGTTCGTGTTTCGGGTTCTTCCCGCTGCGCATGGCAAAGGCGGGCCTGACCGTCACCGCGTCGGATCTCAGCCATGCAACGATGGCCCTGCTCGACCGGATGAGCGGACGCCTCGGCCGGCATCTGCGTACGGTCACCTGCAATGCACTCGACGTCCCGTTGCCGGACGGATCCGCCGACACCGTCACCGTGCTGCACCTGCTGGAACACCTCGACGCCGCGACCGCCGGCGCGGTGCTGCGCGAGGCGGTGCGGTTGGCCCGCCGGCGGGTGATCGTCGCGGTGCCGTTCGAGGAGCTACCGCGGGCCTGCTACGGGCACGTCCAACGCTTCGACGAAGCGACGCTGCGACTGATCGCCGACGCCTGGTGCACTGCCGGCCTGCGGGCCGGAGTCCACCAGTTCCACGGCGGCTGGCTGGTTCTCGACCGCTAGATCAATCCGCGCTTGCTGGCCGCGTAGACCGCCTCGGCCCGTCGGGTGACCTCGAGCTTGCGCATGATGTTGCTGACGTGGAACTTCGCGGTGGTGGCCGAGATGTAGAGCCGCTCCCCAATCGCGATGTTGGACAGGCCCGTCGCGAGCAACCGCAGCACCTCCAGCTCCCGGTCGGTCAGCTGCTGGCGGTGCTCGGAGCGCCCGGACATGGCCCGGACGACGGCGGCCGCGCTGCGGGAGTCGAATGCGCTGTCCCCGGCCGAGATGGCCCGGATCGCGCGGACCAGTTCCGTCGTGTCGACGTCCTTGACGACGTAACCGCGGGCCCCGGCATGCACGGCGCGGACCACCAGATCCTCGTCGAGGAACGTGGTCAGCACCAGCAGCCCGACTCCCGGGTGGGCCGCAGAGAGCTTGCCGCACAACGAGAGTCCCTCGAAGTCCGACCCGGCCGACAGCTTGAGATCCAGCAGCACAACGTCGGGGACCATCGCCCGCACCACCGCCTCGGCCTCCGCTTCGGAGGACGCCTCGCCGACCACGACCAAGCCCTCCTCGCGTTCCAACACCGAGCGCAGCCCCTCGCGCAGGATGGCGTGATCGTCGACCAGGACCAGTCTGATGGTTCCCGTGGTGATGTCGGTGGTCATGGCCGGACCTCTTCTCCTGGGGTGCGAACACCCTCTCGGCGCGGGGTGGGCACCGTGGCGACCACCCGGACGCCCCCGATGCGCGAGCGCCGAACCTCCAAGGTGCCACCGTGTTCACGGGCGCGGGCAAGCATGTTGGCCAACCCCCGATGGTGACCGTCGACGTCGGTGGCCTCCGACAATCGCAGCATCATCCGAAGTTTCTCGGGCTCGCCGACACCGTCGTCGGCGATCGACAGCGTGACCCCGCCGCGACCGTAGTTCAACCGGACGATCGCCCTGCTGGCCTTCGCGTGCACTGCGGTGTTGAACAGTGCCTCGCCCGCGATACGCAGCAGCGCGTGCTCCACGTCGCCGGGCAGTTCTACTGGCGTGCCAACGACCTTCGACGTCACCCGCAGATCCTCGGGCATGTGCACCGTCGCAAGCTGATCGAGCATCTCGGGCAGGCTGGATCGCCGGGCGTCACCGGGGTGGTTCAGCGCGTAGATCGCCGAACGCAGCTGTTCGACCGCCGAGCGGCTCAGATCCTTGGCCAGGTCCAGCCGATCGATCAGATCGGCCGAGACGGGCTGGCCTTCGAGCTCGCTGCGGCAGACCTCGATCTGCATGCCCGCCGACAACACCGTCTGGGCCACGCTGTCGTGCAACTCGCGGGCGATGCGGTGCCGTTCCGAGTCGAGGACCTGGTGGCGTTGCGCGACGCCGAGTTCGCGCTGGGTGGCCTGCAATTCGGCGTTGCGCGCTTCCGACTCGGCGAGCAGCGCCTGGGACTTGCTGAACAGTGCGCAATTCTGCAACGCAACCGCGGTCTGGCTGGACAGGATGCGCATGACGACTTCGTCGGAACCGTCCAGGGGCCGGCTGCGTGGGGTCCACGCGGCGAATGCACCGATGACGTCGCCGTCGAGTTCGATCGGGACGTGCGCGTGCTGGCGTTCGATGACCGGGAGGCGAAACTGTGCGAGCTGACCCCGCAGGATGTCGTTGAGCCGGTTGAGCACGGCATCGGGAAGGTGCGGACCGGGATCCACGGCCCCCGACAGCCCCTCGAACGCATACGCCACCCCGGCGGAGTCGAGGATCAGATGCCGCGGGCTGGCCTCGGGCAGCGCGCCGTCGGCCAGCGCCAGCAGCACCCACTCGGCGTCGAGGTGCGCGCGGGCCGCCTCGGCGACGGCGCGCAGCAGGTTCTCCGGGCCCTCGATGGTCTGCACCAGCGCGCGCGAGATCGTGTCGAAGGCCGCCACCACGCGATCCAACCGCTGTGTGGTGAGCCGCAGTTCGGAGTAGAACGTGCCCTTGCCCGAGCGCAGCCCGGTGAGCCGCTCGAGGTCCGGGACGCGGGACAGTTCGGAGGTCACATCGCCGTCCGGAACAGCGCCAGCATCAGCGTCTCGTCGGCGGCCCGCGGGTTGGTCGTCATGCAGGCATCCTGCAGCGCCGCCGCCGCGAGCCGGGGCAGGTCGTCGTCGCTGACCCCCAGCTGAGCCAGCCCGCGCGGCACCCCCACCTGGACCGCCAGCCGTTCGATGCGGTCGGCGAGGGCCAGCGCTGCCTCGGCGGCGGGGGCACGGGGGTCGACCAGGCCGAGATACGCAGCGATGTCCCGGTAGGGCTGCGGATCGACCTCGGCGTTGAACCGGATGACGTGGGGTAGCAGCACACCGTTGATGACCCCGTGCGGCAAATCGAGCAGGCCGCCCACCTGATGGCTCATCGCATGCGCCGCACCGAGAATGGCGTTGGTGAAGGCCAGCCCGGCCTCCAATGCCGCCTGCGCCATCAGGATTCGGGACGCCATGTCCGACGGTCGCTCCATGGTGCACACCAGGTTGTCGGTCACCATCTGTACGGCGCGCAGCGCGTGGTGGTCGGTGAGCTGATTGTGCCCCAGCGAGACGAACGCCTCGATGCCGTGGGTCAGAGCATCCAATCCCGTTGCAGCATTGAGCCATTCGGGCATCGTGGTGAGCAGGCGCGGGTCGATCACCGTGATGTCGGGGACCAGCGAGCGGCCCAGGATGGTGATCTTGGTGTTCCGCGTGGTGTCGGTGACGATGCAGAACTGCGAGACGTCGGCACCCGTCCCCGACGTCGACGGCACCACGACCAGCGGCGGGATCGGCATGGGCGCCTTGTCGACGCCCTCGTAGTCGAGGATGTTGCCCCCGTTGGCGGCCAGGATCGCCACGCCCTTGGCGGCATCGATCACCGAACCGCCACCGACGGCCAGCAGGACGTCGCAGCCGTTGGCCCGATAGACCTCGTAACCCGCGGCGATCTCGTGATCCTTCGGGTTGGGCGTGAGCTCGCTCCACACCCTGACCTCGACGCCCTGCTCGGCCAGATGCCCGATCATCTCGTCGACCCAGCCCGCGGCGATCAGCCCGGGATCGGTGACGAGCAGCGGTCGCAGGGCGCCCAGTCGCAGGGCGGCGTGCGCGGCCTCGACCATCGAGTCGAGCCCGAACACGATCTCCGGGGCGTGGAACTTCAGCACGCGGGTGGCGGTCAGCCCGCCGGAACCACGCTCCCGTCCCGGGAACGGCTCCAGAGCCGCCGGCGGGTGCCATGCTCGCTCCGCTTCCAGCTTCGCCACGATCCTGCCTCGACTACCGGCCGCCGGGCTCACCGGATGTGACCCAGGCGACATTCCTGATGTCAGCGTACGACCTCCGCAGGGCGGGGCCAACCAGGCACTCACGACGGCCCCGGGGCGGCGAATTCGAGGGCTGCCCGCTCCAGCCCGCGCAGGTCGCGCACCACCCTGACCCGATGGCAGAACTCGGCGTAGGCCGGAAGGTCGCAGCTACCCAATCCCCAGGAGTATCTGGGTTCCGGTGTCAGCCATACCGTCTCGCGCGCCCGCCGGGTGATCTCCTCGAACGCGGGCAGATTGGCGTCGTTGGAGTTGTTGCGGCCGTCACCGAGCACCACGACGGTGGTGCGGCGCGTCACCGCCGAGGAGTGTTCGGCGAGGAACTCTCCGAACACGCTGCCGTAGTCGGAGTTCGCGTCGGTGTCGACGACGTCGCCCCCGAAGATCAGCCCCAGCGCACGTTCGTTCGAGTAGTCACGGAACAGCTCGGTGGTCTCGGCGACCTTGGCGACGAATGCGAACGACCGCACCTGGGTGAACAGCTCCTGTAGGCCGTGGACCAGGCTCAGGGTGAAGCGCGAGGTAGCCCGCACCGAGAGGCTGACGTCGGCGAGCACAACCAGCCGGGGCCGGTCCTCGGCCCGGCGCACCGTCACCGGTGCGAATGGGATGCCGTCGAAGCGCATGTTGCGGCGCATGGTCCGGCCCGAGTCCACCCGGCCCGCCGCGGCGGTGCGCCGCCGGTGGGTCAGGGACCCGTGCAGGCTGTGCGCCAGCCTGCGCAGCGAGTCCTCCAACTCGGCTCGCTCCGCCTCGCAGGCCCGGTCGGAGGTGGACAGCGCCGCCTCCCGGCGCTCACGCGTCTCGACGACCTTGTTCTCCAGGGCCAGCAACGCCTCGAGGTGGCGCTTGAGCAGCTCCGGCAGATTCTCCAGCACCCCGGTCAACCGGCGCCGCAGCGCCGCGGCATCCGACTCGTCGCCGTCGGCGCCGACGTCGTCGAGCGCCTGTAGCCAGCCCAGCAGGGCGTCCTGTTCGGCAATGGTCAGGGTGGCGTCGACGCGGGTGCCCGTCCGCGCGGACAGATTGCCGGGCAGACCTGCGCCGTGCAGCCGGTCGGCGGACAGCTCGACGCGATGGCCGTTCTCGTCGGGCCCGGCACCCTGTTTGGACAGCACGATCTGATCGGTGAGCGCCGCCAGGTCGATCTTGTTCGCCTCCTGGTGCAGGTTGTACTGCTGCGCCAGATCCTCCTGCTTGAAGTACTCCCGGATGCTGCTTGGCTTGCCGTGTTCATGGCCTTCCTGCGGCTCGTCGCTGGGCTCCTCCGACAGCGTGAACGAGTCGAGTTCACCGGCGTCGACGAGGTCGTCGTGCGCGTGCCCGTGCCCGTGCCCGGCACCGTCGTCACCGATGCGCACCAGCGCGAAGAACGCCTCGAAGATCTCGTCGAACGTCGACTCGTCGCGCTGATCCTTGACCAGCGCGGCCCGTAGGGCGGTGTGCAGGACGGTGCGCGAGGTGAGCACCCCGGGCTGCGCGGCGCACCGCATGGCGTCCAGCGCCTCGGGGATGGACACGCGCATCCCCGCGAGGCGCAGGATCCGCACGAAGCGGTGCAGGGTCGCCTCCACGGCGGCCTAGAACGGCCTGCGGCGCGCGGGCGAGGCGACCTTGGCCGGTGTGCCGTAGTAACCGTTCGTGAACCGGCCCGGTTGGTCCTTGGCCAGGCGCGCGGCCTTGCCGTCCGGCTCGTCGTGGTCGTGCGGGTGGTCGTGAGAGTGCGGGTGGTCGTGACCGTGCGGATGGTCGTGCTCGTGTCCGTTGTGACCGTGCTGGTGCAGCGCCACGGGCACTTTGGCGTTCGGATCGACCAGGTGCGGCAGGGCGTCCAGCGCCTTGCGGAGGTCCTTGTCGTACTTGACCACCACCGACACGGTGTCGGCGAGCACCGTGGCCGAAAGCTCGTCGACCCCGAGGACCGCAAGCGTGCGGGCCCAGTCGATGGTCTCCGAAATGCTCGGCGCCTTGCGCAGATCGAGCTCGCGCAGACCGCGCACCACGTCGACGAGTTGAGCGGCCAACGCCTCGGTCAGCCCGGTGTCCTTGGAGCGGACGATCTCCAGCTCGCGTTCGGCCGAGGGATAGTCAAGGAACAGGTGCAGGCAGCGGCGCTTCAGCGCGGCGGCCAGGTCGCGGGTGTTGTTCGACGTCAGGATCACGTACGGCGCCTGCTTGGCGGTGAATGTACCGATCTCCGGAACCGAGACCTGGTATTCCCCAAGCAGTTCCAGTAACACCGCCTCCAATGCCTCGTCGGCACGGTCGATCTCGTCGATCAGCAGTACCACCGGCTCCGTTGAGCGCACGGCCTCCAGCAGGGGCCGTGGGGCCAGGAACCGGTCGGAGAAGAACACGCTCTCCTGCTTGCCAATTCGGTCCACTGCCTCCTCGAGACCGTCGGCGTCGGCCACGATCTGGCCGATCTTCTCGCGGAGCATCTGGGTGTACAGCAGTTGCTTGCCGTAGTCCCACTCGTAGAGCGCCTTGGTCTCGTCCTGTCCCTCGTAGCACTGCAACCGCAGCAGACGACGGCCGGTGGCCGCCGCCAGCGCCTTGGCGAGTTCGGTCTTGCCCACCCCGGCGGGACCTTCGATCAGGACCGGCTTCTCGAGGCGAGCCTGCAGGAAGACCGTGGTGGCGAGTCGCTCGTCGGCGATGTAACCCTGGCCGGCGAGCGCCTCGCGCACCTCCTGCACGGAGTCGAGCATCAGCTCAGCAGTTCGTCGAGGTCGCCATTCATGCAGTGCTCGACGACGGGGCGGACGAGGTCGAACGTGCACTCCTTGGCGTTGCCGGGGGTGCAGGCGTCGCCGAGGACGTGGTTGGTGATCCGGTCGACGTCGGCCTTGTCGCCCTTGATCACGGGGGCATTCTCGTAGAACTTGGTGGGGCCCTGGCCAAGTCGGTTCTTGGTGTAGCTGTCCTGCTTGACGTCGGTGAACTTCTCGATGATGTTCACGTCACGCAGCAACCGGATGGCAGCGGCCAGCGCGGCGTCGGCCGCTTGCACGTCGGTCATGCCGTAGGTGTCCACGCCCATCGCCTGAGCGATGTCGGCGAAGCGCTTGTAGGCCACCGGCATGTTGAAGGCCCATACCCGCGGCAGCGCGATGGCGTTGTTCAACCCGTGGTGGGTGTCGTAGAACGCGCTGACCGCATGCGAGATCGAGTGAATGATGCCGAGACCGCCGGAGTTGAACGCCTGTGCGGCAATGTACTGCGCGTACATCATGCCCTCGCGGCCCTTGAGGTCCTGGCCGTTCCAGGTGGCCTCGCGCAGGTTCTCGGCGGTCAGCTTGATGGCACGGATTGCATTGCCAAGCGACGGTTCGAAGTTCAGCCGCGAGACGTACGGTTCCGACGCGTGGGCCAGCACGTCGAAGCCGCACTGCGCGGTGTAGTCGACGGGGCATTCGTAGTAGAGGAACGGGTCGTCGATCGCGAGCGTCGCCACCGACGCGTCGTCGAACGCCACGTACTTGTGCGGGTTGTCGGGATCGGTGGTGGTATCGGTGATGACGTAGGCCCACGAGGTCTCCGATCCCGTGCCCGCGGTGGTGGAGATCGCGATGTGCGGCGGGTTCTTCGGGTTCTCGCTCATGTTGAAGCCCTCGAAGTCGTTGACGTTGCGACCGTCGTGGGCGACCGAGATGCGCGCACCCTTGCAGGCGTCGTGGGTGGACCCGCCGCCAATCGAGATGAAGCTGTCGCACTCGTGTTCCTGGTAGAGCTTCACCGAGTCCATGACGTTGTAGTCCTTGGGGTTGGACTCGACCTTGTCGTAGACCACGACCTCCAGCCCGTGCCACTTCAGCGACTCGGCCATGTTGTGCACGATGTCGGTGCCGCGCAGACCCGAGGACATCAGCAAGGTCCTCTTGAAGCCCATCTTGAGCGCTTCGGGGCCCACCATCTCGTGGGCGCCCGGCCCCATCATGGCGCGGGGAAACGGGTGAAACTCCTTGATGGGGAAGGGCTTGAGTAGGTCTTCGACCTTCATGACTGTTCCTCTCGTCTGGGACGCGTGCTGCGCGTGACCATCAAGGTAGGCACGCGGGTGTGACGCAGGGAACAGTGCGAGGTGAAGTTCGAATGCTCGGGCAGCACGAGTCCGGACGACCGGACAGTGCCTGCCTGCCCGGTCGGGTAGGGCCGTTGGACCCTCCCCGTATCGTCGGGGTCAGACGGAGGTGGTGACGGTGGCCAGCGCCTCCGCCAGCAGCCCGAGCTCGTCGTCGGTGACGTCGACGTGGGGCGAGACCCGCAGCGCCGGACGCGTCATCTCCCGCGGCGCCCGCGCGACACCGGCATGGGTGGTGACGATGCCGCGCTCGGTGATCAGCCTGGCGCGCACGTGCTCCGGGTCGACTCCATCGGGTGGGAGCAGCGTGGTGATGGCACTGGGTTCGTCTACGGGTTCCACCACCAGCCAGCCGGCCAGGTTGGCCAGCACGGTGCGGGTCATCGCTCCAACGTCGGCGAGCCGGCTCGCGACGCGCTGCGGCCCCGCAGCCACGTATTCCCCGAGAGCCAGCGAAAAGCCAACCTGGGCAGCCACGTTCACCTCGGCGTTGGCCAATCCAGCCAGCGTCTGCTCGCTGAGCAACCCCGGGCGGACGGCGAGCATGCCGACACCGCGCGGGCCGGCCGTCCACTTGCGCGACGACGTGTACACCGCGTCGGCGCCGAAGTCGGTGCAGTCCAGGTGCGCGAACGCCTGGGCGGCGTCGACGACGACCGGAACCTCGTACTCGCGACACGCCGCGGCCAGCGCGGCAACGGGTTGTACGGTGCCGCGGTGGCTGCCAAGCGGGGTGAGGTGCACCAGCCCCGGCCGGTCCTGGGCCAGCGCCCGCGCGGCCTCGTCGGGATCGAGCCGGCCGGAGCCGTCCACGGGCAGCGGCGTCACGCCGAAGCCGTGCCGGGCCAGAGCGAACAGGTTCGGGCCGTACTCGCCGGGGATGCACGCCACCGTGCGCTCACCCGGCCAGTCCCCCAGCAACAGGTCGAGGCCGTGGCTGGACCCGGTGGTGAACACGACGTCGGCGGCGCCGAACCCGGTCAGGGCCCCGGCAGCCGCACGCCCCGCTTCGAGGACGGGCGCAGCGGCTTGCGCCGCGACGTATCCGCCGACCTCGGCTTCGTGTCGCGCGTGGGCAGCCGCCGCCTCGATCACCGCGAACGACTGCCGCGAGCAGGCGGCGCTGTCCAGGTGCACGCCGGCGGCCACCGGCCGGGCGGCCCGCCAGGCGGCCGCCCACTCGGGCACGCCGGTCACTTGACGGCCAGCGACAGACCGAAGTCGCCGTCCCGATCGGTCCACCACTCGATGCGCCGCAGCCCGGCGGCGGCCAACTCGCCTGCCACGCCGTCGGGACGGAACTTGCAGGACACCTCGGTCAGCATCTCCTCACCGGCGGCGAAGTCGACGGTCATGTCGAGATCGCCGACGTGCACCCGCTGCGCCGTGGTGGCGCGCAACCACATCTCGATGCGTTCCTCGTCGGGGTTCCACCGGGCGACGTGCTCGAAGGCCTCGACGTCGAAGTCGGCGTCGAGTTCGCGGTTCACCACGGCCAGCACGTTCTTGTTGAAGCGCGCGGTGACGCCGGCCGCGTCGTCGTAGGCACGCTCCAGCCGTCCGACGTCCTTGACCAGGTCGGTGCCCAGCAGCAGGGCGTCGCCGGGTTGCAAGCAATCGGCCAGCGCACCGAGGAAGTCGGCCCGCGGCCCCGCGGTGAGGTTGCCGATGGTCGAGCCGAGGAACACCATCAGGCGACGGCCGACCGCCGGGATCTTGCCGAGGTGCTCCTCGAAGTCGCCGCAGACGGCGTCGATCTCGATGCCCGGGTACTCGGCACCGATTGCGGCGCCGGCCGATTCGAGGATCGTCGCGTCGACGTCGAAGGGAATGAATCGCCGCAGCGTGCCGCTCTCGCGCAGCGCGTCGAGCAGGATCCTGGTCTTCTCCGAGGTACCGCTGCCCAGTTCCACCAGGGTGTCGGCACCCGAGCCAACTGCGATGTCGGCCGCTCGGGCGCGCAGGATCGCGGCCTCCGTCCGGGTCGGGTAGTACTCCGGCAGCCGGGTGATCTGATCGAACAGGTCGCTGCCAACCGAATCGTAGAACCACTTGGGCGGCAACGACTTCGGCGATCCGGCGAGACCCTGGCGGACGTCCCGCCGGAGAGCCTCCGCGGCGGAGTCGGCGGCGAGGTAGTTGGACAGCGAGACCGTCATGACGATCCTTCCAGTGGAGTCAGTTCGATGCGGAGCAGGTCGTCGACCTCGACGAGGTGACGGTCGGGCAGATCCTCCCACGCGGGGTCGTCGTCGTAGGGTTCGCTTGCCAGCACCACCCCGCGGTCGGTGCGCAACATCGACAGCGTGTCACCCCAGGTGGTGGCCAGTAGGCGAGAACCGTTGGCCGCCAGGATGTTCAGTCGCGCACCGGGATCGTCCTCGCCGACCTCGGCGATGGTGGCGCCGAGTGCATCGAGTCCCCTCTCGAAGATCAGCGCCGCCAACACCGCGCTATCGACCACGGACTCCGCACTCGACGACGGTGGCAGTACCGCCCGGTCGACGACCCCGTTGTGCGAGAGCAACCACAGGCCGTCGGTGAACGGCGCCGACGCCGAAGGTTCGATCGGCATGCCGATGGTGGCCGAACGCACCGCGGCCACGATGCATCCGCTTCGGATCGCGGGCGCCACCGAGGCGAAGGACGCGTCACCCCACAGTGGGGCAGCGCTGCGCCACCGTCTCGGCACGTCGGCGTCGAAGAATCCGGCGCCCCAGCCGTCGGCGTTGACCAGTCCGTGCTTCTGGCGGCGCGGCGCGTAGGACTGCACCAGCAGGGCGTGGGGTGGGTCGAGCATCAACGATGCCAGCGATGCCGGCTCCCCCAGCCAGCCCAGGTGACGGCACAAGGTCAGGCCTCCCTGCTGGTCGCACGAGCGCTCATCACGCGTCCCAGGCGAGCCGCACGCCGGAGAAGATCTGCCGCCGGATCGGGTGGTCCCAGTTGCGGAAGCTCGGCCGCAGGATGCTCGGGGCCACTGACCAGGCTCCCCCGCGAAGGACCTTGTAGTCGCCGTCGAAGAACGGGCTGGAGTACTGCTCGTAGAGCATCGGCGTGAACCCCGGCCACGGCCGCAGCGGTGAGGTGGTCCATTCCCAGACGTCACCGAGCATCTGCTCGGCGCCATAGGCCGACGCGCCGGCCGGGTAGGCCCCCACCGGCGCGGGGCGCAGCGCGTCCCCGCCCAGGTTGGCCAGCGCCGAGGTGGGTTCGCTGTTCCCCCAGGGGAACCGGCGACGGGTCTGGGCGACCGGATCCCAGGCGCAGGCCTTCTCCCACTCCATCTCCGTCGGTAGCCGCGCCCCCGCCCACGCCGCGTACGCCTGCGCCTCGAAGAACGTGACGTGCTGCACGGGCTCGTCGGCGGGGATGTCCTCGACGTGACCGAAGCGCGTCCGCGTGCCGTCCGGGTTCCAGAACTTCGGCGCTTCCAGACCCGCTTCCCGACGATGAGCCCAGCCGCGTTCGGACCACCAGTGCGGCTGCCGGTACCCGCCGTCGGCGATGAAGTCGCGCCATTCCCCGTTGGTGACGGGCACCCGGCCGATGCGGAACGACTCCACGTCGACGACGTGGGCGTCGCGTTCGTTGTCCAGCGACATGGGCTCGTCGGCCGCCGTCACGCCGAGCACGAACGGTCCACTCGGCACGGGCACCGACGTGCCGGCCACCCCGTCGCGGCCCGCCGGCAGCGGCGCGCCGAACCCCAGGATCGGCGGACCGGTGCGGATGCTCAGCGCCTGCAGCATCGTCTCGTCGTGCTGGTTCTCGTGGCTGACGACCAGGCCGAATGCGAACGCGGGGTCCACGCTAGTGCCGTCCTCGGTCGGCAACGCGTCCAGAGCATCGAGCGTCTTGGCACGCACGGTGCCACAGAACGTCCGCGCATCCTCGGGCGGCAACAGCGGCAAGTTCACCCGGCTGGCGCGGGAGTGCTCGAAGGCGTCGTAGAGCCGCTCGACCGGCGTGGGCAGTAGCCCGGGGCGCCGGGGATCGTTGCCCCGAAGTAGCCAGAGCTCCTCCTGCCAGCCGATGTGCGCCAGATCCCACACCAGCGGGCTCATCAGCGGGTCGTATTGACGCAGCAGCTCGACGTCGTCCAGCTCGACCAGTCGCAGCGTCCGTTCCCGCGCCAGGGACAGATCCCTGGCCAGTGCCTCCCGGGTGATCACGCGCCTCCCGCCACTCGCGTCACGGCGGCGCGGACGCCGGCCGCAGCCACCAGGTCGGCGAAGTCGTCGGCCGCGCTCCTACCCCGCTCCACCTGAGTCGACAACCGCTGCATCGCCTCTTGCAATTCCCGCGGCGCCAATTCGGCGGCGGTCCTGACGCAGCGCAGGGCGGATGCCTGCAGGGCCGGGTCGGCGAGTCCGACCCGTGCCGCGCGGTCCCATGCGGTGGCGACGGGTTCGGTGGCCTCGGCCGCGACGTCGGCGGCACCGGCGTCGTCGAGCAGCGCGGCGAGGGTGAAGACCACCGCGGGCCAGACGTCGTCCGGGGTGCTGTCGAGGTAGCGGATCTCGAGGAAGCCCCGCGGCCGCACGGGCGGGAACAGCGTGGTCAGGTGGTAGTCGAGGTCGGCGCCGGTGGGGCGGCGGCCGCCAAGCAGGACCCGGCCGTCGGCCCAATCGGCGAAGGGCACCACCTCGGTCATGGGCACGGTCTCCGGCCCCTGCACCAACATCACGGGCGCCTTCAACGCGTAGCGCACCCAGTCCTCGGCGGGATCGTCGCCGCTGGATCCGAGCACCGGCCCACAGCGCGCGGAGTCGAGCTGGCTCCATACCCGCTGCCGGGTGCTGCGCCAGCCGGAGAACTCGGCGCCCAGCAGCGGCGAGTTGGCCGAGATGGCGATCATCGTCGGCCCGAGGGCGTGGGCCAGCCGCACCCGGCGAGCCCAGCCGTCGCGTGGCCCGGCATCGAGGTTCAGCTGCACCGACGCGGTCGACGTCATCATCGCCGCGCCCGCCTCGGTGGTGCCGCTGGCAGTGAAGAATTGTTCCATGGCGCGGTAGCGATCACCCGGGTTGACCCGCTGGGGTGGCCGCAGGGGATCGGCGCCGAGCAGCACCAGCCCCAGCCCCTGCCGGGCGAAGGCCTCCGCGAGCACGGCCCGGTCGGCCTGCATGCCCTCGATCGCGGCAAGCACCGAGTCGGCGGGCAGACCGGACAACTCCACCGCACCACCCGGCTCGACCGTGATGGCACTGCCGGAGGGCAGCGGGGGGACGCGAGCGATGACCTCGGTCAGCTCGTCCCAGGACGGACGACGCGTCGCGTCGGTCAGGTCATAGCAGTGGGCCTCGACCTCGAGGCCCACCCGGCCGACCGACCCATCCTTCAGACATTCGCGCGCGATGCGCGCGGCGGCGTCGTCGGCGTCGGCGAGTTCTGCCCGCGCCGGGTCGTCGGGCCGGGTGTCACACGAGTTCGCCAAGGTGGTCATGTCAACCATCCCTCCGATGAGCGGCAGCGCGCAGTTGGCCTTCGGGTGCCCGTGCCCCACCCATCTTGAGAGAGGACACCGACAAAGTCGTCCGGATTTCCGGTGACGGTTCTCCGACGGAAGGCGATCCGGCCCGCGGCTACTGACCCAACGTGTTCTGCATCGCCCCAGCCAGCACGTTCACCGCAGGTCCGCCGTTGCCAGGCTGACACACTTTCGCTTGCAGCAGAACGTTCTCGCGCAGCCTGGTTTGAACGAAGCATCGTCGATCGGTACCCGCTTCCTGCTTCACCCACACCGCATCGGTGGCCGTTGGCGCAGAACCGGAGAACGTCCACACCTGGGTGGTGAAGTCCTCCAGGTGCATCGCCGTGGTCTGCCCGGCACAGCCGACGGTCCGGTCGGTGATGCGATGGAAGGCCCGGGTGGCGGCATCGGTGGTGGCGAAGACGCCCACGGCCTGCTTGACCAGGTTGGTGTCGTCGTTGGCCGCGCGCTGGGCGACTGCTCCGTTGAACGACGCGAGATCGGGATCCTCGAAGACCTCGGGCAACCCGATGTCGGCCCAGTCGTTGCACGCCGGCGCGTCGACGTAGTAGCCCTGAAAGGGGGCGGTGAACGTGGACTCCCAGGTCATCGGGGCGCCGACGATGTTGCCGACCGACCCCTTGCCGAGCACGGCGTAGGACACCACGCCGGGGTCCGACGGGCGAGCCCGAGCGACGGGTGCAGCCACGGTTGCGAGCACCACACCCACCCCGAGGGCGGCGACGGTTCGGGCTCGCCGGCCGCCGGTCGCCTGCATCAGACCTTGGCCGACAGCTCGACGTCGATGTTTCCGCGAGTGGCCTTCGAGTACGGGCAGAAGGCGTGGGCCTTGTCCATCAACTCCTCGGCCGCACCTTGCTCCAGCCCGGGCAGATAGCCGATGAGATGCGCGGTCAGGCCGTAGCCACCCTCGGAGTCCTTGCCGAAGCCAATCTGCGCGGTGATGCCGCTGGCATCGTCGATCGCGATCTTCTCGTTCTTGGCGACTAGTCGCAGTGCCCCGAGGAAGCATGCCGACCAGCCTGCCGAGAACAGCAGTTCGGGGTTGACACCCTCACCGCTGCCACCCATCTCCTTGGGCGGGCGGGTGTCGAGGTCGATCTTGCCGTCGGCGGACGTCACGTGGCCGTCGCGACCGCCGCCGGTTGCCGTGGATTCTGCCGTGTAGACGACTTCGATGCTCATGCCCCCGATCATGCCAGCTGTCCGGGCCCGCACACCGGGCCGTGCGAGACGGCTAGAAGATCGTCACCGTGCAGTACGTGCGCGGCGGGGACGGATAGGGCCACGCGTATCGGCCGGCCGTGGCGGGGCACGCCCGCTGATCGCGAACGTCCAGACGCTGGGTGACCTGGACGAGCAGACCTTGCTGGCCGCGCTGGGCGCAGTCGGCCAGTTGGAGCATCCCGATGGGCATGTCCATGACGTAGCAGTGATCGGCCACCAGGTTGGGCACCAGGCAGAGCCGGGCCGTCGCCTGATCGGCGAATTGCGTTGGGATGTGCTGGTATTCGTTGCTCGGGCACGATCCGGAGGCGTCGGCCACCGCGCCAACCGTGTAGCTCGGGTCCGCGGTGCACGCTACCTTGTCCGCGCTCAACTCCTCCGGTGACTTGGACGGGATCGCCACGCAGTCGCCGACCGAGAACACCTTCGCCAGTCCGCGCTCGGGTTCCTGGGCATGCAGGGAACACCCGCTGGTGACTGCGAGCAGGACCACGCCGACGACTGCAACCAGCACCAATTTGCCTGCTGACACGCGCGTCATGGTTAGGGACACTCTCACGAGCGCGAGCGCGACGCCACTCTATCCCCAAAGTTCTCAATGGTCTCACAGACCACATGAGAATAACAGGATTGGGATTCACACCGGCGTGTCGGGTGTCATCAGCCACCCGACCGTGAACGTAGCGACGCTTCTCTCGCTCGCAGCGTCGCCACGTTCACGGTCGCGGCCGAGGGCTCGATCAGCCGTTGGCCTTGGCGCGAACGCCCTCCTCGACCTTCTTGCCCAGATCGGGGTCGACGTTGCGCCAGTACTCGAACACCCGCGAGAGCACCGGCTCCTTCACACCCTTGGACACGTGACCAATGATGTTGGAGGCCAGCCGTTCCCGCTGGTCGTCGTCGAGCACTTCGCGGACCAGAATGCCCGCTTGACCCCAGTCGTCGTCCTCGGCCCGCAGCGTGTAGGCCGACCTGACCATGTCACCGTCGGACACCCAGTGCGCCTCGGCGGCGCGCTTGGGATCCGCGACGGGACCGCCCATCGAGTTGGGCGCGTACACCGGATCGGTAGCGAGCTTGATCCGCATCGCCCCGTCCTTGGAGTAGGCGTTGACCTCGACCTTGGGCTCGTTGACCGGGATCTGCTTGTAGTTGACCCCGAGCCGGGCCCGGTGCGCGTCGGCATAGGAGAAACCGCGGGCCAGCAGCATCTTGTCCGGGCTCAACCCGGTGCCGGGCACCACGTTGTTCGGCTCGAACGCCGCCTGCTCGATCTGGGCGTGGTAGTCGACGACGTTGCGGTTCAGCGTCATCTTGCCGACGTCGATGAGCGGATAGTCCGCGTGCGGCCAGACCTTGGTCAGGTCGAACGGGTTGTACCGGTAGGTCTTGGCGTCCTCGAACGGCATGATCTGGACCTTCAACGACCAGGTCGGGAAGTTGCCATCGGCGATCGAGTCGAACAGGTCCCGCTGGTGGTAGTCACCGTCCTCGCCGGCAATCAGGTCCGCGTCCTCCTGGGTCAGGAAGTCGACGCCCTGGTCGGTCTTGAAGTGATACTTCACCCAGGACAGCTCGCCGGCGGCGTTGATCCAGCTGTAGGTGTGGCTGGAGTAACCGTTCATGTGCCGCCAACTCTTGGGGATGCCGCGGTCCCCCATCAGCCAGGTCACCTGGTGCGCCGACTCCGGGACCAGGGTCCAGAAGTCCCACTGCATGTTGTGGTCGCGAAGGTTGTTGGCTGCCATCCGTTTCTGGCTACGAATGAAGTTCTGGAACTTCATCGGATCGCGCAGGAAGAACACCGGGGTGTTGTTGCCGACCATGTCGAAGTTGCCCTCGGACGTATAGAACTTCAACGAGAAGCCACGCGGGTCACGCCAGGTGTCTGGGCTGCCCCGCTCACCCGCCACGGTGGAGAATCGGGCGACCATCTCCGTCTTTGCGCCGGGCTGCAGGAACGCCGCCTTGGTGAACCGACTGACGTCATTGGTCACCTCGAACGTCCCAAATGCGCCGCCGCCCTTGGCATGTGGCTGGCGCTCCGGGATGCGTTCACGGTTGAAGTTGGCCATCTGCTCGATCAGGTAGTGGTCCTGAAGCAGGATCGGGCCGTCCGGGCCGACGGTCAACGAGTGCTCGACGCTGGGTACGGGTGCGCCCCCGTCGGTCGTTGCGAATTTCTCCGACATGTACCTACTCATCTCCTCGTGGTCGCGGCCGCTCGGGCTGGGTCGCGGTTGTCGCAAGTACACCACTGCAGCACGCATACCCACGAGGGATTGGTCTCTATCGCGAAGTCACCCCCGGATCAGCGACCGGGCGGCGGCGCGGGGAGCGAACCCGGCCCCTGGCCTCCGGGACCACCGGGGCCGAACCCACCGGGGCCTGATCCACCAGGACCACCGGGGCCGAATGAGCCGGGACCGAAACCGCCGGGGCCCCCGGGCCAGTCCGGCCAGTCTCCGTGGCGCATCATCTCGCCACCGTCACGTCCTCGGCCGCCGTCATGTCCTCGGCCGCCGTGGTGTCCACCGCCGACGCTCGCGCCGAGCACGAAGCCGCTGAAGAAGATCACCGCCACGATGAAGACCGAGCCCGCGGCGATGCCGACCGAGGCCGCCACGACGGTGAGCCTGGAGTGCCGTCGCCGATCTACGACGGGAGTCGTCACGACGGCGGGCTGAACCGGTTCGCGGACGGAGGTGTCCACCGGCGTGGTCACGGGTTCTGGGGACGCTGATTCGCTCATACTGCCCATGATGACGACGCCGTCGATGCGCCAGTGAGGAATCCCCTATGAAGAGGCTATGAGCGCATCAGCGCGGTGGCCCGCTCGGAGTCTGCGTCGACGGCGTCTGCGGCGACATCGGGAATTCCGGGAAGATGTTCGGCAGCTGGAAGGTCGGTCCGTTCGGGATGACGATGCCTGGGCCCGGGCGCTCGAACTGGCCACGCGGCATCGGCACCATCATCGGCCCGCCCTGCTGGGTGCCGGCCACGCCGCCATCGGGCGCGCGCGGGGCTGTCTCCCTGCCGAAGTAGAAGCCCGAACCGAAGAGCACGGCGACGATGACGAGGGACCCCGCCACGATGCCGACCCATGCGGCGACCTTGTTCAGGCGGCTCGGCCGGTCGTGCGGAGGAGGTGGCGGCGGATACGCGTAGCCCTGGACGTGCTGGGAGTAGGGCTGCACCTCCGGCATCACCGCCGTATGGGGGCCGGTCGGCGCTTCACTCGGGTAGTCCACTGGTTCGCTCATGGCTCCATGATTGTCACCCCTCGACGGGCGGCTCATCAAATTCCCCGTTGCGTGGCGAGTCGTAGAGGTTTGCCGATCGACAACCGGGATACGCCCAACGAATGGAACCGCAGAACGATCCGCCAGCGACGCCCAAGGATGCCACCAAGACGACGGAGGAGCAGCGCGAGATTCAAGACGAGTTCGACCGCCGCAACGAGGATCCCGGCGCGCCGGGCGGCCACCTGGATCGCCACCAGGTGGCCGACGAGACCTAGCGCATGAAGATGCCGTCGGCCTGACCGACCGGCGACACCCCCTCGGTTGGAGCCGGACACACGTTGAGCGGCAAGCCGATCCGCGTTGCCGCGAACGTCGTCGGCTGTCGATGACCCGCTACTCGTCGCCCCCGCCACTGGCGGAGCCGCTCTTGTTGCTCGACGACGAGCCGTGCGCGCCGGCGGTCGAACCGCTGGAGCTGACACCCGCCGAGGCGGACTCCGAGGTCCCGCTCTTGGTGGCGCCCGTCTGAGTGCCGGTCGACGTGGAGCTGCTCGACGGCTTCGAGGTGCCCGTCGTGGAATCCTTGGCCGACGCGTTCGTCGTCGACCCCTTGGCACCCGAGGTGGTCTCGGTCGCCGACGTGGTTGCCTCGGATTCGGCACCGTCGGACGTCGCACCCTTGGTCGAGGTCGTCGAAGTCGGGGTCGTCGAGGTCGGGGTCGTCGAGTTCGGGGTCGTCGAGGTCGGGGTCGAGGTGGCCGTATCCGTGGCCGACGTAGTAGTCGGCGACGTCGTCGAATCCTGGCTAGTGGCAGTCTGTTCGGTCGACGTCGTCGAGGCCTGCTTCGATGCCGTGTTGGCCGCCGCCGTCTTGGCCTGCGCGGCCACCGTCGACTCCGTCGAGGTGGTGGTCACGTCGGAGGTGGCCGCGTCGGCAGTCGCCGTCAGCGCGGCTGCGGTGGTGGTGGCGCTATCCGCCGTGGCGATCGAACTGGACAGGTTCAGCCCGGCTAGCGGGGGCAGCTGCGACGCGCCCTTGCCATCCCAGCCATCTCCGAGCAACACCCCGATGGTTTGCGACAGGCCCTCCAGCGCCCCGAGCGGACCGATCGCGTTGCCGGCGATCGGCAGGGTGATGGGCAGGCCGGCGATGGTCGCGGTCACGTTCATGCCGACGCTGTTGAAGATCGACCCGCCGGGGACGCTGATCGATCCGCTCGGACCGTTGTATGGACCCACCGAGACGCTGCCCGTGGAGAGCAGGCCGCCGAAGGCGATGTCGAGCGAATTCAGGGTGGTGTTCTGGAAGAGGCCAGACGAGTTGAGAAGGGGGGTCAGCGCGGAGACGTCGAGGGTCGCACCGTTGAAGAACGAACCCACGACGCGAGCCGGCGCATCGACCAGCTCCTGGAACGCGGTCGTCGTGTCGCCGACTTGGAGCGCGCTCACGATCGCCGTCACGCTGTTCAGGAACGCCACCACCGGGCTGACGACCGGCCCGACGGCGCCCATCAGAACACCACTGAGCGGCGATGCCGCCACCTTCAGGAGGCTGGTGACGAGGCCGGCATCGACGTTCGGCGACAGGAACTGCGGGAGCAAGCCGAGCATGACACCGTGTATGCCGTCCACCGTGTGCGCAATCGCCGCGTTGAAGATCGCGTCGCTGGCGTTGACGCCGGTGACACCCGATCCAACTGTCGAGACGTCGTTGGCGATCTTGCCGAGCACGTCCCCGATGCTGGACGGGTCGTTCAGCAGCTCGCGAAGGTAACCGACCTGGTTGACGATGGCCTGCTGCAGGCCGACGCCGGGAGCCAGCAAGAAGTTGTTGGTCAACGTCGAGGCATTGCCGGAGGCGGTCTCGAACGCGTCCCGCCACGCCGCCAGGGGGTCCCACCCCGCGCTCAACCGCACCGCAGCGGTCTCGACCCGGTGCTCGAGCGTCGGCAACACCGGATTGATTCCCGGCGCGGCCACGATCGCGCCCGCCGTGGCGAGAGCGGCGCCGGCACCGACCCACTGGCGGACGGACGACTGCCTCGTGTCGACGGTTGTGCAGGGCTGAGCGGCGAGTTGCACGACGCCTCCAGTTGGTCTCGGACGAGCGGATGGACAGCGTGAAATTATCGAATTCGTCGCAAACATGTGACCAAAATCCGAATCGAACTATGGACATCGCTGCACGTCAAAGGCATAGCTACTGACGAGTAACAAGTAAACGGCTGTTCACGCGGGAATTCTCACTCGGTGCGCAAAGTCGGATCGGCACCGAATCGAATCACCACGTCGCACCCCCCGGGCCGCTGCCGCCCGCGACGGTCAGCCTCCTCGCTCGGCGGCCTGCCGTTCAGCCAACGCCGTCCTGATCAGATCGGCCGCCGCCGTGGCCGCCTCAAGCGTTCGGGCCTTGGCCAGGTCCTCCGGCGCCGACGGCACCTGCCACTGCGCGACCGGGGCGATCTCCCCATCGAGGAACTGCCGGCGGCAGAGGCTTCGCTGCACCTTGCCGCTCGAGGTGGTGGGGATCGACGAACGGTCGACCAGGACGACCGAATGCACCGCGACGGCGTGGTGACTGGAGATGGCCGCGCGGATGCTGGGCAGGAGTTCGGCGAGTTCGGCGGCATCGATCCGGCGGTCGAGCTCCTGAACCACGACGAGCCGTTCGAGGGTACCCAGTCCCGGGGTGATCGCGAAGGCTGCGCCCCGGCCGGACGCGAGCGCCGGATGACACTCCTGCACGACGAATTCGATGTCGTTCGGGTAGTAGTTGGCGCCACCGATCACGATGAGGTCCTTGCACCGGCCCGTGATGAACAGCTCACCCCCGCGCAGGAAGCCAAGATCGCCGGTTCGCAGGAAGGGTCCCTCCGACGTCTCGGCGACGAACGCCGAGAACGTCTGCTCGGTCTGCTCGGGTCTACGCCAAAAGCCCTGCGCGACACTGGGTCCAGCGAGCCAGATCTCCCCGATCCGGTCTACGTCGCAGTGCCGCCGGGTGACGGGATCGACGATCGCGAGCCGCTGGCCACCCCGCACCCGGCCACAGCCGACCACCTCCATGGCCGAGTCACTTCCCGCTGGCGCGTCGACGACACGGTCCTCGCCGAGAGCCTGCCGATCGACGTGTTCGACCAGCGGCAGGGCGGCATTGGACCCTCCAGACACCAGCAGCGTGGCCTCGGCGAGTCCGTACACCGGCATGAACGCCTGCGCCCGGAAACCCGCTGGCGCGAAGGCTTCGGCGAATGCGCGCAGGGTGGCTGCTAGGACGGTTTCGGCACCGTTCATCACCGTGGTCAGGCTCGAGAGGTCCAGCGCAGCACGCTCTTCCGGGGTGCTGTGTCGTACGCAGGCGTCGTAGGCGAAGTTCGGTGCGACGGTGTAGGTGGCGCGGTGTCGCGAGATGGCCTCCAACCATCGCATGGGGCGCTTGATGAAGGCCGTCGGCGACATCAAGTGAGTGGTGCACCCGATGTCGAGCATCGACAGGTTGGCCCCGATGAGACCCATGTCGTGATGCGACGGCAGCCAGAAGACGCTGATCGCGGTGTCGTCACCACCCCAGGCCTCGCGGATCGCCGCGAGATTGTGCAGCAGGTTGCGGTGCGAGACCATCACCCCCTTCGGGGCGGCGGTGGAACCGGAGGTGTACTGCACCATCGCGGTCGTCTCGGGCTCGATTCGGGGGTGCACCCAGTCCAGGGCGGCGTCGTCGACGATCTCATCGGTCAGCAGCCACTGCAGGTTTCGCCCCTCGCCCACGGTTTCCAACGCGCCAGTGATCTCGCCGTGGGTGGCGCTGATCCCGAGGGCGAACAGCGCATTCGCGTCGGGAACCACCGCCGAGAGTCGGGGCGCCAACCGCTCGTGCACGGGAATCGCGACGGCGCCTGCATAGAGGCAGCCGAAGTATCCGGCGATGTGATCCAGACCGGGACGGCACAGCACCAGCACCCGCTCCCCGGCGGCGCCCTGTCGCCGCAGCGTGGCGGCGATCGCCCTTGCCTTGACGTCCAACTCGCGGTACGTCAGCTGGGTGCGGTTCTCGTCATCACCGTCATAGGAGAAGCTGAACGCCACCTTGTCCCGGTAGACCTCGGCCCGCCGGCGAAGCAGGTCCACGAGGGTCGGCACGGGCGACACGTCATCTCCCGACATCTACTGCCCACTCCCTCGATGACGGCGCCTAATGTGCTGTGCCACGCCAACACTCGATGGGTTGGCTCGAGCGAGGATACCGGAGACGGTCAGGGCTTGAACGGGTTCACCGCGAACTGGATCACGCGGTACGGCGCATTGTCGGCCTGCGGCGCGGTGTTCCACTGGCTGACGAACACCCGCAACTCGTCCAGCGTGGACCCCGGAGAGAGGTAACCGCCGTAGGGCTGGGCGAGCCGGTTGTCCCCGGGCGGCGGCAGCTCGTCGGTCTGGTCCGGCCACGCCGCGGCGAAGACCACCGTCGTCACCGGTGCGGTGCCGAGCTCCGTGGGCGCATTCGCCACGCGGACCTCCATGTTGCCGGTGCTCGCGTTGAAGTACGACAGCACGGTCTTCCCGTCGACCTGGCGGATGTTCATCTCCCCCACTCGGTCGCCCCACAACGGTGTCGGCGTCTTGCCCCAACCCGCGGTCGACGACCAGGGCTGCCAGCTCGACCGGTCGGTGAAGCCTCCAGGCGTAGCGCGATACAGCTCGACGGGCCCGCTGCGGTCGAAGTCGTTGGCGACCACGTACACCCAGCCGCTCGCCGAGTCCGGGGTCGGGATGGGGTCGTAGTATCCGCTGATCTGAGACTGTCGGCCGCCGGCGTAGTCCGCGGGGCGCTGCGAGTTCGGCACCGTGGGCCAATTGCCTTGCGCCGCCGACGCCTTCACCAATCGCGACGAGGCGGGGACCAAGTCCTTGGTGGTGGTCACCAGCAGGTAGTTCTCGCGGTTGATCGACACGATGCCGGCCGGCAGCTGCGAGGATCCCGGCGGCGTCGGGTCGGCCAGCAGCGGCCGGTCCGTCCCGGTGACGCCGTAGTACCGCACGCCCGACGCATCGTCGACGGAGTCCATGTCCACGTGCAGGGCCACCGGCGAGAAGTGCGGGCCGAAGGCCACTCCCTGACCTGCGAAGCTGTCGCCACACACCTGCAGCAGCCCGCTCGGGAACTCCATGAACTCACAGAGGTCGGTCGCCCCGATGCCGTAATCCCGTGTCGGGGTTCCGGTTCCGGCGGTCGGCCCGATCAGCACCACCTGCCCTGGGGCCAGCGGCCCCAGCACCGGACGGGGCACGGGCGCGGGCGGATCGGCGGCTGCCGGAGCGGCAAGCACCCCGGCGGCCACCAGCATCACCCCGAACGTGGAGTATGGGCACGCCGATCGGCGATACGCCGTAGCGGAAGTCCACACTCGGCGGCCCGGTGGGTCAGAGTTCGGCGGCGAGCAGCTCGGCGATCTGGATGGTGTTGAGCGCCGCGCCCTTTCGGAGGTTGTCACCGGAGACGAACAGCGCGAGGCCACGTCCGTCGGGGGCGCCGGGATCCTGCCGGATGCGGCCGACCAGCGAGTCGTCGGCACCGGCGGCGGCCAGCGGCGTGGGCACGTCCACGTACTTCACGCCCGGCGCGGCGGAGAGCAGTTCGCGAGCGCGCTCCGGGGTGATCGGCCGGGCGAACTCGGCGTTGATCGACAGCGAGTGTCCGGTGTAGACCGGCACCCGCACGCACGTTCCGCTGACGAGCAGGTCCGGAATGCCGAGGATCTTGCGACTCTCGTTGCGGAGCTTCTGATCCTCGTCGGTCTCACCCGAACCGTCGTCGACCAGGGAGCCGGCCAGCGGCACCACGTTGAACGCGATCGGTGCGACGTACTTGTTCGGCGCGGGGAAGCTCACCGCCGATCCGTCGTGCACCAGCTTCTCGCTGTCCTCGACCACCGCGCGCGCCTGACCGTATAGTTCCTCGACGCCGGCCAGCCCGCTGCCGGAGACGGCCTGGTATGTCGACGCGATCATCCGGACCAGGCCGGCTTCGTCGTGCAGCACCTTGAGCACCGGCATGGCGGCCATCGTGGTGCAGTTGGGGTTGGCGATGATGCCCTTCTCGAGAGACCTGGCGCGGTTGGCGACATCTCTTTCGAAGTTGACCTCCGACACCACCAGCGGCACGTCGGGATCCTTGCGCCAGGCCGAGGAGTTGTCGACGACGACGGCGCCGGCCGCCGCGAACCGGGGCGCCTGCACGCGCGACATCGTCGCGCCCGCGGAGAACAGGGCGATGTCGAGCCCACTGGGGTCGGCCGTCTCGGCGTCCTCGACCTCGATCTCCTGGCCACGGAACTGCAGCTTCTTGCCCTGCGACCGCGAGGACGCGAAGAACCGCACGCTGTCGGTGGGAAAGTCGCGTTCCTCCAACAGCCTTCGCATGACCTGACCGACCTGGCCGGTCGCGCCGACCACTCCTACCGAAACCATCTACTTCACCCGTCGCTTCGCTCGCCACATGTCTAGATGCCCGTTCCCGCGTACACGATCGCTTCTTCCTCGCCGCCGAGGTGGAAGGCCTCGTGCAGTGCCGACACCGCCTTGTCCAGCTCGGTGTCCTTGACCAGCACCGAGATTCGGATCTCGGAGGTCGAGATCAGCTCGATGTTGACGCCGACGGCGGCAAGCGCCTCGCAGAACGTCGCGGTGACGCCCGGGTGGCTGCGCATTCCCGCGCCGACCAGCGACACCTTGCCGATGTGGTCGTCGTAGAGCACCTGGGTGAACCCGATCTCATTCTGCAGCGACGTCAGCTTCTCCACCGCCCCGGGCCCGTTGTCCCGCGCACACGTGAAGGTGATGTCGGTCTTGCCGTCCTCGACCTTGCTGATGTTCTGCAGCACCATGTCGATGTTGACGTCGGCGTCGGCCACCGCGCGGAACACCTTCGCGGCGTAGCCGGGCACGTCGGGCAGCCCGACGACGGTGACCTTCGCCTCGCTGCGGTCGTGCGCGACCCCGGTGAGGATGGCGTCTTCCATTCCGATGTCCTCCATCGATCCTTTGACGAGCGTGCCTGGCTTGTCGGAGTACGACGACCGGACGTGAATCGGAACGTCGTAGCGGCGGGCGTATTCCACGCAGCGCAGCATCAGCACCTTCGCTCCGCAGGCCGCCATCTCGAGCATCTCCTCGAAGCTGACGGTGTCCAGGTGCCTGGCGTTGGGCACGATGCGCGGGTCGGCGGTGAAGATGCCGTCCACGTCGGTGTAGATCTCGCACACGTCGGCGTTCAGCGCGGCGGCCAGTGCGACGGCGGTGGTGTCCGATCCGCCGCGGCCCAGCGTCGTGACGTCCTTGCTGTCCTGGCTGACGCCCTGGAAGCCGGCGACCAGCACGATCAGTCCCTGATCCAGCGCGGCGCGCAAGCGGCCCGGCGTGACGTCGATGATCTTGGCGTTGCCGTGCGTGCCGGTGGTGATGACGCCGGCCTGCGACCCGGTGAACGACCGCGCCTCGGCGCCCAGGGAGTGAATGGCCATCGCGACCAGCGCGTTGGAGATCCGCTCACCGGAGGTCAGCAGCATGTCCATCTCGCGGGGCGGCGGCGCCGGGCTGACCTGACGTGCGAGGTCGAGCAGGTCGTCGGTGGTGTCGCCCATGGCGGAGACGACCACGACGACGTCGTGACCCGCCTTCTTGGTTTCGACGATGCGCTCGGCGACGCGACGGATCCGGTCGGCGTTCGACACCGAGGATCCGCCGTACTTCTGTACGACGAGCGCCACTATTCGCCCTTCCGTTTCGGCGTGGAGATCCCACCAAGGATAAGGGGTGTGCGCACCCGGTTTTCCCCTCTGCCCGCCGGTAGCGTGACACGCGTGAGCAACCGGCTGGCCGATACCTCCGTACCGATCCACGAGCCGATCGCCGCCCGGTGGAGCCCAAGGGCCTTCGACCCGGCGGCGACGGTCACCGCCGAGCAGCTGTCGGCCGTCTTGGAAGCGGCCCGCTGGGCGGCGACCTGGGGGCGTCGGCAGCCCGTGCGGTTCGTGGTCGGAACGCGTGGAGACGAGACGTTCGACGCCCTGGCAGGGACGCTGAAGCGGGGCAACTGGTACGCCACGGCCGCGGGTGCGCTGATCCTCGTGTGCGCAGACCAGGGGCCCGACGAGACGACGGCGCTGTACTCCGGGGTAGACGCGGGGGCCGCGATCGCCAACGCCAGCATCGAGGCGGTGGCGCGGGGCCTCGTCGTGCACCCGATGGCGGGTTTCGACGCCGACGCGGCACGCACCACGTTCGGCATTCCCGACGAGGTACGACCGATCGCGGTCCTGGCGGTCGGGACCCTCGGCGACTACGCGACGGCCGACGAGGCGATCGTCGAACGGGATTCCCAGCCCCGGGAGCGGCTGCCGCTGGACCAGGTGGTGTTCGCGGGCAGCTGGGGCACCGCGTTCACGCCGGGCACGCCTTCGCCAGCTGGGCGATCTGAACCTGGAACTGCTCGTTGAAAGCCGTGACGACCATCGCCGCCGGCGGCGCGCCGGCGCCCGGGGCGGTGTGCTTGCTCTGGGCGTCGTAGTCGAGCCGGGCCCTGACCAACCGGTCCGCGGTCTGTGCCGCATCGCGCGCCGGTCCGACGAGATCCTTCGCCGAGACCTTCGCCGCCCGGTCCGCTAGACCGTCGACCCAGGCCCGGTAGTCCAGTTCGCTGGGCTCGGTCGCCGCCTCGTAGGACCCGGGGGCCGGCTCGTGCGTCTTGGCGTTCATCGCTTCGATCTGAGCCTTGTTGAAGGACAACAGTTCTCGTACCGGAGCGCAGTCCGCCGACGACGGCCCCCGGAAGAAGAGCCACCAAATTCCACCGCCCACGACGAGGGCGACCAGCACCACCACCGTCGTCACCGGGCGCACGCGTTTCACCCCACGATGCTGGCACGAGCGCCGGGCAGCACCGTTCACCGCCGAGGTTTACCCGCGCGCAACACCAGAATCCTGTCTACGTAACAGAAACATTGGTTACTGCCAGTGATCGGCCCGCAGGGCCGCACCACTCAGGAGATGCAATGGACACAGGAACCACGGCCTTCATGCTGTGCTGCATCATCGGCCTCACGCTGATGATTCCCGGCCTCGCGCTGTTCTACGGCGGCATGGTCTCGGTCAAGAGCTCGACGAACATGATGATGATGACGTTCGGCGCCGTGGCCGTCGTCGGCGTGCTGTGGGTGCTGTTCGGTTTCTCGATGGTCTTCGGCACCAGCTACGGCGGCTTCGTCGGCAGCTTCACCGAGTTCGCGGGCATGAAGGACCTGCTCGAGTCGCAAACCACCATCTCCGGTCTGCAGGTGAGTTTGTTCGCGCTGTTCCAGGCCCTGTTCGCCGCCATCACGGTGGCGCTGGTCTCTGGCGCGGCAGCCGACCGGATGAAGTTCAGCGCCTGGATGGTCTTCGCGGCGGTGTGGGCCGTGCTGGTGTACTTCCCCGTCGCACACTGGGTGTTCGCCTTCGACGGCGTGGCGACCAAGGACTCGGTCGGTGGCTGGATCGCCAATAGCCTCAAGGCCATCGACTTCGCCGGTGGCACCGCGGTGCACATCAATGCCGGCGCCGCCGCGCTGGCCGTGGCGATCGTGCTGGGCAAGTCCGCTTCGTGGGGCACGCTGCGCAAGCCGCACAACGTCCCGTTGACCCTGCTGGGAGCCGGTCTGCTGTGGGCCGGTTGGTATGCGTTCAACGGCGGTTCCGCACTCTCGGCCGGCAACTCGGCGGCCATCGTCATGGTCACCACCTTCGTCGCGACCTGCGCGGCGACGCTGGCCTGGCTCGCGGTGGAGAAGCTCAAGGACGGTCACGTCACCGGCGTCGGCGCCGCGGCGGGCGCCATCACCGGCCTGGTCGCCATCACCCCGGCGTGCGGCTCGGTCACTCCCGTCGGCGCGATCATCCTCGGCCTCATCGCCGGGGCGATCTGCCCGTTCGCGGTCGGTCTCAAGGAGCGGTTCGGCTACGACGACACCCTCGACGTCGTGGGCGTGCACCTGGTCGGCGGCGTCATCGGCACGCTGATGATCGGATTCCTGGCCAGCTCGAGCATGCCCAACAAGGTCGACGGGCTGTTCTACGGCGGCGGTTTCGACCAGCTGTGGCGCCAGGCCGTCGCTGCCGGCGCGGTGATGGTCTATTCGTTCGTCGTCGCCTACGTCATCGCCTTCGCGATCAAGAAGACGATGGGGATCCGGGTCGCTCCCGAGGACGAGGAGACCGGCATCGACGCCAAGCTGCACCGCGACGCGGCCTACGAGCTCCAAACCGCATGACGAGCGCTCGCGCGAGGAAGAGTTCAGCACTGACGAGCGCTCGCGCGAGGAAAGGTTCAGCACTGACGAGCGCTCGCGCGAGGAAACGTCGGCACTGAAACCGGCCCCGGTCGGCGCGGTTCGCCCCGCGCCGACCGGGGCTTCTCGCGCTGCGCGCAGTTTCCCATCGTGATACTTTGATTCCCAGTAAGAGACAAGGACGGATACATGACCACCCCCGACCCACTCAGCCTCGCTGACCTCGCCAGGGCGGCGGGCACGACGTTCATCCTGGCGCTGTTCGTGGACCTGCGCGGCAAGCCGTGCGCGAAGTTGGTGCCGGTCGAGGCCGTCGATGCCCTGCAGACAGAGGGAGTCGGGTTCGCCGGATACGCCGTCGGCGCCATGGGCCAGGAGCCCAAGGATCCCGACCTGATGGCGATCCCCGACCCCAACTCGTTCACCCCCATCCCCTTCGTCAAGGAGGGTTTGGCGCTGGTGCACTGCGACCCGCACGTCGAGGGCAAGCCCTGGCCGTTCGCGCCGCGCAACATCCTCAAGTCGCTCATCGCGCGCGCCGCCGACGCCGGCTTCGAGCCGATGGTGGGCGCCGAGGTGGAGTACTTCCTGCTCAAACGTGACCAGGACGGCACGCTGGTCACCGCGGACGTCGCCGACGACGCCGCCCAGCCCTGTTACGACGCTCGCGGCGTGACCCGGATGTACGACCACCTGACCACCATCTCGACGGCGATGAACCAGCTCGGGTGGTCGAACTATGCCAACGATCACGAAGACGGCAACGGGCAGTTCGAGCAGAACTTCCAGTACGCCGAGGCGCTGACCACCGCCGACCGCGTGATCACCCTGCGCTACCTGCTGTCGATGATCGCCGCCGAGCGCGGCATGATCGCCACGTTCATGCCCAAGCCCTTCGGTGATCGAACGGGAAGTGGTCTGCACCTTCATCTTTCGCTCACCAGCAATGGCGCGGCAATCTTCCCCGGCGATCCGGCCTCGGACGGGCACGGCCTTGGCCTGTCTCCGACCGCGTACTCGTTCGTGGCGGGCATCCTCGATCACGCGTGCGCGCTGCAGGCCGTGGTCGGGCCGACGGTCAACTCCTACAAGCGAACTGGCGCGCTCACGACCGCGTCCGGGGCCTCCTGGGCACCCAGGCACCCGACCTATGGCGGCAACGACCGCACGCACTACATCCGCGTGCCGGACGGCCAACGGGTCGAACTGCGGGGCGGCGACGGGTCGGCCAACCCCTACCTCGCGATCGCCGCGGCGCTCGGCGCGGGTCTCGACGGGATCGCCCGCAAGCTCGACCCGGGCCCCGTCGGCGCCGCCTCCGACGGTGCGCGGCCGCTGCCCGCGACGTTGTTGCACGCCGTGGACGACCTGGTGGTCGACGACGTCATCACCGGTGTCCTCGACGCCGTCGGCGACGGGGTCGCCACCTACTTCGCCGACCTCAAGCGCGAGGAGTTCTTCGCCTACCACGGCACCGTCAGTCCGTGGGAGGTGCAGCAGTACCTCACCGCATTTTGACCACGCGAGACCTCAAGGGAGACAGAAGATGTGCGGAATAGTGGGGTTGCACCTGCGCAACCCCGAGCTGTATCCACGGCTCGGTGAGCTGCTCACCGACATGCTGTGCGAGATGTCCAACCGGGGCAGCGACTCCGCCGGCGTCGCCGTCTACGGCGATCCGGTGTGGACGCCGCCGGGCCGCGGGTGCGTGTCGCTGCTCGACGTCGGCGCCGATCCCGCCACCATCGAGGCCGCCGTCGGTGCCGAACTCGGTTCCGCCGTCGTGGTCACCATGGTCGGTGACACCCACCTGCTGACTGCCGACACCGACTCGGAGTCGCTGCTCGCCGCGGCCAGGACGGCCTACCCCACGGTGCTGGTCGCCGGTTTCGGCGCCGACCTCGCGGTACTCAAGGGCGTTGGCGACCCCGCGACGCTGACCGACTCCTGGGGGCTGGCCAAGGCCCAGGGCTGGCAGGGCGTCGGGCACACCAGGATGGCCACCGAGTCGGCGGTCACCCCGTCGGGTGCCCATCCGTACGCCGTCGGCCCCGAGCAGTGCCTGGTGCACAACGGCTCCTTCGCCAACCACGCCACCATCCGTCGCGAATTACAGGCCGCCGGTGTGCACTTCGACAGCGAGAACGACACCGAGGTCGGTGCGCGATTCGTGGCGAGCCGGCTTGCCGAGGGCCGCGACGTGGAGACCGCACTGAAGGAACTCTGCGCCACGTTCGACGGCTTCTACACCCTGCTGGTGTCCAACCGCGACTCGTTCGCCGTGGTGCGCGATGCCATCGCCTGCAAGCCCGCGGTGATCGCCGAGACCGCCGACTGGGTGGCCATGGGCAGCGAGTACCGCGCGCTGTCGGGCCTGCCCGGCGTCGCCAACGCGACGATCTGGGAACCCGAACCCGAGGTGGTCTACGCATGGACGAGGTGACGACCTTCGATCTGCAACACACCTCGCTGCGTGACGTCAACGCCGCCCTGCACCAGTCCGGTCTCGATGGTGAGTACGTCATCGCCAACCCAGCGGGCGCACACAACGTCGCCGTCGGCCTGAACGCCGACGTGAAGGTCACCGTGCGTGGCCACGTCGGGTACTACGCGGCGGGGATGAACCAGCGAGCCGAGATCACCATCGAGGGCAACGCCGGCACCGGAGTCGCCGAGAACATGATGAGCGGCACCGTCTGGGTCAAGGGCAACGCCTCGCAGTCCGCGGGCGCCACCGCCCACGGGGGTCTGCTGGTCGTCGATGGGAATGCTGCTGCGCGGTGCGGTATCTCGATGAAGGGCGTGGACATCGTGGTGGGTGGCGACATCGGCCACATGAGTGCCTTCATGGCGCAGGCCGGCCGACTCGTCGTCCGCGGCGACGCCGGTGATGCCCTTGGTGACTCCATCTACGAGGCGCGCATCTACCTGCGCGGCCAGGTCAAGTCCCTCGGGGCCGACTGCGTCGCCAAGGAGATGCGGCCCGAACACCACGAGGAGCTGGGCCAGCTGCTCAAGGCCGCGGGCTACGGCGACGACGACACCGCCGCCTACACCCGCTACGGCTCGGCCCGAACCCTCTATCACTTCCACGTCGACAACGCGTCGTCCTACTGAGGAACATCTGATGTCATACGAAACCGCCGACGCCCGAGCACGATTGGGCCTTCGCGAGTCCGCCACGTTCGACCGCACTGCCATTGCGGCCATTCAGCGCGCCGCCGAGACCGGCATCTACGACATCCGCGGCTGGGGCGCCAAACGCCGGCTTCCCCACTTCGACGACCTGCTGTTCCTCGGCGCGTCGATGTCGCGGTACCCGCTGGAGGGCTACCGCGAGCGCTGCGACACCGACGTGGTACTCGGCGGCCGCAACGCCAAGCATCCCCTGCACCTCGACATTCCGGTGACCATCGCGGGCATGTCGTTCGGTGCGCTTTCCGGGCCGGCGAAGGAGGCCCTCGGCAGGGGTGCCAGCGAGGTCGGTACGTCGACCACCACCGGCGACGGCGGCATGACGCCCGAGGAACGCGGCCAGAGCAAGTACCTGGTGTACCAGTACCTGCCATCGCGGTACGGGATGAACCCCGACGACCTGCGCCGGGCGGACGCCATCGAGGTCGTGCTCGGCCAGGGCGCCAAGCCCGGCGGTGGTGGAATGCTGCTGGGGCAGAAGATCTCCGAGCGCGTCGCTGGGATGCGCACGCTGCCCGAGGGCATCGACCAGCGCTCGGCGTGTCGCCATCCCGACTGGACCGGCCCCGACGATCTCACCATCAAGATCAACGAACTGCGCGAGATCACCGACTGGGAGAAGCCGATCTACGTCAAGGTCGGCGCCTCCCGCACCTACTACGACGTCAAGCTGGCCGTGCACGCCGGCGCCGACGTCGTCGTGGTGGATGGCATGCAGGGTGGTACCGCCGCCACCCAGGAGGTGTTCATCGAACACGTCGGCATCCCGACCCTCGCGGCGATTCCCCAGGCGGTGCAGGCACTGGCCGAACTCGGCGTGCACCGCAGCGGCGACCGGGAGGTCCAGCTCATCGTCTCCGGCGGCATCCGCAATGGGGCCGACGTCGCCAAGGCGATGGCACTCGGAGCCGATGCCGTCGCGATCGGCACCGCGGCGCTGATCGCGCTGGGCGACAACCACCCTCGCTACGATGCCGAGTACGAGAAGCTGGGCAGCGCAGCCGGGTTCTTCGACGACTTCCAGGACGGCACCGACCCAGCGGGCATCAGCACCCAGGACCCCGAACTCGCCGCCCGCTTCGACCCGCTCGAGGGTGGTCGGCGGCTGGCCAACTACCTGCGGGTGCTGACCATGGAGGCGCAGACCATCGCCAGGGCGTGCGGCAAGGCCCACGTCCGGCACCTCGAGCCGGAGGACCTGGTCGCGATCAGCATCGAGGCCGCCGCGATGGCGCGGGTGCCGCTGGCGGGCACCGACTGGATCCCGGGAACGCCGCGATGAGCGCGCTGCGCACCGCGCGTGAATCCTGTGCGGAGATTTGGCCCAGATCCCGCAGAGGATTCACGACGGGCACAGCGGAGCCCCGACGATGAGCGAGACGGCCGACGTCGTCATCGTCGGCGGGGGCATCGAGGGCGCCGCCGCGGCATGGGCATTGGCCCGGCGCGGCATCACCGACGTGCTCGTCGTCGAACGGGGCACCGTCGGGTCCGGCATGACGGGCAAGTCCTCGGGCATCGTCCGGTGCCACTACGGCGTCAGCTCGCTGGCCGCCATGGCCACCACCTCGCTCGAGGTGTTCGAGAAACCCGAGCAGCACTTCGGCGAGGGCGTCACCGACATCGGCTTCAGGCAGACCGGCTACGTCGTCGGGGTGGGCGAGCCGAACGTGGCCGCGCTGCGCAAGAGCCTGGCAGCCCAGCGATCCGTCGGCGTGCAGACCGAGGAGATCGACGCCGCCGACGTCGCCCGCATGTGGCCGCACGCCGACCTGGAACCGTTCGCCGCGTTCGCCTTCGAGGCCCGCGGCGGGTTCGGCGACGCCTACCAGACGGCGCAGGCGTTCGCGGTGTCCGCACGGGCCGCCGGGGTGCGCATCCGGCAGGGCACCACGATGACCGACCTGCTGCTCGCTGGCGACCGGGTCACCGGCGTCCGACTCGCCGACGGTACCGAGGTCGCCGCGCCGACGGTCGTGGTCGCCACCGGGGTGTGGACGCGGGAGCTGTTGTCGCGCCACGGAATCGACGTACCGATCCGCGTGCTGCGCGAACAGCTGGTGATGATCGCACCCGGGGTCGAGCTCGGCGACGTGCCGGTGTTCTCCGATCTGGTTTCGCTGCAGTACATCCGGCCCGAGCCCGGCGGGGAGCTGCTGTTCGGCAACAGCGATCTGGCCCACGGTGAGGACGCCGATCCCGATCACTACCTCAACCGCGCCACCGAGGGCTTCGTCGACGTGACGGTGGAGCGGGTCGGCACCCGCTTCCCGTCCTTCACCGACGCCAGGATCACCGGCAGCTACGCGGGATGCTACGACGTCACCCCGGACTGGAACCCGGTGATCTCGCGCACCGGCATCGAGGGGCTGGTGGTCGCCGCCGGGTTCAGCGGGCACGGTTTCAAGATCGCGCCCGCGGTCGGCACGCTGGTCGCCGATCTGGTGGTCGACGGCCGCAGCGCCGATCCGCGCATCCCCGAGACCAACTTCCGGCTGTCCCGATTCGCCGAGGGCGACCTGCTCAAGTCCCCGTATCCCTACGTGGGGGCCGGCGAGATGCGGTAGCGCCGCGCTCGAGGAGGGAGACTGTATCCGTGACCGACGTTCCTCTGTTGCGCAACGAGTCCGGGACCGCGCGCGACCGCGACCCGGCCGAGCCCGTCGACGAGCTCGAATTCGAGGCGGCCATCGGGCGCAACGTGCGTCAGCTCCGCCTGCAGCAGGGGCTGACGGTCGCGGAGATGGCGGCGCGGGTCGGCATCTCCAAGGCGATGATGAGCAAGATCGAGAACGCGCAGACCTCCTGCAGCCTGTCCACCCTCGCGCTGCTGGCCAAGGGCTTCGACGTGCCCGTCACCACGCTGTTCCGCGGTGCCGACGTAGAACGGCCCGCGGCCTTCGTCAAGGCCGGCACCGGGGCCCGCATCGTCCGCAACGGCACCAGGGAGGGCCACGAATACCAGCTGCTCGGCTCGCTGCGCGGTGAGCACAAGCGGCTGGAGTGCCTCGAGGTGACGCTCACCGAGAAGAGCAAGACCTACCCGCTGTTCCAGCACCCCGGCACCGAGTTCATCTACATGCTCGAGGGCGTCATGGACTACAGCCACAGCCGCTCGGTCTACCGTCTGCATCCCGGCGACTCGCTGCAGCTAGACGGCGAAGGCGCCCACGGTCCGGTCGACCTGGTGGCCCTGCCGATCCGCTTCCTCTCCGTCGTCGCGTTCCCGGATTCGCAGGTCTGACCAGGCGTGGTTTTGGCCGCCGGGTGCCGCGGAGTACAGTGATCGCCGTGCAGCGCGTGCTCCTCCTCGGACGCCGCGACGGAGTCTGACTCAGACTGGCTCTCCGTCGCGGGTGTTCGCGATGCGCCGGTCTGAATTCCTCCCAGCCAGATCCGGAGCCAGAACCGTGACCAATCCCAACCCGCACTCCATCGACGCCTACACCTCGGCGCGCACCATCAACACCCCCTCGGGCCGGCCCAACCCCGGCCAGCCGTCGTGGAACACCCAGCGCGGCACGTCGATGCCCGTCAACCGCTACCGCCCGTTCGCCGAAGAGGTCGAGCCCGTCACCCTGGCCGACCGCACCTGGCCGGACGAGGTGGTCGAAACCGCGCCGATGTGGTGCGCGGTCGACCTGCGCGACGGCAACCAGGCCCTGATCGACCCGATGAGCCCCGAGCGCAAGCGGCGGATGTTCGACCTGCTGGTTCGCATGGGCTACAAGGAGATCGAGGTCGGCTTTCCGTCGGCCAGCCAGACCGACTTCGACTTCGTCCGCGAGATCATCGAGCAGGGCGCCATTCCCGACGACGTCACGATCCAGGTGCTGACGCAGTGCCGGCCCGAGCTGATCGAGCGGACGTTCGAGGCCTGCGCCGGTGCGCCGCGGGCGATCGTGCACTTCTACAACTCGACGTCGATCCTGCAGCGCCGCGTGGTGTTCCGCGCCGACCGCGAGGCCGTCAAGGCCATCGCCACCGACGGTGCCAGGATGTGCGTGGCCGAGGCCGCCAAACACGGGCAAACGCAATGGCGTTTCGAGTACTCCCCCGAGTCCTACACGGGCACCGAGCTGGAGTACGCCAAGGAGGTGTGCGACGCCGTCGCCGAGGTGATCCAGCCGACCCCCGAGTGGCCGCTGATCATCAACCTGCCCGCCACCGTCGAGATGGCCACCCCCAACGTGTACGCCGACTCGATCGAGTGGATGAGCCGCAACCTGGCGCGTCGCGACTCGATCATCCTGAGCCTGCACCCGCACAACGATCGCGGAACCGCCGTTGCCGCAGCCGAATTGGGCTACCAGGCCGGCGCCGACCGCATCGAGGGCTGCTTGTTCGGAAACGGTGAGCGCACCGGCAACGTATGCCTGGTGACGCTGGGCCTGAACCTGTTCAGCCGTGGCGTCGACCCGCAGATCGACTTCTCCAACATCGACGAGATCCGCCGCACCGTCGAGTACTGCAACCAGCTGCCCGTGCACGAAAGGCACCCCTATGGCGGCGATTTGGTCTACACCGCATTCTCGGGCAGCCACCAGGACGCCATCAACAAGGGCCTGGACGCGATGAAGGTCAGCGCCGACGACGCCGGCTCGGACGTCGACGACATCCTGTGGCAGGTGCCGTATCTGCCGATCGACCCGAAGGACGTCGGCCGCACCTACGAGGCCGTCATCCGGGTGAACTCCCAGTCCGGCAAGGGCGGGGTGGCCTACATCATGAAGGCCGACCACGGCCTGGCCCTGCCGCGGCGCCTGCAGATCGAATTCAGCCAGGCGATCCAGAAGATCACCGACGGCGAGGGTGGCGAGGTGTCCCCCAAGGAGATGTGGGACGTCTTCGCCGAGGAGTACCTGGCCCCGATCCGGCCACTGGAGCGCATCCGCCAGCGGGTGGAAGCCGCCGAGACCGACGGCGGAACCGACACCATCACCGCGACGGTGTTGGTCGATGGCGTCGAGCGCGAGATCGTCGGGGCCGGCAACGGGCCCCTGGCCGCGTTCGTCGACGCCATCGGCGCGGTCGGTTTCGACGTCTCGGTGCTGGACTACTCCGAGCACGCGATGTCCTCGGGCGAGGAGGCGCAAGCGGCCGCCTACGTCGAGGCATCGGTCGGCGGGAAGACGGTGTGGGGGGTCGGCATCGCGACGTCCATCACCACTGCCTCGCTGCGCGCGGTGGTTTCCGCGGTGAACCGCGCCGCCCGGGGCTAAACTGACGGCGACGTCAAGAAGTGGCGTCTTCGACAGTCGAGGGGTAGCGGCCCATGTGGGACACGTTCTGGCATTTCCTGTGGTCGACGATCGTCATCTTCGCGTTCATCGCGTACCTGATGATCCTGTTCAACATCCTCACCGACCTGTTCTGGCGTGATCACCAGACCTCGGGCTTCGCGAAGGCGATCTGGGTCGTCTTCCTGATCCTGTTCCCATACCTGACGGCGCTGGTCTACCTCATCGCCCGCGGGCAGGGGATGGCGGTGCGGGCGCGCGAGGCCGCACAGCAGGCGAAGAAGCAGACCGACGACTACATCCGGCAAGCTGCCGGGCGCTCCCCCGCCGAGGAGATCGCGCACGCCAAGGAATTGCTCGACTCGGGCACGATCACCCAGGGCGAGTACGAGTCGCTGAAGTCCAAGGCTCTGGCCTAGCCGGTCGGACCGGCCAGTCGGGCGGCCTCACGGTCGGCGGCGGCGTTGAGCACCCGGTTGCGCGAACCGGCCAGCTTGGCGTGCAGGTGCTCGCCGACCGTGACGGGCTCGTACAGCGCGGGCCGCTCGGCGCTGACGCAGGTCGGCAACGGTGCGATGACGGCGTCGACGTTGCCGTCGTGGAAGTAGGCCGCCGACCGTCGTGGCACCAGCACGCCGTCGACGCGCGGGGCCGCGACGCGATGCATGGTGGAGATCCACTGGTCGTTGGTCCACCGCGCCAGCGCGTCGCCGAGGTTGACCAATAGCGCACCCGGCGCCGGTTGCACCGGATACCAGGCGCCGTCCGCGCCGAGGATCTCCAACCCCGGCACGGCGTCGGCCCACAGCACGGTGACGATTCCGTAGTCGGTGTGCGCGCCCATCCCGACCTGATCGGGCTCGAGGATGACGTCCGCCGATGGCAGGCGGTAGTTGATCGTGCGCAGGACGTCGAGGGAGTGGTCGGTGTAGCCGCTCAGCCCGTCTTCGCCAATGCCCAACGCGCGACCGAAGATTCGCACCATGGTGCGGGCGACCCCGCCTGCGACGTCGAACCAGGCGTCCACCGCAGCACGGAAGTCGGCGGGTTCCGTCGGCCAGACGTTCTCCGGATAGTCCCGCGCCGGCAGGTCCAGGCCGGGGTAGTCGCTGGCCTGGCTGCCGACGTTGAATGCCTCGAACAGGTCGGCAGCGCTGGTCAGACCCAGGCTGTTGGCGAGTGCCTCGGACTTGGGCGGGGTGTATCCCCGATTGACCTCGGGCGGGCACCGGTAGACCGACTTCGCCGACGCGTCGAGAGCGAAGAAGGCCGACGTGGCGCCGACGAAGTCCGTCAGGGTCTCCTCGGGGATGCCGTGTCCGACGATCTGCATGAACCCGACGGTGCGGGCCGCGCGATCGACCTCGGCGGCGATCCGGTCACGTTGCGCGACGGGCGAATCGGCGTCGCGGAAGGGACTGATGTCGATGGTGGGGACCTCGAGACGCCCGTCGACGATGTGAGCTGATGACATGGTGCTCCGAACGTAGTCCCGCCTGCTGACGCCCGCCTGGTGAGCGGACGAGGCTCTGCCGTACCGCGGTCAGAACAGCGCGAACTGGTCGCCGCTGAGGGTGGCGTCGGCGAACTGCTCGACACCGGTACCGCCGACGACGCCGTCGAGCAGCACCATGAAGTCCTCGTCACGCACCAGCGGAACGCCCATCTCCGCGGCCTGATATCCCCGACCCTGATCCGGCTCGGGGTGGTTGCAGAGCACCAGCGACGTCTGCTGGTCGACGGTGTCGGCGTAGGCCAGCCCCGCGTGCAGCATGCGCTCGATGAGCTCCTCGTAGGTGCGCGAGACCTCGGCGGACAACGCCACCCGCATGCCCTGCACCAGCGGCCGGCCCGCGACGAACCGGCCGGGGTTCTGGAAGTCGCACGGCAACCGGGCGGCCATGGCCTTCAGCGGCACCAGTTCGTCGTGCGTGATCCGGCCATTGGGCCAGCGGCGGCGGCGCACGGGGCGAACCGGTAGCCACGCCTTGCGGTCGTGCGCCCCGGCCAGGGCCGGCTTGAGGATCTGCGCGAGCACCAGTGCGTCGTCGAGGGCGTCGTGCGGGCGCATCTGCGTGACGCCCCAGTGGGCGGCCAACGTCTCCAGGCGCAGGTTCTCGATGCCCAGGTTCAACCGGCGGGCCAGCTCGACGGTGCACATCACGGTGTCGGTGGGCAGCGCGGCGCCCGCTAGCTCGGCCTCGTTGGCCAGGAACGCGTAGTCGAAGCCGACGTTGTGCGCGACCAGCGTGCGGCCGGCGAGCACGGCGCTGAGATCGTCGACGACGTCGGCGAACGTGGGTTGGCCGGCCAGCATCTCGGTGGTGAGCCCGTGCACGTGGGTCGGTCCCGGATCGACACCCGGGTCGAGCAGGCTGGAGAAGCTGCCCTCGACGTTGCCGTCGTCACCAACCGCGAGTGCCGCGACGCTGACCACCCGAGCCTGCCGCGGGTGGAAGCCCGTCGTCTCGACGTCGACCACGGCCCAGCCCGAACCGGGCTCGGAGGCCGGTCGGCCGAACGTTTGGCTCACGTTTCGAGAATGGCACGGAGCTCGGACATTCTCGGCCAACGCCGGGCGAGGACGCCGCGTGTCGCCGACCCACTTTCGTCCTCCTAGACTGCCGGGGATGGTCACCGTTCGTGGACGAGTCGCGCTCGGCGCCGGGTCGGCGGCGCGCTGGGCCTCGCGTGTCAGCGGACGTGGCGCCGGGGCGATGATCGGCGGGTTGGTGTCGATGACGCTCGACAAGTCGATCCTGGGTCAGCTCGGGGCGGGGCGGCGCACCGTCGTCGTCACCGGTACCAACGGCAAGTCGACGACCACCAGGATGACCGCCGCGGCGCTGGCCACCATCGGACCCGTCGCGACCAACGCCGAGGGCGCCAACATGGACGCGGGCCTGATCGCGGCACTCGCCGCGGCGCGCACCGCGCCGCTGGCAGCTCTCGAGGTCGACGAGATGCACGTCCCGCACGTCGCCGACGCCGTCGATCCGGCCGTCGTGGTGCTGCTCAACCTCTCGCGCGACCAGCTCGACCGCGTCGGTGAGATCAACCACATCGAACGGACGCTGCGCGGCGGGCTGGCGCGCCACTCCCGCGCCATCGTCGTGGCCAACTGCGACGACGTCCTCATGACGTCCGCCGCCTACGACAGCCCGAACGTGGTGTGGGTTGCCGCCGGCGGCACGTGGGCCAACGATTCGGTCAGCTGCCCGCGCAGTGGCGAGGTCATCGTGCGCGACGAGGGGCACTGGTATTCGACGGGCACCGACTTCAAGCGGCCCACGCCGCAGTGGTGGTACGACGACGACTACGTCTACGGCCCCGACGGCCTCGCGCTGCCGATGACGCTGGCGCTTCCCGGCGCGGTCAACCGCGGCAATGCCACCCAGGCGATCGCGGCAGCCGTCGCGCTCGGCGCCGATCCGGTCGCCGCCGTCGCCGCGGTGTCGGGGGTCGACGAGGTGGCCGGCCGGTATCGGACCGTGCGCCTTGGCCAGCACACCGTCCGCGTCCTGCTGGCGAAGAACCCCGCCGGCTGGCAGGAGGCGCTGTCGATGGTCGACAAGCACGGCGCAGGCGTCGTGATCGCCGTCAACGGGCAGGTGCCCGACGGGGAGGACCTGTCGTGGCTGTGGGACGTGCGCTTCGAGCACTTCGACGACACGGCGGTGGTGGCGGCCGGTGAGCGTGGCACCGACCTGGCCGTGCGGCTCGGCTACGCGGGCGTCGACCACACCCTGGTGCACGACACCCTGGCGGCCATCGCGTCGTGCCCACCCGGGCACGTCGAGGTGATCGCCAACTACACCGCCTTCCTGCAGCTGAATCGGCGGTTGCCGCATGCGTGAGTCGACGGTTCGCATCGGTCTGGTGCTCCCGGACGTGATGGGCACCTACGGTGACGGCGGCAATGCGGTGGTGCTACGCCAGCGGTTGCGACTGCGGGGATTCGACGCCGAGATCGTCGAGATCACCCTGGCCGACGCGGTGCCCGAGTCGCTGGATCTGTACACCCTCGGCGGCGCCGAGGACTACGCCCAGCGGCTGGCCACCAAGCACCTGATCCAACACCCCGGGCTACAGCGCGCCGTCGAGCGCGGTGCCCCGGTGCTGGCGATCTGCGCGGCCATCCAGGTGCTCGGGCACTGGTATGAGACGTCGTCGGGCGAGCGGGTCGACGGCGTCGGCATCCTCGACGTGACGACGTCGCCGCAGCCGTCGCGAACCATCGGCGAGGTGGTCTCCCAGCCCCTGCTGCCCGGCCTCGACCAACGTCTCACGGGCTTCGAGAACCACCGCGGCGGAACGGTCTTGGGCACAGCCGCACGACCATTGGCGACGGTGCTCAGCGGTGCCGGCAACCGCGACGGCGATGGCTTCGACGGCGCGGTGCAGGGCAGCATCATCGCCACCTATCTGCACGGCCCGTGTCTGGCCCGCAACCCCCAGCTGGCCGACCACCTGCTGTCGCGCGTAGTCGGCGAGCTGGCACCACTGGAACTCGACGAAGTGGACCAGTTGCGGCGCGAACGCCTGGCCGCCCCGCGCCGGGTCTAGGGCCCCACCCCCGAGATCCGCTCTACGCAGCCGCCCCACCACCCCTCCCGCCGGCTGATGAGTGCCTGACGAATGCGGTTCACCACGTCGAGCGGATGGTCCTCGGCGACGACGCGCACGACGGCCCACCCCAGTCGCTCGAGCATCTGCAGGCGGCCGATGTCCTTGAGGTACTGCCTGCGATTCGTTGGATGCTGATCGCCGTCGTACTCCGCCGCCACCTGGTAGTCGCCCCACCCCAGGTCGAGGTACGCCAGCGGATGGGGGTCACCGTTGTGAACCATGAACTGCGCCTTCGGCTTTGGTAGGGCAGCATCCAGGACGAGCAGTCGCAACCAGGTCTCCTTCGGTGACGTGCCGCCGGCGTCCATCAGGGCGATCGCCTCTCTCGCACGCAGGATGCCGCGCACCCCGCGATCGCGCTCGAACAACGGCTCGAGGTCGACGGCCGAGACACCCGTCGCGTGGGCCAGCGCGTCCAGTCGGGCCACGGCATCCGCACGCTCGCGATGACGGCCGAGGTCCAGCGCCGTGCTGCCGGTGATGATGGACGTCATGCGGACACGCTGCCAGCGTCCACCGACAGTCAGGCATCAGCGGTGGCGGCCTCGGCCGGCGTGTCGCCGCCAAGGCTGATGCGTCGCGAGGCGCGCCCGGGCTAGAGGCCCAGGTCGCGCAGGAACTCCGGTTTGTATGCCTCGAGGATGACGTAGCTCGGATCGGGGACGGGAGCCTCGGGTGCATCGTCGGCGACCACGTCACCGTCGGCCGGATCCACCCACGCCTGCGCCTGGGCATCCCACCGGCTGATGGTGTACTCGGCGGTGATGTCCTCGGCCTGGACGAGTTCGCGGACCGCGCGCTCGGCCTCGCGGGCGTCCTGCAGGGTGCGGGTGTAGAGCTGAATCCAGTTGCCGTCGCGGGTGACCGTCACCCGGTCGCCCAGCCGCTGGCGGGCTTCGTCGTCCACGTCGAGCGAGCGCAACCGCTCCCAGAAGGACAGGTGGTGCGCCTCGTCGCCGAGCTCGACCTCGACCTTGAACTCCTCGTCGCCCATGAGCGACACCCTACTAAGCCATCGCCCGGCGACCGGTCAACGCCCTGCCGAGGGTGAGTTCGTCGGCGAACTCGAGGTCACCGCCCATCGGCAGCCCCGATGCGATGCGCGTGACCGTCAGACCTGGGATGTCGCGCAGCATGCGCACCAGATAGGTGGCGGTGGCCTCGCCCTCGGTGTTCGGGTCGGTCGCGATGATGACCTCCGCGACGTCCACCCCGTCGACGCGCTCCCCGATCCGGTTGAGCAACTCCCGGATCCGCAGCTGCTCGGGTCCCACGCCGGACAACGGATCAAGCGCCCCGCCGAGCACGTGGTACCGGCCGCGGAACTCCCGCGTGCGCTCGACGGCCTGGACGTCCTTGGGCTCCTCTACGACGCATACCAGCGAGGCGTCACGCCGGGAATCCGAGCAGATGCGGCAGCGCTCGTCATCGGAGACATTGCCGCACACCGCGCAGAACCTCACGCCGTCGCGGACCTTGCCGAGCACGGCCGTCAGCCGGTCGATGTCTGGCGGCTCGACCGACAGCAGATGAAAGGCGATGCGCTGCGCGCTCTTCGGCCCGATGCCGGGCAGCTTGCCCAGCTCGTCGATCAGATCCTGGACGGGACCCTCGAACAAGTCAGAGACCCGGCAGTTCGAGGCCGCCGAGCCCGCCGGCCAGCGGACCCAGCTTGCTCTGCGCCATCAGTGTGACCTGACGCGCGGCGTCCTTGACGGCGCCGACGACGAGGTCTTGCAAGGTCTCCACGTCATCGGGGTCGACGACCTTGGGGTCGATCGCGACGGCGGTCACCTCACCGCTGCCCTTCATGGTGACCTGGACCAGCCCGCCGCCGGCCTGGCCGTGCACCTCGGCGACGGCCATCGCCTCCTGCGCCTCCATGAGCTGCTGCTGTACCTGCTGTGCCTGCGCAAGCAGCGCCGACATGTCTGGCGGTTGGCCCGGTTGCATGACGTGTCCCCTTGCATGTTGGTAGCAGGTTGGTCTCGACTTGATTGCTGTCGCCTACTCGTGGCGATTTCGCTCTCGAGGGTAGTCGTCCCGCGAGCTACGTTGGCGCCGTGCACGTACCTGTCAGCCTTCGTGTCGGCGCCGCGCTCGCCGTCGGTCTCCTCGTCGCGGCGCTGCCCGCCCCGTCCGCCGTGGCCGCCCCCGCCAACATCGCCGGGATGATCGTCTTCCTCGATCCCGGGCATCAGGGCGCCAACGACCCGTCGTTCCTGAGCAAGCAGGTCCCGACGGGCCGAGGCGGAACGAAGGACTGCCAGACCAGCGGCACGTCCACCGACAGCGGGTATGCCGAGCACACGTTCAACTGGGAGACGGTGCTGCGCATCCGCGCGGAGCTGACGCAGCTGGGCGTGCGTACCGCGATGTCCCGCGGCGACGACACCGGGGTTGCCCCCTGCGTCGACGAACGTGCCGCGATGGCCAACGCGCTCAAGCCGAACGCGATCGTGTCCATCCACGCCGACGGCGGTCCCGCCACTGGACGCGGCTTCCACGTCAACTACTCGTCGCCACCGCTGAACGCCGCGCAATCCGGCCCGGCGGTGCAGCTCGCGCAGACGATGCGCAACCAGTTGCAGGCCGCGGGCCTGACCCCGGCCAATTACATCGGCCAGGGCGGGCTCTACCCGCGGTCGGATCTGGCTGGGCTGAACCTGGCGCAGTACCCCTCGGTGCTGGTCGAACTGGGCAACATGAAGAACCCCGCCGACGCGGCCCTGATCGAGAGCCCGGACGGGCGGCAAAAGTACGCCGACGCCGTCGTGCGCGGCATCGCGGCGTATCTGGCGACGCTGCCGCCGCGCTCCGCCGCATAGCACCCCTAGCTGCCCTCGACCTGCTTCTTCAGGTTCTCCAGCACCTCGGCCTGGATCTTGCGCAGGCCCAGCGGAGCGAAGGTCTTCTCGAAGAAGCCCTTGACGCCGCCAGCGCCCTGCCAGGACGTCTTCACGGTGACCGACGCGCCCGTACCCGCGGGGGCGACGGTGTAGTTGGTCACCATCGACGAGTTCGCGTCCTTCTCGATGACGGTGTGACCCGCGACGTCGACGTTGGCCTTGACGTCACGCACCCGCGACTCGGTCGCCTGGAGCTTCCACGAGGCGACGGTGCCGGCGCCCTGCCCGCCCTCCAGTACCTGGTAGTCGCGGTAATGCGAGGAGAGGATCCGCGGGCGAACCGTCTGGTAATCCGCGACGGCCGCGAAGACGGCATCCGGCTCGGCGTTGATCAAGACGGTGCTCGAGGCGCTGACCTGTCCCATCGGTGAAGACTCCTAGTTGAGAGGATGAACGGGAGCAATCCCGGGTCGGTGCGGTCGCATCGGGTGCAACCGGGGACTAGCGTATATGTGTGACTGTTGCATCGATCGAAGCGCAGTCGGCGCACGCAGCTGCCGTGCAGAGACTGCTGGCGAGCTATCGCGCCATCCCGGCGAGCGCCACCGTCCGACTGGCCAAACCCACTTCCAACCTCTTTCGCGCTCGCGAGAAGGCCACGGCCAAGGGCCTGGACGTCTCGGGGCTGACGGGGGTGATCTCGGTCGACCCCGACGCGCGCACCGCCGACGTCGCGGGCATGTGCACCTACGAGGACCTGGTGGCGGCGACGCTGCCGTACGGGTTGTCGCCCCTGGTGGTGCCGCAGCTGAAGACGATCACCCTCGGTGGCGCGGTGACCGGCCTCGGCATCGAGTCGGCGTCGTTCCGCAACGGGTTGCCGCACGAGTCGGTGCTCGAGATGGACATCCTCACCGGAGCGGGCGAGGTCATCACGGCGTCACCCGAGCAGCACGCCGACCTGTTCCGGGCCTTCCCGAATTCCTATGGGACGCTCGGCTATTCGGTCCGCTTGAAGATCGAGTTGGAGACCGTCAAACCCTTCGTGGCACTGCGGCACCTTCGGTTCACGTCGGTGGCCGATCTCGTCACGGCCATGGATCAGATCATCGAGACCCGCGGTTACGACGGTGTGCCCGTCGACTACCTCGACGGCGTGGTGTTCAGCGCCGACGAGTCCTACCTCACCCTGGGCGTCCAGACGTCGACGCCGGGGCCCGTCAGTGACTACACGGGCAGCCAGATCTACTACCGGTCCATCCAGCACGCGGCGGGCGAGAAGCACGACCGGCTGACCATCCACGACTACCTGTGGCGCTGGGACACCGACTGGTTCTGGTGCTCGCGGGCGTTCGGTGCGCAGAACCCGACCATCCGCCGGCTGTGGCCACGACGGTTACGGCGCAGCAGCTTCTACTGGAAGCTCATCGCCTACGACCGCCGCTTCGACATCGCCGACCGCCTGGAGAAGCGCCAGGGCCGGCCTCCGCTGGAGCGCGTGGTGCAGGACATCGAGGTGCCGATCGAGCGGACCGCCGAGTTCGTCGACTGGTTCCTCGACAACGTCCCGATCGAACCCATCTGGCTGTGTCCGCTGCGGCTGCGCGACGACGCGGGCTGGCCGCTGTACCCGATCGGGGGCCACCACACCTACGTCAACGTCGGCTTCTGGTCGTCGGTGCCCGCCGGTGCGATTGAGGGCCAGACCAACCGCCTGATCGAGAAGAAGGTCAGCGAACTGGACGGCCACAAGTCGCTCTACTCGGACGCCTACTACTCTCCCGAGGAGTTCGACGAGCTCTACGGTGGCGAGGTCTACGACACCGTCAAGAAGACGTACGACCCCGATTCTCGGCTGTTGGATCTATACGCGAAGGCGGTACAGAGGCGATGAACGCTTGCGCAACGAGCGGAGGACGGAAATGACCACGTACAAGGACGATTCCGCGCAGGCAGCGGGCAAGCTGACGCTGGCCGAGATCCTGGAGATCTTCACCGCGGGTGACGACCTGCCGCTGAAGTTCACTGCCTACGACGGCAGTTCGGCCGGCCCCGCGGATGCCCAGCTCGGGCTCGATCTGCTGACCCCGCGCGGGACGACGTACCTGGCCACCGCGCCGGGCGACCTCGGCTTGGCGCGCGCCTACGTCTCGGGTGACCTCGAACCGCACGGCGTGCACCCCGGCGACCCCTACGAGTTGCTGCGCGCATTGTCGGAGAAGCTCGACTTCAAGCGGCCCCCGGCTCGGGTGCTGGCCAACATCGTCCGGTCGATCGGCATCGAACACCTCAAGCCCATCGCGCCGCCGCCGCAGGAGGCGCTGCCCCGCTGGCGCCGCATCGCGGAAGGGCTGCGGCACAGCAAGACCCGCGACGCCGAGGCCATTCATCACCACTACGACGTGTCGAACACGTTCTACGAGTGGGTGCTCGGACCGTCGATGACCTACACCTGCGCGTGCTACCCCGAAGCGGACGCCAGCCTGGAACAGGCGCAGGACAACAAGTACCGCCTGGTGTTCGAGAAGCTGCGCCTGCAACCCGGTGACCGGTTGCTGGACGTGGGCTGCGGCTGGGGCAGCATGGTGCGCTACGCCGCTCGCCACGGCGTCAAGGCGGTCGGCGTCACGCTGTCCAAGGAGCAGGCGGCGTGGGCGCAGAAGGCCATCGCCGACGAGGGTCTGTCGGATCTGGCCGAGGTGCGGCACGGGGACTACCGCGACGTGCGCGAGTCCGGGTTCGACGCCGTGTCCTCGATCGGGTTGACCGAACACATCGGCGTGCACAACTACCCGTCCTACTTTCGCTTCCTGAAGTCCAAGATGCGCACGGGCGCACTGCTTCTGAACCACTGCATCACCCGCCCGGACAACCGGGCCGGAGCCACCGCGGGCGGCTTCATCGACCGCTACGTGTTCCCCGACGGGGAGCTCACCGGCTCGGGCCGCATCATCACCGAGGTGCAGGACGTCGGCCTCGAGGTCGTGCACGAGGAGAACCTGCGCCACCACTATGCGATGACGCTGCGCGACTGGTGCGCCAACCTCGTCGAGCACTGGGACGAGGCGGTCGCCGAGGTCGGCCTGCCCACCGCCAAGGTGTGGGGTCTGTACATGGCCGGATCCCGGCTGGGCTTCGAGACGAATGTCGTTCAGCTGCACCAGGTTCTGGCGGTAAAGCTGGACAACCACGGCGGTGACGGCGACCTGCCGCTGCGGCCGTGGTGGACGCCCTAGCCGTCGATCCGCCGGGCGCCGAGCTCGGTCTGCAGTAGCTCCAGCGCGACCTCCTCGGGGTCGCGTCGCGGACCGGTCTCCTCGTGGACGGCCTGGGCGAGCATGCTCTCCTCGTCGTCCTCCTCTGGCGGCGGCGGGGCGACGGGCTGCTGCGGGCGAACGGCGGGCGCCGGTGGCTCGGTCGGTGACCCCGCCTCGCACCGGATGTTCCAGTTCACGCCGAGGGCGTCCTTGAGCGAGTCCCTGATGATCTCGACGTTGCGCGGCTCGTTGAGCCGCTTCGCCAGCGGCGCCGATACGTGGCTCAGGACCAGGGTGTCCCCTTCGACCGCGAGCACGATCGCGCCGTCGAGCATGACGTCGGTGGGACGCCGTCGTTCGCGAACCTTGTCCCGGACGGTCGACCACATCGCTCGCACCGCAGCGGCATCCGGCTGTCCCGTTGCCGCCGCCGAGGCGGGCGCCGGCGCGGGAGGTGTGACCGGTGCCGGAGCGGGCGCGGGTTCCGGCGGCCGGACCGGCATCGAGGCCGTCGTGGGCGCGGGTCGGGGTGGGGCCGGGTCCGCGGGTGTGGACGGGTCCGGCGTCGGGGTCGGCGCGGCCGGGGCGGGGACTGGGGCGGGCGGGGCCTGCCGTTCCTCTGCGGCCGGCGCTGCGGGTGCGGGCGCGTCGGTGGTGCTCTTGCGGGTGAACTGCTTGATCGGCGCGGCCTGCACCGCCGCGGCGTGCGAGGCCTCACCCGCAGGGATGGACACGTTCATCCGCGTCTCGATGCGCTCGATGCGTTGCAGCAGAGCGGCTTCGGTGTCACTCGCCGACGGCAGCAGCAGACGCGCACACACCACCTCCAGCAGCAACCGCGGCGCCGTGGCGCCCCGCATCTCGCCGAGACCCGCGTGCACCACCTCGGCATAGCGCGTCAGCGTTGCCGTCCCCAGCCGGGCCGCCTGGTCGCGCATGCGTTCCAGGACGTCGTCGGGGGCATCGACGACGCCGCGGGTGGCGGCGTCGGGCACGGCTTGCAGCACGATCAGGTCGCGGAAGCGTTCGAGTAGGTCGGTGGCGAAGCGGCGCGGATCGTGGCCCGCGTCGACCAGTGACTCCACCGCCCCGAACAGGGCTGCGGCATCCCCCGCGGCGAGCGCGTCGACCGAGGCGTCGATCAGCGCCAGGTCGGTGGCGCCGAGCAGCGCCAGCGCGCGGTTGTAGGCGACGCGGTTGCCGTCCGAGCCTGCCAGCAGCTGGTCCAGCACCGAGAGCGTGTCGCGCGGTGAACCACCGCCCGCGCGGATCACCAGCGGGTACACCGCGTCGTCGACGACGACGTCCTCCTGTGCGCAGACGCGTTCGAGCAGCCCGCGCATGGTCTTCGGTGCCAGCAGCCGGAACGGGTAGTGGTGGGTCCGCGAGCGGATGGTGGCCAGCACCTTCTCGGGCTCGGTGGTGGCGAACACGAAGATCAGATGCTCCGGCGGTTCCTCGACGATCTTGAGCAGCGCGTTGAAGCCGGCCGTGGTGACCATGTGCGCCTCGTCGACGATGAAGATGCGGTATCGCGACTGCGCGGGGGCGTAGAACGCTCGGTCGCGCAGTTCCCTGGTGTCGTCCACACCACCGTGGCTGGCGGCGTCGAGTTCGACGACGTCGACGTTGCCGGGGCCGTTGGGCGCCAGGGCGACGCAGGAGTCGCATACCCCGCACGGCGTCGGCGTCGGACCTTGCTCGCAGTTCAGCGAGCGGGCCAGGATCCGCGCCGAGGAGGTCTTGCCGCAGCCGCGCGGGCCCGAGAACAGGTAGGCGTGGTTGATCCGGCCGGACTCCAGGGCGGTCGACAGCGGCTCGGTGACGTGCTCCTGGCCGACCACTTCGGCGAACGACGCGGGTCGGTACTTCCGGTAGAGAGCCACGGTGGTCAGGCTACCCAGGCCCGGTGACGCGCGGCGCCCTAGTCACCGGCGAGCAGCGACTCGGCCGCGGCCAGCAGCGCACACGTCGCGAGACCGTCGATCGCCTCGGTCAGGTCGGGCGTCGACGGGAACGACGGTGCGATCCGAATGTTCTTGTCCTCAGGGTCTTTTCGGTACGGGAACGCCGCGCCGGCCTCGGTCACGGCGATGCCCGCATCCTTGGCAAGGGAGATGGTGCGGCGCGCGGTGCCGGGCCACACGTCCAGGCTGACGAAGTAGCCGCCCTTGGGGTCGGTCCACGACGCGATCTTGGACTCGCCGAGGCGGTCCTCGAGGATCTCCCCGACCAGGGCGAACTTGGGCGCCAGCAGCCGCTGGTGCTTCTGCATCTGCAGCCGCACCCCGTCGGCGTCGCCGAAGAAGCGCAGGTGCCTCAGCTGGTTGACCTTGTCGGGTCCGATCGACTTCTTCCCGGCATGCTGCAGATACCACGCGATGTTGCCGAGCGAACCGCCGAAGAAGCTGACGCCGGCGCCCGCGAAGGTGATCTTCGAGGTCGACGCGAAGACGTACGGACGGTTCGGGTGGCCCGCCTTTGCGGCCAGGCCCAGCACGTCGACGTTCTTGACGAAGTCGTGGGTCAGCGTGTGCACGACGTAGGCGTTGTCCCAGAAGAGCCTGAAATCGCTTGCTGCCGTCTGCATTTGCACCAGCCTGCGGACGCATTCCCAGGAATAGGTGGCACCGGTCGGGTTGGAGAACACCGGCACGCACCACATGCCCTTGATCGCGGGGTCGGCCGCGACGAGCTCCTCGACGAGGTCGACGTCGGGGCCGTCCTCGAGCATGGGCACCGGAATCATCTCGATGCCGAAGGCCTCGGTGATCGCGAAGTGCCGGTCGTAGCCGGGCGACGGGCAGAGGAACTTGACCACGGGCTCCTGAAACCAGGGCCGGGTGGAGTCGACGCCGCCGTGCAGCAGCGAGAACACCACGATGTCGTGCATGATCTCGAGGCTGGCGTTGTTGCCCGCGATCAGGTTCGGCACGGGGATGCCCAGCAGCTCGGAGAAGATGGCCCGCAGCTCCGGCAGACCGTGCAGGCCGCCGTAGTTGCGGGTGTCGGTGCCGTCGCCGTCGCGGTACTCGGTGCCCGGCAGGGCCAGCAGCGCGTTGGACAGATCCAATTGCGCCGCCGACGGCTTGCCGCGGGTCAGGTCCAGGTTGAGCTTCTTGCTCTGCAGATCGGCGTAGTTGCGGCGCTGCAGCTCGTGCTGGGACTGCAGTTCGTCGCGGCCAAGGGACAGAAACGACACGACGTGCCTCTCAACGTTGCCGATGACCCGGAGATCACAGAAAAGGGGACCCCGCGCACCCGCCAGAGCCCATTGACCCTTGCTGCCTTCCGGCCCTGGGGGAGTTCACAGGATGGACGCCGCGCGGGGTCCGACTGCAGTGTAGTACCCCGCCGCGGACGCCAGGTGTGGAGCCGCCGCAGCGGGAGTGGGCACCAGCTCGTGAGGAATCGGTCGGCGGGTCGGCTACCATGGCCCGCGGAGGATTCGCCTAGTGGCCTATGGCGCTCGCCTGGAACGCGGGTTGGGTTAATAGCCCTCAGGGGTTCAAATCCCCTATCCTCCGCGCTGGTCCGGGTGCGGCCAGGCCTGCTGGCCTGGCCGTATGCCGGCCCCAAGCTTCACTGACTCGAGGAGGAGCATGCGGCGCTGGATCGCGGTCCTGTGGCACGCATCATTCTTCGTCCTCGCCGGCGCCCTCTACTTCTTCTTCGTATTGCCGCGCTGGTACGAGCTGACCGGCGCATGGCCCGTCGGGCTCGGCTTGGCGATGCGCATCGCCTGCGGCGCGCTCTTCGGCCTGGCGGCCCTGCCCGTCGTGTTCACGCTGCTGCGGACGCGCAAGCCCGAATTCGGCACGCCCAAGTTGGCCCTTTCGCTGCGGTTCTGGTCGATCGTCCTGCACGTGCTGGCCGGCGCCCTGATCGTCGGAGCGGCGATCAGCGAGATCTGGGTCAGCCTGGACGCCGGGGGACGAACCCTGTTCGCCATCTACGGTGCCGCCGCCGCCATCGCGATCCTTGGTGCGCTGAGCTTCTACCTGGCCTACGCCGCCGAGCTGCCCCCTCCCCCGCCGAAGCCGCTGCGCCCCAAGGGTCGGACGCGGCGGCGGGGCCGTGGTTCGAACGCCGACGAGGCCGACTCCGAGCCAGCCAACACCCAGGCCGACGAGACCCAGGACGACGAGACCCAGGCCGAGGAGACCGAGCCGGCCGACGCCGAGCCCGCGGGCGCGAATGTCGCGGTTCCGGCGCCGGTCACGGCCGAGGAGTCGGACACCGCCGAGGCCACCGCGGAGTCCTCCGAGGCCACTGAAGTCACCGAACTCGCCGAAGCCACTGAAGTTGCCGGGACCAGCGCCACCGAGGAGGCCAGCGCACATCCCGGCGACGAAGCCACTGACGCCGCTAGTAACGCCGAGGAATCCCCGACCGATGACTCCGGTAGCAAGTTGCGCAACCGGCGTCCAGAAGGCAAGTCGACGTCGCGGCTGTTCGGGCGGTCACGCCGCGGAGTGGCCCTCGACGACTGACGTCGTCGGCCGGCGCGTCGACAGCCCACGATGTCATCGTCAGAATTGTGGGTAGAACTCCAGCTACACACGGCGGAAGGTGGCCCATGCGCGGTTTCCACATCGGGTGGCGACTCGGCATTGCCGTCGTGGCGACCGTCGCGGCGACCTCCACGCTCGTCGCACCCGCGGTGGTCTCCGCCGCCCCGGTCGATCTCGCCGGGGTGGCCGCACAGGTCGAGCCCGCGGTGGCGCGCATCGACACCACGATCAACTACCAGCACGCCATCGGCGCGGGCACGGGCATCGTCCTGGACCCCAACGGCGTCGTGATGACGAACTTCCACGTCGTGCAGGGCGCAGACACCATCACCGCCACCGTGACGGGCCGCTCCTTCCCCGCCGACCTGGTGGGCTACGACCGCACTGCCGACGTCGCCGTGTTGCAGCTGCGCGGCGCCGCTGGCCTACCGGTGGCCGTGCTGGGTGATTCCTCCCAGCTCGCCCAGGGTGATCCCGTCGTGGCACTCGGCAATGCCAGCGGTTCGGCCAGCCCGCTGACCCAGGAAGCGGGCGCGGTGGTGGCGTTCGGCAGAACCATCAGCGCCAAGGACGAGCTCACCGGCAGCTCCAACCAGATGCGGGGCCTCATCGAGTTCGCCGCACCGGTACGGGCCGGTGACTCCGGTGGCCCGCTCGTCAACGGCTCCGGACAGGTGGTCGGCATGACGACGGCGGCGACGCTCAACTACCGCATGGGCCCCGGCGGTTCGGGCTTCGCGATCCCGATCAACGATGCGCTCGGGGTGGCGGGTCAGATCCGCTCGCGCACGCCGTCGGACTCGGTGCACATCGGCCCGCCCACCCTTCTCGGGGTCGGGGTCAACTCCCGTGAGCAGAGCCAGACCCTGCCCGGGGTCATCCTCTTCGAGGTGCTCCGCGGCGGTCCGGCGCAACAGGCGGGTCTGCACGACGGCGACGTCCTGCTCAGCATCAACGGCGAGCAGCTCAGCTCGGCAACGGCGTTGACCGACGTGCTGGATCGGCACTACCCGGGCGACGTCGTCGACCTGGTGTGGATCGACCGGGCCGGCCAGCAGCAGACCGGCAAGGCCACCCTGGCGTCCTGACGCGCTTGCCAAGATAGCGGCAGTGATGCCGGTTGCGTGAGCGGGCGGGGCGTCGACGAGAACCGTCGTCGCCATCGCTCGGCGTCACCTGGCACTCGTCGCACCACCCTCGATACTCGGGAACACCCGTCCGCGCTGCCAATCCGGCGCCGGGGAATCCTTGCCTCGCCTGCCGCTGCCGGCTAATCCGCGATGCGTAGCCAGGCCGCTCAGCTGCGAAGACGACGCGCCGAGCGAATATTCGCAAAGTTGGCAATCCGCTGTGATGGGCATTACATTTGCCAGCAGCAACGTTCGATGTCGAGGGGGAAGACGCCGTGGTTCTCACCTTCGCGCTGGTGTACTCGGCTGGCTGGGTGCTCACCACGATCGCGACCTACGTGGCCAGCCGGCAGCTGGCCGACAGTCCCACCACCCGCCTCAGTTCGTCGTGCCTGAGCCTCTGTGCGGGCATCGTGTGGCCACTGATGATCGTCGGAGTCGTCGAGCTCAGCTCCGTGGCGGTTTACACCACCGCGGTGTCTTGGCGCCGCGATCATGGCATTCCCGAGTCGTGGCTCGCCGCCGGCGCCTCCAGCGAGGTCGTACCGCTGCACCGCTGACGCTTTCCCGGCGCCGTCGCGGCCGTATTACGGTGGGTACGACGGCTGATTCGGGAAAGGGGTCCTCGTGCTTCGGTTCATCCTGGCGTGCGCGCTGACGACGGTCGCGATGGGGCTGAGCTCACCGACCGCCTCGGCCGACCCAGTCGACTGCCCGGTCGATGCCCCCGCCGACGCCGCACCCTGCGGACCCGACCCGGCACCAGCTCCCGCTCCGCCGCCCCCACCGGTGCGCGTGGCCCTCTGTCAGGACGGCTCCTACTCGTTCACCCAGCACACCAACTGGCAGGGCACCTGCGCCAAGCACAGCGGCGTCGCCCAGTGGATCACGGGCAACTGACGAGCCCCGGTCACTTGGCGACCGGATTGCCCTCGTCGTCCCAGTGCGCCGCGACCTTCTTGCTGGGTTGCACCCGCGGCGGTTCGCCCGGCATCTTCGGATAGCTCGGCGGATACGGCAGGTCCCCGAGCCCGCGTTCCTCGTCGGCGGCGACCAGGTCCAGCAGCGGCTCGAGGGAATGGGCCACCGAGTCGATCTCGGCCCACGGATCCGCGCGCGTGGCAACGAGTTTCGGCACGGTAGCAATCGTGTAGTCGTCGGGGTCGGCCGTGGTCAGCTCCTGCCAAGTGAGCGGAGTGGACACCGTGGCGATCGGCGTGCGTCGCGCCGAGTACGCCGAGGCGAAGGTCCGGTCTCGAGCGTTCTGGTTGTAGTCGATGAACAGCCGCTGACCACGCTCCTCCTTCCACCACGACGTGGTCACCCGGTCCGGGGCGCGACGCTCCACCTCACGCGCCAGCGCGATGCCCGCGCGGCGGACGGCGACGAAGTCCCAGTCCGGCCTGATACGGATGAAGACGTGCACGCCTCGGCCACCCGAGGTCTTCGGATAGCCGACGATGCCGAGGTCGTCGAGCACCGGCTTGAGCACCTCCACGGCGATGCTGCGAGCATCGGAGAAGTCGGTGCCCGGTTGCGGGTCCAGGTCGACGCGCAGCTCGTCGGGGTGTTCGGTGTCGGGGCAACGCACCTGCCACGGGTGCAGGGTGATGGTGCCCATCTGCGCGGCCCATGCGATCGCCGACGGATGGGTCACCTTCAGCGCATCCGCGGTTCGGCCCGACGGGAACGTCACCGTGCACGTCTGCAGGTAGTCGGGATGCTTTGCGGGAACCCGCTTCTGGTAGATCTCCTCACCGTCGATGCCATCCGGGAAGCGCTGCAGGTGCGTCGGGCGGTCACGCAGCACCGCCACCATCGGGTCGGCGACGGAGAGGTAGTAGTCGAACAGCACCCGCTTGGTTCCCTTCGAGCCAAGCGCCGGGAAGTACACCTTGTCCGGATTGGTCAACCGGACCGCCACTCCGTCGACGTCGACTTCTTCTGCGGGAGTGGGCATCTCAGGACTCCAATACGTCGAACAGATCGTAGTTCAGCGGGACGTCGAGCTGGGCGAAGGTACAGCTCGCCGGTTCGCGGTCCGGGCGCCAGCGAACGAACTTCACGGCGTGCCGGAAACGTCGACCGTGGACACCGTTTCCCTCCATCTGGTCGTACGCCACCTCGGCGACCCGCTCCGGCCGCACCGGGATCCACTGCTTGTCGGCGGCCGAATTCCACCGGCTTGGGTCACCGTCGCGGACCTCGCCTGCACGCAGCGGCTCGAGATCGGCGAGCATCTGCGATCTGGCCTTCACGCTGAACGACGCTGCGCCACCGACCATCTGGAGTTCGCCATCGTCGGTATACAGCCCGAGCAGGACGGACCCGACGCCCTGCCCGCTCTTGTGGATGCGGTATCCGATGACCACGCAGTCGGCGTCGCGGGCGTGTTTGACCTTGACCATGTCGCGCTTGCCGGGCAGGTAGAGTCCGTCGAGACGCTTGGCGATCACCCCGTCCAGGCCGGCGCCCTCGAAGGTCGTCAGCCACTGCGTGCCAACCCCGGGATCCTCGGTAGTGCGGGTGACGTGGCACCACGTCTTCTGGTCGACGAGCTCGAGCAGCGCCTGACGCCTGGTCCGAAACGTCTCCTTCACCAGGGACACGTGCCCCGTGGCGAGCGCATCGAATCCGATGAAGTGGGCCGGGGTCTGTTCGGCCAGCATCGACACCCGGCTCTGCGCAGGGTGGATGCGCTGACTCAGCGACTCCCAGTCCAGTCGAACGCGGCCGTCGATCTCCCGCGGCACGACGACCTCCCCGTCGAGCACGCAGCGCGGCGCCAGCTCGTCGCGCAGCGCGTCCAGTAGCTCGGGAAAGTATCTTCCCAGTTCCTTGCCGCTGCGCGACTGCAGCACGACGTCGTCACCGTCGCGGAAGGCCAGGGCGCGGCTAGTTGACTGAACTTCGGCGAGCCTCTCGAACCGAGTAGGCGTGCGGACGGAGGATCGCGCTGTGACCGAGTTGGGTCGGGTGGAGTCAGTGCCGAGCGGGCTGCCGTGGCGGGTGATCTTCCCCGATACCGAGCATCTCGGGGCGACGTCATACCTACGGGAACTGGCAGCGTCGGATTGCAGTCCACTCACAGTTCGAAGTTACGCGTTCGACCTGTTGCGGTGGTTCCGGTTCCTGCATAAGCGTCTGATCAATTGGGAGCGAGCCGAGCGCGTCGACGTCCGCGCGTTCGTCGAGTATCTGCGCGAGACGCCGAACCCTCAGCGCTTGCGCCGGGGCCCGGACAGACCTCCGCCCGGCTCGGTCAATGCGCTGACCGGGAAGTCCGAGCTGCCGGTGAACTACGCGGCGCGGACGATCAATCATCAGCTCTCGGTGTTGTTCGGGTTCTACGATCATGCCTGCGCGGCCAACCTGGGGCCGCTGGTCAACCCGGTGCCAGTGCAACGCACGCGTGGTGGTGGCCGTCCGCATGCGCACCATAATCCGATGCAGGACTTCGTCATTCACAAGCGTGCGAACTACCGGCAGAAGACGCCCCGCCCGGTCTGGCGAGGGATTCCGGACGAGGCCGCGACGACGTTGTTCGCGGCGTTGCGCAGCCACCGCGACCGCGCTCTGGTCAGTTTCTTTTTGTCGTCGGGCGTCCGGGCGTCGGAGTTGTTGGGGCTGTGTCACGGCGACCTCGATGCCGGCCGATACACGATCACGGTGACCAGTAAGGGCAGCCGGGCGCGGGAGGTGGTGCCGGCGTCGGTCGATTCGTTCGTGTGGTTGGCGCTCTACCTCGCCGAGCAGCAGCCGCCGTTGAGTCCGGGTGGTCCGGTGTGGTGGACGCGACGATCCGCGCCAGCACCGCTGAACTATCACGCGATGCGCGCAGTACTGCGCCGGGCGAATGACAGCTTGGGGACGAACTGGTCGCTGCACGACTTCCGCCATACCGCGGCGGCGCGGCTGCTCGCCGATCCGGCGTTCACGTTGGTCGACGTGCAGACGGTGCTGCGGCACGCCAGCGTCGCTACCACCCAGATCTATACCCAGCCACGGTTGGAGGACCTGGTCGGCAAGGTGCTCGAGCACTACGCCCGGCCACCGGCCCTTGGGCCGACGATCGAGCCGAGCTACGACGCTGCTGCGGTGCGGGAGCTCTTGGGGCTTCCGCTGACGTGATCATCGACGACGAGGACCCCCGGACTCAGGCACGTCGACAGGCGGCCGCCACCCGCGCGGCGGCCGCCCCGCAGATCGCGCTGTTGTCACGACCCGAATCTCCACACCTGGCCGCGATCCCGCCGGACGACCGGTTCGGCCGGACCGGCAAATTGCGACTCATGAAGGGCTACGACGCAAGTCAGCCGCCTCCCGATTCGCCTAACGACGCCACTGGACCAGCGATGCAGGGGTTGACCGTCGAGGAGCTCTGTAACGAAGTCGCCCGGCTCTGCCGCTCCTCGAAAACTCCATACCGACAGACCATCGTGCGCGGGACGCGAGCGCTGCTCACCCGACTGATGGGCTTTCCTGGTGGCACCTGGGAGCAACGGTGGCTGGCCAGTGGCTCGGATGCCGCGCCGAGGACCTGGATGTACCAGGATGACCTGCCGAATTACGACCGCATGTCGCCCACGCTGTTGGGAATGAACGCACTGCTGCAACTGCGGGTGTTGCGGCCGTCCTACAGCTGGATGCTCGACTCCGGGACCAAGGTCAACACCGCTCGATTCCTCGACGTCAACGGTGGCAATGCCATCACCGAGTTGCGGCGGCTCGCCGACTATCAGGCGTCGCTGCCTCGGCATCGGCGCAACGTCGAAGCGGGCCTGTCCCGGGTGATGATTCGCACCGGCAAGACCATCGAGCAGATCACCGGGGACGATCTGTTGTACTACGCCGACGTGGTGAAAACCTCGGGACGGCAACGACGAGAACATCTGTTGTGGGAACTGCTGGTGGCGCTGGGCGGACCGCTGGCCACTGAAGCCCCGACGTTGCGGGCGGCGTGGTCAGCGAAGGGAAACACACGACAGCACTCGGTCGTCACCCTGGTCGACCGCTACGGCATCCCCGCCTCGGGCGTGCGGGATCTGCTGGTGGACTACTTCGAAGAGATCCGGCCCGGCATGGACTACGGCTCATTGGAGGGCCTGGCCTACCGGCTGGTGCGGTTGTTCTGGTGGGAGCTCCTGCAGATCAACCCGCAGCAGACCGACCTGCGGCTGGCGCCAGAGGTGATCACGGCGTGGCGTGAGCGGCTGGCGCTGACGACGGACGGGCGCGAACGTCGGGAGGTCCACTCGATCTTGTTCGCGGTCCGCGGCCTCTATCGCGACCTGGCCGAATGGTCCCACGACGATCCGGTGCGTTGGGGTGTGTGGGTGGCGCCGTGCCCGGTTCCGCGGTCACTGAGCCGCGCGGCGGCCAAGAACAAGCGGCGCCAACGGAGCCAGATGCAGAGTCGCACCCGGGTGCTGACCCCGTTACTGCCCACGTTCCTGGCCGCGGTGAACGACCACAAAGAGCGCAGCTCGCTGTTTCTCGAGAAGGCTCGCGTCACCGCTCACGACGCCCAGTTCGAGGTCGACGGTTACGTCTTCGTGCGCGATGCGCCACCGGAGCGGCTGGCCATCGACGAGCGGGCCAAGGTGTGGGCCCGGCTCGCGCCGGGACAGCCGCGGCCATCCTGGATCCGCGGGGAAGCACAACGCGTCGACGTCACCGCGGTCGAGGACGACGGGTTCTGGTGTTGGGCGGTGGTCGAGACACTGCGCCACACCGGGATTCGGATCGAAGAGCTGATGGAGTTGACCCAGTTGTCGCTGCGCCACTACACGGCCTCGACGACGGGCACGTTGGTACCGCTGCTGCACATCGTGCCCAGTAAGACCGACTGCGAGCGTCTGGTGCCGATGACACCAGAATTGGTGCACGTGCTGCTGGCCGTGCTGCGGCGGGCCAAGGGCGGCCAGGAACACGTACCGCTCTCGGTCCGCTACGACGTCAACGAGAAGGTGCACGGCCAACCGTTCCCGCACCTGTTCGCCCGCAAGGTCGGCACCCGTCAGGAAGTTGTGTCTGGGCACTACCTTCGCGGCATTCTCAACCATCTGGCTGTAGTCGCCGGGCTCAGCGATGCCGGCCAGCCGATCAGGTTCACCCCGCACGACTTCCGCCGCCTGTTCGCCACCGACGCCGTCAACGGCGGTCTGCCGCTGCACATCGCCGCTGCCCTGCTGGGTCACCTGAACCTCGACACCACCCGTGGCTACACCGCGGTGTTTCCCGAGCACCTCATTGCTGCCCACCAGGCGTTCATCGAACGGCGACGGCAGCTGCGCCCGATCGGCGAGGACCGGGTCGCCGATGACGACGAATGGTCGGAGTTCGAGCAACACTTCCTGCTGCGCCGGGTGGCCCTCGGCGAGTGTCATCGCCCCTACGGCACACCGTGCGTGCACGAACACGCCTGCACCCGATGCCGGTTCTTGCGCGTCGACCCCGCCCAGCTGGGCCGCATCGACGAAATGACCGACAACGCCGAGCAGCGCCTCGTCGAGGCGAGGGAACGAGCGTGGCTCGGCGAGGTCGCCGCGCTGGAAGAAAGCATCAAGCACCTTCGCATCCGACAATCCGAGGCGCGGCAGCGACTTTCACACGGCACCAACCCGTTCGCCGACCAGAGACCACAATGAGACTATGAAGCTCCCCGTCATGCCGCCGGTCTCACCGATGTTGGCCAAGTCGGTCCCGACGATCCCGCCCGATGCGTCATATGAACCGAAGTGGGACGGGTTCCGTTCGATCTGCTTTCGCGACGGCGAAGAGGTCGAGCTGGGCAGCCGCAACGAACGCCCCCTGACCCGGTACTTCCCCGAACTGGTCGTCGCGATCACCGCCGAGCTACCCGAGCGCTGCGTCATCGACGGCGAGATCATCATCGCCACCGATCACGGCTTGGACTTCGAGGCACTCCAACAACGCATCCACCCCGCCGATTCGCGGGTGCGAACGCTCGCCCAGCAGACGCCTGCGTCCTATGTCGCGTTCGATCTCCTCGCCCTGGGCGACGAGGACTACACCCGGCGGCCGTTCGTCGAACGTCGCGCTGCACTCGAACAGGCCTTGGCCCACGCAGGGCCCTCGGTTCACCTCACCCCGGCCACTACCAATCTCGCGACCGCTCAACGATGGTTCGAGGACTTCGAGGGAGCGGGTCTGGACGGCGTGATCGCCAAGCCATTGACGATCTCCTATCAGCCCGACAAGCGGGTCATGTTCAAGGTCAAGCATCAGCGGACCGCCGACTGCGTCATCGCCGGTTATCGAGTGCACAAGTCCAGCGACGACGCGATCGGCTCCCTGCTGCTGGGCCTCTACACCGACGACGGCACCCTCGCCTCGGTCGGCGTGATCGGCGCTTTCCCGATGGCCAAGCGGCGACAGTTGTTCCTCGAAATGCAGTCGCTAGTAACCACTTTCGATGACCACCCGTGGAACTGGGCCGCCCACGACGCCGGTGACCGCACACCGCGCAAGAACGAAACGTCGCGCTGGAACGCCGGCAAGGATCTCTCGTTCGTCCCGCTGCGGCCCGAGCGAGTGGTCGAGGTGCGCTATGACCACATGGAAGGCGACCGGTTCCGCCACACCGCGCAGTTCAACCGATGGCGACCCGACCGCGATCCACGCTCGTGCACCTACGCCCAACTCGAACAACCCCTGACGTTCGCCTTGGGCGACATCGTCCCTGGGCTGGCCACCTAACCGTTGATTGCGACGAACAGCCGCGGTGAGCGGGAGTCGGCCACACGATCCAGCCCGCGCGCACTTGCCATACCCCACCCAGTATGCAAACCTTGAGCCGGAACATACCCCCAGGGGTGTTTCGTAGTGGCACGGTTATCCCGGTATCGGGGCATTGCATACCAAGAGGATCAAGATGAGCCCATCCATGACCGTCGCAGCGACCGACCTGAGGGGACTGCTGGAATCCGCGGCGCGCCTCCGTCTGCTCGACGTTCGAACGCCCGGCGAGTTCGAATCGTCGCACATCCCCGGCGCCCATAACGTGCCCCTGGATCTACTGCGGGAACACCGGGACGAGATTCGTCGCCATCTCGACGAGGACGTCGTGCTGGTATGCCGATCGGGTCAGCGGGCAGCTCAGGCGGAGGAATCACTGCGCGCAGCGGGACTATCGAACGTTCACGTCCTCGGCGGCGGCATGACTGCCTGGGAAGGCAACGGTTACGACGTCAATCGGGGGGCGCAGAAGTGGGAGTTGGAACGGCAGGTCCGCCTGGTCGCCGGTTCGATTGTCCTGGCTAGCGTGCTCGGGAGTCTCGCGGTGCCGCGGCTCAAGTGGCTGGCTGCGGGGATCGGTGGCGGGTTGACCTTCGCAGCAGTGTCCAATACGTGCGCGATGGGCATGATGTTGGCCAAGCTGCCCTACAACAGGGGCGCGGTATGCGATGTGCAATCGATCGTGGCCCAGCTGGTTGCTTCTCGATGACTCGGCACAATGCTCAGTGGTCGCAGAGCATCGCTGCGACAACGGGTGCCGCGGCGATGAGACTCTTCGCCGCAACGGGGTGCATCCGCCTGTACCAACGTTGGGCCTGGCCCACGGTGCGGGTGACGCAGTAGGCAGCCGACCGCTACTCTGCGATCGCAATGAGGTCGGGCGAATTACGGTGAAGTTCAACGAATCTGACAGCTGCGCCATGCGCGCGGGTGTTACTGCGCATCCGTGTGATCAGTCCGTGAATCCGTCGTGCGATGAGCGCCGTCAGGCCAGTGCGAGAAAGAGCTTCTCGAGTTCGGCTTCGGTCAACGGTTGCCCGCCGTCTGGTGTTTCCCCGATGAGGCAGTGGCGCATTCCTGTCGCGACGATCTTGAATCCTGCTTTATCCAGCGCTCGAGACACCGCCGCCAACTGTGTGACGACGTCCTTGCACTCGCGTCCCTGCTCGACCATCGAGATGACCCCAGCCAGTTGGCCGTGAGCGCGCCGTAGGCGGTTGAGGATGAGCGCCACGCTGTCATCATCATCGACCATGTCCGTAACCCCGATGTCGTCATGACGTCCGTCGATGCGGTCGTCCCGAAGTCCAGGATACCCAATGGGGTATACCCAACGCTTAGGGCCGTGGTCATGTCAGTTCGTCGTGTCGACCGCGGGTGGCCCGTTACGCATCACCTTGTCGACGGCATCGCGGTTCTCGGTGACGGCCTGGGTACGGCGCGGCCACGCGAGCACCGTCAGCGCTGCGAGGAAAACGACCACTGACGTCCAGTCATTCAGCCGCAACCCAAGGAAATGATTCGCGTGATCGACGCGCAACGCCTCGATCGCGCCGCGCCCCACGGTGTACGCGGCGACGTACAGCGCGAACAGTCTCCCCCGGGCCACGGAGAATCTCCGGTCCACCCACAACAGCAGCACCGCGACGGCGACGTTCCACACCGATTCGTAGAGGAACGTCGGGTGATACAGGCCGATCATCGGGGTGTCAGCAGGGCGGTGGGCGGGATCGATCTCCAGTGCCCACGGCAGGGTCGTGGGACGTCCAAAGAGTTCTTGGTTGAAGTAGTTTCCCCATCGGCCGATCGCCTGGGCCAATACCAAGCCCGGCGCCAAGGCGTCGCCGAAGTCCAGCAGGTCGATGCTGCGGCGTCGACAACCAATCCAGGCACCCACTGCGCCGAGGGCGACCGCCCCCCAGATCCCTAGGCCGCCGTCCCAGATGAAGAACGCCCGCAACGGGTCGCGCCCCGGTAGGAAGTACAGCTCGGGATCGGTGATGACGTGGTAGAGGCGTCCGCCGACGATGCCGAACGGGACGGCCCACAACGCGACGTCTACGACGTCCTCGGATTTACCCCCACGGGCCGTCCACCGCCGTTGGGTCAGCCAGATCGCGACGACGATCCCGGCGATGATGCACAACGCATACGCCCGGATCGGGATCGGCCCCAGATGCCAGACACCCTGAACCGGGCTGGGCAGATACGCCAGAGTCACGGTCGCTTCACCTTCCTCACGTCCCCACCACGATGCCCGGCTCGTCCAACCGCATCTCGACGCGACACCTGCGTCAACCTAGCGGATCGACCAAACCCCATGAAAATCCAGGTATTTGACATCGACATCCCAGGATCAGTTGCGGCAGGCGAGGCCACGGCCAAGGAACAGCGGTGTGCCTGGCTAGTGCGCAACGACCCGGAAGCGACGCCCAACGCGGGACTCGATGCCTTGGTCGCCGTCGACTGGTGCCGTTCATCGAGCGCACCGCCACAGCAGCTTGCCGACGACGTGCGCGCCGGCAGCGACCCCGACGAGCACCCCGTACATCTGAGTTGGTGGGTGGGTGAGTTCGGCGGTGAATACCGCGGCGAAGAGAGGCGCCTTCTGAGTGACTGCGAGCATCGCAGCACCTCCCGCCAGAGCCATGATGGGAACGCTGGCATGCCCCCCGAACTGATCGACGGTGAGGGCGATCAACGCGCCAGCGGCGGCGCCGGTCGACAGCGCGGGGGTGATCATTCCGCCCACCGCTCCCGCCCGTAGGAACAAAGCGGTGAGCACCGGCTTGAGCACGACGGCGAGGGTGAGTGCTACCAGTGGGCCTGCACCATTGAGGCTTTCGAGCACGATGCTCTTGCCGTTGCCCGGCAACTGCGGCAGCCACGTCGATGCCGCTCCCGTGGTCAGACCCGCCAGCCCCACGGTCCCGATCAGCGTCCAGGACGCCGGCGTGATCGGTGGTTTGGCGCGCTCGGTGAGCCAGATGAAGGCACCGCCGAGAACGGCAGCGACCGGGATCACGGACACGGCGAGCGATGCTGTGCCCGACGTGAAATCCGTTGCTGGCCAGTCGAACGTAGCGGCACCGTGAGTGAGAGGCCATACGGTCACCGTCGCGATGCTCGACGTGGCGGTGGCGACGAGGATGGCTTGCGGCCGCCAGGTGCGCAATACGATGCCGCAGGCGAAGAGGGCACCGGCGGCCGGCACGTTGTACACCGCCGCAAGCCCTGCCCCAGCAGCCCCGCCCAGGAGCATCCGTCGTTGCGCAGGAGGAATGGAGCCGGTGCGGATGAACAGTCCGGTACCGACCGCGGCGAGCATCCGGGGCGCTTGCTCTCGACCGAGCGAGGCGCCGGAGCCCACGGCGAGCACCTGCAGTAGCGCATCACCCACCAGGAGAAGCGCCGGGAACGGGCGACCCACGCGGATCGAATCATCCAGTGCTGGTACTGAAGTCGTGCGACGCAACAGCCACCACCCCAGTCCTGCCAGAGCGCACCCCAGGGTAGGGCCGAGGATCCTGCGTTCGCTGGACGCGGCGATGATGCCCGCCACCAGCGGCCCCTGGTCGTAGCCGTAGACGAGGTGTTGCACGGCACGGACCAGCCACGTCACCGATCCACCGATCAGTCCGCTGAACACGCCGGTGACCAGGATCGCGGCACCGAAGGCCAAAGGGCTTCTCAGATGTCTCATGTCGCTTCGGCGCTGAACGCCACGTTCCCACCTCCCTGCCGCGAGGACGCCCGGCGACACCCTGGAGCTGCCCCTGGCCCAATCACGACCGTGCGCGTTGCGGCATGCGGCACGCCTGTTCGGTGCGCAGCCGGGCACGCAACGCCCAGCCGAGCAGGAGCAGCCCCGCGACCGACAGCACGGGCTGCACGGGTTGGAACCATCGCAGCGCACCGCTGGTGCCCAACGCCAACAGAACCAGCTTGTTGCACACCGGGCAGCCGACGGCGAAGAAGCTGAGGAGCCCGCCGACACCCCCGGCACGCGACGCCGAGCGGTCGGACCCGGTGGCGGGCGGCGTGGCGACGTAGGTGGCGACCAGAAGTCCCGTCAACGTCGCGGTCAGCATGAGGACCGGCCAGGACCACCAGGTCGGCGGTACCTCGCGGGAGAACAGCGGGGTGTCGATGAGGTCGGTGGGCACGCCGACCAACACGATGGTCGCCAGCGCGGCGGCGCCGGCGGCGATCCACCGCCGGCGGGGCCAGGTAAGCAACGGCCGCAGGGGAATTGCTGAGACGGTCATGGGCGCAGATAGGCCCAACCGGCCCATTGGCGTTGCGCGAGGTGCACTACCGCGGCCGCGACGACGCGGGCGGCGGGGTGCAGCTCGGTGGACTCCACCCCTTGGGCGGCCATGGTGTTGGCGCAGGCACTGAATTCGACTGCCCCGAGCGCGTACAGCTCGCTGACCTGGCCGTGCAGAATCGAGTCGGCGAGGACCAGACTCAACGCGGGGCCGTTGACCACGACGTCGACCCGACGGCCGCCGCCGGCGGCGGCGGTGAAGTTGGCCGCATAGCGCAAGGCCGTGCGCCAATCGTCTTCCGCACCGCTGCTCAGGTGGATGACGAGCCCGGGCTGATCATCGTCGTCAGTGGCCATCGTCGTTCTCCTTGCTGGTCTGGGCGGTGCGGGAACCTCGAGTGCGTCGACCTGGCCAGCGTGGTGGTCGCCAGGTCATGGAGAGTTGGGCGTCTGACCGGCGCGGGAGACCACGCCTGCTGGCGGGACCGCCGACATCGCCCTCCAGTCGTCCCAATTCACTACCCAGTCCCAGATGTCGCCATCGGCGTAGGACAGCTCGACCGAAGTGCCGGTGACCTCGACGGGGTCTCCGTAGATGGCGGTGTCGAAGTACTGCTGGGCATTGTCGGTCGAGAGGTTGATGCAGCCATTGGTCACGTTGCTGCTGCCCTGCACTCCGGTGGTGCTGGGATTGGCGTGAATGAACTCACCGTTGTTGGAGATTCGGACTGCGAAGCGTTCGTGCGCGTCGAAGTACCCGGCGGCGGGGTTGGACATGTAGAAGTCCTCGTACTTTTCGCTGACGACGTGGATGCCGCTGCGGGTGATGTTGCGTGGCAGGTCGGCCTCCCCGTAGCTGGCGGGCAGGTCGAGGATGACGCCGGCGTCGGTGAGGACCTGGATCCGGTGCGAGGAGACGTCGGCCTTGACCACCTGTCGCCTGCCGATCTCGACGTCCAACGTCGAGTTGCGGGCGCCAAATGCGCCGTCGCCGAAATCGACGCCATAGGTGGTGGCCGCGACGTGCACCTTGGTCCCGGCGGGGTAATAGTCCCGGGTACGCCAGTGCACGCGGGAGCCGCCGACTTCATCGGGCAGCCAGGCCCAGCCGCCCTCCACCGTCGGGGTGGTGGTGACGGTCAGGGCGCGTTCGACGGCGGGTTTCGCGTCATCGCCGATGGCCGCGTCGAACTGCATGATGATCGGCGCTGCGACGCCGACCACTTGGCCGTCGGTGAGTTGGAACTGCCCGTTGACTCGAGTCTGCGGATCGACGGTGGTGAAGCTCCCGGCCAGTGGGACCGCCTTGCCGTCGCGGCCGACCGCTGAGCCTGCCCAGGTGTAGGACGTGGCGTAGTCCATTGCCGCGGTGACGGTGAACGTCGTGCGATCGCGGCTGATTACACCGTTTACGGGGGCTCCGTCACTGGTGCTCAAGGTGATGCGCTGCAACCAGCCGTTGCTGACTGCGACCCCGGCGGGCATCGTGGGGGCGATGTCGCGGGCGGCGTTGGGGGGCTGATAACTGACGGCCGCAGGCGGTGGCGGTGCGGGCGGGGCACCAGCTTGTTCAGTCGTCCGGCCTCCGCAGGCCGCAAGTGCCCCAGGCGCAACCACCCCGAAGGTCAACAACGTCAGCGCGTGACGTCGGGTGACGGGCGATCGTCTGTCGATCCGGTCTGCTTCAGCGTTGGTGTGCATTACTCGACCTCGTCGAATCCTTCCCATTCAGGTGTCTGAGCAACCGTGCGCACCGGTGCTGTGCCGTGGGCGACGACGTCGCCACCCGGGGGGTCGGTGACACCGGCGTTGGCGGTGGGAGCGGGCGAAGCGGCCCGGTCTGCCGTGCGCGGCGGTGCGTCGGAACCCGCCAAGGCCATGGGCAGTGCGGTGTCCTGGCTCCACCAGCTTCGGGCGTGCAGGAGGACGTCGACGGTGTTCGTGTCCAGGTGGGCGTGAACGACGTGGGCCATTTCGTCGATGCGCATGCCAGCACAGGCGCGGGCCAGGTCGGCGATGTCGGGAAACATCACGTGCACGCCGGTGCCGTCGACGGCGACGTGGTGGGCGTGTCCGAGGTAGAGCAGGTGCCCGCCGGGCGCGAGCCACGTCCTGGCCGCGGCCAGGAGTGCGTCGAGGTCATCGATCCGCAGGTGCAGGTAGCTGACCAGGATCAGGTCGACCGGCTCGGCTGGTCGCCACCGTGTGACGTCGCCGACGTGATAGCCAACCTTGGGTCCTTCTGCTGTGGAGGCGATTTCGATGGCGACGCGGGAGAAGTCCACGGCTTGGACCGACCAGCCCGATTCGGCGAGATGGCGGGCGTGCCGTCCGAGGCCGCAGCCCAAGTCGATCGCCCGCCCCGGCGCGAGCCGGTCGATCCGAGACGTCAGCGCCGTCGAGGTGGCCGTGCAGAAGGGGTGCTCGACCCCGGCGTAGTAGGCGTCCCACGCCGACGCGATCAACATGGCCGCCCTATGCCCTGCCGGTGAGGATGAGGTTCCAGTACATCGCAGGTAGTCCCCGGCGTTTGAGGTACCACATGTCGCGGCGCTCGTGGGTGGTGTCGATGAGTGGGATCGATGGTGCGGGTTGCATGGTGTAGTCGAACTCGGCGAGCAGCATCTTGTTGCGCGCGGTGGTCAGCGGGCATGACGCGTAGCCGCCGTAGCTGGCGGTCAGTGGCTTTCCTGCCAGGCTGGCTTGCAGGTTGGCCGCGACGACCGGGGCTTGTTTGCGGATCGCGGCGCCGGTCTTGGAGTTGGGTGAGGATCCGGCGTCGCCCAAGGCAAAGACGTTGTCGAACCTGATGTGGCGCATGGTGTTCTTGTCGATCTGCACGTAGCCCCCGGGATTGTCGGGGTCGGCGAGGGGGCTGGCCTTGATCCAGTCCGGTGCGGACTGACGGGGCACCACGTGCAGCATGTCGTAACCGACCTCCTGCGTGGTCTCGGCCGCGTTGTCGGTGATCGTCACGGTGCGGGTGTCGGGGTTGACGGTGGTGACTTCGCTGTTCTTGCGGACCTCGATGCCGTACTTGGCGACCACGCGTTCCAGTTCGTCGGCGAACACCTTCACCCCGAACATGCCGGGGGTGGGAATGACCAGGATGACGCGGATGGCGTCTAGAACGCCCTGTTGGCGCCAGTAGTCCGCGGCCAGGTAGACGATCTTCTGCGGCGCCCCGGCGCACTTGATCGGGCCGGCGGGCATGGTGAAGATCGCCGTACCCGAGCGCATCTTCCGGATCAGGTCCCACGTCTTGGGGGCGAGGTCGTAGCGGTAGTTGCTGGATACCGTTGGGGTGTCCAGTGATTCGGCCATGCCGGGGATGGCGGTCCAGTCCAGCTGGATGCCAGGGCAGACCACGAGGTGGTCGTAGTGCACGGTGGTGCCCGACGCGGTGGACACAGTTTGGGCGTCGGGGTCGATCTGCTCTGCGCGGTCCTTGATCCAGCCCACGCCTTGGGGCATGACCGAGGCCTCGGTGCGCTTGCTCTCGGCTGCTGGTGCGCAGCCACCGCCGACGAGAGTCCACAACGGTTGGTAGTAGTGCGATTCGGCGGGTTCGATGATGCCGATGTCGGTCAGGCCGGCGCGCCGCAGTCGGGCGGCCAGGGAGATGCCGGCGTTGCCGCCGCCGATGACGGCGACCTGGTGGCTGATGGTGCTGGTCATGTGGAAAGACCTCCTCAGGTCGAAGCTGGTGCGGGTATGCCTCAGGACTTCTTGGTCAGCCCCGCGTCGACGGCGCTGTCGAAGGAGTCGTCGATGAAGACGACGTCACGACCGGCGCGGTCGAGCAGGCTCGCCGCGATCGAGGCGCGGTAGCCGCTGGCGCAGTGCACCCACAGTTGTCCGGGCGGCAAGGTGTCGAGTCGGTCCAGCAGGTGGTGCATGGGGACGTGTGCGGCGCCGGGGATGTGGTCAGTGGCGTATTCGTCGTCGCGGCGCACGTCGAGCAGCACCGCGTCGGATGCGGTGGCGGAGCCGGCGTCGACGAGGGCACCGGGGAGTTCGGCGAAGGTGTGCCGCGGGTAGGACGACGGTGCCGTGCCGGCGCTCAACTCCTCCGCCGATCCGGTGGCGCTGCCCTGGAGTTCGTCGACGCCGATGCGGACCAGCATCCGTTGGGCGTCGGCGACTTGCTCTGCGGATTCGCCGATCAGTGTCAGGGGTGTGCCCCAGGGCATCAGCCAGCCGACGTAGGTCGAGAACTGTTGTCCGAGTGCGATGCCCACACTGCCATGGACGTGGGACGCGGCGTAGGCGGTGCGATCCCGGAGGTCGACCACCCATTCCCCGGCATCGATGCGGTGGCGCAGTTGCTCGGCCTCCAACACCGCCGGGGGCGACAGGTCCGGTGCGGTGGGTCCGCCACGGTTGAGGCCGCCCATGTGGGCGTAATACGCCGGATAGGCGCTGAGGTTGGCGATCAGGGTGTCGACGAATGCGTCCTCGTCCTCGGTCACCAGCGCGTCGTTGCGCGTCTTCTCCTCACCGATGGTGCCGCCGTCGCCGCCGGCGGCCGACCCCGAGGAGCAGAAGCTGCCGAAGCCGTGCGTCGGATAGACCGGAGTGGCGTCGGGCAGTTCGGCGGCCAGGCGACGGGCCGAATGATATTGCGCGCGAGTCAGTTCCTCGGTCCGGTCGACGTCGACGAGGTCGGTCCGCCCGACGCTGCCGTACAGCAGCGAGCCGCCGGTGAACACTGCCGGAGTCTCGCCGCCTTCGGAGATCACATAGGACAGGTGGGTGTCGGTGTGACCGGGGGTCGCCATGACGCGGATGGTCATCGCGCCGACGGTGAGTTCATCGCCGTCGCGCACCGCGAGGCGGGCGAAGGACACCTCGTCGGCGGCGTTGACCACGTACGGGCACCCGCTGCGCATGGCCAGGTCGTAGCCGCCGGTCACGTAGTCGTTGTGGATGTGGGTCTCCACGACCATCGCGCACTGGACCCCGAGGTCGGCGAGCACCTTCTCGACGCGGTCGACGTCGCGTTGTGGGTCGACGACCACCGCGGCGGTTCCGTCGTGGACCAGATAGCTGCGGTCACCGAGATCCTCGGTAGAGATCACTTCAACCTGCACGGCAATCACTCCTTGAACGGGCGTACGGATGTACGTACATTAGGTTAGAGTAGCGGGTGTTCGCCGCGAATGCACCCTCCCGGGAGCAATCAAGGGCGGCGAGCAGTGTTTCCCGAAGTGGAGGTTCGGCGTGGCCGATGATGATCTGAGCGGTCGCATGGATCGGTCCAGCGCACTGCCGTTGTGGGCCCAGCTGCGCGACGATCTCGTCGAGCGCATCGCCGCTGGGGAGTTCACCGACGGCTTTCCCGGCGAACACGCCTTGACCGCTGCTTACGGTGTGAGTCGTCACACCGTGCGTGAGGCGCTGCGTCACCTGCGGTCCGACGGCGTGCTGATCGCCGAACGCGGCCGCGCCACCCGGTTGGCCGACGTACCGGTCATCGAGCAGCCCCTCGGAGCCTTGTACAGCCTCTTCGCCGCGGTCGAAGCCACCGGCCTGACCCAGTACAGCGTGGTACGGGCGTTGGAGATCCGCACCGACGCGGCGGTGGCCGCGACCTTGGAGATGGGCCCCGAGGCCCCCCTGGTGTATCTGGAGCGCCTCCGCATGGCCGGTGACCTACCGCTGGCGCTGGATTCCGCTTGGCTGCCCGCCGAGCTCGCCGAACCCCTTCTCGAGGCGAGCTTCACCCACACTGCGCTCTACATCGAACTCGACACGCGCTGCGGCATCCGACTCACCGGGGGCCGCGAAGACGTCACCGCGGTGGTGCCCGAACCCGCCGACGCCACCCTGCTCGATCTGGACGAGCGGTCGGCTGCACTGGCGATCAGACGCCTGAGCTTCATGGACGAACGCCCGGTGGAGCTGCGCCACACCGTAATTCGCGGTGACCGCTTCACCGTGAGTGCCCGCTTCTCACCCAGTGAGGGGTACCGGTTCCTCACCGCCGAATCATTGTCACGGAGCTAAACGTCATCACCGAGTAAAGGAGAATCGCATGGCCGAACCAGTGCAGGACGTCGACCCCGCCACCGCCCAGCAGATGATCGACGCGGGCACGGCAAGTCTGATCGACGTCCGTGAGAACGACGAATGGGCCGCAGGTCACGCGCCGAATGCGGTGCACGTGCCCCTCGGCGACCTCGATCCCTCCGCGCACACCGACATGGGGCCGCTGGTCGTGGTCTGCCGCTCGGGAGGTCGGTCGAGCAAGGCCGCTACGAAACTGGCCACTGCCGGGTTGGCGGTGCACAACCTGTCCGGAGGAATGACGGCCTGGCAGAAGGCCGGACACCCCGTTCTCCGCGACGACGGCACCCCCGGCACGGTCATCTGAGATGTCCACCGTCGCCATCGCCATCGCCTGCGGAGTCCTGATCGGCCTCTGCCTGGGCGCCCTCGGGGGCGGCGGATCCATCCTCACCGTGCCCGTGCTCGTGTCCCTGCTTCACGTGGGCCCGCAGTCCGCGACAAGCGCCTCGCTGATCATCGTGGGCATCACCTCGGTGATCGCCGCGGTCGCCCACGCCCGCGGCGGACACGTCCGGTGGAAGGCCGCGGCGGTATTCGGGATCATCGGGTCGGTCACCGCGTTCGGCGGCTCGATCCTCAACCGCGCCGTGGACCCGCAGATCCTGCTGATCGCGTTCTCTTCGCTGATGGTGGTGGCCGCGGTCGCGATGCTGCGACGCACCAGGAAATGCACTGCGCCCGAATCCGACGACCGCTCGACGACTGACGCGAAACCGGTTGCCGATGTTTCACGTTCACCAGGGGCCGTGGCCACCGTCACGAAGCCGCGGGTCACCACCGCGCAAGCCAGCAAGCTCGTCGCCGCCGCGCTGGTCGTCGGATTCCTCACCGGCTTCCTGGGCGTTGGCGGCGGCTTCCTCATCGTCCCGGCCCTGGTGCTGGCGCTGGGGTATTCGATGCCCGTCGCCGTCGGCACGTCGCTGGTCATCATCGCCATCACCAGCGCCGGCGCCTTCGCCGAACGACTCGGCACCGCCAGCATCCCCTGGCAGATCGTCATCCCCTTCACCCTGGCCGCCGTCGCCGGGTCCTTCGCCGGCACCGCGGTCAGCGACCGGATCTCCGGCAACGCCCTCACCCGCAGCTTCGCGATCCTGCTGCTCGTCATCGCGATCTACGTCGTCACCACCGCCGGCATCGAACTCGCCCGCTGATCCGGTCGACCCAACCGCGGTGTCACCCCACCCCGAGAGAGGAGCCACCGATGTGGAGCAAGCGGCCCGACACCATCGTCCACGAAGAGACACCGTTCAACGCCGAACCCGCCCCGTCGGCGTTGTCCGGGCGCGACGTCACCCCGGTGGACACCTTCTACAGCCGCAACCACGGACCCATCCCCGAACTCGCCACGGTCGACTGGCAGCTCAGGATCGACGGCCTGGTGGCCGAACCCCTGGCCCTGTCCTTCGCCGAACTGACCGGCCGCTTTCGCACCCACGCGGTGATCGCGACCCTGCAATGCGCGGGAAACCGCCGAACCGGATACAACCAAGTTCGCGACATCCCGGGAGAGGACCCCTGGGGTCCGGGAGCCACCTCCACCGCCGAATGGCGCGGAGCGCGCCTGCGCGACGTTCTCCAGGCCGCCGGCGTGAAGATCGACGCGTCGCTTCACGTGGCGTTCGGCGCCCCCGACGTCTCCGAGCTGGCCACCCCGACGCAACCCTACGGCGGGTCGATTCCGTTGACCAAGGCCATGTCCGAGGAAGTCCTGCTGGCCTGGGGGATGAACTGTCAACCCCTGCCCCGGGTACACGGCGGACCGGTACGCGTCGTGGTTCCCGGATACATCGGCGCCCGCAGCATCAAGTGGATCACGTCGATCACCGTGCAACCCGAACCGTCGGACAACTTCTTCCAGGCCACCGCCTACCGCATCCTGCCCGCCGACGCCGACCCGGACACCGCAGAGCCGGGGGACGGCATCTCCCTGTCCTCGGTCGCGCTGAACTGCGACATCCTGGCACCCGAAGACGGTGCGACGGTGCCGGCAGGACCGGTGACCCTGCGCGGCTACGCCCTGGCCGGGGACGACCGCACCGTCGAGCGCGTCGACGTGTCCTGTGACGGCGGCACCTCGTGGGCTCAAGCGGACCTGGAACCCGCGTACAGCAAGTGGAGCTGGCGGCTGTGGTCCTTCGCGCTCTGCGCGGCACCCGGAGCGCTGCACGTCACCGTCCGCGCCTGGGACAGCACCGGCTCCACCCAACCCGAATCCGCTGCGACACTGTGGAATCCGAAGGGATATGCCAACAACTCATGGGCAACCGCCACCTTCGACGTGGCGTAAGTCCACACGCAGCACGAAACGGTCAGAGATGGCCCCCCGCCGTCAACGTCACCAAGAAGGGAACCGAGTGCCTGAACACCCACCGACCGAGACGTCACGACGTCGCGACCTTGCGCTGCTCGCCGTAGCGATAGTCATCGCACTGATCATCATCACCGTTCTGGTGGTGCGACAACACGCCAGCGATACGTCCGCATCGGCGGCGGGGACATCGACCGCGACCTCAGCCGCAGTCGGCGCACCTGCTGCCGCGCCGCTCGGTCCACTAGGCGATCTGGCGCGACGCCAACCCAATGACCCCATGGCACAAGGCTCGGTCACCGCGCCTGTGACGTTCATCGAGTTCGCCGACTTCCGCTGCCCGTTCTGCGCGCAGTTCACGCGAACCACCGAACCTCAACTAGTCGACAAGTACGTCAACAGCGGCGTGCTGCGCATCGAATGGCGCGACATGCCGATCTTCGGTGAGCAGTCCATGGCCGCCGCCCGCGCCGGGCGGGCCGCCGCCGCCCAGGGTAGGTTCTGGCCGTTCGTCAACGCCGTCTACCAGGCCGCACCCCCCAAAGGCCACCCTGACCTCACCCCGGCAGCACTTCGAGAGTTCGCCCAACAGGCCGGCGTTCCCGACCTGGCACGCTTCACCGCCGACGCCGCGAGCAACACCTACGACGCCGCGATCAACGCCGACCTGCAGGTCGCCAACCGTTTTGGCATATCCTCCACGCCAGCGTTCTCCGTTCACGGCACACCGGTACTCGGAGCGCAACCGCCCGAGGTGTTCTTCACTCTGATCGACAACCTCGCCGCAGGGCGGCCCGCCAGCTCATGACGCAGATCGGCGTCCTCGGCGCCTTCCTGGGTGGCCTCCTCGCGATTCTCAGCCCATGCTCGGCACTGCTCCTCCCGTCGTTCTTCGCCTACGCGTTCGACGGCCTCGGAACGCTGCTGGCACGCACCGGGATCTTCTTCCTGGGACTGGCCGCGGTGCTGGTTCCGCTTGGCGCCGGGGTGGGTGCCTTCGGATCGGCTATCACCACCTACCGATCCCAGACCACCTTCGTCAGCGCGTGGGTCATCATCGCGTTCGGAGTGATGATCCTGATGGGCAAGGGATTCAACGTCGGAATCGCACACCGCATCACCGGCGCAACAGCCATCACCAACCGTCTGTCGGTGTTCATCCTGGGCACCGTCTACGGACTGGCGGGCTTTTGCTCCGGGCCCCTCCTGGGCGCGGTCCTGACCGTTGCGGTGGCCGGCGGCGACGCCCCGTACGGTGCGCTCCTCATGGCCATCTACGCCGCCGGGATGACGCTGCCACTCGCCGTGCTCGCAGCACTGTGGGACAAGTTCGACCTCGGGCACCGAAAGTGGTTGCGGGGGCAAGCGGTACGCGTCGGCCCGATCCACACCCACACCACCTCGCTAATCTCCGGAACGCTCTTCATAGGCATCGGAGTCCTCTTCCTGCTCACCGCTGGCACGGCAAACCTGGGCGGCTTCCTGAGCGCCGACACCGAAGTCGCGCTCCAGGGTTGGCTCGCACGCGCAACCGGAAACATCAACAATCTCGTCGTCGCACTGGCGGTGGTCCTCGTTGTGATCGGCCTCCTCATCCGACGAATCCTCCGTCGATCGAACCGAGTCGCGAGCAACTCCGCCACGGATGTGCGCGGCAACGAACCAGAACCTGCGGTTCATGAGAGCTACGAGTGCGCAAGTCCCCCTCAGCTTGGTCCGTCCGTTCACCACCCAGGGGCGGAGCGACGCATTGAGCCCAACTAGTCAACGACCCAGTTGCGGTGACTTGTCTCCCCCTTTTCGGCCAGTAATGGTGACGCGGTCCGATCAGGCAGCGCGGTATGCAGTTCGTGGGTGATTCTCGCGTAGGCGGTTACCGGCGCCCGAAGTAGCGGTGTTGAGTGCTCGACGTTCCTGGTCGGTTTTCTTCCGGTTCTCGGGCTCGTTACTTGAGACTCGAATGGACCGGCGGGAACGGGCTGGAAGCTTCTATACGACTTCGGAATTCGTCGGCGAGGTCGGTGTACTTGTGGGTGAGCACCCAGCGTTTGACGTCGGCTTTGGCGGCCAACTGCAGATCCGGATTGGCGAACAGTTCTCGCGCTTCGCTTCGCGTGGTGAGAACGTGACCGGCGCATCGTCAGCACTCAGAAAGTAATCAGCCCTCTTGATTTGTCAGAGGGGTGCGATGGCGGAGCGACCACCACACCTGGGTTGACAAGTCCAGTGAAGAAAGCCGTCCCACTTCGGCTCGTAGGACCACACCCCCGGATCGTCGGGTACCTTGCCGGCCGCCTTGGCCAGCATCGGTTCGACGGGCGGCATCACGGGTAGGTGCACGGTTCCCATACTCACGTAGACCCGGGATCGGGATCAATGTCATACCTGCGGGAGCTGGCGGCGCCGGATTGCAGTCCACTCACGGTTCGAAGTTACGCGTTCGACCTACCCGATGCCGCTTCTTGCACGTCGACCCTGTTCAGTCGAGCCGCCTCAGTGAGAGGCCCGAGAACGCCAAGCAGGGCCTCGTCGAGGCGAAGGAGCGAGCCTGGCTCAGCGAGGTCGCCGCGCTGGAGGAAGGCATCCTGGATCTCCGGGTCCGAGAATCCGAAGCAAGGCAACGGCTTTCACGAGGCATCAACCCGTTGGCCGCACAGCGACCGCATCGAGCCGTCATATCGGTGAATTCCGGCCGCGCCAGAGACGTCGGCGCCGTTGACGACCTGAACAACCGGGGTCTCGCCCGGTAACGCCTACCGATATCGGATATCGTTACCGAAGAATCGACGGCATCACGGGGCGGAGGGCGATGACGACACGGCCACAGGACGATCAGCCGCAGTTACAGCGTCGGCTGGGTGTGTTCGACGCGGTGGTGATCGGTCTTGGATCGATGATCGGGGCGGGCATCTTCGTCGCGCTGGGGCCGGCTGCGGCGGCAGCCGGGACCGGGGCGTTGGTGGGCTTGGCGGTCGCCGCGGTGGTGGCGTACTGCAACGCGACATCGTCGGCCCGGTTGGCCGCCCGATATCCCAAGTCCGGCGGCACGTACGTGTACGGGCGGGAGCGGTTGGGCGATTTCTGGGGCTATCTGGCTGGGTGGTCGTTCGTGGTCGGCAAGACCGCGTCGTGTGCGGCGATGGCATTGACCGTCGGCGCCTACGTCTGGCCCGCGTACACCCATGCGGTTGCCGTCGCTGCCGTGGTGGCGCTGACCGCGGTGAATTACCGCGGTGTGCAGAAGTCGGCGCTGCTGACCCGGGTGATCGTGGCCGTCGTCCTAGCAGTACTGGCGCTGGTGGTCGTCGCCAGCCTGTCCTCCGGACATGCCGACGCCGGCCGTCTGGAGATCGGTGCCGACATGACGGTGGGTGGGGTGTTGCAGGCGGGCGGGCTGTTGTTCTTCGCCTTCGCCGGCTATGCCCGCATCGCCACGCTTGGTGAGGAGGTCCGCGACCCGGCTCGCACCATTCCTCGGGCGATCCCGCTGGCGCTGGGGATCACCTTGGTCGTCTACACGGTGGTCGCGGTCGCGGTGCTGGCGGTGCTGGGCGCTGACCGGATGGGCTCCTCGAGTGCCCCGCTGGCCGATGCAGTCCGAGTTTCGGGTGTGGACTGGCTGGTGCCGGTGGTGCAGGCCGGCGCGGCGATCGCGGCGTTGGGATCACTGCTGGCCCTGGTCTTGGGGGTGTCGCGCACCACCTTGGCGATGGCCCGCGATCACCACTTGCCGTACGTGCTGGCCGCGGTGCACCCGCGGTTCAAGGTCCCTCATCGCGCCGAGCTGGCCGTCGGGGCGGTCGTGATCGTGGTCGCGGCGACCGTCGACGTGCGTGGCGCGATTGGCTTCTCCTCATTCGGGGTGCTGATCTATTACGCGATCGCCAATGCCGCCGCCTGGACCTTGACCCCGGATGAGGGCCGTCCTGCCCGGGTCGTGCCAATCGTCGGCGTGGCGGGCTGTGTGGTCTTGGCGTTCGCGCTACCGCTGGCCTCGGTGCTCACCGGCGCCGCCGTCATCGCGCTGGGCGCCGTGATCTACGGTCTGCGCCGAACTCTGACGCGCCGCTGACTACGGCGTGAACTGGCTCGGTGCGGGGCCGTCAATGCTCGTCGAGAACCTCACGGGCCAACTCCGCCAGGGCTTTACGGTCCTCGGCGAGCGCCTTCTTGCCCGCTTTCGTCGCCCGGTAGACCCGCCGGGTGCGACCGTCTACGACCTGCTGTTGGGAGGTGAGGAGACCGTCGGCTTCCAGACGGTGCAATGTCGGGTACAGGGTGCCGGGGCTGATGTCGTAGCCATGGCGCGCTAGCTCCTCGGTCAACCAGGCACCGTGGACGTCCTCGACCGCGGCGTGATGCAGGATGTGCAGCCGCACTGCGCCGCGCTGAAACTCTCTCATCCATCCCTCCACGCCCAGTTAGTGACGAATCCGATATCGGCATCCGATCTTACCTGCGAGAGACGACGTGGCAGGCCTTCCACCACTGCGGGTCCCGTGAACGAGAGGGACGTCTTGGCGTCCTCAACCCTTGCCGGCGCCGTGCGCATCACCTCGACGACAATGAGGCGATGGACCTCCCCGTCATGCCGCCGGTGTCGCCGATGCTGGCCAAGTCGGTTCCCGACATCCCGTCGGGCGCCTCCTACGAACCGAAGTGGGACGGGTTCCGGACGATCTGCTTCCGCGACGCCGGTGAGGTCGAGCTCGGCAGCCGCAACGAGCGGCCGCTGACGCGGTACTTCCCCGACGTCGTCGCCGCGGTGACCGCGGAGCTGCCGCCCCGCTGCGTCGTCGACGGCGAGATCGTCGTCGCCACCGACCATGGTCTGGACTTCGACGCCCTGCAGCTGCGCCTGCACCCGGCCGCCTCGCGGGTGGCGATGCTGGCCGAGCGGACACCGGCGAGTCTCATCGTCTTCGACCTGCTCGCCCTCGGCGACGACGACTACACCGGGCGGCCATTCGGCGAACGGCGCGAAGCCCTGGCGGAGGCGCTGCGCGACTCGGGTCCGTCGGTGCACCTGACCCCGGTGACCACCGACCTCGACACCGCCCGGCGGTGGTTCGACGACTTCGAGGGCGCCGGCCTCGACGGCGTCGTCGCCAAACCACTGGCGGGCACCTACCAGCCGAACAAGCGGACGATGTTCAAGATCAAGCACCAGCGCACCGCGGACTGCGTGCTCGCCGGGTACCGGTTGCACAAGTCAGGGGACGACGCGATCGGGTCACTGCTGCTTGGGCTGTACACCGACACGGGCAGGCTGGCCTCGGTCGGGGTGATCGGCGCGTTCCCGATGGCGAGGCGCAAGCAGCTGTTCATCGAATTGCAGTCGCTGGTAACCACTTTCGACGACCATCCGTGGAACTGGGCCGCGCAGCAGGAGTCGTCGGGCACCGCCCGTCGCAACCAGGGCGGTTCGCGCTGGAACGCCGGCAAGGACCTGTCGTTCGTGCCGTTGCGTCCAGAACGGGTGGTCGAGGTGCGCTACGAGCACATGGAGGGTGAGAGGTTCCGCCACATGGCGCAGTTCAATCGCTGGCGTCTGGACCGTGATCCGCGGTCGTGTACCTACGCGCAACTGGAACACCCGGTGACCTTCAGCCTTGGCGACATCGTGCCGGGGTTGGGCTGAGCTGCACGAAATTGGTGCGACGGCGCCCCGCCGGACGGTGCGAGGATGGATCGATGGCATCCTCATCGTTCGCGCGTCGACTGGGCGCGGTGGCTGTGTCGGCGGTCCTCGGCGCGGGTCTCCTGCTGATGACCCCGGGAACGGCGGCGGCCGCGGTGCCGATCACGTTCGAGTTGACCGGCACCTTCGGCGACGGCGTACAGGTGTCCTACTTCGGTCCCAACGACGAACCCGAGGTGGTGGTCGCCGGACTGCCGTGGTCGACGTCCTACGACTACGGCGGCAGTGCCCGCTTTCTGACCTTCACGGGCATCCATCCCGGCGGTGACCCGGGCTCGGTCACGTGCCGGGTGTCCATCGGCGGCCGCACGATCGTCTCGCACACCAACAACGCACCGCAGGCGGCCGGTGTCGGCGCCTACTGCAACGTCGTCGACCTCGGTTCGGGGTACCGGGGCAACTAGACCCGTCCCGCGTACAGGTGCACCAGCCCGGACGCCACGGCGTAGCGCGGGCCGTGCACGCCATCGATGCTGGCGCGTCCGACCACGACCGACGTCGACCGCAGCGCCTCGGCCACCGAGCGCAGCAGCTCGTCGTCGAGTGCTCCGCCCCCGGCCAACACCAGGGCCGTCGGCGGGTCGGCGAACGCGCGCAGACAGCGGACGACGTTGGCCGCCACCGTCTCCTGCTTGATCGCCAGACGCAGGCTGCGCCATTCCTCGGCGGCCAGCTTGTTCGAGAACGGCACCAGACCGGCGCTGCCGCGGGTGCACAGCCGGCCGATGGCGTCGGCGGCGGCCGGGTTGTCGAGGAACAACCGGCGGCCGTCCTCCTCGTGCGCGACGTGCGGTCCCTCGACCCGTAGCGCGGGCGTGCGCTTGACCCGTTCTGCCAGCGCACGGGGAACGCCGAGCACCCGGGCCACCGCCGTGGTGATGGCCTCCCCCGCGCCGGCGGCGGTCACGGCGCCGTCCGACCCGATCAGGTCGATCGTGCCGCCGCCGATGTCGCAGACCACGGTGCCGGGCGGCAGGCCGGGGGTGGTGCGGGCCCCGACGGCCGCCGCGTCGGGCTCGGTGGCGATCGTGTGGGTCGGGCGACCAGTCAGGTCCTGCAGGGTGGCGGCCGCGTCTGCGACCAGATCCGCGGCCAGCAGGGCGACGACGGTGCCCCGCGTGTCGGCGATCCCCCGGCGCAGCCACGCGCCGTGGTCGAGCGACGACAGGTCGGTGAAGAATGCGTCGTCGACGGCGATGCCGTCCTGGGCGGTGCGGATCGATCGCAGTCGGACCTCGACCACGTTGCCCGGCGGCGCCTGGCGCAGCACGCTGTGCGCCTGCGCCGGTGAGTAGCGCACCACCCGGCCATCGGCGGTGCAGTCCACGTAGTCGTCGTCGACGGACGGTGGCTCCGGTGGGCCGGTACGCGGAGTCACCGCGATGGCCGGGGAATCGGCCAGCTCGCGGGTGAACTCGGCGACGTCGCGGATCCGATCGTGACCGAGATCCAGTGCGACGCACAGCGCGATCGGATCGGCCATCTTGCGGTACGCGCGGCCCTCCGCGACCACCTCGACCGCGACCAGCGCGCCCGTCGCCACCCCGTCGAGGGCGACCTCGTCGACCACGGGTACGTCGAGGGCGATCCGGTTGCGGATCAGGACGGCGTCGTCCTGCGCGGCGATCACGCCGGCGATGTGCCAGCCGCGGTCCACCGCGGCCGAGATCTCCCTGGCCGCCACCTCGAAGTCGGTCGACTCGTCGACCGAGACGATCACCAGGCCCGCGACGACGTCGCCCGCGAGATCTATCAGCGGGACGTGCCTGCCCACCCCGAATCCCGTTCCCGCCGGGGTACTGGCGTCGACCTTGCGCAGGCTGCGCACCGGGGAGCGCGGCGAGGACGGTGGTGGCAGCGGCGCGGTCGCGGTGTCCACTGGTCGCAGCGCGGCCAGCAGCAGCTCGTCGACGGTCACGCCCGCCTGCACCTGCAGCTTGTGCAGCAGCGCAGCCGCGCCCTCCAGCGACTCCCGCGAGCCCTTGCGTCCCCGTGTCGGCGCCTGGCCGTGGGCCACCTGCGCCACCGCGCCCCCGGCGACCCGCGCCAGGACGATCTCCGTGGTGTGGTTGCCGACGTCGATCCCGGCCACCACGACCGCCTCGGTGGTCACCGCAACAGACCGCGCCTGGCGTAGACGACGGCGGCCTGGCGCACCAGTTCGGCGCAGCGGGCGGCGCCCCGCGCGTCCAGGGAGGCCCGCAGCGCCTCGAGCTCCTCGGCGGTGGAGCGGTTGGGGCGCAGCGCCTCGTAGAGCCGCATCACCTCTTCGTCGTCGATGGTCGCGAGTTCGGCTGCGCGCAGGAAGTTCTCGGCCAGCTGCGGGTTGCCGCCCTCCTCGGCGACGACGGCCTGATGCGCCAGCGTCACCGGATCCATCCGCAGGTCGGCCAGACCGAGGTTGCCGTCGACGGCTGCCTCGACCGTGAACCTCTCCTCGCTCATCGCGTCACCTCGACGGTGACGGGCGGCTGGCCGGGTTCGCTTGCCTCGCGTTCGAGCGCGACGAGCGCGACGGCGCGCGCATGATAGCGGGCCGAGATGGACTCGTCGGTGCCGCCGGTGAAGATGGGCACCGGCGCCATCCCCTTGGCGTGCCGGGCGGCATTCTTGCCCAACTCGCGATACATCTTCGCGGTCAGCAGCGGGGCGACGCTGAACAGCTCCAGATTCGCCAATGGCGCCAGATCACGACGGTGGATCAGCGCGGTTCCCTTGCCTTGCAAGCCAATTCCTATTCCCGACCCGGACAGCCTTGCGGCGGTCAATCCGATCAGACCGACGTCGATGGTCGAGCGGACCCGCACCAGCCGCGGCACGCACCCCTCCTCCTCGAGTCCCGCGGAGATCTGCCGAAGCACCTCACCGATCTCCAGACCGCACAGCGAAAGCCACACCGTCCGGCCGAACGCGGGCGACAGACCGATGCAAACCTCACGGGGATCGCGGCCCTGGCGCGCGACGTCGACATCGGTCAGCCTGAGGTGGTCACGGTGCTCGGCCTGATCGGCGGTCAGCTCCGCGGCCGTCCGCGCCTGGCGAATGGCGTCGATCTCGTCGCGCCGCTCGGTCGTCGGGGCGTACCCGGTGCCCGGCCCGGCGTAGTCGTTCGGGTCGGTGATCTTCGACAGCACCCGGAATTCATCGTCGAAGATCGCCGAGGTCTGCAGCTGGTCACCACGCAGCCGCTCGCGCGTCAACCGCATGATGGCCTGCGCCTCGGCACCATAACCCGTGCGCTCGAGCGAGGCGATCACGTCGAATACGGTCAGCTGCTTGGCCTCGATCGCGGTGGCCGCCTCGGCGACGGCCTTGGGGTCCCCGACCGAGAGGTCACGAGATCCGTTGGCCACCACCACCGCATCGACGCGCTCGTCGTCGAAGTCGGCGAGCCCGAGGTCGCGGTACACCGCCTGCACGGCGGTTGCGGCGCGGCGGCGCACCCGGGCCAGGTGCTCCACCGGCACCGTGCGCAGGCCCCCGTCGACGCCCCAGTCACGCTGCAGCACCAGGAAGTCGTCCATGTCGTCGGAGTTGAAGTTCGACAGCGCAAAGGCGTTGTCGTAGCGCGGGATCGAGCCGAAGCCGGAGAAGATGAAATCCGCACCGGCGAGCAGCACGGGCAGCGTGTGCGCGCTGCGCCTGACGTCGGACTCGGAGATGAGATTGTCGTTGCCCGCGCAGGATTCGAGATCGCGCAGCATCACCATCAGGTTCTCGGCAAGCAGCTCCTTCATGCCGTCGGGCACCGAGGCCACCACGCCGACGCCGTCGATGCCGCCGTTCTGCACGCCCTGCGAGCCAAGCGCCCGCGCCAGCGACACGCATCGTGACTCCAGGTACAGGATCGAGCACTTCTCCGCGGCACCCATCAGCACCTCTGCGCCACCCCCGCTGGTGACGCGCATCTTGAGCCCGCGCGAGGCGTAGGCCGAGGTGAGAATGGCCTTGCTGAACGGGGTGTCGTCACCGTCGACGAACACCTGCTCGGTGCCGTAGATGGAGATCGTCTCGGCGTAGCTGGTGAGTCCGCGCAGGCCGAGCCGCAGCTCGAGGGCCTCCTCGATGGAGCACTGCGCCATGGCCCCCGGGATGCCCACCTGGCTGCCGATCAGCAGCGCGACGGCGTTGGACGGCGCATCACCGAGCACCGGCACCGTGGTCTCCACCTCGCGGAAGCCGTACGCGACCGCGCTGGCCGCATCGGCGGCGATCAGCAGCGGGTCGTCGAGCTGATTGGTCACGTGGGCCTGATTACTCGGGGTGCGCCTGACCCGCATCTTCGACATCGCGGCCTGCATTTCGACCGGCGAGAGCAGCGCCACGACGCGGGCCAGCTTGGCAGGTGTGATGCCACCGACCAGCCGGACCACCTCGGCGCGGGGCACGTTGAAGTCGCACGCCATCCGGGCCAGCGTCCGGTCCTGCAGGGCCATCGCCTCCTCGGCGACGTCGAGATCCAGCCCGTAGCGCGCGATGAACTCGTCGATGACGTCGAAGTCCTCGGCGGCCTTGCCGTCGAGTTCGACCACGACCCTGCCGGTCGGACCGTTGGCCAGTACCAGCGACGGTTCCGGGTCGAACGGGCTGTGCATGGCCACCAGGCCGAGCTCGGGGTTGGCGACGCTGAAGCCGTCGAGGTTGATCGGCTTGGCGTTCAGGATCCGCATCCGCCCCTGGTCGAGATCCCCGTCGGGGACGGGAGTGTCATCCACCGGGTCGATCCTCCTCTGCTGACGATGGCGGCGAACCGGTGGGCCCCGGTTCGCCGCCCATCATTGTCCCACCGGGCGGGGTGATGTGCCCTAGTCCCTGATGACGTTGTCCTCGTAGACGATTCGTCCGATCAGCTCGTAGCGCCGCGGGTCGCGCAGCTTGAAGTACAGCGCCATCGCCGCACCGAAGACGAACAACCCGACCACGATCCACGGCGTCAGCTGGAATAGCAGCGTGCCCGAGGCGGTACCGGCCGCGGCGTCCTTGTGCACCCACAGCAGGTACACCACGTACAGCATGCCCACGCCGCCGAGCAGCGGCGCAAGGAACGTCTTGAACCAGTGCGCACTGGACGGGTGGTTCTTGTGGAAGTGGAAGTAGGCGATGACCGCGAAGGCGCACAGCGACTGCACGATCAGGATGGCCATCGTGCCGAGAATGGCCAGCAGCGTGTACATGTGGATGTAGGGATCCATGCCCGCCGCCCAGAACGCCAGGATGAGCACCAGCGTGATCCCGGTCTGCACGAACGAGGCGATGTGCGGTGACCCGTGCGTGGGATGGGTGGCCCCCAGCGTGCCCTGCAGTCGCTTGGACAAGCCCTCGCGACCCAGGGCGTACAGGTAGCGCGACGCACAGTTGTGGAAGGCCATGCCGCAGGCGAACGAACCGGTCACCAGCAGGACGTTGAACAGCGTGATGGCCCATTCGCCGTAGTTGGTGCGGATGGTGCCGAAGAAGATCTCCGAGGCGGTGTCGGCGCTCTGCGCCAGGTCGACCGACTTCTGCGGTCCGGTGCCGGCGATCGCCATCCAGGACACGAAGACATAGAACAGGCCGACGCCGAGAACGCTGATCATGGTGGCGCGCGGGATGATTCGCTTGGGATCCTTGGACTCCTCGCCGTACATCGCCGTCGACTCGAAGCCGACCCACGACCAGAAGGCGAAGAACAGGCCGAGACCGGCGCTCGCCCCGGCGACGGCGGCGGGGGTGAATGCGCCGATGGGGTTGAGCGTCTGCGCGACGGCGAAGCCGTCGGGACCGCCGCCGTGGAAGAGCACGCCGAGCGCACCGAGGGACAGCATGACGATCTCGGTCACCAGGAACACGCCGAGTACCTTGGCGGTCAGGTTCACGTCGAAGTACGTGAGGATCGTGTTGAGCACCAGCATCAGCAGGGCCGGCACGATCCAGTGCACGGTGACGCCCAACTGAGACTTCAGCAGGTTCTGGAAGAAGAACGAGAAGATGCCGATCAGCGAGGCCTCGAACACGACGTAGGCCATCGTGATCAGCAGGCCGCTGGCCATGCCGACGACGCGGCCCAGGCCGTGCGAGATGTAGCCGTAGAAGGCGCCGGTCGCGGTGATGTGCTTGGCCATGGTGGCGTAGCCGATCGCGAAGAGTCCTAGCACCACCGTCGCCACGATGTACCCGGCCGGTGCGTGTGAACCATTTCCGAAGCCGACCGCGATCGGAACGTTGCCGACCATCGCGGTGATGGGGGCGGCCGTGGCGACGGCCATGAAGATGACGCCAACGGTGCCGACGGCGTTGCGTTTGAGCCGTTGTACCGAATCACCGGCGTCTTCGGTACGGGATACGACGTGATCTGTCATCTACTCGGGACACCTTCCGGGCGGGGAAATGAGGGACGATCCCGGGCCGTGTGGCCTGGCCCACAGGTCGAACGTTTCGTATATTGACACCGCCACCGGCAGTCCGCAACCGATTGGGCCATCCATTGACAGAAATGGTTGGACCTTTCTAGGGTGAGTGCCGCCTAGCCGGATCGACCGGCGAACATCAATCAGGGAGCCCCCTTGTACGACTACGGCACGTTCTCGTTCGAGTCCAAGGCACAGGTGCTCGAGCAGGCGAAGAAGTACTGGAACCCCGGCAAGACCCAGTTCTGGACCGACGCGGGCGTGGACCTCGTCATCGACCGCAGGGAGTACTACTTCCTCTGGGACATGAGCGGCCGACGGCTGATCGACATGCACCTCAACGGCGGCACCTACAACCTCGGCCATCGCAATCCGGAGATCATGGATGCTCTCATCGAGGGCATGCAGCACTTCGACGTCGGCAATCACCACTTCCCGTCGGTGGCCCGCACCGCGCTGGCGCAGCGACTCGTCGACTCGGCGCCGGCGTCGATCACCAAGGTGGCCTTCGGCTCTGGCGGCGGTGAGGCCATCGACATCGCCCTCAAGAGCGCCAGGCACGCCACCAAGCGACGCAAGATCGTCTCGATCGTCAAGGCGTACCACGGCCACACCGGCCTGGCCGTCGCGACCGGTGACGACCGGTTCTCCAAGATCTTCCTGTCCGACCGGCCCGACGAATTCGTCCAGGTTCCCTTCGGTGACCTCGACGCGATGGAGCAGGCCCTCTCGGGTGGCGACGTCGCCGCGGTGATCATGGAGACCATCCCGGCCACCTACGGATTCCCGCTTCCCCCAGCGGGGTACCTCGAAGGGGTCAAGGACCTCACCGAGCGCTTCGACGCGCTCTACATCGCCGACGAGGTCCAGACCGGCCTGATGCGCACCGGCGAGATGTGGGGCATCACCAAGCACGGCATCGAACCCGACATCATGGTCGCCGGCAAGGGGCTCTCCGGTGGGATGTACCCGATCACCGCCGCCATGCTGAGCGAACGCGCCGCCCAATGGCTCGACGAGGACGGCTTCGCCCACATCTCGACCTTCGGTGGTGCCGAGCTGGGATGCGTCGCGGCCATCAAGACCCTGGAGATCACCAGCCGGCCCGAGGTCAGGTCCAACGTGCACGCCATCACCGACGTGTTCGCGGCCGGGCTCGTCCGCATCCAGGCCGACCATCCGGACTGGTTCGTCGGCATCCGGCAGAACGGCGTGGTGATCGGCCTCGAGTTCGACCACCCCGAGGGCGCCAAGTTCGTCATGCGCGAGCTCTACGAGAACGGCGTCTGGGCCATCTTCTCGACGCTCGATCCCCGCGTGCTGCAGTTCAAGCCTGGCCTGCTGCTGAGTCGCGAACTCTGCGACGACGTGTTAGAACGCTTGGACGCCGCAGTGGGCAAGGCCGCCGCGGCCGCGATGGTGAGGTGACGTCGATGGGCTCCGACGACCCGGGTACCCCGATCGTCTCCGACGACTCACCGATCGTCTCCGACGATGTCGACGTCGCCGAGCGCGCCCTGACCCAGTACGACCTCTCCCCGGACTCCACCCTGCGCCTGCTCAACCTCTCGGAGAACGCCACCTACCTGGTCGACGACCCGGACAGCGGAACCCAGTCGATCCTGCGCGTGCACCGCAGGAACTATCACCAGCCCCACGAGATCGTCTCCGAACTCGACTGGCTCGAAGCGCTGCGGCGCGACTCCGACGTCACCGTTCCCACCGTGCTGCCGGATCGCGACGGCAATCGCGTCGTCACCGTCGACCAGGCCGGAACCGACCGCCACGTCGTGCACTTCGCGATGGTGACCGGCAGCGAACCTGACGAGAAGTCGTTGACCACCAACGACTTTCACACCCTCGGCCGCATCACCGCCACCCTGCACGACCACTCCAGGAACTGGGTGCGCCCCGCCGGTTTCGGCCGCTTCGCCTGGGACTGGCAGCACAGCCTTGGGGACCGACCCCGCTGGGGAAGGTGGCAGGACGCCGTCGGGGTCGGGCCCGCCGAGACCGCGGTCTTGGAACGGGCCAGCGACCTGCTGCAGCGGCGTCTCGCCGACTACGGCACCGGCCAGGACGTCTTCGGGCTGGTGCACGCCGATCTGCGCCTGGCCAACCTGCTCGTCGACGGCAGCGGCTCGGACGGCACGATCACCGTCATCGATTTCGACGACTGCGGATTCGGTTGGTACTTCTACGACTTCGGGACGGCCGTGTCCTTCTTCGAGGACGATCCCGCGGTGCCCGAATGGCAGGACGCCTGGGCGACGGGCTACCGGACGCGCCGGGACCTGCCGGTGCGTGACGAGGAGATGTTGCCGTCGTTCGTGCTTCTGCGCCGGTTGTTGCTCCTGGCGTGGATCGGTTCGCACACCCACTCCCGCGAATCACGAGCCATGTCCGTCACCTTCGCGAACGGCAGTCGAGCACTGGCCGAGCGCTATCTGAGCTCCAACGGCCGACTCCTCACCTGACTCCTCTACCGAAGGGCCATTCACGTGTTCAACTCATTGCAGGGCCGCTCGGCCATCGTGACCGGCGGCAGCAAGGGCATCGGCCGCGGCATCGCGGAGACCTTCGCCGCCGCGGGGATCGACGTCGTCGTCACCGGCCGCACCCAATCCGACGTCGACACCTGCGTCTCCGAGCTCGCCGGCCATCCGGGCGCGGTGACCGGCGTCGCCGCCGACGTGACGAGCCCAGAGGACTGCCGGCGCGTCGTCGCGACGGCGGTGCAGCGCCACGGCGGACTGGACATCGTCTGCGCGAACGCCGGCATCTTCCCGTCGGCCCGGCTCGAGGACATGACCCCCGAGGACATCGAGCAGGTCATGGGCGTCAACTTCAAGGGCACGGTGTACATCGTGCAGGCGGCGCTGTCGGCCCTGACCGACAGCGGGCACGGACGGGTGATCGTCACCTCGTCGATCACCGGGCCCATCACCGGCTTCCCCGGCTGGTCGCACTACGGCGCAAGCAAGGCTGCCCAGCTCGGCTTCATCCGCACCGCCGCAATGGAATTGGCGCCCAAGAAGATCACCATCAACGCGGTGCTGCCTGGCAACATCGTCACAGAGGGGCTGATCGCGATGGGCCAGGAATACATGGACGGCATGGCCGCGAGCGTCCCGGCCGGGCGCCTTGGCAGCGTGGCCGACATCGGCAACGCCGCGCTGTTCTTCGCCACCGACGAGGCCGGTTACATCACCGGACAGTCGCTGGTGGTCGACGGCGGCCAGATCCTGCCGGAGTCCCAAGAAGCCATCGCCGAACAGTAGTCAGCCTAGAATTGGGCCTACCAATTCGCGAGAGGGGTGACGCGTTGGCGAAGCCGACCGAGGAACTGCGGCGACGCATCGTCGCGGACATCAACGCGGGTGAACCCGGCACCAAGCTCGGTAGCGAGCGCGACCTCGCCGAGCGCTACTCCACCAGCCGCTCCAGCTTGCGTCAGATGCTGGCGGCCCTGGAGGAGGCGGGTCTGGTGCACCGCGCCATCGGCCGCGCCGGCGGAATCTTCATCAGCCACGCGCAGGTGCAGCGCAGCCTGTCCGACGTCGTCGGGGTGCCCGCCTTCCTCGCCAACCAGGGGTACGTCGCGGGCACCCGGGTGCTCTCCACCAAGATCACCGCCCCGGACCGCCTCACCCAGAAGTCCCTTCAGCTGGACGCCTCGGACTTCGTCGTGGAGATCCAGCGCGTGCGCCTGGCCGACGGCTCGCCGATCTCCTTGGAGCTGGCCCAGTTTCCCGCGGAGGCGTTTCCGGGCCTGCTCGAGAAGCAACTGGGCGGATCGCTCTACGAGATCCTCGAACACGACTACGGCCTTGTGACGTCCCACGCCGACGAGCGGATCGAAGCCGTCAACGCCACCCCCGACGAAGCCTCGCTGCTGGCCATCGAGCCCGGTTCGGCGCTGCTGTTGATCACCCGCATCGCCTATGACCAGAACGATGCCCCGTGCGAATACTCCCGCGACCTGTTCCGTGGGGACCGCACCCGGCTGGCCGTCACGGTGCAGGGTCGCGGTGTCGGCATCCAGTCGCCTGCCGCTGCGGCCACCGTGACCCTGCAGAGCCAGGACGTGCGGACCAAGGCGAGCTGAGCCCGCAGCGGGTGGTCTAGATTGCCGCCATGAGCCCCGCAGGCCGGTTCGCGCCAAGCCCGTCGGCCGACCTGCACATCGGCAACATTCGCACGGCCCTGCTGGCGTGGCTGTTCGCCCGCTCCACCGGGCGACGCTTCCTGATCCGCGTCGAGGACCTCGACGACCGCACGTCCGCCGACGTCGCCGGCCGTCAGCTGCGGGACCTCGCCGCGGCAGGCCTCGACTGGGACGAGACCCCGCAGTACCAGAGCGCCCACGAGGCGCGCTACGACGCCGTCATCGCCGATCTGATCGAGCGCGGTCTGACCTACGAATGTCACTGCAGCCGAAAGGACATTCAGCAGGCGCCGCGCGCTCCGCACGCACCGGAGGGTGCCTATCCCGGCACGTGCCGGGATCTGACCGACGCCGAGCGGGCCGCCCGACGCGCCTCCGGCCGGCCTCCCGCGCTGCGGTTGCGCTCGGAGACCGATCGATTCACCGTCACCGACCTGCTGTACGGCGAGTACACCGGAGTCGTCGACGATCTGGTGTTGCGGCGCGGAGACGGGGTGCCCGCATACAACCTGGCGGTGGTCATCGACGACGCGGCCCAAGGCGTCGACCAGGTGGTGCGCGGCGACGACCTACTGTCCTCGTCGCCGCGGCAGGCCTATCTCGGTGGGCTTCTCGGCTACGAGCGGCCGGTGTACGCGCACGTGCCCCTGGTGCTCAACGCCCACGGCAAGCGGTTGGCCAAGCGCGACGGCGCGGTCACCCTCGGAGAGATCGGCACGACGCGGGCGCTGGCAGAGATTGCGCGGTCGCTGGGCTTCCAGACCACCACCCCGCAGGGCATGCTGACCGAGTTCGACCCGGCCCGGCTGCCCCGAGAGGCGTGGGTTTACCGGCCCGGCTGAGTAAAACCCTGTGTGGCTTCGCATCGGGTTGGTACCGTCCGCGCGTGTTGGGATACTTCCGGCGGGCGATGCTCGCCGTCCTCGTCGTCGCTGCGGTGATTCTTGGTTCGGCCGCCTGCGGGTCGTCGAGCAAGACCGAGGACCCGATCAAGTCGGCGGGCGTGCTGCGCGTCGGTACCGAGGGCGTGTACTCGCCGTTCAGCTACCACGACCCGGCCACCGGTGAACTCGTCGGCTACGACGTCGACGTCGCCAAGGCCGTCGCCCAGAAACTCGGCGTGAAGGTCGAATTCGTCGAGACACCATGGGATTCGATGTTCGCCGCGTTGCAGGCCAACCGCTTCGACGTCGTCGCCAACCAGGTCACCATCAACCCCGAACGCCAGGCCAAGTACGACCTCTCGCAGCCGTACACCGTCGGTGAGGGCGTCATCGTCACCCGGGCCGGCGACGACTCCATCAAGTCGCTCGCCGACGTCAAGGGCAAGACCGCCGCGGAGAACGCCACCAGCAACTGGTCGGAGGTCGCACGCAAGGCCGGCGCGAACGTCGAGTCGGTGGAGGGCTTCACCCAGGCCATCACCCTGCTCAACCAGGGCCGGGTGGACGTCGTCATCAACGACAGCATCGCCGTGTACGCCTACCTCGCCGAGACCGGTGACAAGTCCGTCAAGATCGCGGGCACCGTCGGTGAGAAGAGCGAGCAGGGGTTCGCCGCGCGCAAGGACAGCGGCTACCTGCCCGAGCTCGACAAGGCGCTCGGCGAACTGCGCGCCGACGGCACCCTGACCGCGATCTCGCAGAAGTACCTCAAGGCCGACGCGACGGGTACACCGCCGTCGACGCCGATCAGGTCCTCGGGCGTGCTGCGCGTCGGCACCGAAGGCACGTACTCGCCGTTCAGCTACCACGATCCGGCGACCGGTCAGCTCACCGGCTACGACGTCGACGTCGCGAAGGCCATCGGCGAGAACCTGGGCGTGAAGGTCGAATTCGTCGAGACGCCATGGGATTCCATCTTCGCCGCGCTGGAGGCCAACCGGTTCGACGTCGTCGCCAACGAAGTCACGATCACCCCGGAACGCCAAGCCAAGTACGACCTGTCCGAGCCGTACTCGGTGGGCGAGGGAGTGATCGTCACCAAGGCGGACAACGACTCGATCAAGTCGCTGGCCGACCTCAAGGGCAAGACGACCGCCCAGTCCATCACCAGCAACTGGGCACAGGTGGCCCGCGACGCCGGCGCCAAGGTGGAATCGGTGGAGGGCTTCGCGCAGGCAATCACCCTGCTGAACCAGGGCCGCATCGATGCGACCGTCAACGACAGCATCGCGGTCTACGCCTACCTTGCCTCGACCGGCGACACGACGATCAAGATCGCGGCGAAGACCGACGAGAAGAGCGAGCAGGCGCTCGCTGCCCGCAAGGACAGCGGCTACCTGCCAGAACTCAACGGCGCCATCGACGCTCTCCGTTCGTCGGGCAAGCTCGCCCAGATCTCGCAGAAGTACCTCAAGGCGGACGCCACCGGAGCCGGGCAGAGCGGGCAGACCCCGCAGGCGAGCGGCGGCGGCCAGAATGCACCGCCCGTCCGATCGGCCTGGCAGCTGATCCTCGACAATCTGTGGCCGCTGGCCAAGGCCGCGCTCACCGCCACGATCCCACTGACCATCATCAGCTTCGTCATCGGCCTCGTCATCGCCCTGGCGGTGGCACTGGCCCGGCTCTCGCCGAACGTCATCCTGGCAGGCGTCGCCCGGTTCTACATCTCGGTCATTCGCGGCACTCCGCTGCTGGTGCAGTTGTTCATCGTGTTCTACGCCCTGCCGCAGCTCGGGGTGAAGATCGACCCCTTCCCCGCGGCGGTCATCGCCTTCAGTCTCAATGTCGGCGGTTACGCGGCGGAGATCATTCGCTCGGCGATCCAGAGCATCCCGAAGGGGCAGTGGGAGGCCGCCGAGACGATCGGCTTCAACTACGTTGGCGCACTGCGGCGGATCATCCTGCCGCAGGCGGCCCGGGTGGCGGTACCACCGCTGTCGAACACCTTGATATCGCTGGTCAAGGACACCTCCCTGGCGTCGACGATTCTGGTCACCGAGCTGTTGCGGCAGGCGCAGATCGTCGCGGCGCCGACGTTCGAGTTCTTCGCTCTATACGGCACGGCGGCGGCGTACTACTGGGTGATCTGCCTGGTGTTGTCGTTCGGCCAGGGCCGCCTGGAACGCCGACTTGAAAGGTACGTGGCGCGATGAGTGAAACGAGCAACGGAACGGCTGACGAAATCGCGGCTGAACATCGTGTGGTCGCCGAGGGTGTCGAGAAGGCGTTCGGCGACAACAAGGTGCTCAAGGGCGTCTCGTTCACCGTCGAGCAGGGCACGGCGACCGCCATCATCGGCCCCTCGGGGTCGGGCAAGACGACGCTGCTACGCACGCTCAACGCGCTCGACAGGGCCGACGCCGGCGTGATCCGGGTGGACGACGTCGAGATCGACTTCTCCACTCCGACGCCGAAGCCCGAGATCCGTAGGTTCCAGTCGCGCAGCGGCTTCGTGTTCCAGGGGCACAACCTCTTTCCGCACAAGACGGTGCTGCAGAACATCATCGAGGGACCGGTCGTCGTGCAGAAGCGGCCGAAGGACGAGGCGGTCGCCGATGCGGTGGCCCTGCTGGACCAGGTCGGGCTGGCCGCCAAGCAGGACCAGTACCCGTATCAATTGTCCGGCGGTCAGCAGCAGCGCGTCGGCATCGCCAGGGCGCTGGCGCTCAAGCCCAAGCTGGTGCTATTCGACGAGCCGACCTCGGCGCTGGACCCCGAACTCGTCGGTGAAGTGCTCTCGGTGATCAAGGATCTGGCGGTCGAGGGCTGGACGCTGGTCATCGTCACCCACGAAATCCAGTTCGCTCGCCAGGTTTCCAACCAGGTGCTGTTCACCGACCAGGGGGTCATTCTGGAGCAGGGCACGCCCGCCGAGGTCATCGGCAATCCGAAGGAGGAACGCACCCGGCAGTTCCTGGAGCGGATTCTCAATCCCCTCTAGCGGACGCCGCGGGCGACCGGACACACTGTGGGCATGTCGCAACCAGGTCGCCTCGAGGCGGACGTCGTCATCGTCGGGGCTGGGCTGTCGGGAATGATCGCCGCTCGCACCGTGCTCGCAGCGGGCCTGACTCCGCTGATCCTGGAGGCCGACGAACGCGTCGGGGGGCGCATCCTCACCGAGGTGGTCGACGGGATTCCGCTCGACATCGGTGCGCAGTGGATCGGCGACACGCACGAGCGGATGTTCCGGTTGGCCGCCGAGCTCGGGGTGGAGACGTTTGCGCAGTACGACACCGGCGAGACCTCCTACGACCTCGACGGTTCCGGGGTGTTGCGGGAGAACGCCTTTCACACGCGCTTCGCCGACGAGCTGGCCGAGCTCGAGGCCGTGCTGCGCCAGCTGGACGAATTGGCGGCCGACGTTCCGGTCGAGGCACCGTGGCTGGCGCCCCGCGCGGACGAGTGGGACGTCATCAGTGCGGGCACCTGGTTTGACGAGCAGGGACTCTCCCCCGTCGCCAGGACGCTGCTCGAGATCTGCACGGTCGGCATCCTGGCCGTGCCGACCGTCGAGGTGTCCTTCCTGCACCTGCTGTTCACGATTCAGACGTGCGGGGTGACCTCGGAGCTGTTCGCCGAGTCCGAGGGCGGTGCCCAGACGACGCGCTTCGTCGGCGGCACCGCGGAGATCCCGCGGCGCCTCGCCGCGCTGATCGCCGATCACCTCGTGCTGCGGGCACCCGTGCAGCTGATCGAGCACACCGCGGACGCGGTGACCGTGACCTGCCGCGGCGGCGTGGTCGCGCGGGCGCGCCGGGTCATCGTCGCGATCTCCCCCACCTTGGCCGGGCGCATCATGTACGACCCGCCCCTGTCCGGTGTCCGCGACCAGCTCACGCAGCGGCTGCCCAACGGCTCGGCGATGAAGGCGTTCTTCGGCTACGACGAACCATTCTGGCGCGCAGACGGATTCAACGGCCAGCTCATCTCCGACGTCGGCCCGGCGCGGATGTCCAACGACAGCTGCATCCCCGGTGACGACCATGGGGTGATCCTGATGTTCCTGGAGGGCGACCAGGCGCGCACCTTCGGCCGACTGCCCGAGGACGAGCGGCGGGCAGCACTGACCGCCGAGCTGGTGCGCCACTTCGGCCCCAAGGCGGCCAAGCCCGAGTTCTACGTCGACGGCGAATGGTCGGATCGGCAGTGGACCCGCGGCTGTTACAACGCCAACCACGGTCCGCACGTGTGGACCACCTATGGCGAGGCGCTATCCGCCCCGATCGGTGTGATCCACTGGGCGTCGACGGACACTGCGACCTACTGGAGCGCCTACATGGAGGGCGCAGTGGAGGCGGGTGAGCGCGCGGCGCGGGCGGTCATCGAGTCGCTCACTCCGTGACTCGGGCGCGTCAGCCGGTGACGACGCGGATGAGCTTCTTGTTGACGAACTCCTCGAGCCCGACGCGGCCAAGCTCACGCCCGATTCCCGACCGCTTCACGCCGCCGAACGGCAGCTCAGCTCCTTCGGCGAACACACCGTTCACGTAGACCATCCCGGCGTCGATCCGATCGGCCATCCGGATGGCCTGCTCGGGATCTGTCGTGAAGACGAAGGAACCCAGTCCGAACGGGGTGTCGTTGGCCACCTCGAGCGCCTCGGACTCCGAGCCGACTCGATAGACCGAGGCGACGGGACCGAAGAACTCCTCACGGTAGGCATCGGCGTCGGGGCGGATGCCGGCCAGGACGGTGGGCGTGAACGCGTTTCCGATGCGTTCGCCGGCCAGCACGACGTCCGCGCCCTGGTCCTTCGCGCGTCTCAACTGATCTTCGAGCCGGTCGGCGGCGGCAACCGACGACAGCGGTCCCAACGTCGTCGACGCGCTGGTGGGATCACCGGGAACGTACTGCTTCAGGGCTTCGACGAGGCGCTCGACGAACGCTTCGTAGAGGTCGTCAATGACGATGAAACGCTTTGCCGCATTGCATGATTGACCATTGTTGTCCATGCGCGCGCTGACGGCGCTCTCCACCACCTGGCCGAGGTCGTCGGTCGACATGACGATGAACGGATCCGATCCGCCCAGTTCGAGCAGCACCTTCTTGAGGTGCCGGCCGGCAACCTCGGCGACGGCGGCTCCTGCGCGCTCCGAACCGGTCAGCGAGACACCGTGCACCCGCGGGTCGGCGATCAGTTGGGCGATCTGCTCGTTGCTCGCGTAGAGGTTGCCGTAGACGCCGGCCGGCACGCCCGCGTCATGGAACAGCTCCGCGACGGCGGCCGCGGATTGCGGGCACTGCGGGGCGTGCTTGAGCAGCATCGGGTTTCCGATGACCAGGTTGGCTCCCGCGAACCGGGCGACCTGATAGTAGGGGAAGTTCCACGGCATGATGCCGAGGATCGTTCCCAGCGGGCTGCGGCGCAGAACCGCGCTACCGTTGCCGCCGCGCAATGTCAGGGGCTCGTCGGCCATGGCGTCGGCCGCGACGTCGGCGAAGTACTGATAGATGTCGACACAGAAGTCGACCTCGCCGCGAGCCTGTTCGATCGGCTTGCCCATCTCCTCGACGATGATGGCGGCCAACGCCTCCTTGCGTTCGGCATGCAATTCGGCGATCCGGCGCAGCAGATCGGCGCGCTGCTGGACCGGTGTGCTGGAGCCCCAGGCGCGGCCCTGGCTCGCGGCCGCACTCACCGCGGCCTCGATGGCGGCGTCGGTGTCGGTGGGATGACGCGAGATAACCTCTCCGGTCCAGGGATTGGTGACGGCGTAGATGGTGTCGGACACGAGGTGGTGTGCCTTTCAGTCGGAGTGATGTGAGGTGTGTGTTGGCTAGCGGCCGGCGATGACGTTGGCGGCGAGCGCCAGCCGTGACGTGCGTGCACTCGATGACCGTTCCTCGAGCGCGTCGGCCATCGTGTAGGCACGGTAGAGGCCGTTGGCTCCGATCCACCGCAGCGGTTCGGGTTCCCACCGCCGGGGCACGGGGCGGATCCACGACGCGGCGGGCGTTCCCGCTCGACGACCGGTGATGAGGTCGGCGACGGTGCGGCCGGCAAGGTGAGCCGCCGTGAGTCCCTGCCCGGCGTATCCGCCGAGGCGGATGACACCGGGTTCGGTTTGGACGTCGATGAACGGTGACCAGTCGCGGAGCACGCCGAGCACGCCGCACCAGGCGTGGGCGGCGCGTACGGCGGTGTCGGGGAACAGGTCTGACAGCATGGCGGTCAGAGCCCGCACGGTGCCGTCGTCGATGCGTCCGCGGTCGTCGAACCGAGAGCCGAAGCGGTACGGCTTGCCCCGGCCCCCCAGCGCGATCCGCCCGTCGGGGGTGCGCTGGCCATAGAAGTAGGTGTGGGCCGTCCCAGAGAGGCCGTCGGCGTGCTGCCAGCCGATCTCTGCCCACTGCGCCTCGCTCAGCGGCTCGGTCACCACCATGGAGCTGTTGAGCGGCAGCAGGTCTCGCCGATGATGCGGCTGGGCTGCGGTATACCCCTCGGTGGCCACGACGACGCGGCGACGGGCTCGCACGCCATGTCCCCGGACGCTCAGGGCGCCGGCGGCGATGGCGTCCACGGGAGCGTCGGTGTACACCGCGACGCCGGCGTCGACGACGCATCGGGCGAGCGCGAAGAGCATCTTCACCGGATCCACGCAGTAGTTGTCCGGGGTGTGCAGGGCACCGGTGAGGCCGGTGATCCGGATGCGTTCGCGGGCTTGCTCGCCGGTCAACGCCCGCAGCCGGTCCTCCTGCACGCCCCAGCTGCGGCTGTAGGCCAGATATGCGTCGAGGCGGCCCTGCTGACTTGGCGAGCGGGCGACCTGTAGCGCACCTCCGTGGCGCGCGTCGATGGCCTCGGCGCCAAGGATTCCGACCACGTCGTGCATCGACCGGCGCAGGGCGTCCTCGACTTCGATGACCGCCTCTCGCCCGGCCGTCCGTGCCAGGACTTGGCGCAAACCAACGGGTTTCGCGCTCAGCCAGCCGCAGTTGCGGCCGGAGGCCCCAAAACCGAGCTGGTGTGCGTCGAAGACCGCGACGGTCATGCTGGGATCGAGTTGGCTCAGGGCCCATGCCGTCCACAGTCCGGACAGACCCGCGCCGACGATGGCTACGTCGACGTCGAGGTCGTCCACGAGCGTCGCCGTCGGCGGTGGGTCGAGGTCGTCGCGAGCCATCCAGAAGGACAGCTGGCCGTTGCGCATGGAGGAATCCACGACGGGACGGGAGGGGGTCATCCGGCGTAGCGCAGCGTGGGCCGACCCGTAGCGCCGGGGCGGAGTACGAAGAGGTCGCCCGAATGTGGGTATGCGTCGAGTTCCTCTGGTTGCAGGTATCCCCTGGACGTCGTCACGTACAGGTCCGAGAGGTCGTCGCCACCGAAGGCCGGGCAGGTGACGTCCTTTGCCGGAAGGGTGATCTCGGTCAGCAACACGCCGTCGGGCCGGTACTGGCGCACGCAGTGTCCAGACCACAGGGCAAGCCACAGGTTCTCTGCTGCATCGACGACCAGTCCGTCCGGTACACCGTCGCGCTCGTCGATGCTGAACAGCGTTCGACCATTGGTCACCGTCCCGCCGGCGGGGTCGTAGTCGAAGACCAGGACGTCCTGGGTTCCACTGTCTACGTAGAACATCCTGCGGCCGTCGCCACTCCACGCAACGCCGTTGGATTCGGTGACCTCGGGCAATACGACCCGCACCGACCCGTCGGGCTCGAGTGCGTAGAGCGTGGATGCACCAGGGGTCCGCTCCGCGGTCGAGGTGCCCGCGACGAAACGGCCGGCCGGGTCGCACGCCCCGTCGTTGAAGAAGTGGGCCGACGTCATGCCCGGCGGGACGATCGGGTCCTGGCGGACGCCTCCCGTTGCGTCGGCGAGGACGAATCCGGCATCGGTGCCCAGCACCACGCCGCCGTTCTCCCGCAGCCCGACGCAGCCCACCGACGTGGCCACCGTGACCGTCGAAACCTCCTGCCCCGGCGAGAACCTGTGCAGCTCACCGCGGTCGATGTCGACGAATACGATCGTGCCCGTCCGCTCGTCCCACACCGGTCGCTCGCCGAGCATCGCTTGCGTCCGATGCGCGATGAGCCAGTCGCGCGGCTCTCCGGCGCCGTCCGACAACGCTGAATCCACCATCCGAGTCCCTTCGTCGTGCACCATCTCGTTCACAGGCTGGGCGGGCTGATGACCCACAGCACCCGGGCTTCCGTCTCGCCAACGTTGTCGACCCCGTGGGTCGAACTGCTGCGGTACTCGATCGAATCACCCTCTCCAAGTTCATATTCGATATCATCGAGGGTGAGCCTGACGAGGCCGGCCAAGACCAACAGCAGCTCCTGGGAGTCACCGTGGGAGTGGGTGCTGCTGCCAATGGAGCCCCCCGGTGCCATCACGCCCTCCAGCACCTCGAGATTCTGCAGCGGGCGTCGCGTCAGCATGAACTTCATTGCGCCCGAGGCAGTCTTGATCTGCGGACGCTCCCCCCTGCGGAGCACTCGGTGACTGCTCGCTGGATCGTCGGAGAACAGGTCGGCCACGGACAACCCCAGCGCCTTGGCGATCATGCTGAGAGTCGGGACACTCGCTCCGCAGACTCCGCGCTCCAGCTGACTCAGGAAGCTCACGCTGACCTCTGCGAATTCGGCTACTTGACGCTGAGTCAGCTTGCGCCCCAGGCGAAATTGCTTGATGCGCGCTCCGAGTTCGACACTTCCCGAGCCTTCTTCCATCACGTGTTCTGCGCTAGTCATGTCACTTCATTTCAGTTACAGTACATCAGCTGGTCGACCAACAGTGAGAATACTACTACCCATTAAGTGCCAGGAGACGGCGAATGAGTTCTGACGAAATCCGCGCGGATGCCACGCTCCCGCAAGGTGAGGAAGCGGAGATCCCGGCGACGCCACGGGGGAAGCTCGGCTGGTTCGACGGGTTCTCGATGGCGATGTCGATACCCAACGGCATCGTCACCAGTCTTGGGTTCTGCATCGCCGCCGTCGGCGCCCTGCCCGCGATGCTGTTCTGGTCGATCTCGAGCGCCCTGGGGTTTCTGCAGAACTTCCTCTACGCCGAGATGGCACTGATGTTCCCCACCGAATCCGGTGGCATCGCCGTCTACGCCAATCAGGCATGGCGCAGGCACAGTTCGTTCGTCGGACCCCTGGCCACCTTCGGCTACTGGGTCGGATGGTCGCTCACCCTTGGCGTCGTCGGCGAGACCCTCGGCGGGTTGATCCAATCCGAGTGGCTGCCCTCGGCGACGTGGTCGGCCCACTTCGGTCCACTGACGGTCGGCCTGCCGCAGGTGATCGCGGTGATCGCGATCCTGATCAGCTGGCTGGCCAACATCATGGGCATCCAGGTGGCAGCCGCGATCAACCGCGTGATCGCGGTGGCCTTCATCGTCTTCGTGGCGATGGTCATCCTCGCGCCCTTCGTCGCCGGCGGCTGGCACGCGTCCAACCTGGGCTCACACATCGGTGATCATCCCTTCATCACGACGATGGTCTGGCTGTATGCCGCCGCATGGACGGTCTACGGAACCGAGATCTCGGCCACCTTCGCACCCGAGTACCGCGACGTCCGGCGGGACAGCTTCCGCGCCATGAAGTACAGCGCGGCATTGGTGTTCGCGGTGTACCTCATCACGCCGATCGCCGCCGCTGGAGTCCTCGGCGAGGACACGATCGGCACCAACCCGATCACCTACACCGTGCTGCTCGTCGAACGAGCCTTCGGCGGCTGGTTGACCAACATCCTCATCGTGGTCGTGGTCGCGGCACTGCTGCTGTCGATGATCGCGGCAAGCGCCGACGGTGGTCGAGCGGTCTACGGCATCGCCAAGCAGGGGCTGACCCTGCGCCAATTCGAGAAGCTCAATCGCTTCGGCGAACCCGCCCGCGCCCTGACCGTCGACATGGCCGTCAACATCGCGGTCGTGCTGGTGGTGGCTAGCCCGGTGGCAATCCTGCTGGCCGCCAATCTCGGATACATGGTGTGCACGATCTTCGCGATATCGGGCTTCCTCCTGCTTCGCCGGGACCGTCCCGAGTGGCCGCGCCCGATCAAACTTCGCTCGGCATGGAAGTTGGTGGCCTGGTTCGTGTTGATCGTCGACGTGTTGATCACCGCGGTCGGCGCCACTCATCCCGAAGAGGCCGGTTACGGATCCGTGCGCAACACCGTCATCGCGCTGTGCGTGCTGGCGCTGTCGATGGTGTTCTACGTCGCGCGTCGGGTCGGGCAGGACAAGCTGCCGCTGCAATGGCGGACGAGGGAACTGGAGGACGAGTCGCCCAACGCCGTGGCCTAGCCGATCAACCGGTGATCGACCAGCACCCTCAGACGGCGACGGGCAGGCTCGACATTCCGCGCAGCGTGACGTTGGGGCGGTAGAGCGGTTCCGCGGCGAGCGCGGCGTTCGGGAATCTCGCCGCCACCGCGGACAGGGCGATCCTGGCCTCCAGCCGAGCTAGCGGCGCACCGAGGCAGAAGTGCACGCCGTGCCCGAAGGCCAAGTGACGGATGCCTTCTCGGCTCGGATCGAAGGCATCGGGACGGTCGAAGGCGGCCGGGTCACGCTGAGCGGCGGCCAGCAGCACCATCATCGTCTCGCCCTTGGGCACGGCGACCCCGCCGATCTCCATGTCCTCGGCCGCGAACCGACCTGCCAGCTGTACCGGCGGGTCCCAGCGCAGCGTCTCCTCGACGATCGCCGGGGCCCGGTCGGCATCGGTTGCCAGCGCGGCCCAGTGCTCGGGGTGACGCAGCATCGCCAGGATCGCGTTGGCGATCAGGTTCACCGTCGTCTCGTGGCCCGCGACCAGCAGCAGGTTGCACGTCGCGACGATCTCCTCGGTGGTCAGCTGGTCGCCGTCCTCCTCGGCGGCGATCAGGGCCGAAATCAGGTCCTCGCGGGGCACCGACCGCCGCTGCTCGATGAGATCGGCCAGGTAGCCGCGCAACCACTGCCCGGCCTGCAGCCGGTCCTCGAAGTCGTCGGGCACCGCCCCGGTGAAGGCGAAGAACGGGTCGAGCCCCTGGGCCAGCAGCGCCGACGCTCGGCTGAACTCCGGCTCGTCCTGCAGCGGGACGCCGAGCATCCGGCAGATCACCGCGACCGGCAGCGGATGAGCCAGCTCGGTGACGGCATCGAAACCGGCCGCGGGGTCGATCTCGTCGAGCAGCGCTTCGACCATCGCGGTGACGTCGGGTTCGAGCGCCCTGACCACCTTGGGCGCGAACGCCTGCTGGGCGAGCTTGCGCAACCTGGTGTGATCGGGCGGGTCGAGGAACAGGAACCCGGGTTGTCCGAACGGCCGGGCCGGAGCGCCCTTGGCGATCTCGCGCTGAGCGATCGCGGACTTGAGCCGGTCGCTGGCCGAGGACGGGTGGCGCAATACGTCACCGCAGTCCTGCAGCGAAGAGAACACCACCAGATTGGACTCCGGCAGCCGCAGCGGCCCGCGCTCGCGGATCTGCCGCAGGAGCGGGTACGGGTCGGGCCGATTCGCTGGGTCGAGCAGCTGCACGAGCAGCGCCTGTGACTGGGTGGCAGTCGACGTCATGCTCCTATTGTGCACGCGTTCAAGAGTGCGCTGGCTGGACCGAGTAGTAGCGCCCCACTACGTGCTCGCGCAGTTCGTCGAACTCGCCGGCGACGATGGCGGCCCGGATCTGGTCCACCAACCGGATCACGAACCGTTCGTTGTGGATCGTGCACAGCGTGGAGGACAACATCTCCTTGGCCTTGAACAGATGGTGGATGTAGGCCCGGGTGTAGTTGGCGCAGGTGTAGCAGTCGCATTCGGCGTCGATGGGCGTGAAGTCGCGCTTGTAACGGGCCCCGGTGATGTTGTAGCGGCCCGTCGACGAGTAGACCGCGGCATTGCGGGCCACCCGCGACGGCGACACGCAATCGAAGGTGTCCGCGCCCGCCGCGATCGCGGCGAACAAGTCGTCGGGTTCGCTGATGCCGAGCAGGTGCCGCGGCTTGTCGCGAGGCAATTCGTCGGTGACCCACCCGACGATGGTCGCCAGATTCTGCTTCTCCAGCGCCCCGCCGATGCCGTAGCCGTCGAATCCGCGACCCTCGTCGTCGACGATCTCGGTCAGCCCGCGTGCGGCCTGTCTGCGCAGGTCCTCGTACTGCGCACCCTGCACGACGCCGAACAGCGCCTGCGCCGGCTTGCCGGCCCGCGCCACCGACAACCGGCGGTGCTCGGCCAGGCAGCGCACCGCCCAGTCGTGCGTGCGGCGAACCGAACCCTCTTGGTAGCCACGGGTATTCATCAGCGTGGTCAGCTCGTCGAAGGCGAAGATGATGTCGGCCCCCAGTTGGTGCTGGATGCCGATCGACACCTCGGGCGTGAAGCGGTGCGTCGATCCGTCGACGTGCGAGCGGAACGTCACGCCGTCGTCGTCGACGTGCGCCAGCCGTTCCTTGCCTTCGGCGATCACATCGTCGGCCTGGACGCGCCCGGCGTCCATGGACAGCACCTTCTTGAACCCGACGCCGAGTGACAGCACCTGGAACCCTCCGCTGTCGGTGAAGGTGGGCCCCGGCCAGTTCATGAACGCGCCCAACCCCCCGGCCTCGTCGACGACATCCGGACCGGGCTGCAGGTAGAGATGGTAGGCATTGGCCAGAACCGCTTGGGCGCCAACGTCCCTCATCGTCTCCGGGAGGACGGCCTTGACCGTCGCGGCCGTGCCGACGGCGATGAAGGCAGGGGTCTGGATGTCACCGTGCGGGGTGTGGATGACACCGACGCGCCCGGATCGTCCCGGCAGTTCGGCCTGGACGTCGAAGAACTGCTGGGACGGGCTGCTCACCGGTGTAGGTTCTCACACCCACCGCGGTGCGCCGAGTCAGGCGGTCGAGGCCACGAACCGCACGATTGCCTCGGCCGGGCCGTCCTGCACCCACGCCACGCGAAGTCGTCCCCCGTCCTGATCGTCGATCTCGCAGTACCGCGGTGAGTACGGGAAGTCCGGCACGCCGGCGAACCGGTCTTCCGGGGTGCGCAGCTTCCCCACGGCGTGAACGTACCGCCGCGCCCGGGCATCCGAGCCCGGAATTTTCACCCAATCCCATGTCCGCAGGTGGGCGGCACTCCATACTGCGGTGGACGGTCGGTTGATCTTGACGGGCCGCACGACCAAGAGGAGAACAATGGTGAAGCAGAGTTTGCTGATTGCCGTCGGCGGCGCCGCGCTCGTCGTCGCCGGCGTGGCGGGTTGTTCGTCGGGCGACAAGTCGTCGTCGGGATCGTCGTCGTCCAGCTCCAGTTCGTCCTCGGCCTCGTCCTCGGCGAGCAGCTCGAGCGCGGCGTCGACGAGCGCCGAGGCCAACGCGGCCACCAGGGTCACCATCGACGGCCAGCCCAAGGACGTCGGCGGCACCGTCGTCTGCGCCAACGCGGGCGGCAACGTCAACGTGGCGATCGGTGAGGCGATGACCGGCATTGCCGCCGTCGTCAGTGAAGGCGACAACCCCACCGTCACCTCGGTGGCCCTCGGCAACGTCGGCGGCATCACGCTCGCGGTCGGTGCGGGTCAGGGTGACGCCACCGCCGTGAAGGACGGCAAGAGCTACAAGATCACCGGAAATGCCGTTGGCGTCGACATGGCCAACCCGCTGCAGCCGACGAAGAAGCCCTTCGAACTCGACTTCACCTGCCCCTAGTCCCAGCACGAGACGCAGTCGGCGGCGCTCCTCCACGGGAGTGCCGCCGTTGCCATTCGAAGTGCTAGCAAACCGTGAGGCGGGGCGGCATACTGGCGCCACGACGCGCCGAGCTGATGCGAGGAGACCTCATGGCAAGGCATCGGATGTCAGGGCACCGACTCCCCACGAAGCGTGGGGCTCGCAAGGCGCTGGTGGCGGGTGCCGCGGCGGCGGGACTGTCCGGGGCGCTGGTATTCGGGCACGCGACGAACACGACGGTCGACCTGGTGCGGCTGGCGAATTCCGCGATCGGCGTCGGCGGTCTCTACGACGCAGCCGGAGAACGGGTACCGAGCAAGCTGCGCTCGACGATCGTGCCCAGCGGGTACGACTACGTCGGGGTGGCGTACCCGGCGACGGTCAACCTCAGCGGCAGTCGCGACGCCGGTATCGCGCCCCTCGACGCCGCCATCGGGGCGGCGGCCGGACAACCGCGCGTGGTGGTCATCGGCTATTCGGAGGGTACGTTGGTCGCCGAGGCGCAGCGGCGCAACCTGCAAGCACGACAGTCGGATTCGGCACCATCTAGTGCGCAGCTGAGCTTCGTGCAGCTGGCGTCGCCGTTCGCCGGCAACGGCGGCATCTTCGCCCGCTTCCCCGGCATCGGCATCCCCGGTGTCATCGACTCGATGGGCCCCGGTGCACCCACGCGCTACGCCACCACCTACGTCGCCCTGGAGTACGACCCGTACGCCGACTTTCCCGCCTACTTCAACCCGGTGTCCCTGCTCAACTCCGCGCTCGCCGTCCTCTACGGGCACAACGACAGGGCCTACGACCCGGTGGATCCGAGCACCAACCCCGCCTACGTCACGCACGTCGGCAACGACACCTACGTCCTGCTCTACTCCCAGCACCTGCCGCTGCTGGCACCGCTGCGCGCGCTCTCCGCGGCCCTGCACCTGACCCCGTTGTCCGAGCCGGTACTCGGCGGCATCGAACCGGTGTTGCGCCTACTCGTCGACGCGGGTTACACCGACCGGACGAATGCGAATCCGGCAGCCTCGCTGCCGTTCTCACCGTTCACACCGCCCGCCAAGATCATTCAGGTCCTGGCCGGGCTGCCGGGCGCCGTGCAGCAGGGTGCCACCAACTTCCTCAACGGTGGGCAGACGGCGCCGCTGGAACTTCCCAACCCCGACGGCAACCTGCAGCAAGCCACCCGCCCGCCGACGCCGCAGCCGCTGAGCGCGTCGGCAACCTCACCCACCACCTCGCCCCCGCCTGCCAGGACGGCGCAGATCCTGCATCCGACGGTCACCTCCGATGGCAACGCCTTCAGGCCGGGGGACGTCGTCGACGACGCCGCAACCGGCGGCGCCGAACCGAACCTCATGGCCGCTACAACCACCACCGACCCAAGCCCGCCCGCCAGCACGACGGCCACTTCCACGACCACGGCCACATCCACGGCCCCTTCCACGGCCCCTTCCACGGCCACGACCACGCCGACGGGGTCGGACACCGCAGACTCCAATGCCGCCTCGGCAACCGGTGGCCAAGGCGAGGCGGCCGCCTAGCGTGTCGACCATGATGAGGCGCGCCGGCGACGACGACCTCGACGCCATCAATCGCGTGGTGGTCTCGGCCTTCACGATGTACGTCGACCGGATCGGACGAGCGCCGGCGCCGATGACGGCCGACTACGCCGAGCCGATCCGTGCGTCGCGGGTCTGGGTGCTCGAGGCGGGCGCCGAGGTGCTCGGCGTGCTGGTCACCGAACCGGCCGCCGACCATCTCTGGATCGAGGCCATCGCCGTCGCGCCCACCGCGCAGGGCGGTGGTCACGGGCACGCACTCCTCGCGCGGGCCGAGCAGGACGCTCGCGAACTGGGCCTCCCCGAACTGCGGCTGTGCACCAACGAGGCGATGACCGAAAACCTGGAGTTCTACCCGCGCAGGGGCTTTCACGAGACCGGGCGCGGCATCCAGGATGGCTTCCGTCGAGTGTTCTTCGCGAAGGCGCTGTAGCGCCACTTCTCGAGGGGTGACGTCGACGTGCAGGCAACCCCCATCGATAACAGAACGATTGCTCTGTTATCGTTCTCTAATGCCCCGGCCCCGCGTCTACGACCGCGACCTGGTACTCGACGCGGTCGAGGCGCTGGCCGTGCAGACGGGGCCAGCCGGGCTCACCACCCGCGCGGTGGCGGCCGCCGCAGGAGTCTCCAACGGCGCGATCTACCACAGCTTTCGCTCCAGGGGCGACCTGGTCGCACGCACCTGGCTGCGCGCCGGCCGCCGATTCCTGGACGTGCAGGCCGAATTGGTCGACGACGCGCTGGCCGCACCGTACCCCGACCCGGTCGAGGCGGTCGTCGCGGCAGCCGAAGCTCCCGCCGTCTTCTACCGGCGACATCCACACTCGTCCCGACTCCTGGTCGGGGTGGATCGCAAACAGCTTCTCGGACATGATGTTCCGGAGGACGTCAGCCGGCAGCTGGCCGGTCTCGACGAGGAGCTGATCGGGTTGATGGTCCGATTGTCGCGTCAGCTGTGGCGACGTGCGGACGCCGCTGCCGTCGACGCCATCACGCTGTGCATCGTCGACCTGCCCACCGCCTTCCTGTTGTCCCGCAATCGGATCGACGACGAGTGGGCGCGGGGTCGACTGAAGTCGGCCGTGCGGGCCACCCTCGCCGACGGCCCACCCACTCCTACCCATCGCAGCGCACGAGGAGCCAGCCCATGCCCATCACCGTGACCTACACCGACCAGATCGCCGTCCTCGACCTCGGGGATGACGAGAACCGCTTCTCCCTGGGGTTCCTCGACGAGATCGAGGGCAGACTCGACGAGATCACGGCGTCGACGGCGGGCGGTCTGGTCACCACCGGCACCGGAAAGTTCTACTCCAACGGGCTCGACCTGGATTGGCTTCTGGCCCACGGTGATCAGATGCAGTACTACGTCGGCCGGGTCCACGCCCTGTTCGCCCGGGTGCTGACCATGCCCCTGCCGACCGCGGCCGCGCTCAACGGGCACGCCTTCGGCGCCGGCGCGATGCTCGCGATGGCCCACGACTACCGCGTCATGCGGGTCGACCGTGGCTTCTTCTGCTTCCCCGAGGTCGACATCCGCATCCCGTTCACCCCGGGGATGGCGGCGTTGATCCAGGCCAAGCTCACCCCTGCCGCCGCCGTCGCGTCCATGACGACGGGACGGCGCTTCGGCGGTGCGGAGGCCCTGCGGCTCGGCCTGGTCGATGCCACTGCCGAGGAGTCGTCGGTCACCGCAGACGCCGTCGGGCTGCTCACGCCGCTCGGCGGCAAGGATCGCGGCACGATGGGGGCCATCAAGACGACGATGTACGGGCCTGCGATCGCCGCACTGGCCGGCGATGGCCCGAACTAGCCACCTCAGCTCGCGGGATAGTCCCGCCGCAACAGGTCGTAGAACGCGAAGGCGGGCACGCCCAGTGCGGCCGACAGCCCGGCGGCGTATTCGCGGGCGATGACCAAGCCGTCGGCCTTCTCGTCGAACGTACCCGTCAGGTCGACGGCGATCCGGCACCCGAAGGTGTCAGTGAGGGCTTCGCCGTACACGGTCGCCGCGACGACCCCATCGGGTAGGGGCAGCGCGTCGACGGCGGCTCTGACCTCGTCGACCCTGGCTCCCATATCGACGTAGACCGACACGAACGCATCCATTCGCTCCATGATCCCGGGTGTCGGTCGGACCCGACAACTCGTCAACCACACGGTTTCCTGGTGTTCATCCGTTGGACACGCGGTGGCGGCGGGGCGCACGCGGGCGGCCCTGGCCCCACCGCGCCGTCAGCCGTTGCCGCGGCCAGTCTGCTGCTGTAGCTGATCGATCAGATCCGAGGCCTCGGCCTTGGTCATCTCGTCGGGGATCTGCTGATTGGCCTCCTGGGCGAGCGTGTGCAGGTAGCTACGCTGCGGTCCGGTCATCGGCTCGTCACCGGTGACCCACTGCGACGTGTCCTTCTCAGCTGTCTCGTTGGGTGCGTGCTGGCTGTCTTCAGTCATGGTCATTACCTCCGCAGTGGGGGTAACCCTCGCACGTACGTTCGAAACGTCAGCCTTCGGACGAAACCCGTTCATGAGCGGTCAGCAGCAGCTGGTCGTAGGCCGACCTGTCAGGCAGCACGTCGGCGTAGGACAGTCCGAGGAAGTCCTCGACGAGTCGTTCGGCGATGGCGCGCAGTTTCACGTTGGACACCTGCGACCGCCACTTCAGCAGATCGAAAGCCGCGTTGGCGTCGATGCGGTACACCAGCATGAGCATGCCCTTGGCCTGCTCGATTCCGCTCCTGGACTCGGCGATCTCGGCGACCGCGTCGGTGACCTGCCGCTGGTGCGCCTGGTCGTCGGCCGGCGTCACGTCGACGTAGTAACCCCCGGTGCCGATCACTGCATCGTCGGCGTCACGCAGGAGGTCGCCCACCACGATGACGTCGTGCAGCTGCCCCTGCACGTCGATGATGCGGTGTCGCGCGCTGAACGGACGCTCGGTGCGGACGACTTCCCGGAGCGTCGCCGCGACGTGGCGGTGATCGTCGGGATGCTTGTGCGACAGCACCAATTCGGTCGTGGGAACGACGTCGTCGGGGTCGTAGCCGTGCATGCGCGCCACCTCGGGCGACCACTCCCAACGTTCGTCGCCGAAGAAGAACCGGAACCAGCCTGCCGGCCGGGCCAGGTCACTAGACGCTGACTCTCCGTCACTGCGTGGAGCGCGAGTATGCGGGTGCGTCGTCCACCTCCAAGGTCCAGGGAAGCGAGGTCCATGTCCGATGACAGCGAATTTATCCACTCCAACGCGCGAGCGGCAAGATGTCGACGCAGCCGGTGCACGCCCGCGGGATCGCCGGTTTCGAAGTGGGTGAGGCGGGGCAACCGCCCTCCGTGACGACCACCGTTCCCGAACCGCGTGGGGTCTGCGGCGAGCAATCCACCACGCCCGCCCGGGAGACTCGCGTCGTCCGCCCGACGGCGGGCGGACCGATGCTGGTTCAGGGTCCCGTGCGAATCGAGACACCCGATGGGCGCGTGGTGGAATCCGACCGCTTCATGGTGGCGATCTGTACCTGCCGGCGCAGCAAGACCTACCCGTTGTGCGACACCAGCCACCGCAGACGACGCCGCAGTGCCGAGAAGTCTGCCGGGCCCCCGGGAGATCGGGGCCCAGCAGACCTGGCGCTAGAAGATCGGACGCCGTAGCGAACTGTGCCCCGACACCCAGCTCTTCGTCAGATGGGCGGCCAGCCGCTCCTCGACCAGGCGTTGGGCGCGGATGCCGAACACGACGTCCCGATCGAGCCGCGGTTCCCGGGCCAGCAGCTGACCGACGAGATCGTGGCCGGTTCCCCTTCCGGCCGCCTCGTCGAAGAAGCGCACGCAGCGAAGGGGTGCCTGCAGCCGCTGCAGAGCCAGCACTAGGTGGTCTGCTTCCACCGTCGACGTCGCCTCGGTCGCGGCGACGCGTCCCGCGGCAGCCCCTCGGCGCACTCGGTGCAACCCAAGCAGTGATGCCAGATTCACCACCGTGAACGACTCCGCGGTCACGTGGTTCACGTACGCCAGGTAGCCGGGTTTCAGGCTGGCGGCGGACAGCAGGTCGGCGTAGCTCCGCTGGGGTGCGTCATCCGGCGAATCCGCCTGTCTGAGGTGCTGGATGGAGCGATGGACGAAGTACTCGCGCACCTGATCCCAGGTCCCCTCGTCGCGCAGGAAGGTCGACAACCCGGCACCGTCACCGGGTGCGACCGTCAGCGCCGCCAGCTCCGCCCTCGCGGTCGCGGAGGACTCCAGCTCACCGACGTCACGCAGCAGGGCGTCCTCGAAGCGCTCCTCGAGGGCCGCCCGCAGGTGCAGCAGCCCGGGATTCCACTCCCACCTCGGATCGACCCCGCGAAAACCTCGGTGGTGCAACTCGTAACAGACTCCCAGCGCGAGTTGGAGGTCGAGGCCATAGGGGTCGGCATCGCCCAACGGGGCGTCGATTCGGTTCAGTAGATGCCGCGGCGGGCGGCCCGACAAGACCTCGATGACCGCACCCGAGAGAGGGCCCGCGGCGTTGGGTAGATCAGGCTCCGGAGCGGTCGACACAGGCGGCACGGATGTCCCATACCCGGGCTCGGGCGGCGAAAACCCGTGGGTTGAGACTTCTCCCACACATATCCTGGACCAGGATTACAGCCCCTTCCGGCCCGGGTAGCCGAACTCTCAGGTGCACCCCGCGCCGAGCAGACATCAACGCCGAAGGGGCGAACCACGATGACCAACACCACCACGAATACCTTGATCGCGCAGTTGCGCGCCCTCCTCGACCTGACCAACACCGAAATCCAGGTCGCCGAGACTCGCGTCGCGCAAGCTCGTACCGAGGCCGTTCGGCACGAACTCTCCCAGAACGCCGCCAATGGACGGGCCCGCGCCGAGTCCATCGCAGCCGCAATCCGCAACCTCGGCGGCCATCCCGACGTGATCGGGCCCTTCCTTGGCCGCGCCGCCGCAGCGGTGAAGGCGCTCACCGAGCAGGCCCAGCCGTTCGACGAGGCCCTGCTGGGCGACCTGGCCCTCGAGCACCAATTGTTCGACCGGGCCCAGTACGTCAAGGCACTCGCCGTAGCGGCGAAGGCCAACGACGTCGAGGCTCTGGCCACCCGCCTGATGAACGCACACACCGCAACCATCCAGTGGTTGGCCACCGTGTTGGCCGAAGACGCCCTCGGAGGTCCCGCAGCCCTGCGTCGCACCCCGCTGCAGGCCGTTGCCGGCACTGCGATCCAGCTGGTGAACGTGCCCGTCAACTGGTCGGTCCGCAGCTTGGACAAGGCCGTCGAGACCGTCCGGGCCACCCCGATCGCCGTCAGCGAGCTGATCACCCGTGGCAAGCGCGCCGGTGACGTGGCGGCCAAGACGGTGAGCGCATCGCGTGACGCCGCGCTCGAGACCGCCGAGAACGTCATTCGCGACGGTGGCGCCGAGCAAGCCGCCGACCTGATCCACTCGGTCCGTACCGCGACCGGTGTGCTCGACTCGACCGAGCTCCCGATCGCCGACTACGACGAGCTGAACGTCTCCGAGGCCGTCGCCGCGATCAAGGGACTCGAAGATCCGGCCGACGTCCGGGCGATCCTTGCCTACGAAGAGGCGCACAAGGCCCGCCAGGGCGTGGTCTCCGCGGCCCAGACCCGCGTGGCCCACATCGCCCAGGAAGTGGTCGGCACCAACTGATCGACTTTCGACGACACCCAGTGCCCCCGGCGGATTACGCCGGGGGCACTGTTGGTCGTGACATCCCATGGCGCACGGCCGAATCTCGGGTGTCCGCCACGTGGGTGACATAGCGTCGACGGCGACCGATCAGGAGGACGACGCCATGACGAACGAACGTGCACGCCGGGCCGTCCAGACGCGGATCTCCATGCCACTGCTCGCGGTGACGGCAGCGTGGGTGCTGGCGCCACTTGCTCCGGCCAACGCGGCACCGGCCTTCGACGTCGAGGCCTACTCGACGTGTACCGCCACCACGCTGCCGGGCCCCGGCCAGGACTTCGACTCCATCGTGACCGAATGCTGCGTGCGCAATGCTGGTGTGCCAGCGCCGACGAACTACGGAATGGGTTGCGTGGCAACGCCGGACGCAGCCTCTGCCGACGAGCGGCCAACCATCGTGCTGCCAACCCGGCCGGTGCCACCCGAGAAGGGCGACGGCGACCTCGACGGCTTGATCGACCTGCCGATTCCCGATCCGGCGCCCTAGGGCGCCGGGGGTGCGTCAGCTGGTGGTGGCGGCAGGATGAGACCCGGTGGCGGCGTTGGCCCGTCGGCCGGATCGGGCAGGAACTGCACGGGGCCGGCAGGGATGACGGTGCCGGGAGGCGGCGCGGTACCCGGCAGCGGCTCACCGAGCTGCTGCTGAGGCACCTGACCCAGCAGGCCGCCCTTGAGATCACCCGCGCGGTACAGATCGATGTACCTTCCGAACCACTGCCGCTTGGTGATGTCGGCGTTCTCGTCACCGGGAGCCACCCCGAACTGCTGCCCCTGCCCCGGTGCCGCGGGTGTCAGGTTGATCGCCCCGGGCCCGTAGGCGTTGTTGAACACGTTCAGGTTCGGCGGAGTGCCCGGCCCAGCGCCCGGCGCCGACGGCACGGTGTTCTGGCCGAGGATGGTGTCACGGTCCAGCCCGACGACGGGCGGGGCGCCGAGCGCCCCCATCGCGGGTGCGGCGTTGCTCTGCGCCAGCACGTCGAGCCCGGCCGGACCCAGCTGACCCATCATCGGGACCGTCGGTCCCGGCGGGGGTGGCGGTGCCGGGGCTCCAGGCACCAGCGCCGGATCCACCGGCGGCTGATCGTCGGCGGCGGCGGTCGCCGGGAAGGCGAGCATCGCCGTGACGAGCACGCCAACTGCCGGGGTGGCCAAGCGTTTACGATCCGTCACGATCGAGGGCCTCAGACTGCCTTGGTGATGCCGTAGTACGCGACGACGTCGTCGGTGTCGGTGGTCGAGCTGGTCAGCGTCGCATAGGACCGCAGGAAGGACTGCCCGACGCAGCCGTCGACCTTGATGTGGGTGTCCTTGAGCGTGACGCGCACTGGAGCAGCCTTGAACGACTTCTTGTCCACGGTGACCGTCGAGACCGTGCCCGGCTTGGCATGGATCTCGATGGTGCCCGACAGCGGGAACGACAGGGCGGGGGCGAAGACCGGGCCGGTGGCGGGGAAGCTCAAACCACCGACGGACACTCCAGCGGAGCCGATGAGGCGGACCTGGCCGAGCTCGATGCCGCAGCCGATCTGATAGCCGGCCTCCAGCGTGCCGCCGGCGAGTGTGGTCTTGCCCTTGCCGGTCACCGTGCCGGTGAAGGTGCCACCGACGAGGTACTCACGCGAGGACACCGCCGTGGTCAACGGCGCGACGGGTAGCTGAGTTTCGTTGGTGGCGGCCACCGTCAGCGTCCAGCCGTCGGGGGTGGTCACCACGCCCGGTTCGGACGAGCCGACGATCCCGTTGTCCGGCGGCGGGCCGGCATCCGCGGCCGGAGCCACCGCGGGGTCGTCGGACGGCGGATCGGCCAGCGCCGCGGGCGCGATGGAGACAAGCGGGCCCAGCAGGCACGCTGCGGACATCACCGCGATGCGGCTGGAGATCTGTCGGGTCATCTCTGGTTCAACTCTCGTTCGAATCGACGGGGTCAGACGGACTTGGTGACGCCGAGATAGGTGATGACGTCGTCGGTGTTGTCGGTCGAGCTCGTCAGCGTCGCGTAGGACCGGATGAACGACTGCCCGGCGCACTGATCGGTCTTGACCCGCACCCCGGTCAGCGTGATCCGCGTCGTCTTGCCCTTGAAGGACTTCTTGTCCAGCGCCACCGTCGTGACCGTGCCGGGCTTCAGATACACCTTGCCCTGCAAGCTGATGCCGGCGCTCACGCTCGGCAGGCCGATCGAGCTGATCGCCGGGGTAATCGACGCACCCGGGTTGATCTCGGCCTCGTCGGAGATGATGCCGCAGCCGATCTGCTCGCCGGCCTCGAGCGTGCCGCCGGTCAGCTTGGTCTTGCCGCCACCGGTGATCGTGCCGGTGAACGTGCCGGAGATCAGGTACTCGCGCGAGGAGATCGCGGTGGTCAGCGGCGCAACCGGCAGCTGCGTCTCGTCGCTGCCAACGACCGAGAGGTGCCAACCGTCGGGGGTGTCCAGGATGCCCGGGGCTGCCGAGGGCACCGCGCCCGTGTCCGGCGGCGGACCAACCGGAGCCGCCACCGGCTCGATGGCCGGATCCGGCGGCGGCGGATCGGCGAGCGCCACCGGCGCCGTCCCGACGGGAAGTGCAAGGCAAACAGCTGCCAGCGTCGCAAAACGGTTCACGGCGAGGACCTTTCAATGAGGTGGGGAATGCGCACCGCTTGTCGACGGCGGGACGCGAGGGGCTGCCAGGCCATGGAGGAACCGAACACGGTTACTCGAGGGGGGAGGTCAGCGGCGACAGAGGACGTCCGCGACGGCACACGGGCCCACGGCGATGAGGGCCAGGACGTGGTCCGCGGTCGCACCGGGCGTCGAGAGCATGGCGGGACAGTACCAGTGAATTCCTGCAGTCGCGCCACAACCGGTGACCGCCGGCGCGGGAAGAGCGCGCGTCAGGTCGTCAACCGCAGGCGTTCAATGCCTTTGGATTCAGCGGTCGGTGTCATCCGTGACCACCGGACTGTGGGGCACCCACCGGCCATCCTGAACGAATGCTGTCCATTGCCTGGGCGCCAGCCACATTCGTCGCGACATCGACTCGTGGCGATCTTAATTCCGCGCAGGAAGGATCACTGCGCGGAGCGGGGACTCAGCCCGCCGGGGGTGCGTCGGCCGGTGGTGGCGGCAGGATGAGACCCGGTGGCGGCGTTGGCCCGTCGGCCGGATCGGGCAGGAACTGCACCAGTCCGGGCGGGATGACCGTGCCGGGAGGCGGCGCGGTACCCGGCAGCGGCTCACCCAGCTGCTGTTGAGGCGCCTGCCCGAGACCGCCGTACGTCCTGCCCGCCCGCTGCAGATCGATCCAGCGTCCGAACCAGATTCCCTTGCGGACGTCGGCATTCTCGTCGCCGGGAGCCACTCCGAACTGGGTGCCCTGCCCTGGCGCGGACGGCACGTCGTTCAGCTGCTGGGCCCCGTAGGCGTTGTTGAACACGTTCAGGTTCGGCGGAGTGCCCGGCCCGGCGCCCGGCGCCGACGGCACGGCGTTCTGGCCGAGGATGGTGTCACGGTCCAGCCCGACGACGGGCGGGGCGCCGAGCGCCCCCATCGCGGGGGCGGCGTTGCTCTGCGCCAGCACGTCGAGCCCGGCCGGACCCAGCTGACCCATCATCGGGACCGTCGGTCCCGGCGGGGGTGGTGGCGCCGGGGCTCCCGGCACCAGCGCCGGATCAGCCGGCGGTTGATCGTCGGCGGCGGCGGTCGCCGGGAAGGCGACCGCCGCTCCGACCACGAGCAAGCCACACGTCAGGGCGGCCAATCGATTTCGGTCAATCACTGCCAGATGCCCCTCGTTCGTGTGGTTGCCTGCTGAGCCAGCGAGCTGGCGTCAGACTGCCTTGGTGATGCCGTAGTACGCGACGACGTCGTCGGTGTCGGTGGTCGAGCTGGTCAGCGTCGCGTAGGACCGAAGGAAGGACTGCCCGACGCAGCCGTCGACCTTGATGTGGGTGTCCTTGAGCGTGACGCGGGCCGGCGCTGCCTTGAATGACTTCTTGTCGACCGTGACCGTCGAGACCGTGCCCGGCTTCGGGTGGATCTCGATGGTGCCCGACAGCGGGAACGACAGGGCGGGGGCGAAGACCGGGCCGGTCGCCGGGAAGCTCAAACCACCGAGACCGATGCCGGCCTGGCCGATGAGGCGGACCTGACCGAGTTCGATGCCGCAACCGATCTGGTAGCCAGCCTCCAGCGTGCCACCGGTCAGCTTGGTCTTACCGCTGCCGGTCACCGTGCCGGTGAAGGTGCCACCGACGAGGTACTCACGCGAGGACAGTGCGGTGGTCAACGGCGCCACCGGCAGTTCGGTCTCGTTGGCGGCGGCCACCGTCAGCGTCCAGCCGTCGGGCGTGGTGACCACGCCCGGTTCGGACGAGCCGACGATCCCGTTGTCGGGCGGCGGGCCGGCATCGGCGGCCGGAGCCACCGCGGGGTCCGGTGGCGGATCGGCCAGCGCCAGCGGTGCGGCGCCCATCGGGACGATGACGCAGGCCGTAGCCAGCAGGGCGAAACGATTGAACATTGCAAGGCCTTTCAAGGATGGAGTGGGCGGCTGGCTGCTAGACGGACTTGGTGACGCCGAGGTAGGTGATGACGTCGTCGGTGTTGTCGGTCGAGCTCGTCAGCGTCGCGTAGGACCGGATGAACGACTGCCCGGCGCATTGATCGGTCTTGACCCGCACTCCGGTCAGCGTGATGCGCGTCGACGTTCCCTTGAAGGACTTCTTGTCCAGCGCGACCGTCGTGACGGTGCCGGGCTTCAGATACACCTTGCCCTGCAGGCTGATGCCGCCGCTCAAGCTCGGCAGGCCGACGGCACTGATCGCCGGGGTGAGCGAGGCACCCGGGTTGATCTCGGTCTCGTCGGAGATGATGCCGCAACCGATCTGCTCGCCGGCCTCGAGCGTGCCACCAGCCAGCTTGGTCTTGCCGCCACCGGTGATCGTGCCGGTGAACGTGCCGGAGATCAGGTACTCGCGCGAGGAGATCGCGGTGGTCAGCGGCGCGACCGGCAGCTGGGTCTCGTTGCTGCCAACGACCGAGAGGTGCCAGCCGTCGGGGGTGTCCAGGATCCCCGGGGCGGCCGACGGAACGGCGCCCGTGTCCGGCGGCGGACCAACCGGAGCCGCCGCCGGCTCGACGGCCGGGTCCGGCGGCGGCGGATCGGCGAGCGCCACCGGCGCCGTCCCGACGGGAAGTGCAAGGCAAACAGCTGCCAGCGTCGCAAAACGGTTCAACATGAGTGTGTCGGCGCCTCTCGTGATCAAAGTCCAGCGGATCCAGCGGGATCTGTCGCGACGGAGCATCCAATGGCAGGGTTGCCGCGAGGTGAACGCACGGCCAACGAATGCCGCCTCATTACCGTCCAATGAGCGTGGTCTAAGAATCCCGTGAGTACGCGCCTCTCCATTGCTCGCGTGCCGTCCGCCGGCTCGACAGGTCACCGCACCCGATGGATGGCGGGCCGATGCCGTCCGTTCGCCGGCAGTTCACCAGTCGGTTGCCTGATTGGCCGACGGTGGGCCTGCACGGTGTCCAGAAGGCGCACAGCGCGAAGGTTGCGGCGTCGGTCGTAGTTCGGGCTGGCCCAGAGGTAGCCTCCTGTGGATGCACGACCGAACGACGTGGAGGAAATCGTGAACGAGACCCGCGCTGGCAAGCGAGCCCTGATCGCATCCTTCGTCGCAGTCGGAATCGGATTGTGTTGCGCACCAATGGCGTCAGCCGATGAGGGAGATGCCGACGGCCCGCAGAATCCCGCCGTGCAGGTCAATGCGGTGCCGATGTCCGACAACGCCGGCGCGCCCGCGGTCACCGCATGTGGAAACTTCGGTCAGGCCCTCGATGGCGCCTCTCAGTACTACGGAGACTTCGCCGACTCACTCGAAGGTTCCGACTACTCCGATCCAGCGGTCCAGGGCAGCAACGAGGTTGGCCGGACCGCGCTGCGGCAGGCTGCCGGCGTGGCGATGGACGCGGCCAACACCCCGGGCCTCGACCCCAGCATCTCCGACCCGATGCGGTCCTGGTCGGTCGACGCCACGAAGCTGCTGCTGAAGATGGCCGTGCACATCCCCGGTGACAGCCTCAACACCACGGCGACGGAGATGAACAACGACGCCACCGCCGCCCAGCAGGCGTGCGCCGCGGCGGGCACGCATGCCTGACGCGTGGTGAAGGGCTTCGCCATCGGCGCACTCTCGCTCGGCCTCGCGCTGACCGGTTGCTCCGGTCAGGACCAGAAGCCGGCGGCGCCGCCCGAGTTGGTGCCCGCCAACGCACTCGACCGCCTCCTGCTCAGTCCCGACGAGGTGGACGGGATCATGGGCGTCACCGGGATGACCGCTCATCCCCGCGTCGACGTCATGGGTGATCACCGCAACCTGCTGCCGAACCTCAATTGCCTTGGCATCTGGCAGGTCAACGAGTCGGGCGTGTACGGCAAGGACGGGTGGATCGCACTGCGTCAGGAGCTCCTCCGCACGCCCGACACCGACGACTGGCACGTGCTCGTCGTGCAGTCCGTGGTGAACTACCCGTCGACCGACGCGGCGCGGGAGTTCTTCGACCAATCGGCCGATCGGTGGGCCAAGTGCACCAACCACACCGTCAACATCACTCTCAATGACAAGCCGTTGCCGAAGTGGCACAGCGGCGACCTCACCAAGACGGACACGCAGCTGGCGATACCGTTCACCCGCGGCAACGCCAACGGCGTCGATTCTTGCCAGCGGGTGCTGGCCGTCGACGACAACGTGATCATCGACGCCCAGGCCTGCACGCGTGATGCGGCGATCGTGACGCAGGCCGCCAAGGTGGCCGAGGCGATCGAGGCGAAGCTGCCCCATTAGGGCCCGCGACGCGGGCAGCTGCCGCCGAGTCGACCGGTGTATAAGATTCCTAAGAAGCCGCTGTGTGCGCTCTGGAATCGTCGCCGAGCCTGCGCCGCGGACGTTTGGGCAGGTCCAGCACAGGGCCGCACACCCCGTGACGTGAGTAAGAAGGCATCATCGTGCACGCACCCGACACATCCCGCGTTTCCGGCCTCAGCACCGGCAACGGGCTCCCCAACGTCGTCGTCACCGGCATCGCAATGACCACGTCGTTGGCAACCAGCGCAGAGGACACGTGGAAGGCGTTGCTCGACGGGCAGAGCGGCATCCGCCGGCTCGAGGACCCGTTCGTCGAGCAGTTCGACCTTCCGGTTCGCATCGGCGGTCACCTGCTCGAGGAGTTCGACGGCGAGCTCACCCGCGTCGAGCAACGCCGCCTGGGCTACGTGCAGCGGATGTCGACCGTGCTTGGCCGACGGGTCTGGGAGAACGCGGGCAACCCCGAGGTCGACACCAACCGGCTAGCGGTGTCGATCGGCACCGGTCTCGGGGCGGCCGAAGCCCTGGTCTTCGCCTACGACGGCATGCGGGAACGGGGCATCACCGCCGTCTCGCCCCTCGCCGTGCAGATGTACATGCCGAACGGGCCCGCAGCCGCAGTGGGGTTGGAGCGGCACGCCAAGGCCGGCGTCATCACCCCCGTATCGGCGTGTGCGTCGGGCTCCGAGGGCATCGCCCAGGCGTGGCGGCAGATCATCCTCGGCGAGGCGGACATCGCGATCTGCGGTGGCGTCGAGAACAGGATCGAGGCAGTGCCGATCGCTGCGTTCGCGCAGATGCGCATCGTGATGTCCACGACGAATGACGACCCGGCGGGAGCCTGTCGGCCGTTCGACCGCGACCGCAACGGCTTCGTGTTCGGAGAGGGCGGGGCCCTGATGGTCATCGAGACCGAGGAGCACGCCAAGGCCCGCGGTGCCAACATCCTCGCGCGCCTGATGGGCGCCAGCATCACCTCCGACGGCTACCACATCGTCGCGCCCGACCCCAACGGTGAGCGCGCCGCGCATGCCATGACCCGGGCGATCGAGCTGGCCGGCTTGACGCCGGGCGACATCGACCACGTCAACGCCCACGCCACCGCCACCAAGGTCGGCGACGTGGCCGAGGCACATGCCATCAACCGCGCCGTCGGCAACTCCGCGGCGGTCTACGCGCCGAAGTCCGCGTTGGGACACTCGGTCGGGGCGTCGGGTGCGGTCGAGTCGATCATCACCATGCTCACGCTGCGTGACGGGGTCATCCCGCCGACGCTCAACCTGAAGAATCTCGACCCCGAGGTCGACCTGGACGTCGTCGCCGGCGAACCGCGCACCGGCAACTTCGAGTACGCGCTGAACAACTCATTCGGGTTCGGTGGGCACAACGTCGCGATAGCCTTCGGGAAGTACTGAGCCACAACGGATTCGGAGAGCCATGACCGACGGTCGATTCGCCACCCACGCCCAGCTCTTCGATCTGACCGGAAAACGGGCCCTGGTCACCGGCGGTACCAGGGGCATCGGCTCGATGATGGCCCGCGGCTTGCTGCAGGCCGGCGCCAGCGTGGTGATCAGCTCGCGCAAACCCGCTGCCTGCGCCGCCGCCCAGGAGCAGCTCTCGGAGTTCGGCGAGGTTCGGGCCATCCCCGCCGACCTGTCCAGTCACGACGAATGCCGGCGGCTCGCCGACCTCGTCACGACCGACGGCGACGGGCTGCACATCCTGGTCAACAACGCTGGTGCGACGTGGGGTGAGCCGCTGGAGTCGTTCCCGGACTCCGCCTGGGACAAGGTCATCGACCTCAACCTGAAGGCACCGTTCTGGATGGTCCAGGCGCTGCTGCCGGCGCTGCGCCGGGCCGGCACCGCGGAGGATCCCGCGCGCATCATCAACGTCGGAAGCATCGACGGCATCCACGTCAGCAGGTTGCCGACGTACTCGTATGCCAGCAGCAAGGCGGCCCTGCACCAGCTGACCCGCGTGCTGGCCAAGGAATTGGGCCCGCAGCACGTCACCGTCAACGCCGTGGCTCCCGGACCGTTCCCGTCGAAGATGATGGCGGCCACCCTCGATGCCTTCGGCGAGGCGATCGCCGCGTCGGCCCCGCTGCGGCGCATCGGCCGCGACGACGACATGGCCGGCATCGCGGTGTTCCTCGCCAGTCGAGCGGGGGCCTACCTGACTGGCGCCGTCATCCCGGTCGACGGCGGAATCGCCACCACCGCGTCCGGCGGTTAGGCCCGCGCCGCCGCCTCGTCGGCGTCGCGCGGCTTCTTCTGCCAGGGCCAGCGCCCGGTAATCTCGAGCTCCAGAGAGAAGCTCAGGAAGGTCCTGATCGCGACGATGCCCGCAAGCACGGCGACGCTTTGTGCGTTGGGTGTGACGGCGACCGTGCGGATGATGTCGGCAGCGACCAGGAATTCCAGCCCGAGCAAGATGGTTCGACCCAGCTGCTCGCGGAAGGACCGATAGGTGTCAGGCGATTTGCGCAACAGCCGCCCGACGGCGATTCCCCCCGCGACGACGGCACCGATCGCGATGATCGCCACCCCGACTCCGTCGATGACCTTGCCGACGAGCTCGACGCTCTCGATGAAGCTCACGACAGGAGGCTAACCGCCAAGCTGCTGGGCAGGGACCGATAACGGTGACAGCATGGCAGGCGTGTCCACCGACGAGCAGCGGGACGGTGTCGATCTCACCAATCTCGACGAAGTGCTCACCCCCGAGGCCGGGGCCACCAAACGCGAACTCGTCGACTACCTCGATGCCGTCGCCGATCGCCTGCTGCCGGCGCTCATCGGGCGGCCGCTGACGGTGTTGCGGGTGCTGCGGGGACGACCACCGTTCATGCAGAAGAACGTGCCGAAGTACGCGCCGGACTGGGTGCGGACCGCGGCCATCTGGGCGGAGGCCTCCCGGCGCGAGGTGCGCTACCCGCTGTGCGACGATCGCCGCACGCTGCTCTGGCTGGCCAACCAGCGGGCCGTCGAATACCACCCCACGCTGGGCCTGATCGACGACGTGTACCGCCCCACGCACCTGATCCTCGACCTCGATCCTCCTGGCGACGACGACTTCGCCGCGGTGGTCGCGGTCGCCGCGCTGGTACGTCGCGCGCTGACCGACAGCGGACTGGCCGGTGCGGTGAAGACCAGCGGCGCCAAGGGAATTCACGTGTTCGTCCCGATCGACGGCGCCGCACCCGTGGCGGACGTCGCGGCCGCCACCCGGGCGCTGGCGGCCCGCGCCGAGGCACTCGATCCCGACGCGGCGACGACGGCGTTCATCGTCGAGGACCGCGGCGGCAAGGTGTTCGTGGATTCCACGCGGGCCGGCGGTGCGACCATCGCGGCGGTCTACAGTCCGCGGCTGCGCGCCGGCATGCCGGTGTCCTTTCCCCTCGACTGGTCCGATCTGGACCGGGTCGAACCCGGGGACTTCACCATCCACACGGCGCTGGCCGTCCTCGGCAGCCGGGACCCGTGGGCGGAGGCGATGCCGGCGCCGCAGCGGCTACCGGACGACCTCATCGAACAGGGCCGGGCCATCCCGGTCGCCCGGGTCGCGGCGATGCACGAGGGCAAGCGCCGGGCCCGGGCGCGGCGTGAGCACGGGGCCAGCTGATCACTCGGCCACGTAGTACATCCGCTTGTTGACGAATTCGTCCATGCCCAGGGGTCCGAGCTCGCGGCCGAACCCGCTGCGCTTGACCCCGCCGAACGGGACTTCCTGGCCCTCGTTGGCCGGGGTGTTGACATTCGACATACCCGTCTCGAGCCGCTGCGCGATGCGCTCCGCGCGCTCGGTGTCGGTGCTGAACACCGCGCCGCCGAGGCCGTAGTCCGTGTCGTTGGCCAGCTTCAGCGCCTCGTCGTCGCTGCTGACCGAGTAGACGACCGCAACTGGGCCGAACAGCTCTTCGCGGTAGGCGCGCATCTCCGGGGTGATACCCGTCAGCACCGCGGGCGAATAGTACGCGGCCGGGCCCTCGCCCAGCACACCACCGGCATGCAGCGTCGCACCCTTCTCGACGGCATCGCGCACCTGCGCGTCGAGTGCCTCGGCGGCCTTGCGCGACGACAGCGGCGCGTAGGTGCCCTCTGCCGCCTCGGCGGGATCGCCCGCCTTCAGCTCCTTGGCCCGCTCGACGAGCCGTTCCACGAAACCGTCGAAGATGTCGCTGCTGACGATCATCCGCTTGTTGGAGTTACACGCCTGGCCGGTGTTGCCAATCCGGGTGTCCCAGGCCAAGTCTGCCGACGCCTTGACGTCGTCGGAGTCCAGCACCACGTAGGGGTCGGAGCCGCCGAGCTCGAGGACGCACTTCTTGAGGTTGCGGCCGGCGATCGACGCCACCACCGAACCGGCACGCTCCGAACCGGTCAGCGAGACGCCGACGACGCGGCGGTCACCGATGATCTTCTCGACCTGCTCGTAGGACACGAAGACGTTCTGGTAGACGCCCGCGGGCAGCCCTGCCTCGTTCATCAGTTCCTGCACCGCAAGCGCCGATTGCGGCACCGACTCGGCGTGCTTGAGGATGATCGTGTTGCCCAACACCAGGTTTGGCGCGGCGAACCGGGCGATCTGATAGAAGGGATAGTTCCACGGCATGATGCCCAGCAACGGCCCAATCGGCAGTTTCTGCACGAAGGCCCTGCCCTTGGCGAACGTCTTGATCTCCTGGTCGGCGGCCAGCCCCGGCCCCTCGGTGGCGAAGTAATCGAAGATGTCACCGCAGAAGTCGGCCTCGTCCACCGCTTCCGGCAACGGCTTGCCCATCTCCTCGGTGGCGATGGCGCCCAGCCGGGCGGTGTTCTCCTTGAACAGCTCCCCGACCCGGGCGACGATCCGGGCCCGCTCGGTGATCGGCACGTCGCGCCAGGCCCGGTACGCCTGGTCGGATGCGGCGAGGACGGCCTCGACGTCGGCGTCGGAGGCGAAGTCGAAGGACTTTCCGAGCTCGCCGGTGGCGGGATTGACTACCTGGTATCGGGGTTGCGTCGAAACGGTCGCGGTCATGATGGAATCTCCTTGGACGTGAAGTTCCCCTTCAATCTAGTCATGTCGACCGGACCGCGACTCGGGTTCGGGTCTGCCCGGTGTCGCCATTCTCGCGTAGATCACCCCTGCGACCAGGGGTGCGCTCTACGCTGTTCCGGCAGACCACTGCTACTGATCGACCTCCGCGACGGCAGCGCGGAAGTCCCTGAACGGGAGACGATCCAGATGAGAACACCGGTTGGGTCCTGGACGACGACGACGCTGGCGGCGATGGCCGTCGCGGCGACCCTGGGCAGCCTCGTCACCATCTCAGGTCCCGCCACCGCCTCGGCCGACGTCTGCGCCTCCGCAGGTCGACGGGTATCGGTCAGCGGTTGCGCCAACCTCTCCGACGTACTGGCACCCTACGTTCCGCCGCCCGCCTACTACGCGCCCATGCCCGAGGACTACCCACCGCCCCCGCCGCCCCCGCCGCCCCCGCCCGGTTCCAACGTGAGCGGATGCATCGGCGTCAGCGGTCGGCACGTCAGCGTGAGCGGTTGCAACTAGCGATGGCCGATAGCCCTGAGCTGCAACGAGATTCGCTACGTTCGGTGACCACCGCGGTTCCTGGCCAGGCCTAGGGCCCGCCGGGGAGCCGACGGTCAGCGCCGTGCGCGCGGTGCCGACCAGACGAAGGCTAGACAGGCCAAGGTGATGGCCGCGAACATCACGATCGCCAGCGGCACGGCGGTGTGCTCGCCTCCCATGCCCACGAGCGGTGACACCAGCGCCCCTAGGGCGAACTGCAGGGCGCCCAGCACCGCCGACGCCGAGCCCGCAGCGCGCGTGGCCCCGCTCAGCGCCAGGGCCGTGGTGTTGCCGAAGACCAGGCCGAGGCTGGCGACCGCTACCCACAGCGGCACGACCATCCACCAGGCGGGCGCTCCGGTCGCCACGATGCCGCCGATCCCCACCGTCGCCGTCAGGCTGAGCGCCAGTCCGGTGCCCGCGGTCGCCCGTACGGGCCTGGTCGTCGCCAGCCTGGCGGACAGCGCACCCATTGCCGCCAGGCCGAGAGCGTTGACTCCGAAGGCGATTCCGTACTGAACCTGGGTGAAGCCCATCATCACCTGGTAGACGAACGGGGATGCGGAGATGTAGGCCATCATCGTGGCGAAGGCGAAGGCGAAGGCCAACGCGTTGCCAATGTAACCGCGCGACACCAGCGCGCGCAGCGCCGCTGGGGATTCATCGGAATCGGCCAGAGCCTTGGCTCGACGTTCGCTGGTGTGCGTTTCGCGCACCACCGCGACGACACCGACGAACATCGCGGTGACCAGGCCGAAGACCACCCACAGCACGCCCCGCCAGCCGAGCGGAGTGACCAGCAGGCTGCCGAGCACCGGCGCGACGACGGGGGCCAACCCGCCGACGAGCATCATCAGGCTGAAGGCGCGCGCCGCGGCGGCTCCGACGGCGAGATCGGAGATGATCGCCCGGCCGATCACCATGCCGGCCGCGCCGGTGAGACCTTGGGCGAACCGGGCCGCGATCAGGAACTCCACGGACGGGGCCAGCGCGGCGGCGGCGCTGGCGGCCAGGCACAGCAGCGACCCCACTAGCAGTGGCGCCAGCCGACCGAACCGGTCCGAAAGCGGCCCGAAGATCAACTGCCCCAGGGCAATTCCGATGAGGAAGGCGGTCAGGGTCAGCTGGACCGCGGTCGCCGTGGTCCCCAGATCGGTGGTCATCAGCGGGAACGCGGAGAGGTAGAGGTCGGTGGCGAACGGCGCGACCGCCGACAGCAGCGCCAGGACCAGCAGAAGGGGTCCACTCACTCCCGTGCGGTTAGGTCCGTCCCCCAGCGGGCGTTCCGTGCGCTCGGCGCCACCATCGACGATCTTGCTCTCAGTGTTCACGACGTCCACCCTCAAGTAGCTATGTTGAAGTAACTATATATCCATAACCATTTGAGGTAAACTCGAGGGATGCCCCGTATCGTGCCGACCACCGCCACCGCGACGTCCCTGGCCGACCTCGCGGACGCCGTCATGCACGCGTCACGCGTGATCCGGTCCTGCGATCAGGAGGCCGAGACGGTGGTACCGCTCTCCCTGATCGAGGCGGCGGTGCTGGAGTACGTCGACCGGCATCCGGGTTGCCGACCCAGCGACGTGGCCCACGAATTGCGGATGCACAGAAGCAATTTCAGCGCGGCGCTGCGCACACTGGAGAAGCAGGACTTCGTCGAGCGCCGCGGCGATCCCACCGACGGACGCACCGCGAATCTCTTCGTCACGGCGCTGGCCGCACGCAACATCGCCATCGTGCGCGCCCGCCGCGCGGAGCTGCTGGGCGCCGCCTTCGGCGACGACCTCGCGGGCGTCGAGGCGGCGACCGAGCTGCTGGACCGACTGCGAGGGGAGCCGACCGATCCCGTCACCTGATCGGTCGCCACTCAATCCGTCATCGCGGCGACGATCTGCGCGCTGGTGAACGGCATGTCGCGCACCCGGACGCCGATCGCGTCGTAGATGGCGTTGGCGATCGCCGCCGCCGTCGGTCCCTGGGCCGTCTCGCCGACCCCCAACGAGGGATTTCCGTTGCCGGGCAACACCTCCACCTCGACGACGGGCACCTCGGAGAACGTCAGGATGGGATAGGTCTCCCAGGTGTCGCTGGTGACGGTCGAATCGTCGAAGCGGACGCGTTCCCTCAGCGCCCAGCTCGTCGCCTGGATGGCACCCCCCTCGACCTGGTTGACCACGCCGTCGGGGTTGACCACCAGACCCGCGTCCACGGCCACCGTCAACCGGCGCACCCGGATCTCGCTGGTGGCCTCGACCTCCGCGACCACCGCACAGTAGGCACTGGTGTTCTTGTACCGCGCGTAACCGAGACCGTGCCCGCACGACTCCCCCGGCGTCCAGTCCGTCCATCCGGATCGGAGCACCGCCGCCTCGATCACGGCCCGCCCCCGGGAATCACTCAGATGAGCCAGCCGGTACTCGACGGGATCGCGGCCCGCGGCCACTGCGAGCTCGTCCATGAACGACTCGATCGCGAAGACGTTGACGAACGCGCCGAGGGAACGCAACGCCGAGGTCCGCAACGGCATCACCGTCAATCGGTGGTTCACCACCCGAGCGGCCGGAAAGTCATATCCCGGCACCGCATTGCGGGTCGCCCCGCCGCCGCGCTCCAGCGGCGGTTCGCCCGCCGCGGCGATCGGTTCACCGCCGGCGCGGTGGGTCGCCGCCAGCAGCCCGACCGTCGCTACGAAGCCGGGCCGCGTGACGTGACCGTTGCCCCAGACGTCGTGGCGCCACGTCGTCACCGATCCCTCGGCGTCGACGTCGGCCGCGATCCGCACCACGGCGGCGGGCCCGAACGGTGCCCAGCCGAGTTCGTCGGGCCGCGACCACACCACCTGAACGGGGCGGCCCGGCACCGCGGCGGCCAACAGCGCCGCATCCAGCGCCACGTCGTCGGCACCGTTGTGGCCGTAGCAACCTGCGCCCTCGACGTGCTGGACCACGACGTCCCGCTCGTGCAGCCGCAACGCCCGCGCCAGCTCGCGGCGCAGCAGGTACACCCCCTGGCTGTGGGTCCACACCCGCAGCCGGATCCCGTCGCCGTCGTTCACCAGCGCCGTCGCGGCGGACGGGCCCATCGAGGCATGTGCCAGGTAGGGCCGGTGGTAGACGGCGTGGTGGCCGGCCGGGTCCGGCGCCCCGTCCTGCAGCGAATCACTGATCACGACGGTCTCGGCGGGGGCGGAGGTGAGGAAGGCGGGCAGCTGCGCCTCGTCGGGCAGCGTCGCATCCTCCCGCCACCGGGCGTCGGCGCGCAGCCTCTCGACCGCGGTGAGCGCCACCTCCTCGCGTTCGGCCACCACGCCGAGGAAGTCGCCGTCGCGGACCACGGCCACCACCCCGGCGATGGCCCGGGTCGGCGCCTCGTCGATGGAGAGCAGCGCGGCGCCGCGGGACGGGGGCCGCACGATTCGGCCGTAGAGCAGTCCCGGCAGCACGACGTCGTGGATGAAGCGTGGACGTGGAGCGAGCTTGTCGGGCAGGTCGATTCGCGGCACGGCGGTGCCGACGATCCGATGGGACCCGATCGGCTTGATCGGTGCGAGCCCGGTGACCGGCTGGTCGAGCAGCCCATCGCCGGTCAGGTCCCAGTACGTGGCCCGGCGGCCGTCGGGGGCCCCGACGGTGCCATCGGCGACGGTGAGCAGCGTGGCGGGCACGCCCCACCGCCGAGCCGCGACTTCGAGGTGGATGGCGCGCGCCTCGGCGGCGGCCAGCCGCACGGCCTCACCCGAGTGCTGGATCGACAGGCTGCCCGCGGTGTACCCCTCATCCGGGCTGACCTCCGTGGACGCGGCGAGCATCGACACCCGGCCAATCTCGACGTCGAGCTCCTCGGCGGCGATCTGCGCCAGAGCCGTCAATACCCCCTGGCCCAATTCGACCTTGCCCGAACGAATTTCGATCTTCTGGTCGGGCAACATCCGCACCCAGTCCGCGACCATGGGGTTGGCCAGGATAGACGGCGGTAGGTCCGCGGCGATCTCTACGGTCATCGGTCGGCACTCCGTGCGCGCACGGTCGCGGCGGCCGAGAGCACGGCCCGCACGATCCGGTTGTGGGCGCCGCATCGGCACAGGTTGGCGTCGAGTGCCTCGCGCACCTCGGCGTCGGTCGGGTGCGGATTGCGTTCGAGCAGTGCGGCGGCGGCGACCACGATTCCGGAGATGCAGTAGCCACACTGGGCGGCCTGCTCCTGCACGATCGCCCGGGCGACGGGGTGGGGCCGGCCTGGTGGACTCAGCCCCTCCACGGTGACGACGTCACGGCCCTCGACACTGCTCACGGGGACGTCGCAGGAGTAGGCCGGGCGGCCGTCGATCAGCACCAGGCAGGACCCGCACAGGGCCAGGCCGCAACCGAACCGCGTTCCCTTGAGGCCGAGGTGATTGCGCAGCACGTACAACAGCACGGTCTGCGGTTCGGTGGCGACCATCTCGCGGTGGCCGTTGACCGACACCGCGATCTCGGGCGGTTCGGTCACGGGTAGCTGCACCCGACCCATGGTCCTCGCCTCAGCCGTCCTCGGCCACCGCGCGGGCCGCGACGAAGTCCCGGAAGGCCGCGGCCGACGGGGTCAGCGGCCGCTCGGCCGCCCAGACCAGGCCGATGCGTCGCCGGGCCGCCGGCCGCAGCGGGATCTCCACCACGTCGGGTGACGGGGCGGCATCGGCGGGTGGAACCACCGCCACGCCAAGGCTGGCGGCCACCAGTCCGCGCACCGTGTCGACCTCCTCGCCCTCGAACGCCAGCACCGGGACGAAGCCGGCCCTGGCGGCGAGTTCGTCGACGATCGTGCGCAGGCCATAGCCGGGCTTCATGCCGATGAACTGTTCGCCGGCCAGCTCGGCCATCCGGACGTACACCCGACCGGCCAGTCGGTGCTCGGCGGGCACCAGCAACACCAGGTCCTGGGTCTCCAAGGCGACTTCGTCGAACTCTCCCTGGCCCGGCAGCGGTGCGGTGAAGACCAGGTCGGCCCGGCCGTGGCGGACGTCGTCGAGCAGTTCCTCGTGGGCACCCTGCAGCAGCGTGAACCGGACCCGCGGATGCTCGCGGCGGAAGGCGCGCAGGTGATCGGGCACCCGGCGCTCGCCCATGGTGTGCAGGAAGGCCAACACGACGTGCCCGCGTTCGGGATCGGCTTCGTCGAGGGCCTGCCGGACGCCGGTCGACAGCTCGGCCAGCGCCCGGGCTGCGGCTTCGGCGAGGCACGCCCCTGGGCGGGTGAGCCGCACCCCCCGGCCGTCCGGCACGGTCACCGGGCTGCCCAGGTCACGGGACAGCGCGGCCAACCATCGGCTCGCGGTGGGCTGTGGCACCCCGGCCTCGGCGGCCGCACGGGTCAGATTCCCCTTGGTGGCCAACGCCGCCAGCAGCGCCACCTTCGGCATCATCGACGACGGCATCGCGTCGTAGACGTCCGTCACGTCGGACATGGAGTCTCCTCGAGCTCGAGCAGGTGGGCGGCCATCGATTCACCTATGAATGCATACTGCCCCGAGATCACATTGGACGCATTGATCGAAGCGGTCCTAGCGTCGCGACGTGACCTCGATCGCGACCTACCCCGAGACCGCCCACCGGCGTGGTTCACCCGCCTTCCGGCGCATCACCATCGCGCTGTTCTGTGCGGGCTTGTCGACGTTCACCGCGCTGTACGCGGTGCAGGCCGTGCTGCCGTCGCTGAGTGCCTCCTTCCACCTGTCCCCGACCCAGGCCAGCCTCGCGGTGTCGGTGGCGACCGGCGCGCTCGCGCTCGGCGTCCTGCCACTCACGGCAGTGTCCGAGGTGGTCGGCCGCACCTCGGTGATGACCGTCGCCCTGTTCAGTTCGGCGGCGCTGTCGGTGCTGATCGCACTGAGCCCCAACTTCACCGTGATGCTCGTGTTGCGCGCCGCCGAGGGGCTGGCGCTGGCCGGCATCCAGGCCGTGGCGATGTCCTACCTCGCCGAGGAGTTGCACCGAGACTCCCTCGGCTCGGCCATGGGTCTGTACGTCGCGGGCACCGGACTCGGCGGGATGGCCGGTCGCCTGGTGGGCGCGCTGGTCGACGACGTCGCCGGCTGGCGCTGGGCGCTCGGCGCCACCGCCGGGGTGACGCTGCTGTGCGCCATCGCCTTTCGCGCGATGATCGTGCCATCTGGGAACTTTCAGCCGCGCGCGCCACGCCTTCGCGAGCTGGCCGCCTCGATCGGCCGCGCCATGGCCGACGCAGGTCTGGTCGCGCTCTTCGCCGCCGGCTTCCTGCTGATGAGCTGCTTCGTGACGGTGTACAACTTCCTCGGATTTCGGCTCCTGGGACCGGGTTTCGCGCTCTCGGGCACCGTGGTCGGGTTGATCTTCGGCGTCTACCTGGCCGGCGTGGTGTCCTCGGCGTTCATCGGCAGGGCAGTCGACCACTTCGGCCGTCCGGCGCTGCTGATCATGACCACGGCCGCCACGCTGGCCGGCGTGCTGCTGCTCGCGATCGGAGACCTGGTCGCGGTGATCGTCGGTCTCATCGTCACGACCGGCGGCTTCTTCGCCGCCCATTCGGTGGCCAGCAGTTGGGTCAGCGCGCGCTCGGCGACCCGCGGCGTCCAGGGGTCGGCGGTCTACGTGCTGTTCTACTACCTCGGCTCCAGCATCGGCGGCACCGTCGGTGGGCTGGTCTTCTCGGCCGGCGGGTGGGTGGGCGTGACGTACTACACCGCCGCGTTGGTGTCGGCGGTACTGGTGGTGGCCGTCGTGCTGCGCGGATGGCTGCGACACTGACGGCATGGTCGAGACCCTCCACGACACCACCTACCGCGGCTTCGCGAGCGACAACTACGCCGGCGTCCATCCCGAGGTACTGCAGGCGCTGGCCGCCGCCAACGGTGGCCACCAGGTCGCCTACGGCGGCGACGCCTACACCGACCGGCTGAACCAGCTGGTGCGACGCGAGTTCGGCACGGCGGCCGAGGCGTTCCCGGTGTTCAACGGCACGGGCGCCAACGTGGTGGCGCTGACGGCTGCGCTGCCCCGCTGGGGTGCCGTCGTCGCGACCGGAACCGCCCACATCCAGACCGACGAGGGCGGCGCACCCGAGCGGGTCAGCGGACTGAAGATCCTGACGGTGCCCAGCCCCGACGGCAAGCTCACCCCCGAGCTCATCGCCACCGAGGCCTGGGGCTGGGGTGACGAACACCGCGCGCAGCCGCTGGCGGTCAGCATCACCCAGACCACCGAGCTCGGCACGCTATACACACCTGCCGAGGTGCGCGCCATCGCCGACTTCGCGCACGGGAATGGCATGGCACTGCACATGGACGGTGCCCGCATCTGGAACGCGGCCGCCGCGCTCGGGGTGCCGCTCGGGGAATTCACCACGGCCGCGGGGGTGGACGTGCTCAGCTTCGGCGGAACCAAGAACGGCCTGCTCGGCGCGGAGGCCATCGTCGTCATCGACCCGCAACGCGTGACGGGCCTGCGCTACCTGCGCAAGCTGAGCATGCAGCTGGCCAGCAAGATGCGCTTCACCAGCGCCCAGCTGCTCGCGCTCTTCGACGACGAGCTCGGCCTGCGCTCGGCCGGCACCGCCAACGCGATGGCGGCCCGGTTGCGCGGCGCGCTGGAGGCGGGCATCGCCGACGGCACCCTGCGCGGCTTGTCGTTCAGCCAGCCCACCGAGGCCAACGCGGTGTTCGCGGTGCTGCCCAACGACACCGCCGATCGCATTCGCGAACGCGTGCGCTTCTACGACTGGAACCGGGCCGCCGGTGAGGTGCGGTGGATGTGCTCCTGGGACACCACGGAGGCCGACGTCGACGGCTTCGTCACCGCGATCAGGGAGGAACTGGCCCGCGACCCGTAGCAGTCGCCCATGGCGCGGAACGCGCGTCAGCGCCGGTTCGACGCCTCGGCCAGCATCTGCGCGGGCCGCGGCAGCGACACCGTGAAGGTGCTTCCGGCTCCCGGTCCGGCGCTCTCGGCGGCGATCGTGCCGCCATGGCCCTCGACGAGCGCCTTGGCGATCGCGAGCCCGATGCCGGCACCCCCGTGCTCGCGATCGCGCGCGGCGTCGACGCGGTAGAACCGGTCGAACAACTGCCCGAGGTGCTCGGCGGGGATGCCGTCGCCGGTGTCGGAGACCGCGAGGACGACCTCGTCCTCGGTGGCCCTGGCGCCGACCACGACGGCGCCGCCCTCGGGGGTGTGCCGCAGCGCGTTGTCCAGTAGGTTGCTCAGCACCTGCCCCAACCGGACCGAATCCGCCTGCAGCATCGGCAGATCCGCCGGCACCGCCACGGTGAGTCGCACGTCCTTGGCGCGGTAGCGCGGTTCGGCGGCGCTCACTGCCGTGCCGACCAGCTCGGGCAGCGACAGCCAGCTCGCATCGATGGTGCCGGGGTGGTGTTCGGCGTCGGACAACCGAGCCACGTCGATGCTGAACCGAGTCAACCGGCGGGACTGATCGCGCAGCACGCCGATCGCGTCGGCGTCCAACGCCTTCACCCCGTCCTCCAGAGCCTCCAGGTACGCCTCCAGAATCGCGACGGGCGTGCGGATTTCGTGAGCCAGGTCGGCGAGCATCTGGCGTCGGCTGTGCTCGACGCGGCCGAGCCGCTGCGCCATCGTGTTGAACGCGGTGGCGATCTCGTCGAACTCCCGGCCCAGCCCGGCCGAGCTCACCCGCACGTCGTAGTGCCCGTCGGCGAGTGAGGTTGCCGCGTCGGCGAGTTCGGTCGTCGACCGGTACATTCGTCGGCTGAGGTACCAGCTCAGGGCCAACGCGGCCACCGCCGAGACCGCCAGCGCGATGCCGACCGACACCGCGGTGGCCTTCTCGAAGGCCCGCTGGTAGGGGTGATCGCCGCGGCTGCCGGGCTGCACCGCCGCGTTCATCAGCCGCTGGAACATCGGCGGCCCGACGAGCGCGGCGACCAGCGACACCGTCGCGATGCTCGCCAGCACGACGACCGCGTTGGCCACCAGCAGACGCGTCCGGATGCCGAACCGAGACATCCTGTCCCCCAACTCCCTTCGTGATGCCATCAGCCCCTGCCCATCCGGTAACCGACGCCGCGGACCGTGGTGACGTAACGCGGCTGGGTCAGGTCGTCCCCGAGCTTGCGGCGCAGATGCCCGACGTGCACGTCGACGATGTTGTCGTTGCCGACCCAGTTCTGCCCCCAGACGATGTCGATCAGCTGTCGCCGTCCGAGCACCTTGCCCGGCCGGGCAGACAACGCGTCGAGAAGATCGAATTCGGTTCGGGTGAGCATGATCTCGGCGTCACCGAGGTGCACTTCGCGACCGTCGACGTCGATGCTGAGCTCCCCGATCCGTCGCGGATCGGCGCCGGCCTCGCCGGGCTCGCCCGCATGCTGCGGCACCCGGCGCGGGCGTCGCAGCATCGCCTGGATCCTGGCGACCAGCTCGCGCGGGCTGAACGGCTTGGTGACGTAGTCGTCGGCCCCGACGGACAGCCCCACCACCGTGTCGACCTCGGTGTCGCGCGCCGTCAGCATGACGACGTAGGCGTCGGAGAAGAGGCGCAGTTGGCGGCAGACCTCGAAACCGTCGATGCCGGGCAGTCCCACGTCGAGCACCACCACGTCGGGATCGACTTCTCTCATCTGCGAGAGTGCCTGCGCCCCATCGCGAGCCACGTGCACCTCGAAGCCTTCGCGCGCGAGATAGCTTCCGACGACCTCGGCCAGGGCGGTCTCGTCGTCGACCACCAGGGCACGACGACGTGGCACCCCGGATTCGGTCATGGCTCCATGATGCACCGCGTCGACCGTCACGCCGGGAACCGTTAACGAATCTTCAGAAAGCCACCGGGTGATGGTCGTGTCGGACCACCACCGTGGAGTCATCCCGGCAGGACCGGGCGTTTCCACCAGGAGGACCACCATGAAGAACACTCCCACCAAGGGCATCCTCTCCGGACTGGCGATGGCCATCACGGGTGCGGCGATCGCACTCGCCCCGATGGCAGGCGCCGACACCAACCCGCTGGTGCCGTTCGGCACCAACCCCCAGGTCAAGATTCCGGTCGGCCTGCAGACTTCGAATCACGACGAGGTCGACACGACGGGCGGCCAGGTGGACCTGCCATTCTGATCACACGACGGAACGGAGCCCAGCCCATGCCGAATTCCCGAATCAACCGACGCGACGCCCTCGTCGGGCTGGCCGCCGCCACTGCAGTGGTGGCGGTCGGCGTTGCCGGCGTGGCCGAGGCATCGGGCTGGGTGAGCTCGCAGAGGTTGACCTCCTCTCGGATCACCGACCGGTTCGAGCGGCTATTCGGCCGCCATGCCGGATTTCGCCGCAACCACGCCAAGGGGTTAGCCGCGACCGGCACCTTCACCAGTACCGGCGCGGGGCTTGCGGTGTCGAAGGCCTCGGTCTTCCGGCAGGGCTCGGTTCCCGTCGTCGCCCGGTTCTCACTCGGTGGCAGCGTGCCCGACGTCGCCGACCAGGCGGCCACCGTCCGCGGCCTCGGCGTGCAGTTCCAGTTGCCCGACGGCGAGCAGTGGCGCACCGCCATGATCAACCTGCCCGTCTTTCCCGTCAGCACGCCGCAGGGGTTCTACGACCAGTTGCTGGCAACTCATCCCGACCCCGCAACGGGCCAACCCGATCCGGCGGCGATGGCAGCGTTCCAGGCCGCTCACCCCGAGACGGTAGCGGCAACGAAGATCATCAAGGCATCACCGCCGAGCTCCGGATTCGCCGACAGCACGTTCCACGGCCTGAACGCCTTCATCGCGACCGACGGCGACGGAGCGTCGGTCCCGGTGCGCTGGGCGGCCGTTCCGGTGGATCCGGTTGTGCCCGGCCCGGCGGGGGCCAAGGGGCACGACTACCTGTTCGACGCGCTCATCGAGCGCGTGCGGCGCGGTCCGGTCAGCTGGCGATTGGTGCTGACCGTCGCCGAGCCGGGGGATCCCACCCACGACGCCACGCTGCCGTGGCCACCGGGACGGCGCACGATCCAGGCGGGCGTCATCACCCTCGACACCGTGCTCACCGAGGCGCCGGGCAACGCCCGCGACGTCAACTTCGACCCCATGGTGCTGCCCGTCGGGCTCGGCCCGTCCGACGATCCGCTGCCGCCCGCCCGCTCGGCGGTCTACGCCAGGTCGTTCGAGCGACGGGCCCGAGAACCCAAGTCCCCCAGCCAAGTCGACGTCGAGCAGGTGAACCGTGAGCACTGAGGCCCCCGCCGTCGCCCCGGCGAAGTTCACCCTGGTGTCCCGGCTGTTGCACTGGTCGATGGCGATCATGGTGATCGGGCAGTTCTTCCTCGGCGTCACCATGGTGGCCGCCCTGGCCTACTACCCGCTGCTGCTGGCCATCCACCGCGTGCTCGGCACCGCGATCCTGGTGTTCGCGATCGTGCGGCTGATCAACCGGCTCAGGCACCACCCGCCCGCGTTCCTAGCGACGATGGGACCGCTGGAGCGCAAGGCGGCGACGTGGTCCGAACGCCTGATGTACGCGCTGCTGGTGGTGCAGCCGCTGATCGGCTGGGCGATGATCTCGGCGTCGGACTCACCGGTCACGCTGGTGGGACCGGTACACCTGCCAGGGATCGCCCCGCACGCCATCACGCTGTACGCCGTCCTGCGCACCGCGCACACCGTGCTGGCGTACCTGTTGTTCGTGACGTTCACCGCGCACATCTGCGCAGTGCTGTTCCACACCGTGGGCCTGCGCGACGGGCTGCTGCGCCGGATGACGTTCGGGCGCACCCGCGAAAACCGCCCCGACCTGCGCTAGCAGGGGGGCGGTTCGTGGCGGTGGCGGAGGGATTTGAACCCTCGGACGGGGGTTACCCGTCACACGCTTTCGAGGCGTGCTCCTTAGGCCGCTCGGACACGCCACCGTCGGGCAGCTTACCGGCTCCCCGCCGCAGCCCCTAATCACCGTCGGTCGTGAAACCCGTGCGAGAATCGACCCCGAAAGTCGCAGGGGATTCACGACCGGCGGCGGTCGGCGAAGAACGCCTCCAGCGGCGCCGCGCACTCCTGCGCGAGGACGCCGCCGCGCACCTCCGGGCGGTGGGTGAGGCGCCGATCCCTGACCACGTCCCACAGCGAGCCCACCGCACCGGTCTTGGGCTCCCATGCCCCGAACACCACCCGCGCCACGCGGGCCATCACCAGCGCCCCGGCGCACATCGTGCACGGCTCGAGGGTGACCGCAAGCGTCGCGCCCTCCAGCCGCCACCCGTCGCCGAGCACCCGCGCCGCCGCCCGCAGCGCCAGGATCTCGGCATGCGCGGTCGGGTCGCCCAGCTCCTCGCGGGCGTTGGCCGCACGGGCGAGTTCGGTACCGTCGGCACCGATCACCACCGCGCCGACCGGCAGGTCCTCGGGCCCCGCGGCCGCGGCGGCCTCCAGCGCCAGGCGGATCAGGTCGGCGTCGGTCAATGCTTAGCGGTCGAGTTTGTCGAGGAACGCCGCCAACTCGTCGCCGAAGCCCATCTCCTGCGCGATCCGGGAGAGCTGCTCGTCGGCGTAGTCGTCGTCGGCCAGGATGATGCTGAGCACGGGCTCGGACAGCCCCACGTCGGAGAGCACGCCGAGGTCGCCCTCCTCGAACGGGTCCTCGTCCTCGAGGTCGTCGGGATCGACGTCGGCATCCAGCTTCTCGAGCACTTCCCTGGCGATGTCGTAGTCGACGGCGGCCGTCGCATCCGACAGGAACAACCGGGTGCCTGCCGGCGCCGGCCGCACGATCACGAAGAACTCGTCGTCGACGTCGAGAAGGCCGAACACCGCGCCGGCGCTGCGCAATTCCCGCAGCTCCGTCTCAGCGGCGGCCAGGCTGCCCAGCGCGCTTCGGCGCAGCGCCGAGCATCGCCACTTGCCGTCCTCGCGCACCACCGCGACACCGAATCCGTCCGGGAGGTCTGCGGCCTGGTTACGTGCCTGCGCTCGCTGTGCTCCCATGAAAGTCACGCTAGTCCCAGATCACACGCTTTGACCAGCGGTCACGAGCACGCGCCAATCGGCTGTGTGTCAACCTTGAACCGTGTCGACACCGCTGTGCGTATTGGGTCTCGGCTTGATCGGTGGATCCCTGATGCGCGCTGCCACGGCCGCCGGTCACGAGGTCTTCGGCTACAACCGATCCGTCGACAGCACCCAAGCTGCCCGTTTCGACGGTTTCGACGCCAGCACCCAGCTGACCGAGGTGCTCGAACGAGCCGCCGCGACGGACGCGCTGATCGTCCTGGCAGTCCCGATGCCCGCGCTTCCCGGCCTGCTCGGCCGGGTGCGCGCGACGGCACCGAACTGCCCGCTCACCGACGTGACGAGCGTGAAGGGGGCGGTCCTGCAGGCGGTGCGGGATCACGGCCTGCTCGATCGGTTCGTCGGCGGGCACCCGATGACCGGCACCGCCCACTCCGGCTGGACCGCCGGTGATGCCAAGCTGTTCGCCGGTGCCCCGTGGGTCATCAGCGTCGACGACCACGTCGATCCCGAGGTGTGGAGCCAGGTCATGCATCTGGCGTTGGACTGCGGCAGCTTCGTCGTACCCGCCCGCTCCGACGAACACGACGCGGCGGCCGCGGCCATCTCCCACCTGCCGCACCTGGTCGCCGAGACCCTGGCCGTCACCGCCGCCGACGTCCCCCTGGCGTTCTCGCTGGCCGCGGGATCCTTTCGGGACGGCACCCGGGTCGCCGCCACGGCGCCGGACCTGGTGCGCGCGATGTGCGAAGCCAACGCCGGGCCGCTGGGCTCCATGCTGGACGAGGCGATCGCCCTGCTGACCCACGCCCGCGACGGCTTGGCCACGACGGGATCGGTCGCCGAACTCGTCGAGTCCGGCCACGCGGCCCGGGTACGCTACGATGCGTTCGACCGGCCGCAGATCCTGACGGTGACGATCGGCGACGAGAACTGGCGCCACGACCTCGCCGCGGCGGGGCGAGCCGGCGGGGTCCTCAGATCCGCTCTGCCAACCCGGGGTAGTCGAGGATGAATCCGTCGTCGTCGACGGTGATGGTGGTGTCGGCGACCGGCGAGTGCAGCTTGATGGCCTTGGGCCTGGACCGGTCGGCCTCGTAGTCGATGGTCACGGTCTCGACCGTGAGCTCCGGCAGCCGCACGTAGACCACGGGCAGCGAGATCGACTCCGCGTGCAGATGCAGCCCGGTGCGACGGATCGGCAGCGCGTTGAAGAACGGGCTGTAGATGACGTCGACGTCGAGCGCGCCACCGTGCGGCGCCCGGGTGGCCTGGTTCTGCTTGTCCTGCACCAGCCACATGTTCTCTTCGTCGCGGGCGATGTTGAGTTGCCGCTCGCGCTCGGCCAACGTGACGGTCAGCGACAGCCGCTTGGTGGCGCCGGTGTCGTCGGTGACCAGGTCGTAGGACGCGCTGAAGGCCGGATGTACCTCGGTCGCCGCGGCCACGATCCGGCCGTAGGCCTTGATGCGGTTGCCCGACAGCTGTACCCGGACCGACTCCATCCGCGAAACGTCGTGCGCACGCCATGTCAACACGGCAGGCCAGTGGTCCTGAGGCTCAGAGCGGTCTACTTCACTCATGCCCCTACCGTAGGCGACGGCCCCTTGGCTTCGTAGCCGCCTTGGGAAAGCCCACCAGATCGTGATGTGGAACCCGACTCCAGCGCAACCTCGTCGCCAAGGAACGGCTGCGGCATCTTGCCGAAACCACCCCGGAACCGGTCGGCGCCCGGCTCCGACAGCCACACCGCGAAGGCAAGCACCGCGTCCAGGAGCAGCGCCAGCACCGTGACCACCAGGGCACCCACCAGCGCGAGGTAGAACTGGCGCACCTTGATGCCGTCGATGAGGTACCGGCCGAGGCCACCGAGGCTGGCGTACGCGGCGACGGTGGCCGTGGCCACCACCTGCAGCGTCGCGGTGCGTAGGCCGCCGAGGATCAGGGGCAGCGCGTTGGGCACCTCCACGCGCAGCAGCACCCGCGACTCCGTCATGCCCATCGACCTGGCGGCATCGACCACCGCGCGGTCCACGTTGGCGATGCCCGAATACGTCCCCGCCAGCAGCGGCGGGATGCCCAGCAGCATCAACGCGATCGTCGGGGGCACCAGACCGAGACCCCACAGCAGCACGCCGAGCAGCAGCACGCCCAGCGTCGGCAGGGCCCGCAGCGCGTTCACGCCACCGACGACCAGGAACGTGCCTCGGCCGGTGTGCCCGATGAGCATGCCGATCGGAATGGCGATGAGTGCGGAGAACACCACGGCGACGGCGGTGTACTGCAGGTGCTCGAGGATGCGGGTGGCCAACCCCGCGGGGCCCCACCAGTTGGCCGCGGTGAAGATGTAGGACAGCGCCTGGTGCAGGAAGTTCATCGCGCACCCGCCTTCACCCGGCGGCCGGCTCTCACCCACGGGGTCGCGAACTTGCCGAGGAACATGATCAGCGTGTCGACGACGATCGCCAGCACGAAGATCGCGATGATGCCCGCGATGATCTGGTCGCTCTTGTCGGCCTGGTACCCCTCGGTGAACCACGTGCCGAGGCCGCCGATGCCGATCACCGAGCCGACCGACACCATCGAGATGTTGGTGACCGCGACCACCCGCAGGCTGGCGATCAGCACTGGAATCGCCAGGGGCAGCTCGACTTTGATGATCCGCGTGAGCGGCTTGTAGCCGACGGCGGTGGCGGCGTCGAGCACGGTGGCAGGTACGGCGTCCAGCGCCTCCGGTACGGCCCGCACCAGCAGGGCCACCGTGTACAGCGTCAGGGCGACGATGACGTTGGCCTGGTCCAGGATTCGGGTGGGAATGATCAACGGAAGCACGACGAACAGCGCCAGCGACGGGATGGTGAACACGATGCTCGCCACCACGGTGGTGAACCGCCGCAGCACCGAGGTGCGTTGCACCAGCGCCCCGAGCGGGACCGCGATCAGCAGGCCGAGCACCAGCGGCACCAAGGACAGCCACAGGTGGATCAGCGTCAGATCCCAGGCGTCGCCGAGGTGGGTGAAGAGGTAGCGCACGGCTCAGGCCCTCCGCTGCGCCTCGAGCGCGGCCAGCACGTCGTCGGCCTTGATGCCACCGATCACCTGCTTGTCGGCGTCGACGGCGACGCCGAGTCCCGCCGGCGACGACAGCGCCGCATCGAGGGCCAACCGCAGCGTGCCGCCGGGCAAGTACAGCGAGCCACCCGCAGTCGTGCTGTCGTACAACGACTTTCCCTGCCGGTGCAGCTCGACGCCGTCGGCGTCGATCCAGGAGTAGGGCGAACCATCGGGTTTGGTCACCAGCACCCAGTCCCCCGGTGCGAGCTGCAGCGCGTCGATGCCCTCCTCCCCGACGTGTCGAATGTCGTGCAGGGGCAACCCCGTTCCCGAGGAGAACTGCAGTCCGCGGTAGCCGCGGTCGGCGCCGATGAACCCGGCCACGAAGTCGTTGGCGGGGTTGGACAACAACCTCCGCGGGGCGTCGTACTGCTGAAGGACCCCGCCGCGGCCGAACACCGCAACCTTCTCACCGAGCTTGAGCGCCTCGTCGATGTCGTGCGTGACGAAGACGATGGTCTTGCGCAATTCGCTTTGCAGACGCAGGATCTCGACCTGCAGCTCCTCACGAACCACCGGGTCGACGGCGCTGAACGGCTCGTCCATCAGCAGGATCGGCGGGTCGGCGGCCAAGGCTCGAGCCACTCCGACACGCTGTTGCTGGCCACCGGAGAGCTGCGCGGGATACCGGTCGGCCAGCTTGGGATCCAGGCCGACGCGCTCCATCACCCCCAGCGCTGCCTTGCGCGCGGCGCGGCGCGATTCCCCCTTGAGTACGGGCACCGTTGCGACGTTGTCGACGACGCGAAGGTGCGGCATCAAACCAGCGCTCTGGATGACGTAGCCGATGCCGAGGCGCAGTTTGACCGGGTCGACCTTGGTGACGTCCTTGCCGTCCACGGTGAGCACGCCCGAGGTGGGCTCGATCATCCGGTTGATCATCCGCATGGAGGTGGTCTTGCCGCAGCCCGACGGACCGACGAAGACGGCCAGCGTGCCGTCGGGCACCTCGAGGTCGAGATCGTCGACGGCGACCGTTCCGTCGGGGTACTTCTTGGTGACGGATTCGAAGTTGATCATGTCTCTCCCGTGCCGTCCTAGCCGTGAGCCCTGGTCTTCGCGCAAGCGCTCATCCGGACACCGGCTTGTCGAACCCGTTGTCCTGTACCCACTTGCGCGCTGCTTGGTCGGGGTCGACGCCGCCGTTGCCCGAGGTGGCGGTGTTCATCTCGATCAGGGCCTGGGTGGTGAGCTTGGCCGAGACCGCGTCGAGCACGGTCTTGAGCTGATCCGACATCTTCTGCGACGACACCAACGGCACGACGTTGGCGGCCAGGAAGTTGTTCTTCGGATCCTCCAGAACCACCAGGTCGTTCTGCGGGATGGCCTGGGAGGTACTGAAGATGTCGGCCGCGGTGACCGTGCCGTCGACCAGAGCGCGCACCGTCGCGGGGCCGCCGCCGTCGCTGATCGAGACGAAGTTGGCCGGTGCGACGTCCAGGCCGTACTTGGCCTTGAGCCCAGGCAGTCCCTCGGCACGGGTCTGGAACTCCGAGGGCCCACCGAATTTCACCTCCGCGGAGTGCGCGGCCAGATCGCCGATGGTCTTGAGGTTCCACTTCTCCGCGGTGGCCCTGGTCACCGCGACGGTGTCCTGGTCGTTGGCCGGCGAGGGCGTCAGGATCGAAAGGTCGCCCGGCAGAGCGCGGTACAGCGCCAACTCGACCGCCTGCGGATCGGTGGCCTTGGTGTTCTTGTCGAAGTATTGCAGCAGGTTGCCCGTGTATTCGGGAATCAGGTCGATGGAGTGATCCTTGACCGCCGGAATGTAGGTCTCGCGGCTGCCGATGCCGAACTGGCGGCGGATGTCGAAGCCGTTGGCCTGCAACGCTTGCGCGTAGATCTCGGCGATGATCTTGGACTCGGTGAAGTCCGCGGAGCCGACCGCGATCGACTTCAGGTCACCGGAGACCTCCCCGCCTCCCAACGGGTTCGAGCTACCGCAGGCGGCGGTCACCAGCGCGAGAACCGCCGCCAGGACGGCCAGGGTGACTCTGCGATTGGATCGTCGTGCGGGGTTCACTTCGGAGTCCTTTCGGCGACGCCTGCCTGTGCGACAGTAACGAGCTTGCTGAGATGTCGCTCGACTTTGGCTCGCGCTGAACCGACGACGGACTGGTGTTTACCCGGTACCGCTGGTTTGATTCATTCAACGAGAGGGCAAGGAGGAGCCATGACGACCGACCCACAGTTCTCCCCCGCCGAACCGGGCGCGCGCGGCCCGTTGGAGCCGACTCCCGGCGAGGCACCTGCGGTCGACACCGGCACCGTCAAGGCGCCCCCGCCCGAGAACGCCGTCCACTTCACCAGGGCGGCCGCGCTGTGGTCCGCGCTGATCGTCGGCTTCCTGGTGCTGATCGTGCTGCTCATCTTCATCGCCCAGAACACCGATCCGGGCACGTTCCACTTCCTGGGTTGGTCGTGGAGCCTTCCGCTGGGCGTGGCTCTGCTGGCCGCCGCGGTCCTCGGCGGGCTCGTCACGACGCTGGCGGGCATCGTCCGCATCGTGCAACTGCGCCGCGCTGCCAAGAAGAACTACAAGGCCGCGCTGCGCTGAGTCAGGCCCGGCCCAGCTCCGTCAGCCCAGCGGCCACCAGCGGCGCAACGGCCTGACCCACCTTGTCGCCGTATTCGGTGGCACCGCCCATCCGGTCGCGGAACTGAATGCCCGCCGCGATGATGGCCAACTTGAAGTACGCCAGCGCCATGTAGAACTCCCAGTGGTCCAGCGACTGACCGGCCGCGACCGAATACCGTTGCGCCAGTTCCTCAGCCGACGGAATCTGGGGTGACGCCCACGCTGCGTCGGCGTGCACCATGTCGAACATCGGATGCCGGTAGACACACATCAGTGCGGCATCGCTGAGCGGGTCACCCAGCGTCGACATCTCCCAGTCGAGCACCGCGCGCACCTTGGTCGCGTCCACCGCGTCGAGCATGGTGTTGTCGATCCGATAGTCCCCGTGCACGATCGAGGTCCGGCTCTGCGGCGGCAGCGCCTCCCCGAGTGCGGCGTGCAACCGGCGGACGTCGGCATCGCGCGGGTCGTCCTCGGTGCGCACCAGATCCCACTGCCCGCCCCAGCGCCGGACCTGGCGCTCGAGGTAACCCGTCGGCTTGCCGAAGTCGCCGAGCCCGACGGCCTCGGGATCCAGCGCGTGCAGGTCGGCCAGCACCTTGATCAAGGCATCGACGCAGGCGTGAATGGTGCGCTGGTCGCCGAGTGCGGTCAGTTCCGCGGTGTACCGCACCACCCGGCCCGGCACGAAGTCGACCATCTGGAACGGCGCCCCGAGCACGGAGTCGTCGTTGCGCATCGTCACCGGATGCGCAACGGGCACCTCGGTGTCCTCCAGCGCCGCCACCACCTTGTACTCGCGCGCCATGTCATGGGCCGACGGAGTCAGACCGTGCAGCGGCGGGCGGCGCAGCACCCACTTGGAGGCGTCGTCGAACACCAGGAACGTCAGGTTCGAGCGGCCACCGGAGATCAGTTCGCCACGCAGGTCACCGCTGCGAGGAACCCCGATCGAGCGCAGGTGGGCGTCCAGCGCGGCGAGGTCGAGTCCGGCCAGTGGGGAAGCGTCCGTGGTCACCGGACTTGTCTACCATCCGGTCGGGTGGGCGCCGTCAGGCGAGCACTCAATAGCGCTGATTCCGGGGCAGCAGATCCCACACGTGCTCGGTGCCGTTGATCGACGCCACGCCAAGGCCGCCGGTGCGGGACTTCAGCAGGCGCGTCACGCCGGCGTAGTCGACCTGCACGCACAGCAGCCGTTTGGTGTCCATGATCTGGTGCACCATCGCATTGATGACGCCGCCATGGCTGAACACCGCGACGGTCTCGTCGTGCCCGGCGGCCGCGACCACGTCGTCGATGCCCGCCCGCACCCGCGCGATGAACGCGGTCTCGTCCACGTCCCCGGGCAGGTGCCCGCTCATCAGACGCTTCAGGTCCTCCTCGGAGGCCTCCTCGATGGGCGTGTAGTGCGAGAGGCCGAAGTCGTATTCGGCCAGTCGCTCGTCGACGTCGATGGTCATCCCCAACGCGTCGGCCACCGGTTGAGCCGTCTGCAACGCACGTCGCTGCGGGCTGCTGACCAACCGTGTGACCGGAAACCGCTTCAGCGCGTCGGGAAGTCGCTTCGCCTGGGCGATGCCCTCCTCGGACAGATTGGGGTCGGAACCCTCGCCCGGCTCGCTACGCAGGGGAAGCGCATGCCTGATCAACAGGAGCTGCATGCCTCCCACCCTAGATGGCGCGGGTCCGGCCCTAGGGGGTGACGATGGCGAAGTCGGGGTTCGGCTTGTCGAGCACGCCGAGCAGCGCAGTCAGCGCGCCGGCGTCGCCAGTGACGTCGAGCCCGGGGGAGGTGGTGTCTCCTCCCGCAAAGGCCAACAGCCGCAACTTGTTCGCCAACGTGACCGTCGCCGTGGCGGTCGCGGCGTCGGCCGGCACCCGGCGGTACACCAGCACGCCGTTGCGTAGCGCCAGCCGGTAGTTGGTGGCGACGTCGGCGAACGTCACGTCGATGGCGAGGTCGAGATCCCACGCCCTCGGCCCGTCGATGCTGATCGCGAAGCTGTCGAACATCTGCTCGGGGGTCAGCTGCGAGAGCATCGACATCGACGTCGCCTGGGTGGGCGTACCGAAGTTGCCGACCCGCAGTTCGGTGGCACCGGCGAGGAAGAAGTTGCGCCACGTCGCGTTCTCGGCACCGTAGGCCAGTTGCTCCAGCGTGTCCGCGTACAGCGAGCGCGCACCCGGATGGTCCTCGTCGGTGAAGATTGCGTGATCCAACAATGTTGCCGCCCAACGGAAATCGCCTTGGTCGAAGGCCTTCTGGGCGACCTCGACGACGCGGTCGATACCGCCGATGGCCTCGACGTAGCGCGGTGCGATCGCCTCCGGCGGATGCTGCCACAACCGGCCCGGGTTGCCGTCGAACCACCCCATGTAGCGCTGGTAGACCGCCTTGACGTTGTGGCTGACGGATCCGTAGTAACCGTGGGTGTGCCAGGCCGCGTGCAGCGCCGGTGGCATCTGGAAGTTCTCGGCGATCTCGATGCCGGTATGTCCCTGATTGAGCAGCCGCAGCGTCTGGTCGTGCAGATAGGCGTACAGATCCCGTTGCAGCGACAGGTATTCGACGATGCGGTCCCGACCCCAGGTCGGCCAGTGGTGGGACGCGAACACCACGTCGGTACGGTCGGCGAACTTCTCGATCGCCTCGGTGAGGTAGCCCGACCATCCGTGCGGGTCGCGCACCAGCGCGCCCCGCAACGTCAACAGGTTGTGCAGGTTGTGCGTCGCGTTCTCGGCCATGCACAGCGCCCGGAACCGCGGGAAGTAGAAGTGCATCTCGGCGGGCGCCTCGGTGCCGGGGGCCATCTGGAACTCGATCTCGACACCGTCGACGACGTGCGTCTCGCCCGTGGTGGTGACGTCGAGGGTAGGCACGATGACGGCGACCTCACCGGTCGACGGCGTCTGCCCGAGCCCGCACCCGACCTGCCCCTGGGGGCCGCGAGCCAGCACCGTGCCGTACATGTACGACGCGCGCCGTGCCATCGCGGTGCCCGCATAGACGTTCTCCTGCACCGCATGGTCGATGAAGCCCTCCGGGGCGATCACCACCACCTTGCCGGCGTCGACGTCGGCCTGGCTGGTCACGCCGAGCACGCCACCGAAGTGGTCGACGTGACTGTGGGTGTAGATCACCGCGACGACGGGACGGTCCCCGCGCTCGGACCGATAAAGAGCCAGGGCAGCGGCAGCGGTCTCGGTGCACACCAGCGGGTCGATGACGATGACGCCGGTGTCGCCCTCGATGAAGCTGACGTTGGAAAGGTCCAGCCCGCGGACCTGGTAGATGCCCTCGACCACCTCGTAGAGCCCCTGCTTGGCGGCCAGCGTCGACTGCCGCCACAGGCTGGGATGCACGGACGCGGGCGCGTCCCCGGCGAGGAAACCGTAGACGTCGTTGTCCCACACCACGCGACCGTCGGACGCGGTCACGACGCAGGGGTGCATCGCCGCGACGAAGCCGCGGTCGGCGTCCTCGAAGTCGCGGGTGTCGGCGAACGGAAATCCCTCGAGGTGCCCGGTGTTGGCCGACGCGATGACGGCGGTGGGCGGCTTCTGCTCCATGCCAGCGACCTTGCCACTCGCACGCCGGCTCCGGTGCCGGTTCGACGTGATATTCACCCCAGCGTCAGTGACATCACGGGACGCCTCAGATCCGGTGCAACCGGACGTCCGACAGGACCCCGCCGGCCACGCTCGCGGTCATGTACGTGCAGTGCGGTTGTCTCCGCCGATCGGTAGGGGAACCGGGGTTCAGCAGGCGCAGACCCGTCTCGGCGGTGGTGTCCCACGGAATGTGACTGTGACCGAAGACCAGCACGTCGGTGTCGGGGTGGGCGGCGGCCATCCGCGCGTCGCGCCCGGAGGAGGCGCCGGTCTCGTGCACCACGGTGAATCGGACTCCCTCTAGCTCCACGTCGGCGCGTTCGGGCAGCCGCCGGCGCAAATCCGCACCGTCGTTGTTGCCCCAGCAACCCACCAGGCGGTGCGCCCTGCCCTCCAACTCGTCCAGCAACGTCGCACTCACCCAGTCTCCGGCGTGGATCACCACGTCGACACGGGCCACCTGCTCCCACACCGCGGACGGCAGGTCGCGAGCCCGTTTCGGCAGATGGGTGTCGGAAATCAGGAGCAACTCCATTCCCCTACGCTAGTGGCCGGGCCACCGAAAAACCGTGGTCGTTGCTGATATTTACGCTCGAGCCAACGAATGATCTTGATCACCAGGCTTGACGCGCGGTCGTCGAGCTGGTGATATCTACCTCAACCTGGGGAGATTGATGACGACAAGATCACTAAGTTTGACGATCGCAATGGTCACCATCATCCTCGTCATATTTGCCAGTTGGCTTCACCTCGGGTGGGGCGGCCCGTGGCTGACGATGGTGATCAGGCACGCAGGCGAAACCGCAGCCAGTGTCTTCGCGATGACGTGCGCGCTCGTGGCGGCGTTCAGCTCCGGGGGCCGCAAGCGCGCCGCATGGCTGTGCATGACCGCCGGTACCGCCGGCTGGGTCCTAGCGAACCTCTACTGGGCCTACTTCGAGATCATCGGCCACCACGAACCCCACACCGGCACGATCGCCGACGTCGGGTTCCTGGCGCTTCCGATCGGGGCCTGGCTGGCAGCCACACTGGGGCCACCGAGTGACTACGGCCGGTTCAGCTTCCGCGCGGCGATGGACGGATTGATCGCGGCGAGTTCGCTGTTCATCGTCGCGTGGGCCCTGGTCCTTCGCGACCTGGTCAACACTGGGCGGCCGCAGGGCGTCGCCGTCGAACTCGCCGTCGCCTATCCGGTCGTGGACATCGCGGTGATCACCATGTGCGTACTGCATCTGTTCCGGTCGCGCGGCCGACAGCGCCTCGTGTTCGCGCTGGGCGCCCTGGGGCTCGGCTTCATCGCCGTCTCCGACATGGCCTTGATCTACGTCGCCGTCGACGGCGTACGGCCCGCGGGCGTCGCGATCCTGGGCTGGTCGGTCGGGGCGTGTCTGCTGGGATTCTCCGCCCTGTTCGCCGTCGGCGTGAAGCAGTCGCGGGCGCAGACCCCGCGGGTGCCGACCGCGCGGTCGCTGTGGCTGCCCTACCTACCGGTCCCGTTCGCGCTGATCATCGGTACCGCCTCGATGTGGCGCCATCCCGACGATCTCGCGATGTTCGTCGCCGGGCTCGCGCTCATCCTCACCGCGTTCCTCCGCCAATTCGTCCTGCTGACCGACAACCGCCGCCTGCTGCTGACCGTCGCCGACATGGCCCTGCGCGACCCCCTGACCGGGTTGGCCAACCGCGCACTGTTCGGCGACCGTCTGACCCACGCCCTGCAGCTGCGCGACCGCACCGGCGCTCCGGTGGCCGTGCTACTGGCCGATCTGGACGACTTCAAGCTGGTGAACGACAGCATGGGCCACCCCGTCGGCGACGAGTTGTTGCGCAGCGTCGGCGAGCGCATCCAGGCCGCGGTGCGGCCCGGGGACACGGTCGCCAGGCTCGGCGGCGACGAGTTCGCGATCCTCGTCGAGGACGCGCCGATGGTCGCTCGGCAGCTCGTCGAACGCGTGGTCCGGTCCTTCGACGAACCCTTCTCGGTGGCCGGTCACACCGTGTACACCCGGGTCAGCCTCGGGCTGGCCACCGCCGTCGGGGACGCGACGATCTCGGCCGATGAGCTGTTCAATTGGGCCGACCTGGCGATGTACTCGGCCAAGCGCGCGCACGCCGGAGCCCGCAGCTTCACCCCCGACATGCGCCGGGACGCCACCGAGATGTATCTGCCCAGCCAGCAACGCAAGACGGGGCGCCGAGCCGGCGTCTCGCGCATCCAGTTCCTCGGCGAGCTGCGGCAGGCGATCGCCGACCGGCAGCTGGACCTGGTCTACCAACCGAAGCTCGACCTGAGCACGGGTGACACCGTCGGCGTCGAGGCACTGATTCGCTGGCCCCACCCCGAACTCGGGCTGCTCGAACCCGCCGACTTCCTGCCGCTGGTTAGGGAGAACGGCCTGATGGAGGACGTCACCGACTTCGTGCTCGAACGCGCCGTCGAGGACGCGGCCGGTTGGCAGCGCGCCGGTCACCAGCTGTCCGTCGCCATCAACCTGTCGGCGCCTTCACTGAACGACGACGAGCTGCCCGCTCGCGTGCTGTCCGTGCTGGCACGCCACGGGCTGTCCCCGGCGCTGCTGACCGTAGAGATCACCGAAGACTTGTTGCTGGCCAGCCTCGTTCGGGCCCGCACCATCCTGGATCGGCTGCGGGAGTCCGGTGTCCGGGTGGCCATCGACGACTTTGGCAGCGGCTATGCGGGGATGACCTACCTGCACGAGCTGCCCATCGACGAGCTGAAGCTCGACCGCGGATTCATCGCACCGGTCCTGTCCGACGAGCGCGCCGCGACCATCGTCCGCAGCGTGGTCGAGCTGGCCGCCAAGTTCGGCCTGACCAGCGTTGCCGAGGGCGTCGAGAACGCCGCCACGGCCGAATTGTTGACCGGCTACGGTTGCGACCTGGCACAGGGCAACCACTTCAGCCCGCCGGTCTCGGCCCAGGTGATCCAGGACAGCCTGCACGTCACCACGCCGCGGTCCGTCGCCGGCGTCACGTCGACTGCAGCAGTTCGGCCATCTTGGGCATGATCACCTGCAGTCCCTTGAAGGGACGAATCATGACCTTGAACGACGTGATCCGTTCGTCGGCGTTCCAGTGGATCATGTCGATGCCGTTGACGTAGATCCCGTCGATCGTCGCGGCGAACTCGAGGATCGCCGAACCATCGCCGTACCACTCCTGGACGTAGTGAAAGTCGGTGCCGCCGAACAACTTCGCCGCCGCGCTCAGGTAAGCCGTGGACTTCGCCCGGCCCTCCTGCGCTCTGAAGACCGCAGGCGAATGAAAGACACAGTCGTCGGCGAGCAGCGCGTCGAGTTCTCGAGCGTCGTGACCGCCCTCGATGAAGTGGTGCCACCGCTGGATCACTGGAGGTGTCATGGCGTCATCCTCGCAGGCGCGGGTTCCCCGTCAGTTCCGATGTGGGCCTAGACGACCACGCTGGGAACCACGACGGTGTACCCGAGGTCCTGCATGATGCCCCGCTCCACCGGGCTGAGGACCCGCACCCCAAGGCCAAGATTGCTAATGGCGTTCATCAACTTCTCGTTCGACCCGGTGAAGGTGGCGTCGTCCAGGTGAGTCGCCGAACTTCCCTCCTGCCACGGGTTCGGCGTGAAGAGCGGCACGGGCCCGCCATAGGCGGCCGCTGCGTTGGTGCCGTCGAAGTACAGGCCACCGCCGGCTCCCGTCAGGTTCGGGTCGTACGCGGTGTTCCAGAAGCCGCTCGAGTTGATCACCCGCGTGCCGGTGGAAGTCGTGACGTAGCTGGCGAAAAGTGTCCACGCCAGGTTGGTGTTCGACCCCGGCGGGCCTACGTAGGACAGGAAACCGAAGGAATGCATCAGTTCGTGCATCGCCGTCGAGACGAAGTCGTACTGGTTGCCCGCCACTGCATCGCCGTAACTCCACGGTTCGCCGAAGTTCCAGTCGATCGTGCCGTCGGCCGCGGCCCCGTTGGAGTCGACACCACTGAGGAGCTTGTTCTGCGCCACCGTCCGCCAGAAGCCAGGAGCGCCACTGATCAGATCGCTGCCTGCCGTGGCGAGCGTGTTGAGCGCCGGATCGTTCTGCGCCGTGACGTCGTAGTCCAGGGTGACCGGCTTGGTGACCAGGAAGTATGCGGCCAACTGCAGCGCGGACGATTCGAGAGCGCTCTTGGCGTCGGCCGACCAGTAGTTGGCACCGGTGGTGTAGTTGAACGCGAACTTGATCGCACCCTCGTTGAACAGCGCCCCGGCGGAGGTGCCCGAACTGCGGAACGGGTCGAGCAGGTTGACGTGCAGGCCCAGGTCTTGAGCCGCCACCACGAACGAGTCGACGCCGTCGAATCCCTGCCCAGGGGTGTAGGTGAAGGAGCCGTCGGCGTTGAGCGTCAGGTTGCCCGCCGTGGGTCCCTGCACCAGCCGGTAGGAGATGGGGTCGCCCTCGGCGTCGACGGCGTTGACCTGCCCGCTCACCGGGACGTCGGACGATCCGGTGAGCGTCAGCGGGGCCACCGTCGGGGCCTGGTTGAGCAGGGTGCGGCGTGCCGTGATGGCGGTGCCGACGAGCATGTCCTTGAGCGGATCGGCCAGCGGCAACTGTGCGATCAGCGCCTGTAGCGCGATGAAGGCGCCGCCAAGGTGGTAGGACAGCGCCTGTTCGTAGGGGTTGGTCGAGGCCACCATCTGCAGGGACCACGGGGTCGCGGGCGTCGCGGTGGATGTCACGGCGGGCGTCGCGGCGGGTGTCGCGGCGGGTGTCGAAACTGCCGCCGCGGCAACGGGTTCGGCCGTCGAGATGGCCGGGGATGCAGTCGTGGTGCTGCTGGCAGCGGCCTTGGACTCCGACGTCGAGCGCAACGACTCCGCCGTCGACGTCGCCGCCGAAGTCGACGTCGAAGGAGCCGAAGCGGTGGAGGCCGCCGCCTCGGTGGCCGACGACTCCGCCGACGCGTGCCCACTCGAACCGGTGTTGGTCTGGGCCGAGACGGTCGTCTTCTCGTCGGTGGCCTCACTCTTGGTGGTCGATGACGACGAAGAAGACGACGGGGAGGACGACGGCGCACTCGCCGACGTGGTGGAACTCGTCGACGACGAGACCGGGGCCGTCTCGCTGGCGGCTTCGCTCCTGGCCGTGGCCGGCGAAGACGATGCAGCGGCAGACGATTCGCCCGAGGCCGGACTCGTCGAGCCCGCGGAACCGGCCGCGGACGAGCCGGAATCGTCGGCGAGGGCGATGCCCACGAGCGGGGCCGCCAGCGACGCCCCGAACAGCGCGGCGCTCATCCCCGCCGAGGCCGCACCGAGCTGCAACCACCGCCGGACGCCGAAGTCCTCGGAACGACGAGCGCGATGTACACCCCGGCCGGCTGCCCTGCCACTCGCCATGCCTGACCCCTTCGTCAATTGTTGCGAGCTAAGTTATACAGCTCACGTACGACGGCCGCAGCGATTCCTCCGAGCCGAGTCCGCAGGGGCTGCAATGACGGCGTCGTGCCAGCCGAGGAAGGGGCAAGAGCGAAGTGGTCGAGCCGGTTGCCGCGTCGAGCGACGGGCATGCCGGCGAAGCGAAACTAGAGTGCGCCCGAAGGGATTCGAACCCCTAACCTTCTGATCCGTAGTCAGATGCTCTATCCGTTGAGCTACGGGCGCCTGTCATTCAGTTGTACGGCTGGCGAACCAGCCGTGGCGGAGGCGAGAGGATTTGAACCTCCGGTCCGCTTTAAGGCGGACAACTCATTAGCAGTGAGTCCCATTCGGCCGCTCTGGCACGCCTCCTGACCGCTCCAAAGGGTACCGGACTCGCGTTGGATCCCCAGAACCGCCGAGGAGGAAGCGTACACAGCGAGCCCGGCGGAAGGCAAAGCGGCATCTCGGGCACCCCTAGACTGGTCCCGTGACAGCCCGCCTGCGCCCCGAGTTGGCCGACCTTCCGGCGTACACGCCGGGCAAGACGGTTCCCGGCGCCATCAAGATCGCCAGCAACGAGACCGTCGACGGTCCGCTACCCAGCGTGCGCGCGGCGATCGCCAAGGCCGCCGAAGGCATCAACCGCTATCCCGACAACGGCTACGTCGAGCTCAAGGAGCGCCTGGCCAAGCATCTCGACGACGGCGCGTTCGCCCCCGAGCACATCTCGGTGGGCAGCGGTTCGGTGAGCCTGTGCCAGCAGCTCATCCAGATCACCGCCTCCGTCGGCGACGAGGTGATGTTCGGCTGGCGCAGCTTCGAGATCTATCCCCTGCAGGTCCGCACGGCCGGCGCGACGTCCGTGCAGGTGGCGCTGAAGGACTATGCGTTCGACCTCGACGCGATGCTGGCCGCCATCACCGATCGCACCCGGCTGATCTTCATCTGCAATCCGAACAACCCGACGTCGACCGTCGTGGACCCGGACGCGTTGGCGCGCTTCGTGGCCGCGGTGCCCAGCGACATCCTGATCGTGCTCGACGAGGCCTACGTCGAGTACATCCGCGACGGGATGCTGCCGGACAGCTTCGGGCTGGTCCGCGCGCACCGCAACGTCGTCGTGCTGCGGACGTTCTCCAAGGCGTACGGCCTGGCCGGGCTGCGCATCGGCTACGCGGTCGGCGATCCGGACGTCATCACCGCGCTCGGCAAGGTCTACGTGCCGTTCACCGCGACGAGCATCTCCCAAGCCGCCGCCATCGCCTCCATCGACGCCTCCGACGAGTTGTTGGCTCGCACCGACGCCGTGGTGGCCGAGCGCGCCCGGGTGACCGCGACGCTGCGCGAGGCCGGCTTCACGGTGCCGCCGTCGCAGGCGAACTTCGTCTGGCTGCCGCTGGGTGAACGCAACCACGAGTTCGTCAACGCGGCCGCCGACGCCCGGCTGCTGGTGCGGCCCTATGGTCGGGATGGCGTCCGCGTCACCGTTGCCGCACCCCACGAGAACGATGCGTTCCTGGAGTTCGCCACCCGCTGGATCAGCACCGGCACCGAACAGGAGTGAAGTGAATACGGCCCGAAAGACGTTCAGTGCCTTCACCGAACGCACCGGGGAGATCCCCGACGACGAACTCGACGCGTTCTGGGACACCCTGCAACCCGCCACCATCGACTTCATGATCGGCGAGTGGAAGGGCGGCGAGTTCCATACCGGCCACCAGGCGAACGGGTTCATGGAACGGCTCAATTGGTTCGGCAAGACCTTCAACTCGGCCTCCGACGCCAAGCCGCTGGTCTGCCTGGACGCCGACGGCAACAAGTTCTCCAACACCGAGGCGATGAAGGGCGAGGCCAGCCTCTGGCTCGAGGAGTTCCGCGGCGAGGTGACGGCGTCGATGGTCTATGACGGCAGGCCCGTGCACGACCACTTCAAGCGGGTCGACGACAACACCGTCATGGGCATCATGAACGGCAAGGGCGCGCTGGACACCCGCTCGGGCTCTCCGCGGCACCTGTACTTCTACCTGGAACGCGTCTAGGCCCTATCGTCGACCAGATGAGGACGCGCGTCGCGGTCGCCGCACTGACCGTCGTCGTCGCCGGCATCCTCGCCGGCTGCGACCGCACCACCGCGGGCACCGTCGCGATGACGACCGAGGCCGGACCGTCCACCCGCATCTCGACCTCGCCCCGGCCGACGACGTCCGCCCCGCGCACCTCGTCCCCGCAGCCGTCGTCGGACGTCCCACCCCCTGGTGACGCGCTCGCCGTGACGTGCAAGCAGTACGGCGGCCTCGACCAGGCCAGCCGGACCGCGGTGATCCAGGAGATCCTCTCCAACGAGGCCTCGACCTTCAGCCCTGAGGACACCGAGATCGCGACGACCCTCGCCGACGCGATGTGCACGTTCCTGCCCGAGAGCACCGTCGCGGAGATACTTCTCGGCGGACCACCCCGCTGACCCCCGTGTTCTGACCCGTAGCCTTCCTGACATGGGCGATGCATACGAATCCCTCACCATCGACGTCGACGCGCACGTCGCCACGGTCACGCTGACGGGCCCCGGCAAGGGCAACGCGATGGGTCCGGCCTTCTGGGCCGAACTGCCCGTGGCCTTCGCCGCGCTCGACGCCGATCCCGACGTGCGCGCGATCGTGCTCACCGGGTCGGGGCGCAACTTCAGCTACGGCCTGGATCTGGTGTCGATGGGTGGCACGCTGGAACCGGTTCTATCCGAGGGCGCATTGGCCAAGGCCCGCACCGACTTTCACACCACCGTCAAGGCGATGCAGGGCTCCATTACTTCCGTCGCAGACTGCCGGAAGCCGGTGATCGCGTCGGTGCACGGTTGGTGCATCGGCGGCGGGGTCGACCTGATCTCGGCCGTCGACATCCGCTACGCCAGCGCCGACGCCAAGTTCTCGGTCCGCGAGGTCAAGCTTGCGATGGTGGCCGACGTGGGCAGTCTGGCCAGGTTGCCGCTCATCCTGTCCGAGGGACACCTGCGCGAACTCGCGTTGACGGGCAAGGACATCGACGCCGCCCGGGCCGAGAAGATCGGCTTGGTCAACGACGTCTTCCCCGACGCCGAGGCGTCACTGGCCGCGGCACACGCCACGGCCAAGGAGATCGCCGCCAATCCTCCACTGGTGGTGCAGGGCATCAAGGACGTCCTCGACGAGCGGCGCGTCGCCCAGGTCTCCTCCAGCCTGCGCTACGTCGCGGCCTGGAACTCGGCGTTCCTACCCTCGAAGGATCTGACCGAGGGCATCACCGCGATGTTCGCCAAGCGGCCCCCGGAGTTCAAGGGCGAGTAGGGCTGGCGGTGGCGGAGGGATTTGAACCCCCGGACGGTGTTAGCCGTCTCTCGCTTTCAAGGCGAGTGCATTAGGCCGCTCTGCCACGCCACCGCGGACCAGCCTAAGCGCTCCCGCACCGACCCATTCACGAGGGCGGCTACTTGGCGCTCAGCGCGGCGACGATCCGCCGGCAGTTCTCCCCCATCGCCGTCGTCTGCGGGCGCGACAGCTGAGCCAGGAAGTGCGTGCGCACGCCGTTGCCGTACGTCGCCATCGCCGCGCGCAGGACAGTCTTGCCGTCGTCGGTGATCGTCGCCAGCACGCCCCTGCCGTCCTGCGGCGTTGCTCTGCGCCGCACCAGGTGGTGCACCTCCAGACGGTGAATCTGTCGAGTCACCTTGCTGGGCAACGACATCAGCTCCTCGGCCAGATCGCCCATCCGCACTGACCCGCCCGCCGAGTCGGCCAGCACGTCGAGCAGCCGGACGTCGTCGAGCGAGAGCCCGTGTACCTCGACGAGCTCACGGTTCAGGGTCGTGGTCAGCAGCAACCCCGCATCCAGGAAGTGTTGCCACGCGCGTTGTTCGGCGATGTCCAGTCCGGGCATCGAACTGGCGGTCCGCCCCCCGATGATCCCCGCCATTTTGTCATGCTAAGACAGTTCTTCGCCGGTAGTAGCGTAATGGACATGCACGCGATCATCGCCGAATCCGCCACCGAACTCGCCTGGCGCGAGGTGCCAGACGTCACCGCGAGCGACGGTGAAGTCGTCGTCGACGTGGCCGCAGCCGGGATCAACCGGGCGGACGTCCTGCAGGCCGCAGGCCACTACCCGCCACCCCCCGGTGCCAGCACCATCATCGGTCTGGAGGTCTCCGGGCGGGTGTCGGCCGTCGGCTCCGGCGTGACGGCCTGGTCCGTCGGCGACGAGGTGTGTGCGCTGCTGTCCGGCGGCGGTTACGCCGAACGCGTGGCGGTTCCGGCCGGCCAGGTCATGCCGGTTCCCGACGGCGTCGGCCTGCACGAGGCCGCCGCACTGCCGGAGGTGGCCTGCACGGTGTGGTCGAACCTCGGCATGACGGCGCACCTCGCCGCCGGTCAGACGGTGCTCTTCCACGGCGGCGCCAGCGGTATCGGCACCCACGGCATCCAGGTGGCCAAGGCGCTGGGGTGCCGGGTCGCCGTCACCGCCGGATCGGCCGAGAAGCTCGACGTGTGCCGCACGCTCGGGGCCGACATCACCATCAACTATCGCAGCGAGGACTTCGTCGAGGCGCTGAAGGCGCAGACCGACGGCCACGGCGCCGACGTGATCCTGGACCTGCTGGGGGCGTCCTACCTGGACCGCAACATCGACGTGCTGGCGCCCGACGGTCGCCTCGTCGTGATCGGCTTCCAGGGCGGCCTGAAGGCCGAACTGGACTTCGGCAAGCTGATGGCCAAGCGCGGCGCAGTCATCTCGACGGCGCTGCGCTCGCGACCGGTGGACGGGCCGTCGGGCAAGAGCGCCATCGTCGAGTCGGTGGTGGCCAACGTGTGGCCGATGGTCGCCGACGGCCGGGTGCGTCCGATCATCGGCGCCGAGCTGCCCATCGAGGAGGCCGCCAAGGCGCACCAGCTGCTCTCCGCCGGAGACGTATACGGGAAAGTGCTTCTGCGCGTAGCGAATTGACGCCTAGCCGAGCGAGGCGAGCGCCCGGACCAGCTGGTCCACCTCGGCCAGCGTCGTGTAGTGCGCCAGGCCGACGGTGACCGCTCCGCCGATGTCGTTGACCCCGATGACGTCGAGCACCCGCGACGTGGTGTTCAGCGATGCCAGCACGCCGTTGTCGGCCAGCCGCTGCACCACCCGCTCGGCGGGCACGCCGTCCAGCGCGAAGCTCAGCACCGGGATGCGAACCTCGGGCTGGCCGATCACCATCACTCGCGGCAGCGAGCGCAGCGACGTCAGCAGGTAGTCGAACAACCGGTCCATGTAGAGCGCGGCCGATCGCATTGACACGGAGAGTCTTTCGCGACGCGTGCCCGACGCCGACTCGTCGAGGTTCGCCAGGTACTCGACACTGGCCACCACGCCGGCGAGCATGCCGAACTGATGCGTGCCCATCTCGAGGCGTTCCACACCGGTTGCCAGCGGATCCAGCGACACCGCACTGAACGTGTCGATCATGGCCGGATCCCGGAAGACCAGGGCACCGATCGGCGGGCCACCCCAGGCAACGGTGTTCAGGGCCAGGATGTCGGCTTCGATCTCGTTGACGTCGACCAGCCGGTACGGAGCAGCCGCCGAATGGTCGAGGACGACCGTGCCACCGTTCTCGTGCAGCAGCTTGGTGACAGGACGCAGATCGGTGACGGCACCGATGGCCGACGACGCCGAGGTGATGGCGACCAGCTTGGTCGGCTTGTCGATCAGCGTCTCCCACTGCCACGGCGGCAGCTCACCGGTCTCGATGTCGACCTCGGCCCACTTGACCTTGGCGCCATACCGATTGGCGGCCCGCAGCCAGGGCGCGATGTTGGCCTCGTCGTCGAGGCGGGTCACGACGAGCTCGTGGCCGAGCCCGACGCGGGTGGATGCGGAGTCGGCCAGGGAGGTCAGCAGGATGGCGCGGTCGGCGCCCAGCACGACGCCGCGCGGGTCGGCGCCGACGAGGTCGGCGACCGCCTGACGGGCGGCGTGCAGCACCGCTGCGCTACGGGTAGCGGCCGGGTGCGGACCCCGCCCGGTGGTCATCGAACCGCGGAAGGCGGTGGACACCGTCGTCGCCACCGAGTCCGGCAGCAGCATGCCGTTCTGTGCGTCGAAGTGCACCCAGCCGTCGCCCAGAGACGGGTGCAAACCACGCACCCGGGCGACGTCATATGCCATGCCAGCCACCTTCGAGCCCTGTGAGTACCGCGATCCGTACCGATGTCGGTGGTGCCCGCCGCGCCCACGCGCGTGCGGACCAACTCACCTAGCCGGTCATACTAGTGCAGTGAGCTTGGCGTCCGGAGTGCTAGTCGCGTGGGCGTTGCTAATCATTCCAGGAGCAATCATCGGGCGGACAGCCCAGCTAACGTGGCCGGTCGCGGTCGCGGTGGGGCCGGCACTGACCTACGGCACCGTTGCGCTGGCAATTCTGCCGTTCGGCGCGCTCGGAATCCCGTGGAATCTCGGGACCGCCCTGATCACCCTGGTGGTCGTGACGCTTCTCGTTGCAGGTTTGCAGGCAGTGTTCTCCCGGCGCCGGGATCACGTCCGTCCGGGGCAACCGGTGGCGGCCGGTCCGGCGTGGTTGATCGCATCGGGCGTCCTCCTCGGTGCGGTGTTGATCACATTCGCAGCAATCCGCGGCATGCCCCATTGGCAATCGATTCCCAGCACCTGGGACTCGGTTTGGCACGCCAACACCATCCGATTCATCGTCGACACCGGCCAGGCCTCGCCGACTCACATGGGCGAGCTGCGCAACGTCGAAACGCACGCCGGGCTGTACTACCCGTCGGCGTTTCACGCCCTGGCCGCCATTCAATGCCAGTTGACCGGCGCCGCCGCCACGACCGCCTACACGCTGAACTCGCTGGCGGTCGCGGTGTGGCTGTTCCCGGCCAGCGCGGCGGCCCTGACGTGGCACCTGCTGCGCAGTCGCGACCTCGGTCAGTGGCCGTCGGCCGGGGCCGCTGCGGCCGCCGCCGCCCTGTCGGCCTCGTTCACCGCCATCCCGTACGTCGAGTTCGACACCGCGTCCATGCCCAACATGGCGGCCTACGGCCTCGCGGTGCCCACGATGGCGCTGATCGTCTCGGCCGTCGGCAACCGCGACCGGATCCCGATCGCCATCCTCGCCCTACTCGGCGTCTTCTCGGTGCACATCACCGGCGGCGTGGTCACCGTGCTCTTCGTCGCGGCGTGGTGGCTGTGCGAGGGATTGTGGCGACCGGTCCGAGGCAGGCTGGCCGACTTCGCCAGCCTGGCCGCGATCGCCGCCCCCGCGGTACTGCTGCTGCTGCCGCAGTTCCTCGGCGTGCTTGCGCAGGCCGAGATCATCGCCGGCCACGAGTTCGACACCCATCAGGGCAAGAAGAAGGCCCTGTTCGACGCCGTCGTGCAGCACACGCGTCACCTCAACGACTATCCGATTCAGAACGCGCTCATCCTGCTCGCGGCCATCGGCTTCGTGATCCTGCTCATCCGCCGGATCTGGTGGCCAGCTGCGGTGTGGCTGCTGCTGGTCTACGCGATCGTGCACTCCTCGGCACCGTTCCACGGTGTCATCGGCACGCTCAGCGCCCTGTTCACCGACCTCTTCTACAGCGATCCACGCCGGCTCTCGGCGGTGGTGACGATGCTGTTGGCGCCGATGGCGGGTGTCGCACTGTTCACCCTGGCCTCGGCCGCGTCGACGGGGGTGCGCCGGGTGGCGCCGCGGGCCGGTCCACGGGCGGCCCACATCGTCACCGGCATCGTCGTCGTCGCGGTGTGCATCGGCATGGCGTGGCACTACTTCCCCCGGCACCGGCATCTGATCGGGGAGAAGTACGACCAGGTCATCATCGACGACAAGGACCTCGAGGCCTTCGCCTACCTCGCGACCCTGCCCGGCGCCAAGGACACCCTGATCGGCAACGCGAACGTCGACGGCACGGCGTGGATGTACGCCGTCTCCGGGCTGCACCCGCTGTGGACGCACTACGACTATCCCCAGCAGCAGGGGCCGGGGTACCACCGCTTCGTGTTCTGGGCCTATGCCGACGACGCCGACACCGACCCCCGCGTCGCCGAGGCGGTCCGCGCGCTGAACATCCGCTACGTCATCACCAGCACGCCGGTCGTCCGCGGTTTCGTCATGCCCGACGGACTAGTCTCCCTAGACGAGTCGAAGTCGTGGAAGAAGATCTACGACAACGGCGAGGACCACATCTACGAGTGGCAAGGCAAGTAGACCCCAGGAGTGTCACCAGACCATGACGAGTAACGCCGACGATCAGAGCGTCGAGGACATCGAGATCCTCGGCGACGGCCCCGCGACGGGCGAGGACGCCGATGGCAAGTCGCTGACCGACCTCGTCGAACAGCCGGCGAAGGTGATGCGCATCGGCACCATGATCAAGCAGCTGCTCGAGGAGGTCCGGGCGGCACCGCTCGACGACGCCAGCCGCGGTCGGCTGCGTGAGATCCACGCCCGCAGCGTCCGCGAGCTCGAGGAGGGACTGGCCCCCGAGCTGCGCGAGGAACTCGAGCGCCTCGCGCTGCCGTTCGGCGAGGACACCCTGCCCTCGGATGCCGAACTGCGGATCGCCCAGGCGCAGCTCGTCGGCTGGCTCGAGGGCCTGTTCCACGGCATCCAGACCGCATTGTTCGCCCAGCAGATGGCCGCCCGCGCGCAGCTCGAGCAGATGCGCCAGGGTGCGCTGCCGCCCGGCGTCGGCGGGGTGCCGGGCCGCGGTCCCGCCGGCCCCGGCACCGGGCAGTACCTGTAACTGTGGGCGAACCACACATCTCGACCCAGAACGCCTGGGTGGAGTTTCCGATCTTCGACGCCAAGTCGCGGTCGTTGAAGAAGGCGTTCCTCGGCAAGGCCGGCGGCACCATCGGCCGCAACGACTCCAACGTCGTCGTGATCGAGGCACTCCGCGACATCACCATGTCGCTGCAGATGGGTGACCGCGTTGGCCTGGTCGGGCACAACGGCGCCGGCAAGTCGACCCTGCTGCGTCTGCTGTCGGGCATCTACGAGCCGACGCGCGGCTCGGCCACCGTCCGGGGGCGGGTGGCGCCCGTGTTCGACCTCGGCGTCGGCATGGATCCGGAGATCTCGGGTTTCGAGAACATCGTCATCCGCGGCATGTTCCTGGGGCAGACGCGCAAGCAGATGGCGGCCAAGGTCGACGAGATCGCCGAGTTCACCGAACTCGGCGACTACCTGTCGATGCCGCTGCGCACGTATTCGACCGGCATGCGCGTGCGCCTGGCGATGGGGGTGGTCACCAGCATCGACCCCGAGATACTCCTGCTCGACGAGGGGATCGGCGCCGTGGACGCCGAGTTCCTCAAGAAGGCCCGCACCCGACTGCAGGACCTGGTGGCGCGCTCCGGAATCCTGGTATTCGCAAGCCATTCCAACGAATTCCTGGCGCGGCTGTGCAAGACCGCCATGTGGATCGACCACGGCACCATCAGGATGACCGGTGGCATCGAGGAGGTCGTGCGCGCCTACGAGGGTGACGACGCCGCCCATCACGTGCGCGAAGTGCTCGAGGAGAATGAGCGCGAGAACAGCGGGCCATGAGTGAATTCGTGTGTGCCGTGGTGGTCACCCACCGGCGCGTCGCGCAGCTGTCGCAGTCCCTGCACGCGGTCGCGACCCAGACCCGGGCCCCCGACCATCTGATCGTGGTCGACAACGACGCCGACGATCAGGTACGGGAACTGGTTGCCGCTCAACCGATTCCGACGACGTACCTCGGGTCGCGGCGCAACCTGGGCGGGGCCGGCGGATTCGCACTCGGCATCCTGCAGGCGCTCGCCCTCGGGGCGGACTGGGTCTGGCTGGCCGACGACGACGGAAGGCCCGCCGACGCCGAGGTGCTCGGCACGCTGTTGCGATGCGCCGAGCTACATGGGCTGGCCGAGGTCTCCCCCATGGTGTGCGACCTCGACGAGCCCGACCGGCTGGCGTTCCCGCTGCGCCGCGGGCTGGTGTGGCGGCGGCTGGTTTCCGAGCTGCGGGTGGACGCGTCGGCGAGCCGGCAATCCGATCCTGCGGGCGACCTGCTGCCCGGCATCGCGTCGCTGTTCAACGGGGCACTGTTCCGGGCCTCGACGGTGGAAGCCGTTGGCGTACCGGATCTTCGGTTGTTCATCCGTGGTGACGAGGTCGACGTGCATCGGCGCCTGGTGCTGTCGGGGCTGCCGTTCGGCACCTGCCTGGAGGCGGTCTACCTGCATCCGCAGGGTTCCGACGAGTTCAAGCCCATCCTCGGGGGCCGCATGCACACCCAGTACCCGCCGGACGACACCAAGCGGTACTTCACCTATCGCAACCGTGGCTACCTGCAGGCGCAGCGTGGCCAGCGCAAGCTGGTGCCCCAGGAGTGGTTGCGCTTCGGCTGGTACTTCCTGATCACCCGTCGCGACCCCGCCGGATTCGCGACGTGGATTCGGTTGCGCCGCTTGGGTAGACGAGAGAGGTTCCTCAGACCATGACCTTCACCGACGCCGCCGCGCAGTCGAAGACCTTCACCCGCGCCTGGGCCGACCTGGCGACCGGCTTCGGCAGACGTGAACTGTGGCTGCACCTGGGCTGGCAGGACATCAAGCAGCGCTACCGCCGCTCGGTGCTCGGACCCATCTGGATCACCATCGCGACGGGCACCATGGCCGTGGCACTTGGCGCGCTGTACTCGACGCTGTTCCACCTACCGCTGGCCGAGCATCTGCCCTACGTCACGCTCGGACTGATCATCTGGAACCTGATCAACGCCTCGATCCTGGAGGGCGCCGACGTGTTCGTCGCCAACGAGGGTCTGATCAAACAACTCCCGACGCCGCTCTCAGTGCACGTCTATCGCCTGGTGTGGCGTCAGATCCTGCTGTTCGCGCACAACATCGTCATCTTCGTCATCATCGCGATCATCTTCCCGCAGCCCTGGAAGTGGACCGATCTGGCGTTCATCCCGGCGCTGGCGCTGATCGCCGTGAACTGCGTGTGGGTGGCGTTGTGCTTCGGCATCCTGGCCACCCGCTACCGCGACATCAGCCCGCTGCTGTTCAGCCTGGTGCAGCTGCTGTTCTACGTCACGCCCATCATCTGGAACGACGCCACGCTGCGCGCTCAGGGCGCCGGGACGTGGGCCAAGGTCATCGAGTTCAACCCGCTGCTGCACTACGTCGACATCGTCCGGGCGCCGCTGCTGGGGGCCGATCAGGAACTGCGGCACTGGGTGGTGGTGATCGTCCTGACGATCGTCGGGTGGACCGTGACGGCGTTTGCGATGCGGCAGTACCGCGCCCGCGTGCCCTACTGGGTGTAGTCCGCGGCGCGACTCTGCGGTGAGCGCGCAGAAGTGCGAGAGGGACGCGCGCTCAGCGCAGAGTCGAGCTGGACTTCACGTCTAGACGTTCGTGCTCGCGGGTTGCTTCTGGGTGAAGGTGACGAGCGCGTAATTGCTGGCTTGCCAGCCGTTGAGGAATGCGCCGATGGGTAGCCCCAGCGCCCTGCCGACACGGTCGGAGGTGTCGGGGTCCGACGCCGAGCTGTCGTTGACGTACACGCGTCCGTTGGCCAGATCCACCTGGGTGACGACGGCCGCGTGGTTGGTCTTGGTGTAGTCGGCATCGGATCCCGGGACGTAGCCGAAGGTGCTCCAGATCACCGAGACGGGGTAGCCAACCATCACGGCGTCACCTCGGGCCAAGGCGGCTTGGAGATCGGCGAGTGCCTGTTGGCCGTCGGCCTGGGTCGCGGTGGCCTTCACCCCGGGGTTCTGCACGTTGCCGCCGCCATAGGTGGCGAGGGTCGCGGTGACATCGAAGTACTTGTTGGCCAGCGCGATCGCGTCGGCGAGGTAGACACCGGTCTGGGAGTAATCACCCAAGTACATCTTGGCGCCAGGAATGAACACGCTGTCGGTGGTCGCCGCCAGCGTCGACATGTCGTCTTCGGTCGGGGAGGTGCTGTGGGTGGCCTGCCCGATCGCCATGGCCGTCGCGATGAGCTGGCAGTTGTAGAAGCTCTGCTTGACCCAGTACTGGGCGTTGTCCACCGCATTGCCGTACTGACCGTCTCCGGTGACCTTGACGTTGACCGTCGCCTCGGCGGTGCCGGGTTTGGCCACTCCGATAGTCAGTGACCAGTCGTGGAGCAGTGCGGACAGTGCGCCGATGAACCCGGTTCCCTGGGCTGCCGTCTCGTTGCTGGCCTCCACGGTGAACGTATCCCGGACGCCAGGCTGGACGAGGGTGGGATCGGGCGTGTAGGTGTAGGCGCCGGTGTATTGGTTCAGGTCCAGCGTGCCGTACTTCGGTTGGGTGGTCACGACATAGGTGACCGGGTAGCCGTTCTTGTTGAGGCCGACGACCCAGCCGCTGACCTGCTTGCCGTCGCCCACGGGCAGACTCGTCGTGCTGTACGTGGTCAGCGGTCGATTGAAGAAGACGTAGGCCAGTTGACGACCGAGATCGGTCACGGCCCCCGTCGTCGGGGTAGGCGGCGTGGTGCCCGTGCCGGGCGACCCGTTGGTGCCGCCTTCTCCGGCCGCACCTGCCGCGGCGACGGTCTGTCCGTCTTCGCTGGCACCGCCGTATCCACCCCCGCCGGACCAGCCGCCGTATCCGGCCAGACCACCGCCGGTGCCGCCGTTGCCACCGTTGCCGCCGTCACCACCGGCACCGCCGGCAGCTGGGCTGTTTCCGTTGCCACCACTTCCACCAGCACCGCCGGTACCACCGGTGCCGCCCTGGCCAGCCGACCCGGTGCTGGAGGCGGAGCCGCCGTTGCCGGCGTTGCCCCCGGCCCCACCGGTGCCTCCACTGCCGGCCTGGCTGACCGTTCCTCCGTTGGCGCCCGGTCCGCCGGTTCCGCCGGGCCCGCCGGAACCGCCGGTGAGACCGGGACCGCTATCTGCCCCGTTGCCGCCGGCCCCGCCGTTGCCCCCGGCGCCACCCTGGGCACCGGCTTGGTTGGTCCAGCCGCCCCTGCCACCGTTGCCACCGGCGCCGCCGGTACCGCCGTAACCGCTGTAACCGGCGACGCCGTCGGAGGCGATGACACCGAAGAAGCGTCCGGTTCCGGCAGCCCCGCCCGTGCCACCGCTGCCGGCGTCACCGCCCCTGCCGCCGTTACCGCCGGACGGTCCGGTCACGAAGCTGCCGTTCAGGGCGTCGACGCCGTTGCCACCCAGGCCGCCGTCACCACCCCTACCGCCGCTGCCTCCGTCGCCGCCGAGACCGAGGACCAGGCTGCCGTTGCCACCGCGGCCGCCCGTACCGCCGGGACCGCCGAAGGCACCGTCACCGCCATCTGCACCTGCCGTGGCGCCATTGGGGCCGCGAACCCCGGCCTGCCCCTGTCCACCGTCACCGCCCCGGCCGCCCTTGCCGAACACCGAGAGCATCCCGACGTTGCCGCCGGCACCGCCGTCGCCGCCGCCCTGACCGCCCTTCCCGCCGTCGCCCCCATTGCCCATCCACAAACCACCGGTACCGCCCGCACCAGCGTCACCACCGTGATCGCTGACGCCAGCCCACGGCGACGCGCCACCGGCCCCGCCTGCGCCGCCGAGGGCGAACACCGACAACATTCCGCCGTTGCCGCCGGCGCCGCCTCGGCCGCCGAAGCTGCCGGCACCGCCGGCACCGCCGTCGCCGGCGATTCCCCACAACGACACCAGTCCGGTGTCACCGCCGGCACCACCGGCGCCGCCGGTCTGCCCGTTGAAGATCGCGGCCCCGCCGGCTCCGCCGAAACCGCCTACGCCCCACAGCCATCCACCCGCACCGCCGGCTCCGCCAGCGCCGCCCCGGTAGTCACCGATGGAGATTCCACCGACACCGCCGTAGCCCCCGCGGCCGACCAGTCCGGCGGAGCCGCCACGGCCGCCACGGGACCCGGTGACGGTTTGGGCCCCTGCCCCACCTGCTCCGGCGTTGCCGTACAGCAATCCGCCATTGCCGCCGTTGCCACCGTTGCCACCGTTGACTCCGGCAATCCCGGCGCCACCGTCGCCACCTTCACCCCACCAGCCGGCCGAGCCGCCATTGCCACCGTTGAAGCCATCGCCACCGGCTCCGAACAGGCCGCCGTTGCCGCCGGTGCAGGCACCTATCCCGGTGCAGGTGTCCGCACTCCAGGAGTAGCCGTTGCCGAAGAAGATCCCCGCGTTGGGGTGGGACGCGGTGCCATCGCCGAAGAAGAACGCCAGAATGTCCTGCGGCGTCGGCAAGTACAGCTGCGGCGCGGGGATCGTCGTCACCGTGGGTGGCGCCGCCACCGCAGCCGATGACACCGGCGCGGTCAGGGCGAGGGCGACCGTACGCGCCGCCGACGGCGACGGTTCGTCGACGATTGCTTCCTTGGCTTGCCCGGCGTTCGACGCGGCGGGCGGCGTGCTGGTGGCCGCGGCCGCGGTCTCGTGGGGAGTCGCTGTCGCAGTGGGAGCTGTCTCCGACGAGGAATCCGCGACCGCCGGAACGGCGTCCGAGGGTTGCGCGCCCGTGGGCGCCGTGGTCGAGCTCTGCGCCGGGCTCGACTCCGTCTGCGTGTCACGCGGGGTGCTGGTAGTCGCCGCGGAGGACGTCGCACCGGTCGTCTGGGCCGAGCTGCCGCCGTCGACGTCCGCCGCGGACGACGACGCCTCACTGCTGACCGAGCTCTTCGTCGGCGCGGAGGAGGACTGTGAGTCCGTGCTCGCCGAAGCCGAGTGCGATGCCGAATTCGATGCCGAATTCGATTCGCTACCAGCGGCCTTCGTCGTCGAGGACGTGGCCGAGCTACTGGCCGACGATGCGGTAGAAGTCGAACTCGCCGACGGCTTGGTATCGCTGCCCCCAGGCGACGAATGGGATGCTGCCGAATTCGAGGAACTAGACGAGCTAGAGGAGTTGGAAGACCCCGAACTCGACGAACCCGACGATGATCCGGCGTCGTCGGCGGCTGCGGTGCCGATCTGCGGACCCACCAGGGAGTACCCGGCAAGCGCCGCCCCGACGCCGACCGATGCGGCGCCCAGCATCAACCAGCGGCGCACCGCGAAGTCGTCGCAGCGTCGATTGGTACCCCGGCGTGGCGAGCCAGTGGGTGGTGCTGCGTCCTCGATCGCCGACGTCCGGTCCTTGCCACGCGACATCCTCGAAACCCCCCAAGAGGACGCCCCACGCCCTTATTGACACTGTCGAAAGTAAAGCGGGATGAGAGTAACTCACGCCCAGCTACTTAGCCACCGTTATTTCTCGTTCACCCGCCACTTGCCATTCGGGCTCGCCGTGGACGTCCGGCTGAACGTCTCCGCCCAGCTGTCGCTGCCAAGTCTCGGCCGATGCGTCACGACGGGGATCCTGGACGGGTCCGGATCGCGCCCATGGCCGGTACATCGCAGGCCAGACCACGCTTTTGGCCGCCGGTGCGAACGCAGTGGCGCCGAGCGGAGGTGCGACAGCGGCCGCGACGAAAGCCATCATTCGCTGGGAAGTGCACGTCGTGCGCGAAAGTAGTCGTCACCGGCGGCGAAGTCACTCCAGATCGATTGCCAAATCGAACTCGATTTGTTTACGTTGATGTCAAATAAATTGAGTGTGCCGGAAGTGGATGCAGGGTGCGTTGGTCAGCGCCCGGTGGGTCAGCGGGGCGTCGCGTGGATCGCCAGCGCGTCGCCGACCACCGTCACCCCGTCGCCGATGCGTTCGGCGAGCTCGGCCCGCAGCGTTGCGGCCTGGTCCGCGTTCAGCGTCAGATAATTGGAGTGGGTGAAGGCGAAGTCGATCCACCCTTGACGGGTGTAGTGCCGGGTCTGCGGATAGCTGCGCGCCTCGACGTCATAACCGCCCGCGGTGAGCGTCCTGATCAGGTCGGTGAGATGACCATGGGGATCGACGGTGCCGACGTCCCAGTAGCCGGCGTAGATCCCCTTGAGATCCTCCGACGTCGTTCCGCTGGGGGCCAACCGATTCCATAGCAGCGCAAGGTGGCCGCCGCCGCGCAGCAGGCCGCGAATCTTGGGCAGCGCCACCGCGGGATCGACCCAGTGGAACGACGCGGCGAACACCACCGCATCGAACACTCGGCCGTTCGGGGCCCACTGCTCGAAGGTGTCGACCTCGACGTCGACGCCCGCGCGCTGGGCCACGGCGGCCATCCTGGCGTCGGGCTCTACCGCGAGAACCGTCGCACCACGTTCGACGAACTGCCGAGACGCGATCCCCGTCCCCGCACCGACGTCGAGGATCGACCGCGCGCCCCCAGCCAGGAGATCGTCGATCATCGCGTCGGGATAGCGGGGCCGGTGGGCGTCGTAGGACTCGGCTTGGCTGCCAAATGAGCTGGCGCGCAGCCGATTTTGATGCATGCCCAACCTGGGTGCCATGAATTCGACGATAGCGCGGCCGGATGTGAGGACGCTGCGCGTCGGCTGACCGGTCGTCAGCGACGAGGGGCCTTCATCCTGGTCGCGACGTTGAACCGGTTCCAGGCGTTGATGGTGACGGCCATCGCGATGACCTGCGCGAGCTCCTTCTCGGTGAAGACCTCGGCAGCCCTGGCGTACACCTCGTCGGAGACGTGGCCGTGGTGCAGTTCGGTGATCGCCTCGGTCAGTTCGAGGGCTGCGCGTTCCCGGTCGGTGAACAGCGAGCCGGCTTCCTCCCAGGCGGCGATCAGCGCCAACCGCTGCTCGGTCTCGCCGAGCTTGCGGGCGTCGGCCACGTGCATGTCGAGGCAGAAGGCGCAGTGGTTGATCTGCGAGGCGCGGATCTTGATCAGCTCGCCGAGGATGGGGTCGACGTCCTTGGCCGACGCCGTGCTGAGCTTCATCATTGCGTCGTACAGCTCGGGCGATACCTTGTAGATCTTGAGCCGGTCGATGGCGGTGGGGTGTTCCAGGGTTTGCGTCATGACCTCACGCTAACGCCGAAAGAACCATCTAGATGGTTCAATTCATCCGTGACTTCGTGGGCCAATTCGGGTGCGCGCGACCTGCACCTGGACCTGCGCGGCGTGATCACCCCAGGTGCGCGGGGGGCGCGGGAGCTGCTGGTCGGGGGCCTGCGCGACGCCGTGCGCTCGGGCCGGCTCGCGCCCGGAGCGCTGCTGCCGCCGTCGCGCACGCTGGCGTCGGACCTCGGATTGGCCCGCAACACGGTGGCCGAGGCCTATGCCGACCTGGTGGCCGAGGGTTGGCTGGCCGCCAAGCAGGGTGCCGGGACGTGGGTGCTCAATGCCGCACCGCGGCCGGTACCAACCCGGCCGCGGGGAGCACCCGGCGTACCCACCCACGACCTGATGCCGGGGTCGCCCGACGTCTCCGCATTCCCGCGCAGCGCGTGGCTGGCGTCCACCCGCCGGGCGTTGTCGACTGCGCCCACCGAGGCCCTGCGGATGGGTGACCCGCGGGGGCGCGTCGAGCTGCGCGAGGCGCTGTCCGAATACCTCGGGCGAGTGCGCGGGGTGCGGACGTCCGCGGAGTCGATCGTCATCTGCGCCGGCACCCGGCATGCCATCGAGATTCTCGCCAGGACCTTCGGCACCGCCAGGCCGATCGCCGTCGAGGCCTACGGGCTGTTCATCTTTCGCGACGCCCTCGCCGCGTCGAGCGTTCGGTCGACGCCCATCCGGGTCGACGCGCACGGCGCCGTCGTCGAGGACCTGGACCGCTGCGACGTCTCCGCAGCCCTGCTGACCCCCGCCCATCACTTCCCGCACGGCGTGCCCCTGCACGCCACCCGGCGCACCGCCGCCGTCGACTGGGCCCACCGGACCGACGGTTACCTTCTCGAGGACGACTACGACGGCGAGTTCCGCTACGACCGCCAACCCGTCGGGGCGGTCCAGGGTCTGGACCCCGACCGCGTCGTCTACCTGGGCTCGGCCAGCAAGAGTCTGCTTCCGGCCCTGCGGCTGGGCTGGATGGTGGTCCCCGACCACCTGATGGACCGGGTGCTGGCCGCCGGGGGTGGTCAACAGTTCTACGTCGACGGCATCGCGCAGCTGACGATGGCCGACTTCATCTCGAAGGGCAGCTACGACAAGCACATTCGCCGGATGCGGTCGAAGTATCGGCAACGCCGCGACCGGCTGATCGAGGCACTCGCTCCGTTCGACATCGGCATCGCGGGGCTCTCGGCGGGGCTGCACCTGCAGCTGACGCTGCCCGAGGGCGCCGAGGCCGAGGTGATGCGGCGCGCCGGTGAGGCGGGGATCGCGCTGGCCGGGCTCGGGCTGCTGCGACACCCGGACGCGGGACCCGACGTCCCCGCCACCGACGGCATCGTCGTCAGCTTCGGCACCCCCGCCGACCACGCGTTCACCTCGGCGCTGCAGGCTCTGTGCGGGGTGCTGGCCGCTGCCGTGGCTGCCCGTGGGGCGCCACCGGCGTCGCGGTGGTGAGCACCCGCAGCCGTGCTGGCTAAGCTGCCCCTCGTGGCCGAGCCCCCGATGTCGCCCAACCTGAGCCTGACCACCCAGGCGTGGCGCTTCATCGTCACCGGCGGGCTCTCGGCGATCGTCGACTTCGGGCTCTACGTGCTGTTCCTGCACCTTGGCCTGAACGTCAACGTGGCCAAGACGCTCAGCTTCATCGCCGGCACCACGACGGCCTACCTGATCAACCGGCGGTGGACGTTCCAGGCGCCACCCAGCCGGGCCAGGTTCATCGCGGTGGTGGCGCTCTACGCCGTCACCTACGCCGTGCAGGTCGGCATCAACTACGTCTTCTACACGCTGTGGGACGACAAGCCGTGGCGGGTGCCGGTGGCGTTCGTCATCGCCCAGGGCACCGCGACCGTGATCAACTTCGTGGTCCAGCGCGCGGTGATCTTCAAGCTGAGGTGAGGGCGGTACCCTCGTCACGATGTTCACCACCACCACCAAGCGGCTGACCGGCTGGGGCCGCACCGCGCCCACCGTCGCGCAGGTGCTGTCGCCCCCCGACGCCGAGACCATCGTGGCGGCGGTCGCCAGCGCCGACGGCCGCGGTGTGATCGCCCGTGGACTGGGCCGGTCCTACGGTGACAACGCCCAGAACGGTGGCGGCCTCGTCATCGACATGACGTCGCTGCACCAGATCCACTCGATGAATCGCGACACTCACCTCGTGGACGTCGACGGCGGCGTCAACCTCGACCAGCTGATGCGCGCGGCGCTGCCGTTGGGTCTATGGGTGCCCGTTCTGCCCGGCACCCGGCAGGTCACCGTCGGCGGTGCGATCGCCTGCGACATCCACGGCAAGAACCACCACAGCGCCGGGAGCTTCGGCAACCACGTCCGCTCGATGGAACTGCTCACCGCCGACGGCGAGGTGCACCACCTGACCCCGGACGGCCCCGAGGCCGACCTGTTCTGGGCCACCGTGGGAGGCAACGGCCTGACCGGCATCATCCTGCGCGCGACCATCGCGATGACGCCGACGGAGACCGCGTACTTCATCGCCGACGGTGACGTCACCCCGACCCTGGACGACACCATCGCACTGCACAGCAACGGCAGCGAGAACGACTACACCTACTCCAGTGCCTGGTTCGACGCCATCAGCGCGCCGCCGAAGCTCGGGCGCGCCGCCATCTCGCGCGGTTCCCTGGCGACACTGGACCAGCTGCCCGCCAAGCTGCAGAAGAATCCGCTCAAATTCGATGCGCCGCAGCTACTTACGTTCCCGGACGTGTTCCCCAACGGCCTGGCCAACAAGTACACCTTCGGGCCGATCGGCGAGCTCTGGTACCGCAAGTCGGGTACCTACCGCGGCAAGGTGCAGAATCTTACGCAGTTCTACCACCCCCTGGACATGTTCGGAGAGTGGAACCGGGGATACGGCCCAGCCGGTTTCCTGCAGTATCAGTTCGTGGTGCCCACCGAGGCGGTCGACGAGTTCAAGCGCATCATCGTCGACATCCAGCGCTCTGGGCACTACTCCTTCCTGAACGTCTTCAAGTTGTTCGGACCGGGAAACCAAGCGCCACTGAGCTTTCCGATCCCCGGCTGGAACATCTGCGTCGACTTCCCGATCAAGGCGGGGCTCGGTGAGTTCGTCACCGAACTCGACGAGAGGGTGCTGGAATTCGGCGGCCGCCTCTACACCGCCAAGGATTCCCGCACCACCGCCGAAACCTTCCATGCCATGTACCCGCGGATCGACGAGTGGATCGCGTTGCGCCGCAAGGTCGATCCCGCCGGGGTCTTCGTCTCGGACATGGCCCGACGTTTGGAGCTCGTGTAAATGGTCTTTGACGCCGTGGGCAATCCCCAGGCCATCCTCCTGCTGGGCGGCACCTCGGAGATCGGGCTGGCGATCGTCGCGCGCTATCTGCGCGATGCCCCGGCCCGGGTGATCCTTGCCGACCTGCCCGACCATCCCCGCAAGGACGCCGCCATCGCCGAGATGACGGCGGCCGGTGCCAAGTCGGTCGAGTGGGTCGACTTCGACGGCGTCAAGACCGACACCCACCCCGAGGTGATCGAGGAGGCTTGGGGGCGCGGTTCCGCCCAGAAGGACGTAGACGTCGCGATCGTCGCGTTCGGCCTGCTCGGTGACGCCGAGGAGCTGTGGCAGAACCAGCGCAAGGCCGTGCAGATCGCCGAGATCAACTACACCGCAGCAGTTTCGGTCGGTGTACTGGTCGGCGAGAAGATGCGCGCTCAGGGTTCCGGCCGCATCATCGCGATGAGCTCCGCCGCGGGCGAGCGCGTGCGTCGTTCCAACTTCGTCTACGGCTCGACCAAGGCCGGTCTCGACGGCTTCTACCTCGGGCTCGGAGAAGCGCTGCGCGAGTTCGGTGTTCGCGTCCTGGTGATCCGGCCCGGTCAGGTGCGCACGTCCACCACGATCGCGCACTGGAAGGCGACCGGCGCCAAGGAGGCTCCGTTCACCGTCGACAAGGAGTACGTCGCCGAGCTCGCCGTCACTGCGTCGGCCAAGGGCAAGGACCTGGTGTGGGCGCCGGGAGCGTTCCGGTACGTGATGATGGTGCTGCGCCACGTGCCGAGGCCGATCTTCCGCAAGCTGCCGATCTGAATCCCATGCCACAGGCGCTGACCACGTCGCTGAAGACGGCGGGATTCATGGCCGCCGCCGTGGTCATCGCGGTCGCGGTGGCCGCGGTCTCCCTGGTCGCGATCGCACGGGTCCAGTGGCCCGCGTTCAACTCGTCGAACCAGCTGCACGCCCTCACCACCGTGGGCCAGTTCGTCTGTCTGGCCGGCCTGTTGGCCGGCGGCTGGCTCTGGAGCCGGCGGCAGCTCCCCGCCTGGCTCCTGTCCACCGTGTCGCTTTCGGCGCTGTCGGTCGTCACCCTCGCAATGCCGCTGGGGGCCACCAAGCTGTATCTGTTCGGTGTCTCGGTGGACCAGCAGTTCCGCACCGAATACCTGACGCGGCTGACCGACACCGCGGCACCGCACGACATGACCTACCTCGGTCTGCCGCCCTACTACCCGCCGGGCTGGTTCTGGCTCGGCGGCAGGCTCGCCGCCCTGACCGGAACCCCGGCGTGGGAGATGTTCAAACCCTGGTCGATCATCTCGATCACCGCCGCGATCGTCGTCGCCTTCGTGTTGTGGGCCAGGCTGATTCGGTTCGAACTCGCACTGGTGGTGGCGACGGCGACCGCCGCCGCCACGCTCGCCTACGCCTCCGCCGAGCCGTACTCCGCCATCATCACCGTTCTCCTGCCGCCGGTCTTCGTCCTGGCCTGGTCGGGGCTGCGCGCCACACGGGGTGGCTGGGCGGCGATCGTCGGCGTCGGGCTGTGCCTCGGGCTGGCGGCGCTGTTCTACACGCTGCTGCTGGGCTACGCCGCGTTCACGATCGTGTTGATGGCGCTGCTGGCGACGGTCACTCACCGCAGCTGGGCTCCCCTGCTGCGACTGATCGTCATCGCCGTGATCTCGGGCGCGCTGGCGCTGATCGGCTGGGCGCCGTACCTACTGGCCGCAGCCAAGGGCGCGCCCGCCGACAGCGGAACGGCGCAGCACTACCTGCCGTCGGACGGCGCGCAGCTGACCTTCCCGATGCTCGACCTCACCCTGCTGGGCGGACTATGCATGGTCGGCACGCTGTGGCTGGTGGTCCGCGCCCGCACGTCCACCCGCGCGGGTGCCCTGGCCGTGGCGGTGGTGGCCGTCTATGCGTGGTCGCTGATGTCGATGCTCACCACGCTGGCCGGCACCACGCTGTTGTCCTTCCGGCTGCAGCCCATCCTCACGGTGCTGCTCGTCGCGGCTGGCGCCCTCGGCTTCGTCGAGACGACGACGGCGATCGCCGCGCGGTATGCCCCGGCTACTGGCCGGCGGGTCATCGCCGCGGGTGCGGTCCTCGGCGCGATCGGTGCGATGACGTTCACCCAGGACATTCCCGACGTGCTGCGCCCGGACATCGTCGTCGCCTACACCGACACCGATGGCACCGGCCAGCGCGCCGACCGCCGCCCGCCGGGCGCCGAACAGTACTACCGCGAGGTCGATGCCCGGATCACCGAGGTCACCGGACGGCCGCGCAACCAGACGGTGGTGATGACCGCCGACTACGGCTTCCTCGCCTACTACCCCTACTACGGCTTCCAGGGGTTGACCTCGCACTACGCCAACCCACTCGCCCAGTTCAAGGAGCGGTCCACGGCGATCGAGGGCTGGGCCACCATGACCAAACCCGACGAGTTGATCGCCGCACTCGACCGGCTTCCGTGGGCTCCCCCGACCGTGTTCCTGATGCGCCACGGCGCCAACGACACCTACACGCTGCGGCTGGCCAGCGACGTCTACCCGAACCAGCCCAACGTCCGGCGCTACCAAGTGGCCCTGGATGCCGCGCTGTTCGACGATCCGCGGTGGAACGTCTCCGACATCGGTCCCTTCGTCCTGGCGATCAGGAAGTAGTCGACCGTGACCGATGAGGGCCCGTCAGGCGGAGCACTAACATCTAGCCCCGTGAGTCGCGCGGAGGTGGTAGCGGGTACCAACCACGTGACCGCCCGACGCATCGCCATCGTCGCCGGACTGCTCGGCGCCCTGCTGGCCATCGCCACGCCCTTCCTGCCGGTCACCCAGACCACCGCGCAGCTGAACTGGCCGCAGAACGGCGTGCTGCAGAGCGTCGACGCGCCGCTGATCGGATACGTGCCGACCGACCTCGAGGTGTCGATCCCCTGCCGTGCCGCCGCCGGCCTCGTCGGGCCGGAGAACGCCAACCGGACCGTGCTGCTGTCCACCGTCCCCAAGCAGGCGCCCAAGGCCGTCGACCGCGGCCTGCTGATCGAGCGGGTCGGCGGTGACCTGCTGGTCATCGTGCGCAACACCCCCGTCGTCACGGCTCCGCTAAACGAGGTGCTCAGCCCGGCCTGCCAGAAGCTGACGTTCACCGCCCACGCCGAACGGGTCACCGGGGAGTTCGTCGGCTTGGTGGAGGGACCGGACGCCGAGGGGTCCGCCAAGCCGGGCGATCCGCTGAGGGGCGAGCGCAGCGGCTACGACTTCCGCCCGCAGATCGTCGGCGTCTTCACCGACCTCTCCGGACCGGCCCCGCCCGGCCTGACCTTCTCGGCGAACGTCGACTCTCGCTTCAGCACCTCGCCAACCCCACTCAAGATGATCGCGATGATCGTCGGGATCGTGTTGACAGTCCTGGCGCTCGGCGCCCTGCACGTGCTCGACACCGCAGACGGCGTCCGGCACCGGAGGTTCCTGCCCCGGCGCTGGTGGTCGCTGGGTCCGCTGGACGGGCTCGTAGCGGCGGTGCTGGTGTGGTGGCACTTCGTCGGCGCCAACACCTCCGACGACGGCTACATCCTGACCATGGCCAGGGTGTCCGAGCACGCCGGTTACATGGCCAACTACTACCGGTGGTTCGGCACGCCGGAGACCCCGTTCGGTTGGTACTACGACCTGCTCGCGCTCTGGGCGCACGTCAGCACCGCGAGCGTCTGGATGCGGCTGCCGACGCTGTTGATGGCGCTGGCGTGCTGGTGGGTGATCAGCCGCGAGGTCATCCCCCGCCTCGGGCACGCGGTCAAGACCAGCCGCGCGGCGGCCTGGACCGCGGCAGGGATGTTCCTTGCGTTCTGGCTGCCGCTGAACAACGGGCTGCGGCCCGAGCCGATCATCGCGCTCGGCATCCTGCTCACCTGGTGCTCGGTGGAGCGGGGCGTGGCGACCAGCCGGCTGCTACCGGTCGCGATCGCGATCATCATCGGCGCGCTCACCCTGTTCTCCGGGCCCACCGGCATCGCCGCCGCCGGCGCGCTGCTCGTCGCGATCGGACCGCTGAAGACCATCGTGGCGGCGCACACCTCGCGCTTCGGCTACCTCGCGCTGCTCGCGCCGATCCTGGCCGCGTGCACCGCCACCATCTTCCTGATCTTCCGCGACCAGACACTGGCCGCCGAGGTCCAGGCCAATGAGTTGAAGTCGGCCGTCGGACCGAGCCTGGCCTGGTTCGACGAGCACATCCGCTATGAGCGGCTGTTCATGGCCAGCCCCGACGGCTCGGTGGCCCGGCGCTTCGCGGTCCTCGCGCTGCTGCTCGCGCTGGCCGTGTCGGTGGCGATGTCCTTGCGCAAGGGCCGTATTCCCGGCACCGCCGCGGGGCCGAGCCGACGCATCATCGGCATCACGATCATCTCGTTCCTCGCGATGATGTTCACGCCAACCAAGTGGACGCACCATTTCGGCGTCTTCGCGGGCCTGGCCGGCTCGCTGGGCGCCCTGGCGGCCGTCGCGGTGGCCGCCACGGCGATGAAGTCCCGCCGCAACCGCACCATCTTCGCCGCCGTCGTGCTGTTCATGACGGCGTTCTCGTTCGCCAGCGTCAACGGCTGGTGGTACGTCTCCAACTTCGGTGTGCCATGGTCGAACCAGTTCCCGCAGTGGAAGTTCGGCTTCACCACCTTCCTGCTTGGGCTGTCGGTGGTGGCGCTGCTGGTGGCGGCGTGGTTCCACTTCGGCGGAGGGCGGGAACTCGACGACCGCAGGCCTCGCCGCTGGTCGCGAATCGCCCAGGCACCGTTGACGATCGCAGTGTGGGCGCTGGTCGTCTTCGAGGTGGCCTCCCTGACGATCGCGATGGTGAGCCAATACCCCGCGTGGTCGGTCGGCCGGGCCAATCTGGAAGCCGTGACCGGCAAGACCTGCGGCCTGGCCACCGACGTGATGGTCGAACAGGATCCCAACGCCGGGATGCTGACGCCGGTGAGCGTGCCGGTGAGCGCCGCGCTCGGCGCCACCACCGCACAGGGCTTCGGGCCCAACGGGATTCCCGCCGACGTCTCGGCCGACCCCGTGATGGAGCCGCAGGGCAGCGGAAACTTCGCCGACACCGACGGCTCGGTGGTCACCGGCAGCGAGCCGGGCACCGAGGGTGGCACCACCGCCGCGGCCGGCGTCAACGGATCGCGGGCGCGTCTGCCGTACAACCTCGACCCCGCCAAGACCCCGGTGATGGGCAGCTGGCGCCCCGGTGCGCAGCAGCCCGCACAGCTGAGGTCGGCCTGGTACCGACTGCCCTCGCGCGATCAAGCCGGGCCGCTGCTGGTGGTCGCGGCCGCCGGGCGCTTCGACGTCGGCGAGGTCGTCGTCCAGTGGGCGACCGACGCGCAGGCGGCCAACGGCCAGCCCGGCGGCAGCACGAGCCTCGGCGACGTCGGCGCGGTGCCGGCGTGGCGCAACCTGCGGGTCCCGCTGAGCGCCATCCCGCGCGACGCCACCCAGGTGCGGCTGGTGGCGACCGACGACGACCTCGCCCCCCAGCACTGGATCGCCGTCACCCCGCCTCGGATCCCGAAGCTGGAGACGCTGCAGGACGTCGTCGGCTCAACCGACCCCGTCCTGCTGGACTGGCTCGTCGGCCTGGCGTTTCCCTGCCAGCGTCCCTTCGGGCACCAGAACGGCGTCACCGAGGTGCCCAAGTGGCGCATCCTGCCCGACCGTTTCGGTGCCGAGGCCAACTCGCCCGTCATGGACTACCTGGGCGGTGGCCCGCTGGGCATCACCGAGCTGCTGGTGCGCGCCGAACCCGTGCCGACCTACCTCGAGAACGACTGGTTCCGCGACTGGGGCGCTCTGCAGAAGCTGACGCCGTGGTACCCGTCCGCCCAGCCGGCCCGCCTGGATCTCGGCACCGCCACCCGCAGCGGTTGGTGGACGCCGGGCCCCCTGCGCCTGAGCTGACCCGGCGAAACGAGCCGGCCGCCGCATGGCGCCGTCACGCACACGAGTCCGTCGCATAGCATCGAGCCTCGTGCCCGCCAGGACCCTTCGACTCGTCGCCATCATTGCGGGCCTCGTTGGGCTGTTGCTCTGCGCGCTCACCCCGCTGCTCCCCGTGAAGCAGACGACGGCGGCGATCCTCTGGCCGCAGGGCACCGGACCCGATGGATCGATCACCGACGTGACCGCTCCGCTGGTGTCCGGGGCGCCGCTGGCCCTGGACGTCTCGATCCCCTGCAAGGCGGTCTCCACCCTGCCTGCCGCCGGCGGCATCGTGCTGTCCACGATCCCCGACGGTGGCATCGACGCGGGCCGCAACGGTCTGTTCGTCCGGGCCACCGCCGACAGCGTCATCGTCGCGTTCCGTGACTCCGTGGCCGCCGTGGCTCCGCGCCAGGCCGTCGACACCGGCGCCTGCAGCGTACTGCACGTCTGGGCCAACGTCGGCGGGGTCGGCGCGGACTTCACAGGCATCCCCGGCGCAGCGGGCACCCTTCCCGTCGAGAAGAAGCCGCAGGTCGCGGGCGTGTTCACGGATCTCAAGGTGGCGCCGCAGCCAGGTCTTTCGGCCCGCGTCGACGTCGACACCCGCTTCATCGCCAGCCCGACCGCACTGAAGACCGCCCTGATGACCCTCGGCGTACTGGCCACCATCGCCTCGATCGTCGCGCTGGCCGTCCTCGACCGCCGGCACGGCCGGCGGGTGCCCGGCGGGTGGCGCCGGTTCGCCCGCGCCGGCGTCGCGACCTGGCTGGCCGACGTCGCCGTCGTCGGGGTCCTGCTGCTGTGGCACGTCGTCGGGGCGATCTCCTCGGACGACGGTTACAACCTCACCATCGCCAGGGTGTCCGGCGACGCGGGGTACGTCGCCAACTACTACCGCTACTTCGGGGCCACCGAGGCGCCGTTCGACTGGTACCAGTCGCTGCTCGGTCACCTCGCCGCGATCAGCACGGCCGGGGTGTGGATGCGCCTGCCCGCCCTGCTCGCCGGCCTGGCGACCTGGGTGCTGCTGAGCCGCTGGGTGATCCCCCGACTCGGCCGGCGATTGGCGGCCAACCGGGTCGCGGTGTGGACCGGCGCCGCCGTGTTCGCGGCCGCCTGGCTTCCCTTCGACAACGGCCTGCGCCCCGAGCCGCTGATCGCCTTCGGCGCGCTGCTGACCTGGGTGCTGGTGGAGTACTCGGTCGGGGCCCGCAAGCTGTGGCCCGCGGCCGTGGCCATCATCGTCGCGGCCTTCAGCGTCACACTGGCGCCGCAGGGCCTGATCGCCGTCGCGCCCCTGCTGGTCGGGGCCCGCGCCATCGCCCGCGTGGCCGGTGACCGGCGCACCGGCGAGGACCGCGTTGGGCTGCTGGCGCCCGTCGCGACCTTCGCGGCGTCGCTGTCGCTGATCTTCGTCATCGTCTTCCGTGACCAGACCCTGGCCACCGTCGCCGAATCCGCGCGCATCAAGTACACCGTCGGCCCGACCATCTCCTGGTACCAGGAGTTCCTGCGCTACTACTTCCTCACCGTCGAGGACAGCGTCGACGGTTCCCTGACCCGCCGCTTCTCGGTGCTGATCCTGCTGCTGTGCATGTTCGGACTGCTGGCGGTGCTGCTGCGGCGCGGCAACCTGCCCGGCATGGTGACGGGCCCGGTGTGGCGGCTGCTCGGGACCACCGCCGTCGGGTTGCTGCTACTGACCTTCACCCCGACGAAGTGGGCCGTGCAGTTCGGCGCGTTCGCCGGGCTGGCCGGCGCGCTCGGTGCCGTCACCGCCTTCACGTTCTCCCGCGTCGGGCTGCACAGCCGACGCAACCTCGCGCTCTACGTGACCGCGCTGCTGTTCGTCCTGGCATGGGCCACCTCGGGCATCAACGGCTGGTTCTACGTCGGCAACTACGGCGTGCCCTGGTTCGACAAGCAACCCGTGCTCGCGGGCCAGCCGGTGACGTCGATGTTCCTGGCGCTGGCGATCCTTGGCGGTGTTCTCACCGGCTGGCTGCACTTCCGCATGGACTACGCCGGGCACACCGAAGTCGCCAACACCCGGCGCAACCGCGTCCTGGCGTCGACCCCGCTGCTGGTGGTCGCGACGCTGATGGTGCTGCTCGAGGTCGGATCGATGGTGAAGGGCGCCGCGGCCCGCTACCCCGCCTACACCACCGCCAAGGCCGACGTCGACGCCATCGCCTCCGGTCTGGGTTCGTCCAGCTGCGCCATGGCCGACGCCGTCCTCGTCGAACCCGATCCAAATGCCGGCCTGCTGGCACCGGCTCCTGGTCAGCGGTACGGCGCGGACGGACCGCTCGGGGGCACCGACCCGGTCGGTTTCACCCCCAACGGGGTCAGCGACACCCTGCTGCCGCCCGAACCCGTCACCGCCAACCCCGGCACGGTGAACTCCCCGGGCTCCCCCGACAAGCCCAACTCGGGCATCGGCTTCTCCGCGGGTACCGGCGGCGGGTACGGGCCGGTCGGCGTCAACGGGTCTCGGGTGTTCCTGCCCTTCGGGCTGGACCCGGCGCGCACCCCGGTGATGGGCAGCTACGGCGAGAACGGCGCCGCGGCCAAGGCGACGTCCGCCTGGTACGCCCTGCCACCGCGGACCCCGGACCGTCCCCTGGTCACCGTGACGGCAGCGGGGGCCATCTGGTCGACCGACGAAGAGGGCAACTTCAACTACGGTCAGTCGCTCAAGCTCGAGTGGGGTGTCACCAACCCCGACGGCACGTTCCGCGGAGTGGGGCTGGCGCAGCCGATCGACCCACTGGTCCCGCAGCGCGCTTGGCGCAACCTGCGCTTCCCGCTCGCGGCGGCCCCGCCGGAGGCCAACGTCGCGCGCATCGTCGCCGACGACCCGAACTTGTCGACCGACCAGTGGTTCGCGTTCACTCCGCCGCGGGTCCCGGTGCTGCAGACCGCACAGCAGTTCCTCGGGTCCTCGACCCCGGTGCTGATGGACATCGCCACGGCCGCGAACTTCCCGTGCCAGCATCCGGCGACCCAGCACCTCGGCGTCGCCGAGCTTCCGGAGTACCGGATCCTGCCCAACGCCAAGCAGGTCGTGGTGTCGTCGAATCAGTGGCAGTCCGCTGACGACGGTGGCCCCTTCCTCTACATCCAGGCACTGCTGCGTACCTCGACCGTGCCGAGCTACCTCAGCGGGGACTGGTACCGCGACTGGGGTTCGATCGAGCGCTACGACCGGATCGTGCCCGCCTCGGTCGCCCCCACCGTCGCCGTCGACCAGGGCACCGAAACGGTGTTCGGGTGGACCCGACGCGGCCCGATCCGCGCCCTCCCGCTGGAAACGGACTCATGAGAACCACACGCTGGGTGGCGATGATCGCCGGACTGATCGGCTTCGTGCTGTCGGTCCTCACTCCCCTACTCCCGGTCGTCCAGACCACTGCGATGGTGAACTGGCCGCAGGCCGGGCAGCTCACCAACGTCACCGCGCCACTGATCTCGCTGACGCCGGTGACGATGACGGCCACGGTGCCGTGCGACGTGATCGCCGCCATGCCACCGGCCGGCGGCATGGTGCTCGGCACCGCACCCGCCAACGGCAAGGACGCCGCGCTCAACGCGCTGTTCGTCAACGTCACCGCCTCGCGCGTCGACGTCACCGACCGCAACGTGGTGGTGGCCAGCGTGCCGCGCACCAAGGCCGCCGGATGTTCGCGAATCGACATCGTCTCCGACGAGAAGGGCACGTTCGCGACGTTCGTGGGCCTGACCGGACCCGATGGCAAGGAACTGCGCAGCGGATTCCCCGACCCGAACCTGCGGCCGAATTTCGTCGGCGTCTTCACCGACCTGAAGGGCGCTGCCCCGCAAGGGCTCTCGCTGTCGGCAACGGTCGACACCAGATTCACCACCAAGCCGACGGTCCTCAAGCTCACCGCGATGCTGCTGGCCATCGTCGCCACCGTCATCGCGATCATCGCCCTGTGGCGGCTGGATCAGACCGACGGCAGGCGCATGCAGCGCTTGATCCCGTCGCGGTGGCGCACGTTCTCGGCCACCGACGTCGTCGTGGTCGGCGGGTTCCTGCTGTGGCACGTCATCGGCGCCAACTCCTCCGACGACGGCTACATCCTGCAGATGGCCCGGGTGGCCGAACGCGCCGGCTACATGTCGAACTACTTCCGCTGGTTCGGCAGCCCCGAGGATCCCTTCGGCTGGTTCTACAACGTGCTGGCCCTGATGACCCACGTCAGCGACGCCAGCATCTGGATGCGCCTGCCGGACCTGATCTGTGCGCTGGTGTGCTGGCTGCTGCTGTCCCGCGAGGTGCTCCCGCGCCTCGGCCCGTCGGTGGCCTCCAGCCGCGGCGCGATGTGGTCCGCCGGCCTGGTGCTGATGGCGGCCTGGATGCCGTTCAACAACGGGCTGCGCCCCGAGGGTCAGATCGCCACCGGCGCCCTCATCACCTACGTGCTGATCGAACGGGCGATCATCTCGGGCCGGCTCACCCCCGCCGCGCTGGCCATCGTCGCCGCCGCCTTCACCCTCGGCATCCAGCCGACGGGCCTGATCGCCGTGGCCGCGCTGCTGGCCGGTGGTCGTCCGCTGCTGCGCATCCTGGTGCGGCGTCGCCGGGACCTCGGCACGTGGCCGCTGGTGCTACCACTGCTGGCGGCGGGAACGATCATCCTCACCGTGGTGTTCGCCGACCAGACGTTGGCAACGGTGTTGGAGGCCACCAGGATTCGCACTGCGATCGGTCCGAGTCAGGCCTGGTACACCGAGAACCTGCGCTACTACTACCTGATCCTGCCGACCGTCGACGGCTCGCTGTCGCGGCGCTTCGGCTTCCTGATCACCGCGCTGAGCCTGTTCACCGTGCTGTTCATCATGTTGCGGCGCAAGCGGGTTCCCGGTGTCGCCCGCGGTCCCGTGTGGCGACTCGCCGGAATCATCTTCGGCACCATGTTCTTCCTGATGTTCGCGCCCACGAAGTGGGTGCACCACTTCGGTCTGTTCGCCGCCGTGGGCGCCGCGATGGCGGCGGTCGCGACGGTACTGGTATCGCCATTGGTGCTGCGCTCGGCACGCAACCGGATGGCCTTCGTCGCCGCCCTGCTCTTCGTCGTCGCACTGACCTTCTCCAGCACCAACGGCTGGTGGTACGTCTCGAGTTTCGGCGTCCCGTTCAACAATGCGATGCCGAAGATCGGCGGCATCACCGTCAGCTCGATCTTCTTCGCGCTGTTCGGCATCGCCGCGGTGTGGGCATTCTGGCTGCACCTCGCGGGAACTCGCGCCGAGAACCGGCTGGTCAAGGTGGTCACCGCCGCCCCGATCCCCGTCACCGCGGGCTTCATGGTCCTGGTGTTCGTCGCCTCGATGCTGGCCGGCGTGGTGCGCCAGTACCCGACGTACTCCAACGGCGCCTCCAATCTCGAGGCGTTCGCCGGCGGCTGCGGGCTGGCCGACGACGTGCTCGTCGAACCGGACAGCAATGCCGGTTTCCTGACTGCGCTTCCGGGTGACTACGGCCCCCTCGGCCCGCTCGGCGGCGTCGGACCCGTCGGCTTCACCCCCAACGGCGTACCCGATCACATCGTGGCCGAGGCCATTCGAAATGACCTTCCGACGCCGGGCACCGACTACGACTGGGCGCGACCGGTAAGGCTGTCGAGCCCCGGGGTGAACGGGTCGACCGTGCCGCTGCCGTACGGCCTCGATCCCAGCCGCGTTCCACTGGCCGGTACCTATCAGCCCGGCCCGACCCAGCAGCAGAGCCGGCTGACGTCGGCCTGGTATCAGCTACCGGGTGCCGATGCCGCCCATCCGCTGGTCGTCGTCACCGCCGCGGGAAGCATCAGCGGCAACAGCGTCTTCAACGGCCACACCGAGGGCCAGACCGTCGAACTTGAGTTCGCCAAGCCAGGTCCCGGCGGCGCTCCGGTACCGGCCGGGCGCGTCGAGCCGTATGATCTGGGCCCGATCCCGTCGTGGCGCAACCTTCGCTTCGACCGCTCTCAGATCCCGGCCGACGCGACGGCCGTGCGGATCGTTGCCGAGGACCTGTCGCTGACCCCCGGCGACTGGGTCGCCGTCACGCCGCCGCGGGTGCCGGAGCTCGAGACGGTGCAGCGGTACCTCGGCTCCGAACAACCGGTGCTGATGGACTGGGCGGTCGGGCTGGCCTTCCCGTGCCAGCAGCCGATGTTGCACTCCAACGGTGTCACCGAGGTGCCCAAGTTCCGCATCACACCGGACTACAACGCCAAGCGCAAGGACACCGACACCTGGCAGGACGGCCTCAACGGGGGCCTGCTCGGCGTCACCGACCTGCTGCTGCGACAGAACGTGATGTCGACGTATCTGTCGCATGACTGGGGCCGCGACTGGGGTTCGCTGCGCAGGTTCGACACCATCGTCGACGCGCAGCCCGCCCAGCTCGACCTCGGCACGGCGACGCACTTCGGGTGGTACTCGCCGGGCAAGATCCGAATCAAGCCCTAAGCCCTGCGACGAGGACTCGCACCATGCGGCGGGCGTCGTAGCCCTGGTCACCGCCGGCGCCGATGCAGAGGTTTCCGACGCCGCGCATCAGCCACAGGGCGTCGACGTCGGAGATCATCTCGTCGGCAGCCGCGACGAGTAGCTGGTCGCACACCGGGACGAGACGATCGAGGAAGTGGGCGTGCAGGCTCTCGTAGCCTGCGGAGTCCGACTGCCAGGCGTGGGCCAGACCGTGCTTGGTGACCAGGAAGTCGACGAACAGATCGATCCACTTCGCCAATGCGTCGTAGGCGGAGTCGTTGGTGGCCAACAGCATTGGGCCGGCGTCTGCGCACGCCTGCACCTGGTGGCGGTAGACCGCGACGATGAGGTCGGCGCGCGTGGGGAAGTGCCGGTAGATGGTGCCGACTCCGACGCCGGCCGCGGCGGCGATGTCGCGCACGGGAACGTCGACGCCGGATTGGACGAACGCCGCGGCCGCCGCGGCGAGCAGCGCCTCCTCGTTGCGCCGGGCATCCGAGCGCTTGCGCGGCGGTTTCATCGGCCATCCCTCCCCGCCTAGTCAAACGGAACAATGTTCCGTATGGTGCATCACCGGGAACGACGTTCCGTTTCCGACTCTATCGCTTCTCGAGGAGACGTTCGCATGACAGGTCGGCATCCCGTGCGGTTCGGCATCATGACCGCTCCGCAACAGGTCTCCTACGTCGACGTGCTCCGCGTGTGGCAGGAGGCTGACGCGCTGCCCGAACTCGAACACGCCTGGCTGTTCGACCACCTGATGCCGATCGGTGGCGACCTCGACGGCCCGATCCTGGAGGGATGGACACTGCTGGCGGCGCTCGTCGGCCAGACGCGCCGAATCAGGGCGGGAATATTGGTCACCAGCAATCGCTTTCGCCCCCCGGCCATGCTGGCCAAGATCGCCACCACGGTGGACGTCGTCTCCCAGGGCCGCCTGGACTTCGGCATCGGCGCCGGGTCGCGGCCGAGCAATCCCCTCGCGCGGCGCGAATACGACGCCAACGGCCTGCACTACGACGACTTCGCCGACTCCGTCGCCAGCCTCGCCGAAGCCCTCGCGGTCATCAAGAAGGCATGGACCGAGACCCGGCCGTTCGACTTCACCGGCAACCACGTCACGGTCACCGGAGCGTTCGGCAATCCCAAACCCGTTCAGAAGCCGCATCCTCCGATCGTCATCGGTGGGCGATCCACCAAGCTGCTGCGCGTGGTGGCCGAGCACGCCGACGTCTGGAACATTCCCGGCGGCGACCTCGTCGACGCCGTCGAGCGCAGCGCCCGGCTGGACCGGTTCTGCCACGACGTTGGGCGCGATCCGGCCTCGATCGTCCGGTCGACGTACCTGCCCGTCTCCTACGAGCGGCCCGACGTCACCCGCGACGCGATCGGCCGCGCGGTCGAGGCCGGCTTCAGCCACGTCGTCCTCGGACTCTCCGACCCCTATCCAGCCGGCGTCGCGCAGTGGGTAGTCGACGAGATCATCAGGCCGTCGACCTAATCACGGGCCGACACTCAATGCGGCGTACCGAGATACGGGAACGTGGCGAGGGTGTCGGTGTGCGGGCTCAGCCCGGTCGGCGGGATGTCGCCCTTCGACAAGAAGGCCAGGCGGTAGTCGATGACGTCGTCGGTGAGCACCCGGCCGTTGGGGTACTTGGCCGGCTTCGACGGGTCGAAGGTCAGCATGTCCGGCAGCGTGCCCTCCTCGTCGATCGCGGCGATCGCCTCTTCCTCGGAGTAGCCCCCGGTGTGGCCCATCAGGTGGACGAACTGCCCGATCCAGCGTTGCCTGTCGTGCACCGGCAGGCTGGCGTTGTACTCCTCCTTGGTGTCGTCGGTGTTGAAGAAGCTGCTGACCGACGGATGCCCCGCCCGGTCGACGTGCACCAGCTCGCCGTCGCGGCGCAGGCTGCACCGTCCCCAGATCCGCAGCGCCCCAGTGGCGCCCAGTCTCGCGGTGGGCAGTTCCAGCGCGATGGAGAACACGTTGGCCGTCGCGTTCGAGTCGACCCCCGTCCAGGGTGGGGTGCCCGGGGCCTGAAGCGCGGTGAAGTTGCGGCCGCCCGAGATGTCGAAGAGGTTCTTGATCCCGTCGAAGTCGAAGAAGAACGCATCGCTGCGCGCCCCGGCGAAGAACGTCACCCCGTCGGCGGTGACGACGTTCGGCGTCGGGCCGAACGACACCTCGACGCCGGCGAAGATCTTCTCGCCCAACGGTTCCGGTTGTCGCGCCTGGGCACCGGTGGCCATGAACACGTCCACGGTCTGGCGGCCGTCCACCGGTTCGGAGAAGACGTAGCTGAACGCGACGTCGTCGAGCAGGTCACCGTCGCCGTCGACGGCGAGGCGGTAGATGGCATCCGGATGCAGCGCGTCGGCATTCGGGTTGGCGTTGAGGATCAGCACCGTTCGGGTGGAATCCGCCGGGGACTGGAAGGCGTACAGGTCACAGAGATCCAACCGCTGATCGCCAAGCGGCGGTCCGAGGCTCAGGCCGGTGAAGTGGTTCGACATATCATGATCAAACCCTAAATCGGCGCGACGTACACCACCCGCGTGCCGAACAGCAGATCCTGTACCGATCTGCGCCGGGCATCGACGGCGACGAGCGCCAGACCGATCGGGAACACCACGCACGCCAGTGCCCGCAACACGGCGACGGCCGGCCTCAAGCGTCCGGCATCCCGGCCCACCACGCGCAGGCCCATGACCACCGCCCCCGCCGTGCATCCCGAGACGATCCAGCAGCCGGCCAGATACAGCACCGCGACGCCGAAGACCACCGTCGTCGAGAAGAAGGCATCGAGCGCCGGAAACCGAAAGGCCGTGGGCTGCACCACCAGTCGGGTCAGCGCCATCCCCAGATAGAGCATTCCGACGATTACCCCGACCACCACCAGATCGATGATGGCGGCCACCCCGCGGCTGACGATCCCCGCGGCAGTGAGATTCGCGCTCACCGTGGCTCCTGGGTGCGCCCCAGCATCCTGCCGACGAAGCCGGACACCGCGTCGTCGGCGCGCTGCCCCTGGGTGCGGACGTCGGTCATCACCTCGGCGGTCACCGAGTTGGTCGACTCGCGGATGATCCTCGGAAGGTCGACCCCGTCGATGACTAGATTGGCCAGACCGATGAGGTCGATGCGCGCGATGATCGCGTCGATGTCGATCTCCGCGGCGATGGCGTCCACGTCGACCCGCTCCCGAATCAGGGCGTCGAGGTCGATCTCGTCGAGAACCAGCCCGACCACCTGGGCTCCCACCACCGACACCGCCGCGCGCAGCTGCCGGGCCAGCGCCAACCTGCCACGGCGCACTCCATCTCCGACGATGGGCAGCGCGTCACCCAGCTTGAGCACGTCGGCGAGGTCGGCCACCACCGCATCGTAGTGTCGTGCCATGACCGACCGCATCATGCTGGGCAACGCCACCGTGACCCGGGTCCTGGAGACCGAGGTGGAGATGCGGACGTCGCTGTTCGACGTCCCCGCGGCGGAGTGGGCCGCCAATGCCGAGCTGCTCGAGCCCGACTTCTGGAACCGCGCCGAGGACCGGTGGCGCATCGCGATGCAGATCTGGGTGCTGCAGGTCGACGGGCTGACCGTCGTGGTGGACACCGGTGTCGGCAACGACCGGGATCGCCCGCACATGCCGCCGCTGGACCACCTGTCCACGGACTTCCTGACCGACTTCACCAGGGCGGGTTTCGATCCCGCCGACGTCGACGTGGTGGTCAACACCCACCTGCACACCGATCACGTCGGGTGGAACACTCACCTGGTCGACGGGCAGTGGCGCCCGACGTTCCCCAACGCCCGTTACGTGATGCCAGAGGCGGACTACCGCCACTTCGCCCCAGATGGCCCCGGGTACACCGAGGCGATGGGAATCGTGTTCTCCGACAGCGTGTTTCCCGTCGAGTCACAGATCATGACGTGGGCCGACGACTTCCAGCTCAGCGAGTCGCTGCGGTTGCGGCCGGCGGCCGGGCACACCCCGGGTTCGTCGGTGCTGTGGCTCGATGCGGGCCAGCCCGCGGTGTTCGTCGGCGACTTGACGCACTGCCCCATCCAGATCGTGCGGCCCGCCGATCCGTGTGCCTTCGACGTCGACGGCGCCGCGGCGGCGGCCACCCGCCACCGCATCTTCACCGAGGCAGCGCGGGCCCGCGCGGCGGTCATCCCCGCCCACTACCCCGGGCACGGCGGCGCAACGCTGGTGGCGCGCGGCGACCGCTTCGAGGTCGACGACTGGCTGGAGCTGCCGAAGCTCTAGATCGGCGTCAGGCCGTGCTTGCGCAGCGTCTTGGGGAAGTTCTGCTTGTCGCGCAGCAGACGCAGCGACTTGCGCAGCAGCAGTCGCGTCTCGTGCGGTTCGATGACCCCGTCGATGTAGCCGCGCTCGGCGGCGATGTACGGGATCGCCAGGTTGAGGTTGTAGCCCTCGATGAAGTCCTTGCGGATCTTCTGCACCTCGGGTGCGGTGGGATCGGGGAAGCGCTTCACCAGCAACTGGGCCGCGCCCTCGGCACCGATGACCGCGATGCGCGCCGTCGGCCACGCGTAGTTCAGATCCGCCGAGAGCTGCTTGGACCCCATCACCGCGTAGCCGCCGCCGTAGGCCTTGCGCACGACGATGGTCACCTTCGGCACGTCGGCCTCGACGATGGCGTTGAAGAACCGGCCGCCGCGCTTGATGATGCCGTCCTTCTCCTGCTCCACACCCGGCATGGCGCCGGGGGTGTCGACGACGAAGACCAGCGGCAGGTTGAACGAGTCGCAGAACCGGATGAAGCTGGCGGCCTTGTCGGAGGCATTGGTGTCGACCACGCCGGACAGGTAAATCGGCTGGTTGGCGATCACGCCGACCGGCCGGCCGTCCACCCGGGCGAACGCCGTGATCATCGCCGGGCCGCGTTGCTGGCCAATCTCGAAGACGTCGCCGTCGTCGAAGATCCGCAGCAGGATCTCGTTCATGTCGTAGCCCATGTTGTCGGCGTCCGGCACGATCGTGTCGAGCTCGAGGTCGGTCGGGGTGATCTCCGGCTCGAGACCGGGGTTGACGATCGGAGCGTCGTCGAAGTGGTTGGACGGCAGGAACGAGAGATAGTCGCGGACGTACTGGTAGGCCGCGGCCTCGGACTCGACCACCTGATGGATGTTGCCGCGCTGGGCCTGCACGTCGGCGCCGCCGAGCTCGTCGAACGTGACGTCCTCACCGGTGACGTCCTTGATCACGTCGGGACCGGTGATGAACATGTAGCCCTGGTCGCGGACCGCGACCACCAGATCGGTCTGGATCGGCGAATACACCGCACCACCGGCGCACTTGCCGAAGATCAGCGAGATCTCGGGAACCAGGCCGCGCAGCATCTCGTGGCGACGACCCAGCTCGGCGTACCACGCGAGGGAGGTCACCGCGTCCTGGATGCGGGCGCCTGCGGAGTCGTTGATCCCGATGATCGGGCAGCCCACCATGGCCACCCACTCCATCAACCGCGCGACCTTGCGGCCGAACATCTCCCCGACCGAACCCTGGAAGACGGTCTGATCGTGGCTGAACACGCCCACCGGGCGGCCGTCGATGGTGCCGTGGCCGGTGACGACGCCGTCGCCGTACAGGGCGCCCGGGTCACCCGGGGTCTTGGCCAGCGCGCCGATCTCCAGGAAGCTCCCCGGGTCGAGCAGCGCATGAATGCGCGAGCGTGCGCTCGGAATGCCCTTCTTGTCCCGGCGCGCCTTGGCCTTCTCGTCACCGGGGTCCTGGGCCAGCTCCAACTTCTCGCGAAGCTCGGCCAGCTTCTCGGCGGTCGTGTGGGCACGCGTCGGGGGGAGTGTCTCGGTCACGTCGCCTACTTCTCCTTCTTCGCCGCGCCGGCCTCGACGCGGCTGATCGCCTCGCTCATGTGCGCGCCAACCTTCGCAATGTACGGCTCGTCGATGGCCTGGATGTGCTCGCCCCCGATCGGGATCACCTCGAGATCGGCGACGAACTCACCCCAGCCGCCGTCGGGCTGGCGGATGCCGTAGCGCGGCTCGAAGAAGATGGCGTCGTCGTGGTACCGGTCGGCCATGTAGAGCGTGACGTGCCCGTCGTATGGCTGGATTTCCGCCGTCTCGAGGAGCCGGTTGTCCAGGTAGGACGTCCGCTGGTGCTCGATGATGCCGCCGGGAATGTCGACGCCGGCATCCTTGACCGCATCCAGGACGAACTTCACCTGGCCCTCGTCGTCGAGGTCCTCGAGTTGCTCGTACGGGATCTCGGGGATCTCGACGTTGAAGGTCCGCGACGCGAACAGCGCGTAACGATCCCACCGCGCCCGCGTCTCCTCCTTGGTCTGAGGAACTTCTTCGCCCGGGCGGACCATGTCGATCAGGCCGACGAATTCGACCTTCGCGCCAAGGCGCTTCAGTCCGATCGCGCAGGCGTAGGCCAGCGCGCCACCGAGCGACCAGCCGACCAGGATGTAGGGGCCGTCGCCCTGAATCTCCCGAAGCTTCGGCAGATACAGCGCCGCGCGTTCCTCGACCGAACCCTCGACCCGCTCGAAGCCGTACATCGGGGTGTCCGGGGGCAGCCGCTTGAGCAGCGGCTCGTAGACGACCGTGGACCCGCCGGCGGGATGGAACACGAACACCGGGGTCCGGGTCGAACCCTCGGGCCTGGCGCGGATGGTGCGGACGAACCCGTCGAGTTCGCCGGCATCCATCAGATCGCGAACGACGGTCGCCAGGTCCTGGATGGTGCGGGCCGACGTCACCTGCTCGGCGGTGACGACCCCGTCGGCTCGCTCGGAGAGCCGCTCGGCCAGCTTCTCCGCGACATCGGCGGAGATCGACGGCAATTCGTTGAAGATGCCGCCGGGTGACTTGCCGGTGACGATCGCCCACGTCGCGAAGGTGACCCGCTCGGCCGCATCCCGTGGCGGGACGTCGGCGCCCAGTGCCTCGGTGACCGCCTCCTGCGTCAGCACCTTGGCCGCCAGGCCGGCAGCCGACGTCTTGGTCTCGGCCGGGCCCGCCGGGTTCGTCGGAGGTGCCGGCGTTCCCGGACCGGCCGGATTGGTCGGCGGCGGTGGCGGGACGATTCCCGCGGTGTCGATGGGCGCCGCGGCGGCTGCCTCGGCCTCGGCCTGCTTCTGGGTCAGCAGCTCCTCGAGCTCGGCGACCGTGGTCGCGCCACCCATCAGCTCGGCCTGCGCCGCCGCGATCTCCTCGTCGGTCTGCGTCTTCTGCACCTCGGCCAGTTGATCGACCTCGTCGCGGTGCTCGATCGCGTAGGTGATGAGCTTCTCCACGGCGTAGAGGTTGGCGTCACGCACCGCGGTCAGCTGGATCGGCGGCAGGTCGAAGTCGTATTCGACGCGGTTCTTGATCCGCACGGCCATCAGCGAGTCCAGGCCCAGCTCGATGAGCGGCACCTCCCACGGCAGATCCTCGGGCTCGTAGCCCATGGCGCCGCCGACGATCGCACCGAGACGCTGGGCGATGGTCTCGCCGCTGTCGGGCGACCACTTGGCGAAACCCGCCGCCAGACCCGCACCCGCGGTGAGGTTGTCCTGCAGGATCGCCGGCTCGTCGGCGGGCTCGGGCTCCTCGAGCACAGCGGGCCCGCTAGGGGTCACGACTGCGTCCGTCGCTACCGCGGTGGCCACCGGCGCTGCCATCGGCAGCGCGCTTGCCTGCCCGCCGCGCGTCACGATCGCGTCGTACACCAGCGTGAAGGACTCCTGGATGCGGGCGTGCACCTGCACCGTCGCCCCACCCGGGTGGCGGGTCAGCGTGGTGACCAACCGGGCGTCGTCGGAGGGGACCGCGCGCTGTTCGAAGGCGGTCAGCTTGGCGTCTGGAAGTACTTGCACCGCAGCCGCTCTCACCAGCGCACCGAGGTCAGTGGCACCGCGCTGGGAGTACTCCCAGACATGGCGGCCATCGGGCATCGCGACGTGCGTGCCGGGCAGCATGTTGGACCCGTCGCCGGTGAAGCGCACGTCGAGCCAGTGTGACTTGCGCTTGAAGCGCGTCGGCGGGATGGGTGCGTAGTCCTCCTCGGAGGTGGCCCGCGAGAACAGCGTCCAGATGTCCAGGTCGTGACCGTGGACGTAGAGCTGCGCCATGGCCGTGGTCATCGAGTCGACCTCGTCCTGCTTGCGCGCCAGCGTCGCGATCAGCTGCCCGTCGTGCAGGCCCGCCGACGCCGTCGTCAGCCCAACCTGCATGAGCGCCACCGGGTTTGGCGCCAGCTCCAAGAAGGTGGTGTAACCGTTGTCGACCGCGTTGCGGATGCCGTGGGTGAAGTAGACGCTGTGGCGCAGCCCCTTCTTCCAGTAGTCGACGTCGTGGATGGGCTCGGCGCCGGCCCGGATCAGCTGGCCCTCGTGGACGGTCGAGAAGTAGGCCGTCTGCAGCGAATGCGGTTCGATGCCCTGGATCTCCGCGGAGAGCTCACCGAGCAGCGGGTCCATCTGCTGGGTGTGGCTGGCGCCCTTGGTCTGCAGCTTGCGGGCGAACTTGCCCTCGGATTCGGCGCGCGCGATGATCGCGTCGATCTGCTCGGGTGGCCCACCGATGACGGTCTGCGTCGGCGCCGCGTAGACGCACACCTCGAGACCCGGGTAGTCGGCGAAGACGGACTTGATCTCGTCGGCCGAGTACTCGACGAGCGCCATCAGCCGGATGTACTCCCCGAACAACATCGCCTCGCCCTCGCCCATGAGATGAGCTCGCGAACAGATGGTGCGGGTGGCGTCGGCCAGGCTCAGGCCGCCGGCGAAGTAGGCCGCCGCGGCCTCACCGAGTGACTGTCCCACCACCGCACCGGGGCTGGCGCCGTGGGCCTTGAGCAGCTCGCCGAGGGCGATCTGCAGGGCGAAGATCACCGTCTGGACCACTTCGATGGGGTAGTCGCAGGTCTCGTTGGTGTAGTCGATCGAGTCGTCGAGGATCAGCTCGACGACGGAGTAACCGCGTTCGTCCTGGATCAGGGCGTCGACCTTGTCGATCCACTCGGCGAAGATCGGGTCGCGCAGGTACAGGCTCTTGCCCATCTTGCGGTGTTGCGCACCGAATCCGGCCAGCACCCAGACCGGGGCGTTGGTGACCGGACCGTCGGCGGCCAGCACCAGCGGGCTCTGCTTGCCCTCGGCCAGCGCGCGCAAGCCCTTGACGGCCTCGTCGTGATCGTGGGCCAGCACCACGGCGCGGGAGCGCCCGTGGTTGCGCCTGCTCAGCGACCGACCGATGGCCTCCAGGGAGGACGCCCGGCCCTGCGGCCCGTCGATCCAGTCGGCGAGTTCGGCGGCGGTGGCACGCTTGCGTGAGGTCAAGAAACCCGAAACGGCAAGGGGGACGAGCTTCTTCGTCGGGTTCTCGGCCTCGGCGGCTTCGAGTTCCTCGCGGGCGAGCTCGAGTAGGCGCAAGGCCTCGTCGGTCAGGCCGGGCAATTCGGGCTCGGCCTCAGCCGAGGCGGCCGGCACGTCGAGCGCGTCGTCATCGTCGTCGATGAACTCGCCGTACTCGTCCACCCGCACCCCGCCCACGTACACTGCGTCGGCTTCCGACTTCTCTTGGGGGGCAACGGTTTCCGAGACTGGCTCGGGCTCGGTCAGATCGGACGGCAGCACCTCGCGCAGCACCAGGTGGGCGTTGGCGCCACCGAAACCGAAGCCCGAGACGCCGGCGATGGCGTGACCGCCATACCGCGGCCAGTCGGTGACCTGGTCGTTGACCTTGATCCGGATCTTCTCGAAGTCGATGTACGGGTTGGGCCCGGTGTAGTTGATCGACGGCGGCACCTTGTCGTGCTTGAGCGACAGCGCAACCTTGGCCAGGCTGGCCGCACCCGCGGCCGACTCCAGGTGTCCCAGATTGGATTTCACCGCCCCCAGAAGGGCCGGCTTGTCGGCAGCGCGACCCTTGCCGACCACCCGGCCCAGCGCGTCCGCCTCGATGGGGTCACCGAGGATGGTGCCCGTCCCGTGGGCCTCGACGTAGTCGACGGTGCGCGGGTCGATGCCCGCGTCCTTGTAGGCCTTGCGCAGCACGTCGGCCTGGGCGTCCGGGTTGGGCGCCAACAGTCCGTTGGACCGTCCGTCGTGGTTGACCGCGCTGCCTGCGATCACGGCGATGATGTCGTCGCCGTCGCGGCGGGCATCGGCGACCCGCTTGAGCACCAGCATGCCGCCGCCCTCGGAGCGGGCGTAACCGTTGGCGTCGTGCGAGAAGGACTTGCAGCGACCGTCGGGCGCCAGCACGCCGCCCACCTCGTCGAAGCCGAGGGTCACCATCGGGGTGATCATGGCGTTGACGCCACCGGCGACGACGACGTCGACGTCGCCGGCGCGCAGCGCCTTGACGCCCTCGTGCACGGCGACCAGCGACGACGAGCACGCGGTGTCGATCGACATGGACGGGCCGCGGAAGTCGTAGAAGTAGGACACCCGGTTGGCGATGATCGAGCTCGCGGTGCCGGTGATGGCGTACGGGTGCGCGGCATTCGGGTCGGCGATGCTCAGGAACGTATAGTCGTTGTTCGAGCTGCCGACGTAGACCCCGACGCTCTCACCACGCAGGCTCGACGCCGGAATCCTGGCATGCTCCAACGCTTCCCAGGTCAGCTCGAGCGCCATCCGCTGCTGCGGATCGATGTTGTCGGCCTCCATCTTCGACAGCGCGAAGAACTCCGAGTCGAAACCCTTGATGTCGGAGAGGTAGCCACCGCGGGTGTGCGCCTTGGCCACTCGCTCGGCGATGCGCGGTTCGGCCAGGAACTCCTCCCAGCGGCCCTCGGGAAGCTCGGAGCTGGAGTCCTTGCCCTCGAGCAGCGCGCGCCACATCTCGTCGGGAGTGTTCAAGTCGCCGGGGAACCGCGTGCCGATGCCGACGATCGCGATGTCCGCGAGATCCGGCTCGCGCGACCAATCCTCGTCCTCGTCGGCGGCCGCGTCGTCCTCCGGCTCGCCCTCGACGATCACCGTCGCCAGCGATTCGATCGTGGGATGACGGAACGCGACGGTGGCCGTCAGCGTGACACCGGTCAGGTCCTCGATGTCGCTGGCCATGGCAACCGCGTCGCGCGAGGACAACCCCAGCTCGACCATCGGGGCGGACTCGTCGATGGAGTCGGGAGCCTGCCCGGTGGCGTTGGCGATCCAGTTGCGCAGGAACTCCCGAATCTCACCGACCGTCTTGTCGGTGCGGGCGGGCCGGATCTCCGGCGAGGAGCCCTCGTCGGAGGCCGGAGACGGCGAAACGTTCTCTGCGTCAGTCATGTTCACTGTTCACTTTCGCCGCGTGCGGCCTGGGTCGATGGGACCGACCGATGCGTCAGTCCGTCTGGTCGGGGAAGTCGTTCGCTATCTTTCCGTTGCGCAAGCTGCCGTCCAGGTAGCCGGCGCGGCAGGCGCGACGGCCGATCTTTCCGCTCGAGGTGCGGGGGATGGCACCAGCCGGGGTGAGCAGGACGTCGCGCACGGTGACGCCGTGCCGCACGGCGATGGCCGCGCGGATCTCGTCGGCGACGGGCTCGAGCTCCATCTTGTGGGCACCCGGCGCCCGCTCGGCGACGATCACCAACTGCTCGGAGGTGTCGTCCGGGTCGCGCTTGAGCCCGGCGTGGGCGTTCTCGAACACCTCGGCGGGCAGCTGGTTGGCCGGCACCGAGAAAGCTGCGACGAACCCGGTCCGCAACGCCTTGCTGGCCTCCTGCGCCGAGTACTCGAGATCCTGCGGGTAGTGGTTGCGGCCGTCGATGATGACGAGGTCCTTGACGCGGCCGGTGATGTAGAGGTCGCCGTCGTAGAAGGCTCCGTAGTCACCGGTGCTGACCCAGGTCGCGTCATCGGTGGCGCCCTCGGCGTGCGACGGCTCGGTCCGCGACTTGAGGATGTTCTGGAAGGTGGCGACGGTCTGCTCCGGCTTGCCCCAGTAGCCCGTGCCCATGTTCTGCCCGCTGATCCAGATCTCACCGATCTGACCGTCGGGAAGCTCGGTGGCGGTCTCGGCGTCCACGATGACGGCCCACTCGGCGACGCCGACCTTGCCCGCCGAGGCCTGCGCGACGGCCGACGGCGCGTCCGCCGGCACCTCGACGAAGCGCTGCTGGTTGAGCTGCTCGCGGTCGACGTGGACGATCTTCGGCGGCTCGTCGGTGGGCGTGGTGGACACGAACAGCGTGGCCTCGGCCAGACCGTAGGACGGCTTGAGCGCCTTGGGGTTGAAGCCGAAGGGACCGAACGCGTCGTTGAACCTGCGCACGGTGGCCGCCGAGATCGGCTCGCTGCCGTTGAGGACCGCGCGGATGTTGGAGAGGTCCAGTGGCGGTTCGCCGTCCTTGGGCACTCCGCGCGCTGCGGCGTGGTCGAACGCGAAGTTCGGCGCCACCGAGATCACCATGCCGGTGTCGTCGTCCTTGCGGGCCATCTCGCGGATCCACCGTCCCGGCCGGCGGACGAACGCCGCCGGCGTCATGAACGTGATGTAGTGGCCGACCACCGGCGAGATCATCGCGGTGATGAGCCCCATGTCGTGGAAGAACGGCAGCCACGTGACGCCGCGGTCACCCTCGTCACCGCCGATGCCCTCGATCACCTGGACGATGTTGGTGGCCAGGTTCAGGTGGGTGATCTGCACACCGGTCGGGATGCGTGTCGAGCCCGAGGTGTACTGCAGGTAGGCGATGGTGTCCTGGGTGATGTCCTCGGGCACCCAGGTGGCGCCGACCTCGTCCGGGACGGCGTCAACGGCGATGACGCGGGGACGCTCCTTGGCGGGACGGGTGCGGAAGAACTTGCGCACGCCCTCGGCGGAATCGGTGGTGGTCAGGATGGCCGTGGGCTTGCAGTCGTCGAGCACGGCGTGCAGGCGGCCGACGTGACCCGGCTCGGACGGGTCGAACAGGGGCACCGCGATGCGGCCGCCGTAGAGGGCGCCGAAGAACCCGACGAGGTAGTCCAGGTTCTGCGGGCACAGGATCGCCACGCGGTCACCGGGCTGGGTCACCTGCTGCAGGCGCGCACCGACGGCCTTGTTGCGGGCGCTGAAGTCGGCCCAGTTGAGGTTGCGGGCGACGCCGTCACGCTCGGTCGAGAAGTCGATGAACTGGTAGGCGAGCTTGTCGCCCCGGACCTTGGCCCACTTCTCGACGTGACGGACGAGGTTGCCGTTGTCGGGAAACCTGATTAGGCCGTTCTTCAAGAACGGGTTGTGGAATCCCATTTCACTCTCCTGTCGAAGCTGCTCCCGCCGCGAAATCGGGCGAGGCCAAACCTCAAGATCGTACCGGGGCGCGGCGGCTCGGTTCCGGACCAACCGCATGACACCCCGCCGTGTTTCTCGGGCGAGCGCTCTTACGTTTCTCTTAATGTTAGGCGACCTGCCAGCGCAGGCCAAATCCGCGCCGCGCAGTGCATGGGCCGCCCGGCTCACCCGTGTTTCGGGTGCGGAGCATTGTCGATCAGCCCCTGCGCCCACGACGTCGTCCACTGCGTCGCGGTCTGGCCGTTCAACGACCAGAACTCCGGGGTGTTGTACATGGCGTGGACCGGCTGACCGGCACCACCGCTGAGCGTCTCGAGCGTCTTGGGCAGGTTGACGATCGAGAACGCACCCTCCGGCGCCGAGCAGATCAGGTCGCCAGGACCACAGATCTGGTTCACCCGGTCGTTGAGCGAGCCGAACCCGCCGGGGCGCGGGCCCGTCATCGTCAGCCCCAGCGCGGACAGCGTGGGAACCTCCTGCAGCGTGATCTCGGCACCCTGCCCGGCGGGGTTCGGGCCGACGTCGTTGCCGACGCCCTCCTGCCTGCGGCCGTCGGCGATCAACGTCACGCCGAGCACCAGGTCGGCATCGATGGGTCCCCGGCCGTTGCCGATGTCGCTGGCGAGGTCACCGGCGATCACCGCGCCCTGCGAGAACCCGACGATGACGTAGCTGGTCAGCGGGCAGCGATTGTTCATGTCGGTCAGCGCCGAGATGGCGGCCTTGGTGCCCTCGGCGCGACTGTCGTTGTAGGACATCTGCTTGTCCGCGGCGAACGGATTGTGGAACTGCGCGGTGTAGGGAACCGTGTACTCCGCGACCCGGTCGGTGCCGTAGGCCTGCCGCAACGGGTTGGTGACGTTGAGCAGCAACGCAATCGGGAATTGCGTCGGGTTGACGGGGTCGAGCTGGGGCGAGGACTCCCAGGTGCCCGGGATGGACAGCACCATCACGTCGGCGCAACTCGCGTCCTGAGAGTCCGGCCGCGGCTTGGTTCCCGGCGTCGTCGTACTGGTCGGCGGAAGCGCCGTGGGCGGGGTCGCGCTGGGCGGCCGCTCGGGCGCGCGCAACAGGATCCAGAGTCCGACCACGACGAGTCCGACGAGCACCGCCACCGCACCCGCGGCGGTCAGGGCGAGGACACGGTGACGTTTGCGTCGGCGAGTGTTGGCCATGAAGTGAGAAGGTCTCCTGCTAGCAAAGGGTGTCGGTGGCGATGCGAATGTAGTCGGCGGTGGCGGAGTCGACCTGCCCGGCGGGTGGTGTCTCCGATTCGGGGTAGGCGTCCTTGACGTCACCGCGGACCATCGGCAACACGAAGTCCCAGACCGCTTGATCGCTCTGCTTGGCCGCCCGAGCCTGGCACACATAGGAGCCGATGCTCAATGCGGACAGCTCGCTGGAGGGCTTGATGCCCGCCTCGCCGAGGGCGTCGAGGAACGCATGCTGGGCCGGGGTGACCACCATCTCCGGATCCTGACCGGGTATCGCGGCAGGGGGCTCGGCGAAGGTCTGCGCGCTGGGACCCGCCGCCGTGGTCTCCGACGGCGGCATCCCGATGGTTGCCATGACGTCGTCACCCATGCCGCAACCACTGACCATCAAGGCTGCGCACGCCATGGCGGCGCTTGCCGTTCGAGGTCCGCCGAGTTGCACGTCTCCAACGTACCGGCTGGGCTAGGCAAGACCGCAGAACGGTTTGCTGGAGGACGAGCCTCGCGCTACCTGATGGCGGCGGCCAGATCGCCGGACATGGCGCTCAGCTGCGGCGCCCAGCTGCCCCAGTCGTGCTGCCCGGACGTGGGGAAGTCGAAGTGGCCGTTGTGCCCGCCCACCCCGCGGTAGTGCTGGTAGAACGTGCGGTTGCTGCCCGCGGCCTGGTCGCAGTAGCCGATCATCGCCGCCGGGTCGCTGCACTCCAGCGCGGCGGGGCTGTAGACCCACAACCGGGTGTTGTTGGCGTTGAGCAGGTCGACGTGCACGTCGGGGTCGTGCCACTTCCACCGGCCCAACTGCGCAGCGCCCCACATGGCCTGGGTGTTGACGCCGCCAAAGCTGGCCATTCCCGCGGTGATCGCACCGTTGAGCGCGGTCTGCGACGGGGTGAGGAAGCCCGACAGCGAACCCGCGTAGCGGAACCGGTCGGGGTGGAACGCCGCCAGCGCCATCGCGGCGTAGCCGCCCTGGGCGGCGCCGACGACGCCGTGTCCGGTTGGCGCCAGCCCCTTGTTGGCGGCCAGCCAGTCCGGCAGCTCCTGGGACAGGAAGGTGTCCCACTGCTTGCTGCCGTCGGCCTCCCAGTTGGTGTACATGCTGAACGCACCGCCGGCGGGCGCGGCCACCGAGATGCCCTTGCCGGCCAGGGCGCTCATGGCGTTGCCCGCGGTGACCCAATTGCTGACGTCCGGCGCGGCGTTGAAGGCGTCCAGCAGGATGACCGCGTGCGGGCCCCCAGCCTGGAACGCCACCGGGATGTCGCGGCCCATCGCCGCCGACGGCACCATCAGGTACTCGACACCCTCGGCCCTGGCGACGTGAGGGCTGGCCAGCCACAGGGTGGCGGCCAGCATCAGGGCGCACGTCGTCCGGAACAGCGTCGAGAGCAACCTCATACGCACCTCACCACATCTCTTGGTCGACTGGATCCCCGCCCGCGCGGATGGCCACGGACGCGACGAGCAATGGTTGGTAGTGAATCACATCACGACGACGGGGCACGCCGGAAACGAACGACGGCGGCGACCCCAAAGGGATCGCCGCCGCCTGTTCAGTGCTTTGCTATGCGGTCGGAACCGCGCCGAGCACCCGCTGCACGTCGGGCTTCATCTGCTGAAGCTGCGCGCCCCAGTAGGGCCAGTCGTGCGTGCCGGCATCCGGGAAGTTGAACACACCGTTCTTGCCGCCGGCGGCGATGTAGTTCTCCTGGAACGTCCGGTTGGTACGGATGGTCAGGCCCTCGAGGAACTTGGCCGGCAGGTTGTTGCCGCCGAGCTCACTGGGCGTGCCGTTGCCGCAGTAGACCCAGATGCGCGTGCCGTTGGCAACGATCGTCGGGATCTGGACCATGGCGTCGTTGTACTTCCACGCCGGATCGGTCTCGGCAGGTCCCCACATGTCGTTGGCCTTGTAGCCACCCGCGTCACCCATGGAGACGTTGATCAGGCCGGGCCACCAGCCCTCGGACGGGTTGAGGAAGCCGGACATCGAGCTGGCGTAGATGAACTGGTCGGGGTGGTGTGCCGACAGGACCAGGGCAGAACCGCCGGCCATCGAGAGACCGACCGCCGCGCCGCCCGTTGGCTTGACGCTCTTCTGCGCCGACAAGTAGCTGGGCAGTTCCGAGGTCAGGAACGTCTCCCAGTTGTAGGTCAGGCAGCCGGACTTGCCGCACGCGGGCTTGTACCAGTTGGAGTAGAAGCTCGACTGGCCACCGACGGGCATGACGACCGAGATGCCCGAGTTGTCGTACCACTCGAACGCCTGGGTGTTGATGTCCCAGCCGTTGAAGTCGTCCTGAGCGCGCAGACCATCGAGCAGGTACAGCGCCGGTGAGTTGGCGCCACCGCTCTGGAACTGCACCTTGATGTCGCGTCCCATCGAAGCGGACGGAACCATCAGGTACTCGACCGGCAGTCCCGGCTTCGAGAATGCCCCTGCCGTCGCCGAGCCCCCGACGACGCCTACCAGTCCTGCCAGCGTTCCCGCTGCCAGGGCCGCGACCGCTGCGCGGCGCGCCATCTTTCCCAAGAAACTCATGCTTGTATAGATCCCATCTGTTCGTATGCCGCACGACAGACCTGCTGCGTGCAGTTGTAGTCAACCACACGAGGAAGCATTACCACGCTCCCGCGAGTGTCCTGCCTGGTGGAGCTCCTTTGCTCCTCACGTCCGCCGGCGTCAGCCATCGAGCGTGGCAATCAAGTCGGGCTTGAGGGCCTGCAGCTGCTGACCCCAGTAAGCCCACGAATGGTTTCCCTCGGCCGGGAAGACGAACGTGGCATTGGCGCCACCGGCCTTGGCGTAGCGATCTTGGAAGCGCTTGTTGCCGTTGATGGCCAGCGACTCCAGGCTGCTGGCGTTGAACGACTGACCCGGATCGACGTTCTCGTCGACCGGGCCGCCACCGGGCGCGCAGTAGATCCACAGGCGTGTTCCGTTGGCGGCGATCCGGTCGGCCTGCACGACGGGATCGTTGCGCTTCCAGGCGGAATCCCATGGCGGGCCCCACATGTCGTCGACGTTGTAACCGCCCGCGTCGAGCATCGCGACCCTGATGGCCTGCTTCATGAACAGCGTCGAGGGGTTGAGGAAGCCCGACAGCGACGCCGCGTAGGTGAACTGCGCGGGGTGGTAGGCCGACAGGATCAGTCCGGCACCACCCGCCATCGACAGTCCGACGACGCCGTTGCCGGTGGGCGACACCTGCTTGGCCGACGCGAGGTAGTCGGGGAGCTCCCTGGTCAGGAACGTCTCCCACTTGTAGGTATAGGTCTGGCTGTTGAAGCTCGACGGCGCATACCAGTCGGTGTAGAAGCTGGATTCGCCACCGACGGGCATGACCACGGCCACCCCGGACTGGTGGAACCACTCGAATGCCGCGGTGTTGACGTCCCAGCCGTTGAAGTCGTCCTGGGCGCGAAGACCGTCGAGCAGGTAGACCGCCTTGCTCGGCGCCGGCGCGCCTCCGGCCTGAAACTGCACCCGCACGTTGCGCCCCATCGCGGCCGAGTAGACGTCGAGGTATTCCACGGGCAGACCCTCGCGCGAGAACGCGGCCGCGGTCGGCGTCGCACCGGCGAGATCACCGACGGCCGTCAGCGCCGGCAACGCCAACACCGCAGCTAGCGCCGCTGCTGCGCGGCGCCATCGGCAGCCAGCTCCACGGGCCAGGCCGCGGCGCGCATTCGTCGTCCACATCGGTCGGTCCAACCATCCAATTTCGTCCATCCGGCGGCCGGTGACCGGCCGTTTCCGGGGCACAGCTCATGGCGAGCGTCGAGGCACTCGTCCGTGTATCGCCTCGACGTGGCCTGATCGTTACCAAATCAGACGGACCGGCCGGCGAACAAATCCCGTGAGCGCGATCACGGCCCGGTGGCCGGCATGCCCGTGTACGGCGGATTCTTCGGCGCCGGTGGCTCGAGACCGCATCGGGCCAGTTCGTAGCGGGGCACCCGATCGATCCGGTACTTGGTGAATTCCCACGCGTGCAGGACGTTCGAGGCGAATCGGCGCAGACCCAGCGGGGCCCGGATCGAGGTGAGCATCGCGTCGGTCTGCGGGCACGTCAGAGCCACCTTGGCCTGCGCCACCCAGTCCTCGTCGAGATACGGCGGGAGATACGGGCGCATCGGCAAGAACGGGCCCTCGGCCACCGCCCAGTCCGGGAACAAATTCTTGTCGTGCCCGATGCGGGCATCCTCCAGCCGTGCCGTGTGCGCGGCCAGCGGGTTGGCCAGGCCGATCTGGTCGATGACGCGCACGTCGAGCCCCACGTTCATGCCGAGCATGCCGAGGTTGGTGAAGAAGACGGTGTGGGGTCCGTGTCCGACGGATTCGATGACGGGCGCGGTGCCCGGCAGGGGCGGCGGCAGCGGCGGCGGTATCGCCGGCACGACGTCCCACTGGTCGTAGTTGCCCGACGGAAGCAGCAGCGCACCGTCCGGGGTGTTGTCGATGGCCGCGACGACGGCACGCATGCGCGGATAGTCCAGGTAATCCGCGGCGGTCAGCGGGTGGGCGTGCCCGGTGGCCTGAGCGTAGAAGCGCCGCTCGTCGACGATGCCGGAGTAGGTCACCCTGGTGGCGTCGTAACCAAGACCCGGTGAATTCGCTGCCCACAGCGACCAGCCCACGACGGCCAACCAGAACACGGCCGTCGCGCCGGCCAGCAGATATCCGGGACCGCGCACCGCGCGCATCCCGGCAGGCAGCACGATGGGGATCACCGAGATCGGGGCGAGCAGGCAGAACAGCGGCGTCAGCAGGACGCGGCCGTGCATGAAGTCGCCGCCCTGGCGGATCCAGTACACCGCCTGCACCACGCCGCTGACGAGCATGAACACCACGACCGCGGTGGGGCTCTGGACGATGCCGGCCCAGCGACCGCGTATGCGGGCGGCCGGACCGCGCTTGCGCCACAACAGGCTTCGCACGCCGAGTAACAGCAGGCCGAGTCCCGCCAGCAGCACCAGCGGCACCCACAGCAGATAGGGATGGTTGAAGTTGGTGAGGTAGACGAAACCCTGCGCCCACTTCGATCCGGACGCATCCTTGGCGATCGCGGTGCCGGGGACCAGCAGCCCGTAGTACCCCATCCGGAAGATCTCGTAGAGCACCGGCAGCAGACCACCGGCGACGACGATCAGCAGCCGGCGCCGCCAGCCGCGGGCGGCGACGAGCATCATCACGAGGGCGACACCGCCGATCAGGGCGAGTTCCGGCCGGATCAGCACCGACAACCCCGCGAGGAACGCCAGTGCCGCGTCGAAGCTGCGGGTGGTTACGTTGAGCGCGGGTTCCCTGGCGGCGCGCAAATTGATCCGTGGCCCCTGCGACCAGCACACCATCATCCACCACAGCAGGCCCAGATAGGCCATCACCAAACCGTTTTCGAGCCCGGAGGTGGCGAAGTCCCGCGCCGGTGGGATGGCGATGTAGACGAGCGCGCCGGCGGGCAGCAGCAAGGCTTGTCGGCCGCGCAGGCCGGGCGCGTACAGCCGACCGGTGCCCAGCATCACGAACACGATGCCGGCCACGCTGAGCGTCAAGGCCAGGGCCAGGGCGACGTATTCCAACCGCAGCGGGCCGCCGATCCAGGCCACCAGGGTGACCAGGTAGGTCCACACCGTCGAGGTGTTGGCCTCCACGCGCTCACCGGCGTTGAAGACCGGACCGTTGCCCGCCAACAGGTTTCGCACGGTTCGCAGCACGATCAGCCCGTCGTCGGCGATCCATCTGCGCTGCCAGGCACCCCAGGCGAACAAGGCACCGATCACCACCACGCTCAGCCAGAGGCTGATGCGCACGGTGGGGTGAAAGCGAAATGCCGGTGACCGCGTCAACAAGAGTCCCCGGGTGGCGGCGCTCCCACTCGCTGGCGGGCGCGCGACCTCGACGTTCAGCCCGTCAGCTGAAGTAGGCCGCTGCACAGACGCTTCCGATCCACGCCACCGCGAGAAGCTGCAGTACCCGGTCGCGCAACGCGATCTCCTCGGGCTCCCCCGCCAGACCACCGTCGACGTCCACGGCGTACCGCAGGATCGCGATCGTGAACGGGACCATCGACACGGCGTACAACGAGCCGCCGGCGTTGCGGTCACGCTCGAAGGCCCACAGCCCGTAGCAGAGCACGACTGCGGTGGCCGACAGCGTCCAGACGAAGCGGAGGTAGGTGCTGGTGTAGCTCTCCAGCGACTTGCGGATCTTGGCGCCGGTGCGCTCGGCGAGCTGCAGTTCGGCATACCGCTTGCCCGCGGCCATGAACAGCGAACCGAAGGCCATGACCAGCAGGAACCACTGCGACAGTGGAATGTTGGCGGCGACACCGCCGGCGATCGCCCGGATCAGGAAGCCCGAGGACACGATGCAGATGTCGAGCACCGCCTGGTGCTTGAGACCGAAGCAGTACGCGAGCTGCACGCCGATGTAGATGCCCATCACCAGCGCCAGGTTCGGCGAGACGTACCAAGCGAGACCCAGCGAGATGGCACCGAGCGCGATCGCGAGGCCGAAGGCCAGCGACACGGGTACCACGCCAGCGGCGATCGGGCGGTTGCGCTTGGTGGGGTGGGCGCGGTCGGCTTCGACGTCACGTGCGTCGTTGACCAGATAGATGCACGAAGCGGCGAGGCTGAACGTCACGAAGGCGATGAGGACGTTGACGATGTCGTGTCCGTCGAACCGGACGTCGCGACCGAGCGCGGCGACCGGCGCGGCAAGGACGAGCAGGTTCTTCACCCACTGACGCGGTCGGATCGCCTTGACGACGCCGGTGACCACGTTGCGGGGCGGCCCGGCCACGGGTGGGGCTTCCTCACTCATGCGGGCTCACCTGTCTCCTTCTGGTCCGATCGCGGCGCCAACCGCATTGGCCACGACGGCACCGACTGCCACTCCGGCGAGCACGTCGGTGGGATAGTGCACGCCAAGCACCAAGCGCGACAACGCCATCGGCGGCACCAACAGCCACGGCAGCGGCAACCCCGTTGCGCGTCCCAGCAGGATCGATGCCGCCGTGGTCGACGTCGCGTGGGCAGACGGAAAGCTCAACCGGCTCGGCGTCGCGACGTTGACCGCGATCGAGGGGTGGTGCGGACGCTCCCGCTTCACCACCCGCTTGATCACGACGGCGGCCGCGTGGGCGGCGAAGGCACCGAACCCCGCGGTCAACCACACCCTGCGGCGCTGCGGCTGCACCAGCGCGCCGAGCGCCGCCACCGCGACCCAGCCGGCGCTGTGCTCACCGAAGTGGGACAGCGCCCGCGCGCCCGGCAGCACGCCGGGACGTCCGGCGAGGGTGGATTGCACGGCGACCAGCGCCGCGTCCTCGCCCCGCAGGGTGTCGGTCACCGGGACACTTCTGCTGGAGCACTCGGCGTCGTCGGCAGCACCGTCTCCCACTTCTGTGGGCTGGACAGCACTGGGAGGGCCTCGCGGTACACCTTGCGCATCCGGTTGAACTTACGGGCCAACAGGGCCTGACGCTTCAGCGATTCGCGCAGCAGCTCGAACATCTTGTCGCGGTCGCGCTGACGGAACACCACGCCCCGTCCGTCGGCCGTCGTGACGGTGACGCCGTCGACCCGCGACAGCGAGAACCAGCGCGCATCCTGCGTCGCGACGTTGATCTGCGGGCGGACGTGGTGCGCGGGATCGTGCGGCTTGAGCTGGTGCACGACGCCGCGGGCCAGACGCACCGAGATCGCCAGCGGGCTCACTGGAATCTTGATCTTCTTGCGCCACCGCTTGTCCGACGGGGTCGGCAACGACGTGGCGCTGGGCAGCACCACCGCGTCGGGGAACTGGGCGCGCATCGCCCGCACCTCGGGCAGCGCCGACTCCAGGATGGAGAAGATGTGCTCTGGGCCCGCAAGGAAGTCGTCCATCGCCTTGTTCTGAATGGCCACCGTCGAATATTCAAGGCAGAGAAGATGTTTGATCGTTGCCTTGAGGTGGCTGCCGATCAGCCCGGCGATGCCGCCGTCCCAGTGCATGGCGGCGACGACCAACCGGTTGCGCAGGTGGAAGTACGCCTGCCAGTCGATGGCGTCGTCCTTGTCGCTCCAGGCCATGTGCCAGATCGCGGCACCGGGAAGCGTGACCGTCGGGTAGCCGTGTTCGCCTGCGCGCAGCCCGTACTCGCAGTCGTCCCACTTGATGAAGAGCGGCAGCGGCTGGCCGAGCTCCTCGGCGACGCTGCGCGGGATCATGCACATCCACCAGCCGTTGAAGTCGGCGTCGATGCGGCGGTGCAGCAGCCGGCTGCGGTATTCCTCTTCGTCGTTGAGCGGGTACTTGGCGAAGTTGTGGTCGTACTCGGTGTTGATGGCGTTGGTCCACATGAAGTTCGCCTGGTCGACCATCTCGCCCATCACGTGCAGGTGCGACGGTTCCTGCAGGTTGAGCATCTGGCCGCCGACCAGCGTCGGGGTCTTGGCGAAGCGGTTGAACGCCAGCGCCCGCAGGATCGAGTCCGGCTCGATGCGAATGTCGTCGTCCATGAACAGGATCTGTTCGCAGTCGGTGTTCTTCAGCGCCTCGTACATCACGCGGCTGTAACCGCCGGAACCACCGAGATTGGGCTGGTCGTGAATCGTCAGCCGGTCGCCGAGTCCGGCGGCGGCCGCGGCGAAGTCGGGATGGTCCTTGGCCTTCTTGGCGCCCTGGTCGGAGACGATGACCGCCGAGATCACCTCGTCGACCAGCGGATCCGACGTCAGGGTGGCCAGCGCGTTGACGCAGTCGGCCGGCCGGTTGAAGGTCGGGATGCCGACGGCGACGTTGGCGCGGCTCGGGGCGGGAATCGGCGCGTACCAACCCGCGCTGTGCACGGTGACGTTGGTGTCGGTGGTGACGTCGAACCAGATCCAGCCGCCGTCCTCGAACGGGTCGAGTTCGACCTCGAATTCGGCGACGGCGGTGCCGTCTCGATCGGCGCTCGACACCGCGCTGCCGCCGACGGTGATGCGGGCGCCGGTGGCCTTGGAGCGATAGACGTCGACGCGTGCGCTGCCGGTCAGCTCGACGCGCAGCACCACGGACTCGAGGATCGACCAGCGGCGCCAGTAGCTCGCCGGGAACGCGTTGAAGTACGTCGCGAACGACACCTCGGACTCCGCGCCGATCTCCAGCGCGGTGCGGGTGGGGGCGTGCGCACGCCGGGCGTTGGTGCTCGACTCCTCGATGTAGAGCTTGCGGACGTCCAGCGGTTCACCGGGGCGGGGCAGGATGATGCGGGACAGCAGGCTCGCAGCCTTGGACTGCCCGGCTTCGAGTGCGCCCGAAGGGATGTCACTCATCTTCGATTGCTTTCTGGGTCGTTTGCGGTCAGCGGTGCACCATCGCGCAGGTGCGGAGCCAGCGTGTTGTCGTACATGTTCAACGCGCTGGCGATCGCCATGTGCATGTCGAGGTACTGATAGGTGCCGAGGCGCCCACCGAACAGCACGTGCTGCGACGCGGTCTCGGCCTTGGCCAACTCACGGTAGGCCGTGACCATGGCGCGGTCTTCTGGGGTGTTGATCGGGTAGTAGGGCTCGTCCTCGTCCTTGGCGAATCGCCCGTATTCGCGCATGATGACGGTCTTGTCGGTCGGGTAGGACCGCTCGGGATGGAAGTGCCTGAACTCGTGGATGCGGGTGTATGGCACCTCGGCGTCGTTGTAGTTCATGACGGGCGTGCCCTGGAAGTCGCCGGTGTCGAGGACCTCGGTCTCGAAGTCCAGGGTGCGCCAGCCCAGTCGGCCGGCCGAGTAGTCGAAGTACCGGTCCAGCGGACCGGTGTACACGACGGGCGCACCGGGATTGGCGGCCTTGAGCTCGTCTCCCACCTCGAACCAGTCGGTGTTCAGCCGGACCTCGATGCGGTCGTCGGCTGCCATGTTCTCCAGCCACGCGGTGTAACCGTCGACGGGCAAGCCCTCGTAGGTGTCGTTGAAGTAGCGGTTGTCGAAGGTGTAGCGCACCGGCAGGCGGGTGATGTTGCCGGCCGGCAGGTTCCTCGGATCGGTCTCCCACTGCTTGGCCGTGTAGTGCTTCACGAACGCTTCGTAGAGCGGGCGGCCGATCAGGCTGATCGCCTTCTCCTCGAAGTTCTGCGCCTGCGTGGAGTCGAACTCCGCGGCCTGCTCGGCGATCAACGCTCGCGCCTCGTCGGGCGTGAAGTACCTGCCGAAGAACTGCGAGACCAGACCGAGGCCCATGGGGAACTGGTACGCCTGGCCGGCGTGCATCGCGAAGACGCGGTGCTGATAGCCCGTGAACTCGGTGAACTGCCGCACGTAGTCCCACACCCGCTCGTTGGACGTGTGGAACAGGTGGGCGCCGTACTTGTGGATCTCGATACCGGTCTGCGGCTCGGGCTCCGAGTAGGCGTTGCCGCCGATGTGGGGCCGGCGGTCGAGCACGAGAACGCGCTTGTCCAGCTGCGTGGCCACGCGTTCGGCGATCGTCAGGCCGAAGAATCCGGAACCGACGACGATAAGGTCAAAGCGGGCTGTCATCGGCAGCAAGGGTATCCGACACGGGCCACTGGTCGGCCCACCGCTGGGGCGGGGCGGCCCGATTCCCCGCTCGGGTGAGGCCGCCAGGACGGCAGGTCGCGATTCGCTCACGATTGCGCATCGGCACTCTAGTCACACCAGTCTCAGCCGTACCATCGAACTCGTTGTATCCACACACACGGTCCAAGAAATACCGAGGAGACTTCCGTGCCTAACCGTCGTCGACGCAAGCTCTCGACAGCCATGAGCGCAGTCGCCGCCCTGGCCGTCGCAAGTCCAGTCGCAGTTGCCGCGCTTTCCGACCTGACCCCTGCCAACCAGGCTGCCCCCCAGCATCGGGAGTTCGTGCAGGCCGCCCTGGTCACCGATCTGCCCAATGAGCTGCTCGGGGCGCTGTCCCAGGGTCTCTCGCAGTTCGGGGTCAACCTGCCCCCACTGCCGACCGGCCTGCTGACCGGATCAGGCGCGCCTGCCGCGTCCACCTTGACCAGCCCGCTGACCAGCCCCGGTCTGACCTCGCCCGGTCTGACCTCGCCCGGCCTGACCACGCCCGGCCTGACCACGCCCGGCCTGACCTCCCCCGGTCTGACGTCGCCCGGCCTGACCTCCCCCGGTCTGACCTCCCCCGGCCTGACCACGCCCGGCCTGACCACGCCGGGCCTGACCACGCCGGCGGCGACCACTCCGGGTCTCACGGTGCCCGGCGCCACCACGCCCGGTCTGACCACCCCCGGTCTCACCACGCCAGGTCTGACCGATGCAGGTCTGACCAATCCGGCGCTGACCAGCCCGACGGGTGGTCTTGGCGGGTTGACCACGCCGGCCGCCAACACCGGCCTCGGCCTGCCGGGTACTGGTGCGACCGGCCTTGGCGTCGACCCGTCCGCGGGCACCTACCCGATCCTGGGTGGCGATCCGTCCCTTGGGCTTGGCGCACCCGCGGCAAGTAGCGGCAGTGGCGGACTGCTCGGCGATCTGGGCAGTGCCGCTCAGACGCTGGGCGCCGGCCAGGCCATCGACCTGCTCAAGGGCATGGTGATGCCGATGATCACCGGTGCCATCAAGCAGGGCGCGGCCGCACCGGCGGCAGCCGCGGCAGCCGCCGCTCCCGCCGCCTAGAACTTGCGACGAAACGGCACCGCAGACGCACCGCAGATCTTCTGACGGGCTCTGCGGTGCCGTTGCGCCCGAATCCACCCACTTCGAACCGTGTCGAAACTCTGGTAACACCCGACACATACGTAACATCAGCCCGTGCCGTGTCGCCGTCAACTGCCGTCGCTGCTGTTCTCCGCCGTCGCGGCGACCGCAGTGATCATGCCGCTGGCGAGCTACGGCCTGCCCGGCGAACCGGTCCGCATGCCCGTGGCGACCGACCCGCTGATCACCGAGCGCCCGCTCGACGGCATCGGTGACGGTGAGACCGTCCGCGAACTGCATCAGGACACCCCATTCGCCATGGTCGCGCTAACGGCCGACGACCTGACCGGAACCTCGGCGCGCGTCCGCGCCAAACAGGCGAACGGCTCGTGGGGCCCCTGGTACGAGGCGGAGTCCCTCGAAGGCCTCGGCCCCGACGGCGCGGGCGTCCGCGGCACCGAACCCGTCTTCGTCGGGCACACCACCGACGTCCAGATCGCCGTGGATCGAACGCCGGCCGCACCGGCACGACCAACCGGCGCACCGAAGTCGGCGCTGGGCTATCTGCCCGCCAGCGTCGAACGACCCCTCGGCCAAGACGTCAGGGCGGTGCTCATCAGCCCCCCGCAGGCGCCGGTCGACATCTCCTCGATTCCCCCGGAGGCCGCCACCCCGCCGGGCGTGCCGCCCGCGATCATCGGACGAGCCCAGTGGGGCGCCAACGAGTCCGAGGTGTGCGGAAAACCGGTGTACGACAGCGGGGTTCGTGCCGGCGTCGTACACCACACCGCGGGCAGCAACGATTACGGCCCGCAGGACTCCGCGGGCATCGTCCGCTCGATCTTCGAATACCACACCCGCACCCTCGGCTGGTGCGACATCGCCTACAACGCCTTGGTCGACAAGTACGGCCAGGTGTTCGAGGGCCGCGCCGGCGGCATCGACCGGCCCGTCGAGGGCGCCCACACCGGCGGCTTCAACCTCGACACGTGGGGCGTGGCGATGCTCGGCAACTTCGACGACGTCCCGCCGACGCCGATCCAACTGCGCACCACCGGCCGGCTGCTGGGCTGGCGCCTCGGCATCGACCACGTCGACCCGCTCGGCAACGTCGTCCTGACCTCGGCTGGCGGCTCGTTCACCAAGTTCCCGCAGGGCGCGGCGATCACGCTGCCGACGATCTTCACCCACCGCGACGTCGGCAACACCGACTGCCCGGGCAATGCGGCCTACGCGGCGATGCCGCTGCTGCGGGACACCGCAGCACACTTCAACACCCCAATCGGGCCGCGGAGTCTGGCCGACACCCTGCGCGGCGGCGCCATCTACGCCAAGTGGGCGGCGATGGGCGGCGAGGCCAGCCCCCTCGGAGCGCCAAGCACTCCGGAGACACCCGGCGACGGCGCATCGCGCTACGTCACATTCGACAAGGGTGCGATGTACTGGTCCCCCGTCACCGGGGCCGAACCGCTCACCGGGTCGATCTACGAGGCCTGGGGCAAGCTGGGCTTCGAACGCGGCGCACTGGGCCTACCGACCAGCGGTGAGATCCAGGAACCGCAGTGGATCGTGCAGAACTTTCAGCACGGCACACTGAACCTCGACCGCCTCGACGGCTCCGTCACCCGGGTGATCGACGGCGTCGCCCTCGACATCCCGCTGGACAAGGATCACTCGCCCGTTCAGCTGGAACGCTTCACGCCCATCGGCAACCGCAGCTAGAGCCACCAACGCTCGAGCACTCGCGCCAGGCCGTCGTCGGAGTTCGGCGTGGTGATCTCGTCGGCCGCCGCCTTCGCCTCGGGATGCGCGTTGCCCATCGCCACGCCGAGACCGGCCCACAGCAGCATCGGGATGTCGTTGGGCATGTCGCCGAACGCCACGATGTCCTCGGCGGCGATGCCGAGCGGCCTGGCGACCTCGTCGATGCCCGTGGCCTTGCTGACGCCGAGCGGGACCACCTCGATCAACCCGTTGTTGGTCGAATAGGTCAGATCCCCCTCGATGCCGACGTGCGGCGCCAGGGCCGCAGCCATGTCGGCGCTGCTGGCACCGGCCTTGCGGATCAGCAGTTTCACCGCGGGTGCCCCCAGTACGTCCTCCAGCGACACCTCGGTGTTGTCGGGGTTCAGCCAAGCGTGCTCGTATCCCGGGGAGCTCAAGAACTGCGGCGTGGCAGCATCGTGCGCGCTGCGTCCCACCCGTTCGACGGCCAGCCCGGCACCGGGGATGACCCGCATCGCCACCTCGGCTAGTTCGGCGAGCACGTCGGCGGACAACGTCTTGGCCGACAGGATGCGGTCGCTGGCCGGGTCGTAGAGCACGGCGCCGTTGGCGCACACCGCCATCGGCGCGAAGCCCAGCGCGTCGACCACCGGGGAGATCCAGCGCGGCGGCCGGCCCGTCGCGAGCACGAACCTCGTGCCCGCGGCGACCGCGGCCAGCACGGCCGCCTTGGTGCGGGGCGTGACGAGTTCGTCCTCGTCGAGGAGGGTGCCGTCGACGTCGGTGGCGATCATGGTGGGTAGCACTAGCGGTTCTCCGAGTCCTCGTCTACGGCGCGGTCGTTGGCCCGGCCCTTGGCGCGCGCCGCGAGCTCGGCTTCCTCACGCACGCGTGCCTCTTCCATGGTCGGGGCGCTCCCGCCAAGTCGGTGCGGCACCCAGTGGGCTCCCCCGGGGTGGTCATAGGACTCCTGCACCTCGTGCAGCAGGGCCGTCATCTCCTCGCGGAGCCTGCCCATCAACTCCTCGGGCGCGCCGGCAGGAGGCAGGGCCGGACCCGCCGCGACGGTGACCGGGATCCTCTTGCGGCCCAGATTCCTGGGGTGGTCCTTGGTCCACAGCCGGTGGGCGCCCCAGACGACGAGCGGCACGATCGGCACCCGCGCCTCCAACGCCATCCGGGCGGCACCGGTCTTGAACTCCTTGAGCTCGAAGCTGCGGCTGATGGTGGCCTCGGGGTAGACGCCGACGAGCTCGCCCTCGCGCAGGCGCTGCACCGCCACCGCGTAGGCGCCGGCGCCTGCCTGGCGGTCGACCGGGATGGTCTTGGAATGCTTGATCAGGAAGTTCACCACCTTCACGTCCTGCATCTCGGCCTTGATCATGAAGCGCAGGCGACGGCCCCGCTCCTTGACGGCCAGGGCTGCGGGCAGGAAGTCGACGTAGCCGGTGTGGTTGATGGCGATCACCGCGCCACCCGTGGCGGGGATGTTCTGGAGATCTCGATGGCCGATCTGCGTTGCGGTGGCCCGCACCGCGACACCGGCCGCGATCTCCAGCGCCCGGAAGACCGGTTCCATGGCACTACCCCGGAGACTCGTCCCGCGAGCGCTCGGCGCTTCCCGATGGCTTCTCGCGCAAGCGCTCGGCGCTTCCCGATGGCTTCTCGCGCAAGCGCTCGGCGCGGCGAGCGGCCTTCTCCGCGGCCTCCTCGGCGTCCATCCGGTCGGCCTCGGCCAGCGTCGGCGCACCGCCCCCCAGGCGATGGGGCACCCAGTACTCACCGGCGGGATGCTCCCCGTATGCCACCTGCACCTGCTCGAGGAGGTGCTGCATGCGCGAGTGCAGCAGCGCCGTCAGCTCGGCGGCGGGCAGCGTGGGCGCGATGGGCTCGCCCACCGCCACCGAGATGGGGACCTTGGGTCGCCACATGTTCTTGGGATGGCCCTTGGTCCAGATCCGCTGGGCACCCCAGACGATGTGCGGGATGATCGGCACGTCGGCGGCGATCGCCATGCGCGCGGCGCCCGACTTGAACTCCTTGATCTCGAAGCTCCGGCTGATGGTCGCCTCGGGATAGACCCCGACGAGCTCGCCCTCCTTGAGCCGCTGACACGCCTCGGCGAACGACGCGGCGCCGCTGTCGCGGTCGACCGGGATGTGCCGCAGGCTGCGCATGATGGGTCCGCTGACCTTCGAGTCGAAGACCTCCCGCTTGGCCATGAAGCGCACCTTGCGGCCGCGGCCCTGCTTGAAGGCGGGCAACCCGGCGAAGGTGAAGTCGAAGTAGCTGGTGTGGTTGATCGCGATCACCGCGCCCCCGGTGGCCGGCAGGTTCTCCACGCCGGTGACGGTGAACCTGAGGCCCTGCAGCCGCCAGACGCAGCGAGCGAGGTTGATCACAGTCCCGTATACCGGCTCCACGAGGTCAGCCTAGTGCTGCCGCCGCCTGCGCTGGCACGAAAGGTCCCGTACACCCGGGCCTGGTCGGGCGATCGCGGCGGCAGCCCCGCCTGCCCCGGTAGCATCGGGGAGCAACATTTCATACGGGGAAGGCGATCAGTGCAGGTCACGAGTGTCGGACACGCAGGCTTCCGGATCGACACCAACGCCGGGAGCATTCTCTGCGATCCGTGGGTCAACCCCGCCTACTTCGCATCGTGGTTCCCGTTCCCGGACAACAGCCAGCTCGACTGGGACGCCCTAGGCCACTGCGACTACCTCTACGTCAGTCACCTGCACAAGGATCACTTCGATCCCGCGCACCTGGCCGCGCACGTCAACAAGGACGCCGTCGTCCTGCTGCCGGACTACCCGGTGCCCGACCTGCGCCGCGAGCTCGAAGCCCTCGGCTTTCACCGGTTCTTCGAGACCACCGACTCGGTCAAGCACCGCGTCAGCGGACCCAAGGGCGATCTCGACGTCATGATCATCGCCCTGCGGGCACCGGCCGACGGGCCCATCGGCGACTCGGGGCTGGTGGTCTCCGACGGAGAGACGGTGGCGTTCAACATGAACGACGCGCGCCCCGTCGATTTAGAGGTCCTGGATTCCAACTTCGGGCACGTCGACGTGCACATGCTGCAGTACTCGGGCGCCATCTGGTACCCGATGGTCTACGACATGCCGGCCCGCGCCAAGGAGGCGTTCGGCATCCAGAAGCGCCAGCGCCAGATGGACCGCTGCCGGCAGTACATCGCTCAGGTGGGAGCCACCTGGGTGGTGCCGTCCGCGGGCCCGCCCTGCTTCCTCGACGCCGACCTTCGCGATCTCAACGACGACCACGGTGATCCGGCGAACATCTTCCCGGACCAAATCGTCTTCCTCGATCAGCTGCGCACCAACGGTCACGACGGCGGGCTGCTGATGATTCCCGGGTCCACCGCGGACTTCACTGGGCCACGGTTGAATTCGCTCACCCACCCGGTCGAGCACCCCGAGACGATCTTCACGACGGACAAGGCCGCCTACATCGAGGACTTCGCGCAGCGGATGGCCCCGGTGCTGGCGGCCGAGAAGGCCAGCTGGGCGCCCGCGGACGGGCCGTCGCTACTGGAGCCGCTGCGCGCCAAGTTCGAGCCGATCATGCTGCAGAGCGACCAGATCTGCGACGGCATCGGTTACCCCGTCGAGCTGCGGCTGGGCAACGAGACGGTGGTGCTGGACTTCCCGAAGCGGTCGGTCCGCGAACCGATTCCCGACGAGAAGTTCCGCTACGGTTTCGAGATCGCTCCGGAGTTGGTGCGGACCGTGCTGCGCGACGACGAACCGGACTGGGTCAACACCATCTTCCTGTCCACCCGGTTCAGGGCGTGGCGAGTCGGCGGTTACAACGAGTACCTCTACACGTTCTTCAAGTGCCTGACCGACGAGCGCATCGCCTACGCCGACGGCTGGTTCGCCGAAGCCCGTGACGACTCCTCGTCGATCACGTTGGGCGGCTGGGAGATCCAACGCCGCTGCCCGCACCTGAAGGCCGATCTGTCGAAGTTCGGCGTGGTCGACGGCAAGACCTTGACGTGCAATCTGCACGGCTGGTCGTGGGACCTGACCAACGGCCGGTGCCTGACCTCCAAGGGCCACCCGCTGAGGAGCTCCAAGGCGTGAGCCGGGCCGCCGGAGCCGAGCGCGAGGAGGGGGCGGTGAACATGCCTGACGGCACGTACGACGACGGTCTGATTCAGCTGGACCGCCAGGCCATCACGCTGCGGCGGTACCACTTTCCGTCGGGTACCTCCAAGGTGATCCCACTACGGTCGGTCCGCGGTTACCGCAGTGAGCCACTTGGCTTGGCGCTCAACCGATTTCGCATCTGGGGCAGCTCCGATCTGCGACGCTGGCTGCCACTGGACGTATGGCGTCCGATCAAGTCGACACTGGTGACCCTCGATGTCCCGGGCACCCGGCCCAGCCCAGCCTTCACCCCGATGCGGCCCAAGGAGTTCCTGAAGGTGCTCGACGAACTGCTGGCACACTAGCCATCAATCCTTCTCCCGCAGAACGGTCTTCTCGAGCAGTCGTTGCATCTGCCGCGTCGCGGACTTGTTCACCGCCGACAGCGCCCGCCGCGCCGGTCCCGGCGGCGTTGGCATGACGACCTCCACCGCGTCGCCGACCCGCAACGAGCCCGGCTCGGACACGTCGGCGTAGACGCCGAGGAAGCGGTCGGTGCGGTCGACGAGCCGACGGGCCAGCCCGCGGTCCAGGTCCAGGCCCGGTTGCGGTCGCGTCGGCACGACGCACCGGATGGTCGGGATGGTGACCCGCATCGTGGCCGTGCCGATCCGGAGCCGACCGCCCACCCAGTCGGACTCGGGAAACTCCGAGCCGGGCTGCGCGACGTCCAGCAGCACGTTGGGCCGGAACCGCCGGACGTCGTACGGTTCCGAGCCGTCGGACAGCGAGGCCAGGCTGGTCGAACTCATCAGGTGGACCGGGCCGAGATCGACGAACGTTCCTGGCGGCGTGGCGAACCGGGCCAGCGTCACGATCTGCTTGGTGGTGAACACCGACGTGTCCGGCAGCGGATCGGACTCCGCGAGCCCGAAGTCGCTGCGAACCGCGGCGGCCGAGAAGTTGGCCTTGGACTGCTGCACCGACAGCCGGTGCTGACTGGTGTCCTTCATTGGCGGCAGCGCGGTCAGCCGCACGTCACGCCCGACGAGCTCGGACAACCGCAGGTGCACCTCGGGATCCGAGCTCGAGTACTCGGCACCGTCGGGAAGGGTGATCGTCACCTCGGGCACGTTGCCCGGACCGGCGTCGGCAGCCGGCTCCGAGACGTAGGCGGCGCTACACCCCAGCAGTTTGGGCAGGCGCCGGGCAGAGGCGGTGACGTCGTTGGCGAGATCGCGGACGGCCCATAGTCGGTCGGCGTGCACGCCGCGCTGGTCGACCCGCACCGCGTCGACCTGTTGCCCGCCCATCGACTTCACCGGGAACCGCCACAGCTGTGCTATCGCGACGCCAGCCATCGGACCTCCTAGCGAGATGAAACCCTTTGCCGCAGTTCGGAATGAGCGCTCGAGATGGTGTCGTAGACGCGCACGATCGCCTCGTCGCCGGGCTGCAGGAACGTCGATTCGCCCAGCTCGGTGTACCGGGTCGCCCCGATGCCGATCAAGACGCGCGACGGGTGGCCCGCGGCGACCATCAGGGCACCGACGTCCTCCAGTGGCGTCTCCGGCGAGCCCTTCTGGTTGGCCAGCCGCTCGGTGATCCAGTCGAGGAGCACCTCACCGAAGTAGGAGTAGCCGAGCAGCGGGCTGTCGACACCGTAGGCGTGCTCCGCACCGTCGGAGGTGCGCAGGTTGCACACCAGCCGCAGCGTTGCGGTGGGGCCGTCCGGGGTGAGGTCGCCGATGTCGAAGAACTGCGTCGCAACGCCCTTGGAGCAGGGGCCCCAGTTCTTCTTGTGGCTGATCTTGGGGGCACCGGGCCGGCGGATCGAGCAGTCGTTGAACGCGCCGAGGGCAAACGGTTGCAGCGAGACCACCGTGTCGCCCTGCCAGCGGACCTCGCACGCCAGCCCGACCTCCGGCTCGATCTGCAGGTTCAGCGGGGTCTCGCTCTGAGGCAGCAGGATGGCATCGTGGGACAGCGGGTACTCGCCGAGGAATCCGTCGACTCCCGGTGCGTACCAGGGGAAGATGCCCTTCGGGGCCGATCCCTCGCTGGAGACGTTGACGAAGTCGGCGGCCTCGCCGGCCTGCTCGAGGTGGCCGGCGAAGTTGCCCGCGACGCCGAATCCGAACCAGGTCCGCAGTTCGTCGTCGTCGAACTCGATCATTCGGGTCTCACTCGCCAGCTCGCTCACGGGGTCAACACCGACCTTCCGACGTAGGGCACCAGCGCGTCGGGAACTCGGACGCTGCCGTCGGGCTGCTGGTGGTTCTCAAGGATGGCGACCAGCCAGCGCGTGGTGGCCAGCGTACCGTTCAGCGTCGCGGCGATCTGCGGCTTTCCGTTCTCGTCTCGGTACCGGGTCCAGAGCCGGCGCGCCTGGAACGTGGTGCAGTTCGACGTCGACGTCAGCTCGCGGTAGGTGCCCTGCGTCGGCACCCAGGCCTCGCAGTCGAACTTGCGCGCCGCCGACGACCCGAGATCGCCTGCGGCAGTGTCGATCACGCGATACGGCACCTCGATCTGAGCCAGCATCTGACGCTGCCAGCCGAGCAGTCGCTGATGCTCGGCCTCGGCCTCCTCCGGCTTGCAGTAGACGAAGGCCTCGACCTTGTCGAACTGGTGCACCCGCATGATGCCGCGGGTGTCCTTGCCGTAGCTGCCGGCCTCCCTGCGAAAGCACGACGACCATCCGGCGTAGCGGCGCGGGCCGTCGGACAGGTCGATGATCTCGTCGGCGTGGTACCCGGCCAGCGGGACCTCCGAGGTGCCGACGAGGTACATGTCGTCGGCCTCCAACCGGTAGATCTCGTCGGCGTGGGCGCCGAGGAAACCGGTCCCCGACATCACTTCCGGACGCACCAGCACCGGCGGGATGACCAGGGTGGCACCGTTCTCGGTCGCGAGCTTCACGGCCAACTGCATGATGCCGAGCTGCAGCAGCGCGCCGAACCCGGTCAGGAAGTAGAAGCGCGAACCCGAGACCTTGGCACCGCGTTCCATGTCGAGGATGCCCAGCGCCTCGCCGAGCTCGAGATGGTCCTTGGGGTTCTCCAGCACCGGCGGCTCGCCGACGGTGTCGAGCACGACGAAGTCGGCCTCGCCACCGGCTGGCACCCCGTCGGCGATGACGTTGGAGATCGCCAGGTACGCCGCGGTGAACGCGGCCTCGGCAGCCGCCTGCTCGGCTTCGGCGGCCTTGACGCTCTCGGCGAGCTCCTTGGCGCGCGCCAGCAGCGCGGGCCGTTCCTCGGGCGACGCGGCGCCGACGGCCTTGCTCGCGGCCTTCTGTTCGGCCCGCAGGTTGTCGGCCAACGAGATGGCCGATCGCCTGGCCGCATCGGCGTCGAGCAGCGCGTCGACGAGGTTGGGGTCCTCACCCCGCGCTCGTTGCGACGCGCGGACCCGGTCGGGATCTTCACGTAGCAGCTTGAGGTCGATCACGATCCAAACCCTACGTTCGGCTTCGCAGATCACGTGCGCCGGGGCACAACCACATAACGTTACAACTGCATCTCTTGTCACAAAGCTTGGCGCGCCTGTCACAATGGACCGGATGTCGGATCCAGCCACCACCGCAGAACTGGGCACCACCCAGTCCGCGGCCGAAGCTGCCGAACCGAGGAGCGGGCCGACCTGGTGGCGCAGTCTGCAGGCCGCCTCGACCCGCCGCGCCCTGTTGCTCACCGCACTCGGAGGCCTGCTGATCGCCGGTCTGATCACCGCGATTCCCGGCACCGGCCCCGGCCTCAGCCCGATCGGTCTGAACTCCGGTTCGGCCTTGCTCGGCAGCGGTGCGCGCGGCAACGCCACCTTCGACCACGCCCAGAGCGGGACCTGCCTGAACTGGCCCGAACAGGTACCGGACGCCGCCCAGATCGTCGACTGCAAGGACGAACACCGCTTCGAGGTCGCAGAGGCCATCGACATGCGAACGTTTCCCGGCACCGAGTACGGCCCCGATGCCGCGCCGCCGTCGGAAGCCCGGATCAAACAGATCAGCCAGGAGCAGTGCCAGGCGGCGGCCCGCCAGTACCTCGGCGCTAAGTACGACCCCAACGGCCGGTTCAGCGTGAGCTTGGTGTGGTCGGGCGACAAGGCGTGGCGCCAGGGCGGTGAGCGTCGGATGCTGTGCGGCCTTCAGCTCGCGGGCCCGGACAACCGCCAGCTCGCGTTCGCCGGCAAGGTCGCCGACATCGACCAGTCCAAGGTGTGGCCGGCGGGCACTTGCCTGGGCATCGACCCAGCCACCAATCAACCGACCGACATCCCGGTCGATTGCGCCAAGCCGCACGCCATGGAGGTCACCGGTTCGGTGAACCTCGCCGAGAAGTTTCCCGGCCCGGTGCCGCCCGACGGTGACCAGGACCAGTTCGTCAAGGACGCCTGCACCAAGATGACCGACGACTATCTGGCGCCGGTCGCACTGCGCAAGACCACCTTGACGCTGATCTACAGCACCATCTCGCTGCCGAGCTGGACGGCGGGCAGCAAGCAGGTCTCCTGCAGCATCGGTGCCACGCTGGGCAACGGTGGCTGGTCCACCCTGCTCAACAGCGCGAAGGGCCAGTTGCTGATCAATGGGCAGCCGCCCGTCGCGGTCCCCGACATCCCGGAGGAGCGGTTGGACATGCCGCCGATCCCGTTGCCGCCGGTCGATACGTCCTCGCAGGTCAACACTCAGATCGACCTGAGCGATCAGAGCAGCGGTCAGAGCACGCAGGGCAACAACCACCTGCCCGGCCAGCAGCAGGCCGGGCCCACCCAGACCCAGACCTCCTCGGCGCCCACCAGTTCGGGCGCGGTCCCGCCGCCGCAGGGCAACACGTTCCTGAATGGACCGCCGCCAGCACCAGGACCGGTCGGTGACGGTCAGCAGGCACCCCAGGACGGACCTGCCGTCGGCGACCCCGCCGCGTCACCTCCGCCCGGGGACGTCGTCGTCCCGCCTGCGGCTCCGGTCCTGCCCGGCCCAGCACCGGGTCAGTGACCCCGTGACCGTGCGGATGAGCCCGCAACGGTTCGAGGAGCTGGTGTCCGACGCGCTGGACGAAATCCCGCCCGCGCTGGCCAAGGCGATCGACAACGTCGTCGTACTCGTCGCGGACCGCCACCCCGAGGAGCCCGATCTGCTTGGCCTCTACGAGGGCATCGCCCTGACCGAACGCGACTCGACGTACTTCGGCTCCCTGCCGGACACCATCACGATCTACCGCGACGCGTTGCTGGACATCTGCGAGACCGAGGGCGACGTCGTCGAGGAGGTCACCGTGACGGTGATCCACGAGATCGCCCACCACTTCGGTATCGACGACGATCGTCTGCACGAGCTCGGCTGGGCGTGACGGCTCCCAACCCCGATCCGCCCCGCGCGGCAACCACCGTTCGTCGGTCCACGGTGCTACAACGGGGCTATGACCAGTCCGTGTCGCGAGTGCCGCGAAGGCCTCGACCACTGCCACGGCACCGTCGTGCACCACGTTCGCCACCGCGTCGAATGCACCGAGGACTGCGCAATGCCGGACGGGCTGCACTCCTTCAGCATCGACTGCGAGGCCGTCGGCTGCGCCTGCGCGGAGACCCTCGAGGTCACCCGGGTCTCCTGAGCCGGGTCAGCCCATCGGGTCGGCGCCATACACCGACTCGTCGACCGGATGCTCGACGGTGGGGAATGGCGGCGTGAACGCCCCCCACCGCAAGCAACTCCAGCGGCCATCGGTGATGGGGCTGAGCACGACGCTCTCGGTGTTGGCGAGGTGGTGTTCGATCGCGAACCCCGGGTCGACGCCCGCCAGCACCGCGCCGACCAGCCGGATCGCCGCGCCGTGGCTGACCACCACGACGTCGCCCGTCCACGCGTGGTCGTCCAGGTAGCGCATGCGCAGCTGGGTCACCACCGGCACGTAGCGGGCCAGCACCTGCTCGGCGCTCTCGCCACCAGGCTGGTGAACGGCGTGCTCACCCTCCTGCCACAGCTGGTAGATCGCGTTGAACTCTTCATGCGCGGCATCGTCGGTCCGGCCCTCCAGATCACCGACCTGAACTTCGTGGATGCCGTCCAGCTCGATGGTGCTCAACCCGCGCTGAGCGGCGATCTCCTCGGCCGTCTGGATCGCGCGCAGCGCCGTGGAGTGCGCCACCAGGCCGACGGGGTGCTCCCAGTCGCGGCCGAACGTCCGCGCCTGCTCGAGTCCGAGGTCGGTCAGCGCGGCGCCGGGCGGCCGGGTGTCGAGCTGGCGTGCGACGTTGCCGTGCGACTGCCCGTGCCGGACGAGGACCAGCCGGCCGGTCATCGGCCCCGCCCCTCTCGGAGCGCGGCCAGCCATGCAACGGACTCGTCGGTGACGGGCGGCGTCGCACCCGCGGGGCAACCGGTTGGCCATGAACCCAGATATCTCACCTCTGCACAACGTCGGTGCAGCGCCCGAAGTGCCTCGGCGACGGGATCGTCGTCGATGTGACCGACACAGTCCAGGAAGAACACATAGGTGCCCAATTCCGTTCGGGTCGGCCGCGATTCGATGCGGGTGAGGTCGATGTCACGCATCGCGAACTCCGTCATGGCCGACACCAGCGCTCCCGGCACGTTGGCCAGTCGCAGCACCACCGACGTGCGGTCCGCGCCGGTGCGGGCCGGCGGTGGCCCCGGTGGCCCGACCAGGACGAACCGCGTCCTGGCATTCGGTTCGTCGACGACGCCGTCGGCCAGCGTGGCCAGGCCCAACCGCCGGGCGGCAAGCGCCGTGCTCACGCCCGCGTCCGCCCGGCCATCCGCGACGTCGTGGGCGGCCGCCGCATTGGAGGTGGCGGCCACGGTGTGGGCATTCGGCAGGTGTTCGCTCATCCAGCGCTTGACCTGGGCGGCCGCGACGGGGAAGGCGGCGACGGTGTGGACGTCGGCCGGCTCGGTGCCCGCGCGGACGGCGATGCTGAACGCGACGTCGAGGGTGTGTTCGCCGATGATCTGCAGTGGCGTGCCGGTGGCCAGGCTGTCCATCGTGGGCACGACCGAGCCCTCGATGGAGTTCTCGATCGGCGCGCAGGCGTAGTCGGCCGCGCCGGCACGGACGGCGGCCAGGGCCCCATCGGCACTGTCGCACGCGACCGGGACGACGTCCTCGCCAGGTGGGGTGCCGGGGATGACGCCACCCGCCGCCATCTGCAACAACGCCGCCTCGCTGAAGGTCCCCTCGGGACCGAGGTAGGCGACGCGTGGCACGGGTCAACCCTATCGGCCCGCACCCACTGCCGTGGCGAACGTCGCCCCTACGGCTTGCGCGAGCAAGTGAGGCTTGCCTAAGTTAGGGTTACCTCACTCGATGGAAGGCAGGCGCGATGATCGGCGACGCGGCGGCAGGAACGTCCCTGGCAGCACCCAGCACGGCCGAACGGATCCGCAGCGCGTGCGCGCGCGGCGGTGGCGCCATGCTGGCCGTCGAGGGAAGCGAGCCAACGCCGACACCCGTGCATCAGCTGCTCGACGACGGCTCGTTCGCCGTCACCGTGCCCTCCCGTGGGGCGCTCGCCGAAGCCATCGTGACGTCGGGAGCGGCCGGTGTGCAGGCCGTGCTGGAGATGACCGACTTCGCACCGCTGCCGTTGCGCGAGCCGGTGCGCGCCCTCGTGTGGATCAGCGGCCGGGTGTTCCACGTCCCGCCGTCGGACGTGTCGTCCATCCTCGACCTGGTCGCCACGAAGAACCCGAATCCCGGTCTGCTGCAGGTCAACACCGACGACCGTGAAGCCACCGACGGTGACGCCCCGCATTCACTGGCGCGCTTGGAGGTCGACTCGATCGTCGTGGCCGATTCGACGGGCGCCGAGTCCGTCGGCGTCGGCACGCTGCTGGACGCCGAACCCGATCCGTTCTGCACGCTGGAGTCGGGTTGGCTGCAGCATCTGGAATCGGCGCACCGCGACGTCGTTGACCGGCTGGCCAACCGGCTGCCCTCGCCGCTGCGGCGCGGCCGGGTCCGCCCCCTCGGGCTGGACCGCTACGGCGTCCAGCTCCGCGTCGAGGCCGAGGACGGCGACCACGACGTGCGGCTGCCGTTCGCCAAACCCGTCGACGACGTCACCGGGCTGAACCAGGCCATCCGCATCCTGATGGGCTGCCCGTTCCTCAACGGGTTGCGCGCCCGCCGCGTCTGATCCCCTAGCGTTGCTCGGGTGACCGGGCCGACCGACGAACTGCTGACCGACCCCCGCAGGCGGACCATCCGGCTCGAGATCGCCGTCGTCCTCGCGGTGACGTTCGGGCTGTCCGCCTACACCGCGCTGGTCAGCCTGATCGAGGCCGTCCTGCTTGGCCTCGCCGGCCAGAAGGTGACGCTGAACCGCAGGCTCTCACCGATCGACCTCATCAACCTGGCCCTGAACCTCGCCTCGGTGTTCCAGCTCGTCGCATGGGGGTTGCTCGGGCTGTACCTGTTGTGGCGCAGCGGTTTCGGCCCCAGCCGCATCGGGCTTGGCCGCTTCCGCTGGCGACCCGATCTACTCGGCGGGCTCGGTCTGGCCGCCTTGATCGGCATCCCCGGCCTCGGCCTCTACGTCGCAGGACGCGCGCTCGGCATCGGGGTCGCCGTCGTGCCATCCGAGCTCGGCGACACGTGGTGGCGGATCCCCGTCCTGCTCGCGGTGGCCTTCGCCAACGGCTGGGCCGAAGAGGTCATCGTGGTGGCGTTCCTCATGACGCGGCTGCGCCAGCTCGGCATGTCACCCACGGCCGTGCTGGCGGCGTCGGCGCTCCTGCGCGGCGCCTACCACCTGTATCAGGGCTTCGGCGCCGGCCTCGGCAACCTCGCGATGGGAGTGGTCTTCGGCTACGCGTGGCGACGGACCGGGCGCCTGTGGCCGCTGATCGTGGCGCACGGCCTGATCGACGCCGTCGCCTACGTCGGCTACGCCCTGCTGGCCAACCACCTCGGTTGGCTCGGTTGATCATCGCCCCTCACCGGCGATTCCTCGACGTACATTCATTCCCGTGACCGACGACCGGCCGCCCCACTTCGGGCCCGACCCGCGACGTATCCGGCCGTCGCAAGAGCCCTCGCAGGTGATCCGCCGCGACCCCAACTACCGGCCACCCGTCGCCCCTGCGCCCGCAGCGCCTCCGCCACGGCGACCCGCACCCCCACCGGTCCCCCCGCAGCACCGCCCGCCACCGCCGCCGGTCACCCGGCCGGCCCCACCTCGCCGCCCCCCGCCGCCCGTACCGCCACCACCCCCGGTGGCCAAGAGCGCGCCGCCGCCCCGCGTCCGGCGACCGCGTCGCCGACGCCGGTTGGGCCGCCTGATACTGGCGTTGCTGCTCGTCGCCGTACTCGCCCTGGTAGGCACCGCCGTATGGGTCGACAGGACGCTGCACCGCATCCCGGCCCTGACCGCGCTGCCCGACCGGCCACCCGCCGGAAGCGGGACCACCTGGCTGCTCGTCGGATCGGACAGCCGACAGAACCTCACCCCCGAGCAGCAGGCCGAGCTCTCGACCGGCGGGGACCTCGGCAACGGCCGCACCGACACCATCCTTCTGGTGCACGTGCCCGGTCTCGGCGCGAACGTTCCCGCCACGATGGTCTCGATCCCGCGCGACTCATACCTGGCGATCCCCGGTCACGGCCAGGACAAGGTCAACGCCGCCTACGCGCTTGGCGGAGCGCCGCTGCTGGCGCAGACGGTGGAGCAGGCGACGGGTCTGCGCCTGGACCACTACGCCGAGATCGGCTTCGACGGGTTCGCCGCGATGGTCGACGCCGTCGGCGGTGTCACGATGTGCCCCACCGAGCCCATCAGCGACCCGCTCGCCGGGATCGACCTGCCCGCGGGGTGCCAGGAACTGGACGGCCGCACCGCCCTGGGTTACGTGCGTTCGCGGGCGACCCCGCGCGCCGACCTCGACCGGATGACCAACCAGCGGCAGTTCATGTCGGCGCTGGTGCGCCGCGCGTCCAGCCCCGCGGTGTGGGCGAACCCGCTGCGCTGGTACCCGATGGCCCATGCCGCCGCGGGGGCGCTGACCGTCGACACCGGGGCGCACGTCTGGGATCTGGCGCGCCTGGCCTGGGCGCTGCACGGCGGCATCACCACGACCACGGTGCCGATCGGCGACTTCGCCAGCGGCGACGCTGGTTCGGTGGTCGAGTGGGACACCGACGCGGCGACGCGGTTGTTCCACGCGCTGGCGACCGACACTGCCATTCCCCAGGACGTCCTCGATGCAGGCAATATTTAGTCGATCCTTGGTTTGCCAGAATCGTCAGCAAACATCGTGCGCCGGCTGTCGGCCAGGTCACACCGATTAGGCGACGCTTTCCTTATTTAGTCTGACCTTTGCTGACAAATGGTCCTGACCTGCAGTAGCGTCCTTGGCATGACTGGCGAATTCACCCCTGACACCAAGTTCCACCACCTGCTGCAGGAGCAGATCCGCAGCGAATTCACCGCCTCGCAGCAATACATCGCGATGGCCGTGCACTTCGACGGCGCCGACCTGCCGCAGCTCGCAAAGCACTTCTACGCCCAGGCCGTCGAGGAACGCAATCACGCGATGATGCTGGTGCAGTACCTGCTCGACCGCGACGTGGAGGTGGAGATCTCCGGCATCGACGCCGTGCGCAACCACTTCGAGTCGCCGCGGGTCGCGCTGCAGTTCGCGCTCGACCAGGAACGCACCGTCACCGAGCAGATCAGCAGACTCGCCAGCGTCGCCCGCGACGAAGGCGACTACCTCGGCGAACAGTTCATGCAGTGGTTCCTCAAGGAGCAGGTGGAGGAAGTCGCGACCGTCACCACCCTGGTCCGAATCGCCGACCGCGCGGGGGCCAACCTGTTCCACCTGGAGGACTTCGTGGCGCGTGAGTTGTCCGTGGCAGCGGCCGACGCGACAGCGCCCAAGGCCGCGGGCGGAGCTCTCTAGCCCGCGCCGTCCGGTTGGTCGAGGCCGGCCTGGGTCAGCCCGTTCTGCAACCACTCCTTGGTGCGGCCGGGGTGGTTGGTGGCGACCCAGGCCACCCCGACGTCACGGCAGTACTGGACGTCCTCGTAGTGGTCGACCGTCCAGCAGTACAGCGCCCTGCCGTTGGCGGCCGCCCGGTCGACGAGTTCGGGATGCTCACGCAGCGTGGCGATCGACGGTCCCACGGCGGTGGCCCCGACCGTCGTCGCCGCGCTGCCGCCCAAGTAGCGGGACGTCTCCCCGAGCAGGACGGTCGGCAGCATGGGCGCGGAACGACGGATCCGCCACACGGCCGCTGCCGAGAACGAGATGACCACGGCACGGGCCAGGTCGGCCGATGCCGGGGAGGCGATGCCGTAGCGATGCAGGAGCGCGAGCACCTTGCTCTCCACCAGTGCGCCGTAGCGCACCGGGTGCTTGGTCTCGATGAAGATCTTGACGGGCCGGTTCCAGTCCAGGACCAGCGTCAGCAGATCGTCGAGGGTCAGCAGGCCGGTCTCGCCCTGGCCGCCATCCGATCTCCAGCTGGAATGCCAAGAGCCATAATCGAATTCACGCAATTCCGCCAGCGTCATCTCGCTGACCAACCCGGTGCCCGTCGACGTGCGGTCGATGCGCCGGTCGTGCACGCACACCAGGTGGCCGTCGCGAGTGAGCCGCACGTCGCACTCCACCCCGTCGGCGCCCTCGCGCAACGCCAACTCGTAGGCCGCGATGGTGTGTTCCGGACGCTGTGCCGATGCTCCGCGGTGGGCCACCACGAACGGGTGGCCGGCGAGTGCTCCGTCGGCCGAAGTCATGGGCCTATGCTGCCGGTTCGTCCCGCTCGGACTCAACCCGGGGCGCGGAATCAGCCGGTTCCTCGGCGACGACGACCCACCGCTTGACCGGTCGATCGACCGCCTGGTGTTCGAACGCGCGGTACATCTTCACGGTCAACAGCAGCGCCGCGAGCGCAGTCAGATACGCGATCGTGGTGGCCACCGTGTTGTTCGCGATGCCCTGCGCATCCCGCGTGAAACTCGTCGCGAAGGCGAACACCGACACCGCGAAGCTGACCCACCACGCACCCCACCAGACCACGATGGGCGCACGCAGCCAGGTGAGCCGGCCCTCCACCCTGGCGAGCTCGATGACGAACACCGGCGCCCAGAACAGGTTGACGAGCGGCACCAGGCAACCCAGCCATAGCTGCCACGCCGGCCGGGGGTCCGACTCGTCGTGGCGGGCGTAGGCGACGGCGCGGCGGGAGATGAGCCAGTTGGTCAGGACCACCGCCGCGGCGATCATCGCGAAGAACGCAACGACGCTGACCGCCACACCGGCCCAGGTCGCCACCCCGGCCACGAGCGGGTGCAGCAGCCGTGAGCGGTTGTACAGCAGCAGCGCGTAGTTGGCGATGTGCACCAGCGCGGCCACGCTGAGCGCGATCAGCATCACCATCAGCGTGATCCGGACCATGCGTGCCGACGCCCGTGGCGCCTCGACCGCCTGCGGCGGTTCCACGGGAGCGATTCGATCCTGCAGACCCCACCGGGGGATGACCGCGTACCGGGGCGTCGGCCCCAGCGGTGGACGCACGCGCCGGGCTGGTGGAGGCGCGCCCGGCCGTACCGCAATCCAGCGATATCCGGCGGGCAACCGGGGCCGGGCACCCGTGGCCGCCTGCTGGCCACCGCTCGCCCGGTCCGCCCACTGCGGCTCCGGTTCGGTGGACGGCGCCAGCAGCGATCCCTGACAACGGGGGCACCAGACGCGCTGACGGTCGCGCACGTTCCATCGCGTGCCGCACCGTGAACAGACCTGGATCACGGGACCAGCCTACGGTCCGTCAAACGGTGCCGGCAGAGCCGTCGTCGGTGACGACGGGTCGCCCCGCTGCGACCCACTCGAGCATGCCGCCCGCCACGTTGATCGGTTCGTAGCCGTTGCGGGCCAGATACTGGGCCACCCGCATCGACCGGCCGCCGGCATGACACACCACGTAGAGCGTGGCATCCGGGTCGATCTCGGCCATCCGCGCCGGAACGTCGCCCATGGGGATGTGCTGCGAACCCGCGGCGTGCCCCCGCTGCCATTCGTCGTCCTCCCGGACGTCGAGCAGCACCACCGAATCGTCGAACTTCTCGGGAACCTCGGCGATCCGAGCCTGCGACACCTGGTCGTCACTCACTGCTTCGCCACCTCCTTCGTCATCGATCAATGCTGGCACGGCAGTCTTGGCAACCGGTCGCCTATCCACAGTTTCCACAGGTTCATGCACAGGCTCGGATCAGCGCGAAACCCGCTGAACCGGCGAATCTGGCATTCACCTGGAACCAGCTGGGGATAACGCTGTACTCCGAACGGCCAGTGATCAACAGGTTCCGCGACGGTGAGCGAAAAGCGTCGTCAGGCTAACGACTTACGGCGTCGTGACCGCACGCGTGCATCGATTTTTCTGTCACCGTCGAAGAGGTTATGATCGCGATCACAACCGCGGGTTGTGACAGATCTCACCGGGGGGACACGATTGATAGCGCAGGTCAGGAGCTGTTGATGGCATCGCATCCGCTGGGCCGGGGAGCCGTTCCGCCGTCCGAATGGCAGACGTCGGGAAGTGTCTATACGCACAGTCAACTGATTGCGTGCGTGCGGGCCGGTGTGATCGCACTCGTCCTGCTCGGCGTGCTCGCCCTGATCATCCTGACCTGAGCTTCCATACGACCCTCAGCTCCACACGACGAAGGCCGACACAGCGCTCGCGCGCTGGTCGGCCTACGTCGTTACTGGGGGTAGATCAAGCAGGCGGGTAGACGCCCATGTCCTTGGCCTTCTCGGTCTGCCAGAAGATGTCGGCGATCTCGTCGATGGTCTTCAGCAGCTTCTCGGCGACGGCGACGTCGAGGGACTTCTTGACGTCACCCGCGCCGTGCACGCCCTCCCAGAACAGCTGGTGCAGGTTCGGGAACTGCTCGAAGTGATCCTTGGTGAAGAAGTCGGCCCACAGCACCATCAGGTGGTGCTTGACCTCTTCGGCGCGCTGCTCCTTGATGATGATGGCGCGCGTCTTGAAGTGCTCGTCGTCGGAGTCGTGGTACTTCTTCAGCGTCTTCAGGCACGACAACGCCTCGATCTTGGCCTGGGCGGGGTCGTACACGCCGCAGTACAGATCGCAGTGGGCGTGGGCGGGAGTGGCATTGGAGAAGAGTCGTTGCAGCATGGCCTTAACTTACCCTTTGGGGGTGGGCGACAACCATCCCTCTGGCCGCATCCCGCTACGGCTGTTCAGGGTGGTCGAAGACTCTATGCGGCCGGCGCTGCAACCCGGTGACGGACTCGTCGCCTGGCGCGGTGGCCAGCTCCGGCAGGGCCAGTTGCGACTGTTTCGCGATCCGCGCTCGTCGGCCCGGTGGCTCGTCAAGCGCGTGGGTGAGGTCTACGAATCCCCCAGCGGGACGATCTTCGAGGCGCGCTCGGACGATCCCCGGGCGCCCGGGGCGGCCGACTCCCACGAGTTCGGCTGGGTATCCGCGGCGGGCACCTACCGGGTGGTGTGGACGGTGAGGGGCTCGCGCGGCGGGCCAGCCACGTAACCGTCGTATTTCTGGCACTCGTGTCCTCTTGCGTGCTAGTGCCCGCCTATCGCATCCTTTCGGGATCGACCCACAGCCGTGTCGGGCGGCAATCAGTGCGCACCGATCGGAGGCGAGGATGGACACCGGATCTCATGGAGCCATCGAAGTCGCACCCTTCCACTCAGGTGGCTCGCTCAAGGGCTTCGTCGTGTCGGGCCGGTGGCCGGACTCGACCAAGGAGTGGGCCCAGCTGCTGATGGTGGCGGTTCGAGTGGCCTCGCTGCCTGGCCTGCTGTCGACCACCACGATCTTTGGCGTGCGGGAGGAACTTCCCGACGAGCCGGCTCCCGGCACGGTCGGGCTGGTGATGGCCGAGGGCACCGTGGTCGGCGACGCCGCCATTCCGCCCGGATACTTCGCCCGCAAGCAACCGCCCGCGCTGCTGATGCTTCATCCCCCGTCGGAGACCATGCCATCACTCCCCGAGTGCGCGGGCGCCGCGTCAGGGTGTGTCCTGCTACCCGGGCTGCCGCACCTCGGCCTCGACCATCGAGCGGCCTGGGTGGAGGCCGAATCCGACGGCACCATCACCTCGATGGTCAGTCAGGTCGGCGTGGACCCCATCACGCATCCGGATACCGCGGTGCTCGCCATGCTGCTCGCCGCCTGATCCCCCACGCGCCACGCCGAATCGACCCCGTCCGTGCCGCGCCGTGCGCGATTCGTGGACTAATTCCCAGTAAATAGCCACTGGCTACTGTCAGTCGAACGGCCGACAGCCCGATCATCTCCCCCCTTATCCGAGATTGACGTGCGCGAAAGCAGTCGCGGACCGGGCTACCTGCAGGATCGTTCACCAACTGAGCAAATAACTGATGCCGTCGACTGCGGATCGAACGCAGATTGCCGGAGCGGAAATCGAGACACATCGGGCTGCTGTCGCTAGCCTTCCAGCGCAGGGCAAAACAACTCGAGCGTTAGTATTTGCTTGCCGGCGCTGCACTTCGGCGACGTCGACGCCAGTGAAAATCGCTGCTAGACGTCACGGAGTTCGGTCCGAACATGTCGCGAGACGGACTTTTCGGTGGTTTGCACTTGGTTGTCGGAGGAACTCTCGCTACGATGATCAGCAAATACGCCGCAAAGCAGGACCGCTCGCAACGGCTAAGTGGAGGACACATCGATGAGCATGACTTTTTCCGCCAGGTTGAACCGCTTGTTCGACACCGTTTACCCGCCTGGACGCGGGCCGCACACGTCGGCTGAAGTCATCGCCGCGTTGAAGGCCGAGGGCATCACGATGTCGGCTCCGTACCTGTCGCAGCTGCGATCGGGCAACCGAACCAACCCGTCGGTCGCCACCATGGCGGCACTTGCCAACTTCTTCCGCATCAAGCCGGCGTACTTCACCGACGACGAGTACTACGAGAAGCTCGACAAGGAGCTGACCTGGCTCGCCAGCATGCGCGACGAGGGCATCCGCCGCATTGCCGCGCGCACCGTCGGATTGTCGCCGGAGGCTCAGCAGGACCTCGTGCAGAAGGTCGACGAGCTGCGCCGTCAAGAGCACCTCGACGATTAGCCCTCTCGACCCGTAGCTCTCAGCGGTGCGGCATTCCGCGAACGGGTGTCGTCAGGACGCCGCAACGCTGACGTGCTGCTCGAGCGTGCGGTACTGATCGGCGATCGCCAAGATCCATTCCCGATCCGAGTACGACGGCGGTTGGCGTAGCCAGTGCGGACCGGGAAATGCGGCGTGCACCGAGTCGCGATCGCTGCCTCGACCAGCGTAGATCCACTCCGCTATGCGAAGCGCCTGCTCCTCCGGTTCGACCGGAGGACTCTCCTGGGCGTCGGCTGACGCCCCGGCGTCGTCACCGCCGAGCGCCCTGGTGGCCTCTAGATACAGTGCGTCGGAGATCAGCGACATCTGCTCGGCCACCCGGAACAGCAGCGGCCCGCGCGGCCGCACCCCGATCCCGACGTTCGGGTGCCGGCGACTCAGCTCGTCGAGCAGCGGCTGAATGACGCGCAGTTCTCGCCGCGCCCCGAACCAGTCCTCCACGCTCGGCAGCAGGGAGCCGCTGGCCACCACGAGCATCGCGCAGCCGAGCAGCGTCGCGGCGGTGCCGACCCCGATGAATCCCGTCGTCCCGACGGCCCGCAGCAGGAAGAACGCGCTGGCAAGCACGATGAGGACCACCCCGGTGGTGAATACGAACAGTGCGCGACCACGGCGTGTGCGGTTCGAGTGCCGAACGCCGGCCCACACCACCAGCGTCAGCGCCAGCATCACGTAGAGCAGCGGCAGCAGCCAGGACACGTTCGTCGCGCCGGATCCGAGATTGCGCCGCAGGTACTCCTCCGGTGCCATCTCTGGCTGCTGTGGAGAGGTGAAGAACGCGATCAGCGTGACCGCAGCGATGAGCGCGGCCACACCGTACTGGATCATCGCGATGCGGCGGATCGTCGCCGGCTTACGCTCGGACGCCGCCGAGGTGATCATCACGCAGCTGCCGGCGGCACAGGAGATCAACGCCACCTGGCTCAGCACGGTGGACACGTTGGGCCACCGCACCAGGGTGTCGATCAGCAGTGTCAGCGGTTGCCAGTTGAGCGCAGCCACCAACCCGAGACTGCCCAGCGCCAGGATCATGGCCGCGCTGACGAGCGACTGCTTGTTGACGAGTGCCCAGCCAATGCGCAGGCCGGTCGCCAGTCCGAGGAGACCGGCAATCACCCAGATGATCAACCAAACGCCTCTCCGAGCCGCACCTGCACGATGGATGCGCGGTCGGACGGCAGGCGACCCAGACGGTAGATGAGCAGCGCGGCGAAGTCCTCGGCCTCCTGCTCGAGGTCCTCCCCACTGGGCCCCATGCAACCGGTTCGCTGGTTGAGCATGTACCCGATGAGGTCCGAACTGGCGAATTCGGTCTGGCCCCTAGCCGCCTCGACGACGGAGATGCCCTCGTGACCGAGGACGAGGTGGCCGAGTTCGTGGGCGAGCGTCCGGTCACCGGCGGGCAAACCTCGCTGGATGAGGAAGACGTCCCGATCGGCGTACTGACGCCACTGGCCGCAGACTCCCGCGGGCAGGTCGGCCATCTTCAACTGGATCTGACGACCGCGGCTCTCGGCGACGGCGTCCACGAGACGCGCGAGTGACACTTCGCCACGCCGAGGGGCAAGGTCGAGGACCTCACTGACGGCGCGGGTGACGCGACGGCTGGCTGGCATTAGAACCCCCTCTCATGAGTCCACTATCCCCGTTCTCGGACGCTGTAGCCCACTAAACCCCTCAACCCATGAAGCGCGCCGTGCCATTGGCGCGCAGGGTGTGTCCCGCGCGGGCCTGCCGGTAGCCGACGAGCCCACCCGCTCCGGTGAGCACGAGGATGCCCGTCACCCCTGGAACGGCGACCGCGGCCATCTGTCCGACGCCCGCCGCGCGAAGATACTCCCCATATCCTGCCCGGTACGACGCCGGCATGGCGCCGTTGCTCGGACCGAAGGCGGACGGGTTCGGCCGGCCCGGGTTGGACGGCTCGACCCTGTTCTCCGAGCTGCCTCCCGGCGTCCGCGGCGCCGACGGCGTCCCTGGCCTGGGACCGGCGCCCCGGCCGGCGGCTCCCCCGCCAGCACCGCCACCACCGCCTGCCCCGGTGCCCGGCACGATGGCGGGAAGCGTCAGGGGTCCGAAGGGCAGCTCCGCCGCGACCGTGGCCAACCCACCGATCACGTCAGCGACCGGGTCGACGGGCAGGACGGGCAGCGGGGGCGGGACGACCGCGGGCAGTTGCATCAGCGGTGGCGCCTGCGGCACGCCGACGCCGACGGGCGGCTTGCCGATGCTCGTGCCAGCGCCGTTGCCGCTGCTGCCTCCGACGGACGGCTGTCCTGGCGGCAAGCCCCAGCACCACGGCCAGTGCCAGCCGACTCCGGAACCGTCCGGCGGCGCCGGGGGGCCCGTCGTGGTGGTGGTGGTGGTGGTGGTCGTCGTGGTGCTGGTCTGGGTAGTGGTCGGGATCGACGTGGTGGTCTCGGCCGTGGTCGACACAGCGGTGGTGTCAGCGGTGGTGGCTTCGGCGGCCGCGGTCTCGCGCGCCGCGGCCGCGGATTCGCCAGCGGTCGGCGAAGCCGTCTCGGACGAGGCACTTCCCGACGCCTCGGAGAGTTTGCTGGAAGATGAGACGCCCGTGCTGGCGGTGGATCCGCCTGCGGCCAATCCATTGCGCCCGTCGCCCAGCTGCATGGTCGGCATCGGCGCCGTCACGGTCTGGGTGGCCGCACCCGTCGCACCTGCACCGGACGCCGGCGTCGACGGCTCCGAGGGCGTGGCCGTGCCGGCACCCGTCGACGGCGCGGACGAGCCCGCAGACTCCCCCGCCTGACCAGCGTCCGGATCGGCAAACGCCATCGCGGCACCAGCACCAGCCACGAGCAGCCCGGACGTCACCACACAGGCCGCCGCGGCGATTCGCAATCGCGTAGCCACGTGCCCCCACACCTCTCACCACGCCAAATGGGTGCCCTTGCAGCACCCATGACGGCGCGCCCACTGTGCGACGATTCTCGCACAATCGGGCGATCTTGTTTGCTGGAGCCCGAAAACCGTGACCTTGGGGCGGGGTGCGAAGGGTCGGCGGCGCACCCGGCATTAGTGTTGGCGGCACTAGCACAGCCACGATCGCCAGATCACGACGAGATGACCGGGAGGCAGCCGGGATGGGCTTGTTCATACGGCGCAAGAGCCGGGCAACTCGGCGTGCGGAGGCCAAGGCCATCAAGGCCAAGGCCAAGCTGGAGGCGAGGCTGTCGGCCAAGAACGAAGCCCGACGCATCAAGGCCGACGCAAAACGCCAAACCAAGGCCATCAAGGCCGGGCTCAAGGCGCAACGAGACAGTGACCGCGCTGCCCTGAAGGTTGCTGAGAACCAGCTCAAGGCGGCGCGCGAGGGTCAGCTGCTCTCACCGGCGCGCATTCGCCGTAGCTTGACGATTGCGCGCATGCTGGCGCCCGTCTTGGTTCCGGTCGCCTACCGTGCGGTCGTCGCAGCCAGGGGTTACGTCGACGAGCGCCGTGCGGACCGGCTGGGCGTTCCGCTCAGCCAGCTCGGCCAGTTCTCCGGTGCGGGCGGTGCCCTCTCCGCGAGGATCGCCGGCGCGGAGCAGACGTTGTCGAAGGTGGCCGCGAAGAGTCCGAAGGACGCCGAGACCAAGCAGTTCGTCTCCGCCGTCACCGATCGGCTGCGCGACCTCTCCGCAGCGGTCACCGCCGCCGAGAACATGCCGACCCCGCGGCGCCGGGCGGCGCACGCCGCGATCGCCGATCAGCTCGACGGTGTCGACGCCGACCTGATGGCTCGTCTCGGAGTGGTCTGATCGCACTCGCACGCATCGGCTCGACCGCTCCGGCTGCGATTCTGCGCGGAGCGGCGACCGGTGCGCTGACCGCCGTCCTCGCGGTCGCGGCGCACGCCTCGGCGGGTGGAGGGTTGCCCACCAGCCCGACGACGGCGCTGCTCGCCGTGCTTTCCCTCACGCTGGGCGCCGGCGTCGCCACCTCGCGACGGACCGAGCAATTCACCGTGCTGGTCTGCGTGCTGGCGGCCGGCCAGCTGCTCGGTCACCTACTCCTCGGCATCGATGGGCACACCCACCACCCCGCCGCGACCGCGCCGTGGTCGACGATGCTGGCAGCCCATGTCACGGCGGTCGCCGTCGGCGCCGCGCTGATCACGATCGGCGGCCGGCTCTGCGCGGCGATCTCGCGCGTGCTGCTCGCCGTCGCGCCGCGCCTGCGTCTTCCCGTCGCCGCGCCGGCTGCGGTCGTCCTCCGCAGCGCGGACCAGCCACTGCAGTCCGCTCGCCTGCTTCGTACGTCGTTGTCTCATCGCGGTCCGCCGGTGGTCTTCGCCCCCTGACCCCGAAGACCATCAGACGACAGAAGGCAACAACCCAATATGAGAACCATTCATCGGGCGTACTCACGCGCCCTCATCACGACTGCGGCGACGGGCGCGGTCATGTCGATCGCGCTGCTGTCGGGCACCGCGCCGGCGTGGGCGCACGTCCACGTCGACGCGGACGACGCAGCTCCCGGCAGCACCGCGGTGCTCACCTTCCGCGTGCCGGGCGAATCCGAGAAGGGCGCGCTGACAACTGAATTCAGCGTGGACCTGCCCAACGTGGCCTCGGCCCGGACCGAAGTCATGCCGGGCTGGACGGCGCGGCTGGACCGCGACGTCAAGGCAGGGACCGTCCGGTCGGTCACCTGGACGGCCGCACCGTCGGTCGGCATCTCACCCGATCAGTTCGCCCGGTTCGACGTGTCGGTGACGCTGCCCAACGAGCCGTCGGTGACCTTTCCGGCCACCCAGACGTACTCGGACGGCACCGTCGTCAAATGGGACGAGCCACCGCTGCCCAATGGCGCCGAGCCCGAGCACCCCGCCCCGGTGCTCGACCTGACCGGGCCCCCCGGCGGGCACGACGCACCGCCGGCGGCACCCACCGCCTCGGCGGCACCAGCCGTCGAGCCCGCCGCCGTGCAAACGGTGCCGGCCCCCGACGACACCGCACGGTGGCTGGCGGGTGGCGCTCTGCTGCTCGCCGCGGTGGCCGCCGTGCTGGCATTCACGGGACGTCGCCGGACATGATCGGGCGGGTGGCAGCCGCGACGCTGGTCTGGGTCCTGTTGGCGAGCTCCGCCCTCGCGGGGGCGGGGGTCGCGTCGGCCCACGCCGTGCGGATCTCGACCGACCCCGCCGCCGACGCCTCGGTGACAGCGGGGCCCGCACGGGTCAGCGCCACGTTCAACGAGCAGTTGCAGACTGACTTCGCGGCCATGACGGTCGTGGGCCCCGACGGCAACCTGTGGTCGACGGGGAGCGTGCAGGTCACCGGGGCGGTTGCCAGCGTCGCGCTGCTACCCCTCGGCCCGACCGGCACGTACACCGTCAACTACCGCGTCACGTCGGCAGACGGCCACGTCGTCTCCGGTTCGTGGTCGTTCACCTTGACGGTCGCGGGAACCGGGTCACCAGGGCCGAAGATCGCCCAGCCCGCTGGCGGCGGCGACGGTCTTCCGGTGTGGCCGTTCATCGTGCTGGCTGCGGTGATCGTGGCGGGCGGCGCGTGGGTCGCGTTGCGCCGCAAGTGAATCGACTGCCCGCGGCGATCCTCGGCGCGCTGTGCGTCGGGGTCGCCGCGGGAGTCGCCTGGGGGTTGGCGTATCCGCAGAATGCCCTGGCGCCCAGCCTGGTTCGGGCGCTGAGTGACGGTGCGGCCGTGGCGGCGTTTGGCCTCGCCATCGTTCCCGCCTACGACGTCGAGCGCTACCGCGGGGAGCTCGGCCGTCGCGCCTCGCGCCCGCTGATCGTGGCGGCGGCGGTGTGGGTGGTGGCCGAACTCGTCCGGCTGCTGGTGGGCGCGGCCGAGGCCGCGGGCGCCTCCACCGGGCGCGTCGACGTGCGCACGGCCGTCGTGTTCGCCACCGATACCGCCGTTGGGCACGCGGGTGTGGTGTGTCTAGGGGCGGCGGCGGTGGTGTGCGCGCTGGCGGTGGCCGGGGCGCGAGAAGGAGTGCGTCCCGCCTCGACGCTGGGAGTGGTCGTCGTGGGCGCGTCGGCGATCGGGGTGGGGGGCCGCAGCCTCGTCGGGCACCTGTCCGAGAGTCCATGGGGCGGGATCGCAGTGGCGGTCCACACGCTGGCGGCGGCGATCTGGTGCGGCTCGCTCGCGGCGCTGGTGGCGACGGTGACTCACCGCGGGCAGTGGGCCAGGGTGCTTCCCCGGTTCTCCCAGGTCTCGCTGGGGTGCGTCGTCGTGCTGCTGGTGTTCGGAGTGGCCGGGGCGGCGGTGACCCTCGGCTCACCGGCCGACCTGTATGCCACCGGCTACGGGCGGGTGCTGATGGCGAAGATCCTCGTCACGGTGGTGCTGGTGGTGCTGGCCGCGCGCAACCGCGCGGCGTGGCTGCCCGCCGCGCGTTCGCACCGTGCCACCGCTACCGTGTCTCGCGTCAGGTCCCGGGTCGAGTTGGCCATCATGGCGATGGCCCTGACCCTGGCGGCCGCGCTGGCGGTCACGGGTTAGCCGATGTGGACCAACTGGCATGATGGGCACACTGCCGATTGCAAAGGAGCAGCCACCATGGCCGACGAGCAGGATCGACCGGGCGAATCGCCCAACGATCAGTCTCCGAGTGCGGGTGCCGACCCGGCACCGCAGCCGTCGAAGCCTCCGGCCAAGGCCGCGAAGAAGGCGCCTGCCAAGAAGGCACCGGTCAAGGCCGTGAAGAGCACACCGGCCAAGAAGGCCCCCGCCAAGAAGGCCGAGCCGGCGAAGAAGGCACCCGCGAAGAAGGCGACGCCGCCGCCCGCCCCCGCCACCCCGGGCCCCGGCCCGGCCACCAATGGCGATGCCGCGCAGACGTCGCCCGCCAAAGAGGCGGCTGCTCAGGCGAAGTCGACCATCGCACAGGCACCCACGCCCATTCCCCTGCCCGGACCCGAGCCGTCGCGACTGCCGATCGTCGCCGCGGTCGCAGCGGGCGTGTTGGCCGTCTTGGTAGTGCTGCTGGTGCGCCGCAGTTCCGACGACGACTGACCCGGGAAGGGGTCGCTAGCATCGAGCCGTGACCATCGAACCGCGCGCCACGGCCGACCTCGTCGACGACATCCATCCCGACGTCCGCAGCTGCGATCTGCAGCTGGGGAACTACGGCGGCAGGACCATGTTCGCGGGGCCCATCACCACCGTGCGCTGCTTCCAGGACAACGCCCTGCTGAAGTCCATCCTCTCCGAGCACGGCGACGGCGGCGTGCTGGTGATCGACGGCGAGGGCTCGCTGCACACCGCGCTGGTCGGCGACATCATCGCCGGCCTTGGCGTCGAGAACGGGTGGGCCGGGCTGATCGTGCACGGTGCCGTCCGCGACGCCGCGGCACTGCGCACCATGGACATCGGCATCAAGGCGCTGGGCACCAATCCGCGCAAGGGCACCAAGACCGGCGAAGGCCACCGCGACGTGGCGGTGACCTTCGGCGGTGTGACGTTCGTGCCCGGCGAGATCGCGTACTGCGACGACGACGGAATAGTGGTCGTCTCGGGGGACTAAACCCCTACGGGCGCATGGTGCTTGGTGAAGTGCAGCGCTTCGTCGTCGACCTTGCCCTGGCGGATCATCCGGACGTCGAGGAAGTAGTTCTGCTTGAGCTTCCATGGCGTCTTCGAACCTGCCTTGGGCAGGCTGTCGAGCGCCCGCAACACGTACCCCGGGGTGAAGTCCATCAGCGGACGCTCGTCGACGGAGTCGCCGGGATGCTCTGGCACGACGGTGTCGAAACCGTTGGCGTCCATGTAGTTCAGCACGCGGCAGACGAATTCGGAGACCAGGTCTGCCTTCAGCGTCCACGAGGCGTTGGTGTAGCCGATGGTGAAGGCCATGTTCGGCACGCCCGAGAGCATCATGCCCTTGTAGGACATGGTCTCGGTCAGGTCGATGGGCTCTCCGTTGCGGCGCACCTCGGCGCCACCGAACAGCCGGAGGTTCAGACCCGTTGCGGTGACGATGATGTCGGCGTCCAGGACGTCACCGGAGTTCAGCTTGATGCCCTCGGGGACGAACGTGTCGATGGTGTCGGTGACCACGTCGGCGTTGCCCTTGCGGATGGTCTTGAACAGATCTCCGTTGGGCGCCAAGCAGAGTCGCTCGTCCCACGGGTTGTACCGCGGACCGAAGTGCTTCTCGACGTCGTAGCCCTCGGGCAGCCGGCGCTGCGCCATGGTCAGCAGCGTCTTGCGCATGTAGTTGGGGAACTTGCGCGCCAGCTGGTACTGCGCGGTGCTGAAGAGGATGGCCTTCCAGCGGTTCACCACGTGGGCGGCCTTCTCGGGCAACAGCTTGTTGACGCGCTCGGCGATCGGGTCGACGTCGGGCAGCGAGCCGACGTAGGTCGGTGAGCGCTGCAGCATGGTGACGTGCCCTGCGCCGCTGTTGATCAGCGCCGGTATCAGCGTGATGGCGGTGGCGCCACTTCCGATCACGACGATCTTCTTGCCGGCGTAGTCGAGATCCTCCGGCCAGTGCTGCGGGTGCACGATGGTGCCGGAGAAGTCCTCGGCACCAGGGAAGGTCGGCGAGTAACCCTCGTCGTAGTTGTAGTAGCCGGTCGTTGCGAACAGGAACGAGCAGGTGATCGTCTTCTGCCCGCCGTCGGTGTCGACGGTGACCGTCCAGCGGTTGTCGGCATCGGACCAGTCCGCGGCGATGACCTGGTGGTTGTAGCGGATCTTCTCGTCGATGCCGTTCTCGGCGGCGGCTTCCTTGATGTAGGCCAGGATCGATGGACCGTCGGCGATCGCCTTGGCCGACGTCCACGGCTTGAACCGGAAGCCGAGGGTGAACATGTCCGAGTCCGAGCGAATGCCGGGGTACTTGAACAGGTCCCACGTGCCGCCCATGTTCGCGCGGCGCTCGAGGATGGCGTAGCTCTTCGAAGGGGAGCGGTCTTGCAGGTGCCAGGCCGCGCTGATGCCGGAGATGCCGGCGCCGACGATCAGGACGTCGAGGTGTTCTGTCATGGCGACACGTTATCAACACCGTGTCGAATAGGTCAACAGTGTGTTGAATATTTCGACATGCAGTAAAGTCGACACCCGTGACCACCGCCAGCACCGCACGATCCGGCCGCGGACGCCGCTCGACGCGTCCGTCCGGTGACGATCGTGAGGCCGCGATCCTCGCGACTGCCGAGCGCCTGCTGGAGGAGAAGAAGTTCGCCGACATCTCCGTGGACGACCTCGCCAAGGGGGCGGGATTGTCGCGGCCGACGTTCTACTTCTACTTCCCGTCCAAGGACGCGGTGCTGCTGTCACTGATCGACCCGCTGATCCGGCGGGCCGACACGGGCTTCGACGGGGCGATGCAAACCCTGCCCAGCGATCCTCGCCGCGCGTTCCGGGAGGGCATTCGCACCTTCTTCACCGCGTTCGGCTCGCACAGCGTCGTCGCGCGCGCCGGCACCGAGGCGCTGGCGACCAGCTCCGAACTGCGAACCGTGTGGTCGGCATTCATGCAGAAGTGGATCGACCAGACGGCCGCGCTCATCGAGGCCGAGCGGGCCCGCGGCGCGGCCCCGGTGACGTTGCCGGCACACGACCTCGCCACGTCGCTGAACCTCATGAACGAACGCACCATGACGGCCACGCTGGTCGCCGAGAGCGGCGCGGTGGCCGAGGATCGGATCGTGGACACCCTGGCGCACATCTGGCTGACCAGCATCTACGGCGAAGGCCAGTAGCCGCACCGTCGCGAGGGTGAATCTGGCGACGCCCATCCTGGGATTTCCGTCGCCAGATTCACGCTCGGCGTCGGTCCTGCATGCGAACATGTGTTCGTGTCGATCAGGCAGTCGGGCGAGGCGACGCGGTCCTCTGGTCCGCCTCGGGACTCGGCGTCCATCCTGCACGCCGACCTCGACTCCTTCTACTCCTCGGTCGAGCAGCGTGACGATCCGTCGCTACGGGGCCGGCCCGTCATCGTCGGCGGCGGGGTGGTGCTCGCGGCGAGCTACGAGGCCAAGGCGTACGGCGTGCGCACCGCGATGGGTGGCCGGCAGGCCCTGCAGCTGTGCCCGCACGCGATCGTGGTGCCGCCGCGGATGGCGGCCTACTCCGAGGCCAGCGCTGCGGTGTTCGAGGTGTTCCGCGACACCAGTCCCTTGGTCGAGCCACTATCGGTGGACGAGGCGTTTCTCGACGTCAGCGGCTTGGCCCGCGTCTCGGGCACACCGGTACAGATCGGGGCCGAGCTGCGGGAGCGGGTCCGCGACCGGGTCGGGCTGCCCATCACCGTCGGCATCGCCCGCACCAAGTTCCTCGCCAAGGTTGCCAGCCAGGAGGCCAAGCCAGACGGGTTGCTCCTGGTGCCGCCGGACCGCGAGCTGGCGTTCCTGCATCCGCTGCCGGTGCGGCGGCTCTGGGGCGTCGGGGCCAAGACGGCCGACAAGTTGCACGCCCACGGCATCCGCACCGTGGCCGACGTCGCCGAACTCAGCGAGTCCATGCTCGGCTCGATCGTCGGTGGCGGCATGGGCCGCCAACTGTTCGCCCTGTCCCACAACATCGACCGCCGACGGGTCGTCACCGGGGTGCGGCGCCACTCGGTGGGTGCGCAACGCGCGCTTGGGCGCGCCGGGAACACCATGTCCGACGGGGAGATCGACGCCGTCGTCGTCAACCTCGTCGATCGCATCACCCGCCGGATGCGTCGGTCCGACCGCACCGGACGCACCGTCGTCCTGCGCCTGCGGTTCGACGACTTCACCCGTGCCACCCGCTCGCACACCCTGCCGCGCGCGACCGCCTCGACTGACGTCATCCTCGCCACCGCAAGGGCTTTGGTGGCCGCGGCAGCCCCGGTGATCGCCGAACGCGGCTTGACGCTGGTGGGCTTCGCGGTGTCCAACATCGACCGCGAGGGTGCACAGCAGCTGGAGTTGCCGTTCACCGCAGAGCACGACCGGGTGGCGCTGGACGCCGCGGTCGACGAGGTGCGCCAGCGCTTCGGCAACGCCTCCGTGATGCGCGGAGTGCTCCTGGGCCGCGACCCTGGGCTGGAGATGCCTACGCTGCCGGACTAGGCGCGGGTCCACTCCAGGAGTCGGTCCACCGGCCAGGTGTTGACGATCCGGTCGACGGGCACGCCGTTGTCGAGTGCACGTTGCGCGCCGTAGCCCAGGAAGTCCAGCTGTCCGGGGGCGTGGGCGTCGGTGTCGATGGAGAACACGCAGCCGATCTCCAGGGCCATCGTCAACAGCCGTGTCGGCGGGTCGCGACGCTCGGGCCGGGAGTTGATCTCGACGGCGGTGCCGTGATCGCGGCAGGCGGTGAAGACCTTCTCCGCGTCGAAGGCCGACTCCGCCCGGATGCCGCGGGAGCCCTCGACGAGCCTGCCCGTGCAGTGACCGAGGACGTCGGCCTTGCCGTCGGAGACCGCCCGGACCATGCGCCGCGTCATGGCCGCGGCGTCCATCTTGAGCTTGGAGTGCACGCTGGCGACCACGACGTCGAGCCGCTCGAGCAGGTCGTCGTCTTGATCGAGGCTACCGTCGTCGAGGATGTCGACCTCGATGCCGGTCAGGATTCGCATGGGCGCGAACGTCTCTCGCAGTTCGTCGATGACGTCGAGCTGCTCGCGCAGGCGGTCGGCGGACAGCCCGTTGGCCACGGTCAACCGCGGCGAGTGGTCGGTCAGCGCGCAGTACTCGTGGCCCAGCATCGCCGCAGTGGCCATCATCTCCGAGATGGGCGCCGAGCCGTCCGACCAGTTGGAGTGCAGATGTAGATCGCCCCGTAGTGCCGCGCGGATCTCGCCACCACCGAGATCGGTTGCCGCCGAGCGCAGTTCGACGAGGGTGTCGGGTTCGCGCCCCGCCCACGCCTGGGCGATCACCTTCGCGGTCTTGGGCCCGACACCGGGCAGCGTCTGCCAGCTGTTGGCCCTGCCGTGATGCTCGCGCTGGGCGTCGTCGAGCCGCTCCACGACGTCGGCCGCATTGCGGTAGGCCATGACACGTCGCGAATCCTCGCGGGCGCGGTCCTTGTAGAAGGCGATTTGGCGCAGCGCCGTGACCGGGTCCATGGGTCCAGTGTGCCCGCGTCGATGCAGTTCGAAAATGCCGCGAATGCACCCCGAAATCGGCTGTTAGGGTTTCATCGACACGAAGAGGGGGTTGCTCCGTGGGCCTGCTGGATGACCTGGGGAAGATGCTCGACGCCGTCGAGACACCGACTCCCCTAGACCTGGTCAACGGGGTTCGCGGCGCGTGGACCGATGTGCCCAATCTCGCCAAAGACCTGGTCGAGGGCGATTTTCACTCGGCATTGAACGACGGACGAAGTGTCATCGGCGACGCCAACGACGTCGTGCAGGGGCTCGCCAGTCTCGGCCTCAACATGGGTGGCGCCACCGGTGCGTTCGCCAACAGCAAGGTAACCAAGCTCGCTGAATCCAAGGTTCTCTCCGCCGCACAGCTGGCGATCGACGGCCTGAAGAAGTCGACCGGGTCCGGAGAGCCGTACACCGGTGACGAATTCCGAAGATCTAGCCAACGCTTGGCCGAGGTCACCGAGACGTTGATCGCCGCTGAGCCCCATACGGATCGCTGGGACGGTACGGCTTCCCAGGTCTACGACGCGGTGAACGCGTCACACCGACGATGCGCGTCCGACGTGAGTGCCGCCGATGAAGCCGTGGCCCAGGTCCTCGACATCGAAGCCGGCCAGGTCTCTCGAACGCGTGAGACGCTAGATGAGACGTCGCAGAACCTCACCGACTACGACCTGGCGACGTGCTGGATGAATGCCACCCCACCGACGGCTGCCATCAAGTTCACCATGGATGTCGCGGCGGCCGGAGCCGCCATGGCGACCGTCAACACGACGCTGGCCATCTTGGTGAAGAACAGCACGGAGAATGCTCTACGGATTCTCGAGCTTCTGAGCGCCTACGAGAGTGCCGGCGCCGACACATCGGGCAATCCCATGGGTGGGTGTGAGATCTTCTCGGTTCCCGATGCAGGCCATCCGCTGGCGCGTCCCGATGATGCGACGCCGCTGCCCGATCCCGCGGACGGTACTCAAAGACCGTCCCGCTCCCAACCGAACACGCCCTACACCGTGCCGAGCCCCGAGGTGCCCCCCGCGCCGACACCGGCCACCCCATACGGAGCGCCGGCGTCGCCGCCGCGCTGATTGCGATTGGAGTATCGATGTCGACGGATTCAGAGCAGAACCTGAAGGTGTTGGCCGATCATGTCCGGCATCTCACCGCGGTTCAGGACACGGCCATCGGCCAGATCGCCGGGGCCAACAGGTCCATCGTGGATCCCGCCAACGCCATGTGGGACACCCACGGAGTCGTTTGTTCGGCAACGAATATCGCCGTTTCTCGAGTCGCGACCGCGCGTCGGACCGCAGGCGGTGCGTTGTCCCGCGTGTCGACCGAGCTGTCGGAGAAGCTCACGGCAGCCGCCAGCGCCTACGAGAACACCGACGCCGCCGCCGGCGGAGACATCGACGCCTGCGGGGTCTAAGTGAATGACACCCCTCAAGGGCCACGGGACGACGACCACGGCCACTGGGATTCGCCGCTCGCCGAGCCGCATACCGACGTCGGACCAGATGGGGCAGAACCGAACACGATGTTCTTCAGTGTCACGAATCCGCCAGGAACCGTCTCGGTGACCGCGCTTGCCGACGGTAGACCCGTCCACGTGGAACTAGGACCAGAGGTGGCCAACATGACCGAGAGCCAACTGGGCGAGGAGATTTCGGTGATTGCCAGGCTCGCCAGTCAGAATGCTCGGGCTGCCCAGCACCTGCTTGCCTCCACCATGCTCCAACGGCTGGGCCATGACCGCGTCAGCACTCGTTCCTATGTGGAACACGAACTAGGTTTGCCATCGCCAGAGGCTGCACTCGCCGACAAGGCCTACGTCTTCGCGACCCGTTATGCAGACCACGATTGGACGACGTGAACGATCCTCGCCATCGCGGTGTACCCGATCCATCGATCGACCTCGCGGGTAGGGCCGGCCATGCTCCGGCGCCACCGAGTCGCCGCCGTCGCTGGCCGATCATCGTCGCGGCCCTGCTCGCTACCGTCGCAGTCGTGGCCGCAGGGACGGTCGGATGGTGGTTCCTTGGCGGAGGTTCCGAACGCTGGGCACGTTGGCATTGGCAGCCGCCCGCTCAGGTTCTGCTCCCCTCCATGGCCGCCAAGCCGGTACCCGGATGGAGCTCCAGCGTCTCGCAACTGGGGTTGCCAGCGGATGCCAGGATCACCACCGACGGCACCGACGTCCCCGGGCCCGTCATCAAGACCTCGGGGCCCCGCACCTATCTACTCGCCAGCAGTTCGAGTCCGGCCGCAACGCAATGGTGGCTGGCCGGGGTGAATGTGAAGGACGGGCATCCGCTGTTCCCACCGGTCGCACTCAATGCGACGCCCCGCCCGCCGAGTTGCTTCGTCAACGGCGGCTCGGCAGTGTGCCTCGCCGACGACGGGGCCGCCACGACGGCCTGGGTCGTCGATGGCTCCAGCGGTCGATTGTCGTACAGCGGGTCTTCCGAACTGAGGCTACAGGGCACGAAGCTGAAGGCCAGACAGATCGGCGACTACCTCGTCGCGCAGACGGAGCACGAAGGCGTTCATGGTGTCGGCACTACTGCCGACCTGACGTGGTTCGTATCCGGAGTCGGAATGATCGCGGCGCATGACGACGCTCTCGCCTTTCAGAGTCAAGGTGAGGGCTCGGGCAGTGTGCTGTTCGGGCTCGGTGACGGCTCAGTCGTTCACCTCGAACTGGCGCAGGATGCACGCGTGCAGACACCCAAGTTCTTCGACGGTGGCTTCGCCGCGTCGGTCATCGCGAAGGATGAGCCCCCGGCTGTCCAATTCTTCGATGACCACGGCAAGCTCATCAGCACTACGCGAGTCGCCGGATTGCAGGTCACGAACACGTCGGCAAATCTGACGGCAATTCTGCAGGACCGCACCCGCTGGGGGATCTACACACCCGAAGGCAACATGCTGCTCAGTTTGCCCGCCGACCGGGCCGGCACCATCCAGCTCATGGGGTCGACACTCTGGGTCGGCGCCGACACCGGTGGCTCGCCTCGCGCGCAGCCCTATGATCTCCGCAGTGGTAACGCCGGCACCCCATGCAATTTCGACCTCAATGGCTACCTGGGAACCGACGGTTCGGTGGCACTCCGAGCGCCCACCAACGCCAAGTCCGACGATCTCGCGCAAGCCTTCGATCTCGCGACGTGCGGCTTGGCCTGGGCGATCCCGCGGCCGGCCGGATCACTGGCACGACTGATTGCGGTGGGCGACACCCTCGTCCAATTGTCAGACGACGGAACGGAATTGATGTCCCTGGTCGCCCCCAGCTAGGGCCGCCAAGCCGGGTCACGTCCGCTCAGCGCCAGCACTCGATCGAATGGCGTTGCGCCTGAATCGATCTCGACAGCAGGCCCGAACAGCCCCTCGACCGGGCCGCCGGCGGTGAAGGCCGTCATGTGCCCCAGCAGCGCCTCGGCCACCTCGTCCTCGACCCCGAACGCCTGCCCCGTCGCCACGGCCACGTCCCACCCGTGTATCACCACCTCGGCCAACCCGACCAGCCCGCAGACCTCCCCGGGCAGGTCGACGCCCCCGACGCGCGTCATGCCCTGCCACCCGGCCGGCTCGCGCCACGCCTGCGCAAGAGCCGCCAGGTTGGCCGGGTACCGGGTGCGCCAGCCGGCATCCAGCCGGTAGCCGTCCTCACCCGGTGGCGTGCTGGTGAGCTCACCGACGTCCTTGCGGGCGGCCGCGGCGAACGCCACCCCGAGCCCGCCCACGTGGGCGATCACCTCCGCCACCGTGAAGTCCTCGCACGGGCTCGTCCCGCCGAGCTGGTGATCCTCGACGGCAGTGAGCACCGCCGACGTTCGCGTACACGCCGATGTCATGTCGATCATGTGCGTACCGACCCGCGTCGGCCCAGAAACTCATCGACGCCCGACCGGTTGCGGGTCTAGGGTTGATTGAGTGCGATTCGCCTTCAAGACTTCCCCGCAGAACACCACCTGGGACGAGATGCTGCCAATCTGGCAGACCGCCGATGACATCGACGTCTTCGAGTCCGGCTGGACGTTCGACCACTTCTATCCGATCTTCTCCGACTCCACCGGCCCCTGCCTGGAGGGCTGGATCACCCTGACGGCGCTGGCACAGGCCACCAAGCGGCTGCGCGTCGGCGTGCTGGTCACCGGCATCCACTACCGCCACCCCGCGGTGCTGGCAAACATGGCCGCGGCCCTCGACGTCATCTCCCACGGCCGCCTCGAGCTCGGCATCGGCGCCGGTTGGAACGAGGAGGAGTCCGGCGCCTACGGCATCGAACTCGGCTCCATCAAGGAGCGCTTCGATCGCTTCGAGGAGGCGTGCGAGGTGCTGACCAGCCTGCTGACCAACGAGACCACCACCTTCGACGGCAAGTACTACCAGCTCAAGGATGCCCGCAACGAGCCGAAGGGCCCGCAGCAGCCGCATCCTCCGATCTGCATCGGCGGCAGCGGCGAGAAGCGCACCCTGCCGCTGACCGCGAAGTATGCCGACCACTGGAACTTCGTCGGCGGCACTCCGGCGGAGTTCGCGCAGAAGCGCGACGTTCTCGCGGCCCGCTGCAAGGACATCGGGCGCGATCCCAAGGAGATCACCCTGTCGGCGCACGTCCGGCTCGGCGAGGATCGCAACTACCGCCGCGTGATCGAGGACTGCATCGCGCTGGGCGCCGAGGGCCTCGATCTCGCCATCATCTACCTGCCCCCGCCGTATGACCCCGCGGTGCTCGAACCGCTGGCCGAGGCGATCCGGGACTCCGGTCTGCTCTAGGCGCCGTCGCCGTCCACCTCGACGACGTGGACGCGCACCCCGGCCGCCGTAATACGTTCCAGCTGACCGGGATTGGCCGTCGAATCGGTGACCAGGTGGTGAATCTGGCTCAACGCCACCATCTTCGCCAGCGTCACCTTGCCGATCTTGGATCCATCGACGGCCACGACGACGCGCTGCGCGTTGGCGGCCATCGCGATCGCGGTGCGGGCCTCGGCCTCGTCGTAGGTGGTGGCCCCGACCTCGGCCGACATGCCGTCGGCACCTAGCACCGCGGTGCCGACGGTGATCACCTGAAAGGCGTGCTCGGACATGGGTCCGACGGCCTCGAGGGTGTTGCCGCGCACCAGCCCTCCGGTCGCGATCACCTTCATGTGCGCATCCACCGCACAGTCCGCGGCGATGGTCAGCGAGTTCGTCACGACCGTCATGTTGGGCCGGCCCCTCAGCGCCCTAGCGACCTCGCCGGTGGTGATGCCTCCGGTGAGGGCGATGGCCTGCGGACCCGCCGGCACCAGCGCCGCCGCCCGCTGTGCGATGCGCCGCTTGATGGCCACCATCCGGTGATCGCGCAACCGCACCGGGATCTCACTGCCACTCGGATCGAGCGCTCTGGCGCCACCGTGCGTGCGCACCAACAAGCCCTGCTCGGCGAGCTCGTCGAGATCGCGGCGCAGGGTCGCGGCGGACACGCGTAGCTCCTTGCACAAGACCTGCGAGCCCACTTCGCCCCGGTCGCGCAGTAGCGACAGCACCTCACGCAGGCGATCGGTCCGCTTGGTCGACATCGCTCGGGCTCCTTGGGACGACGGAGGCGACGATCAGTTTTCTTGATCGTTTCGCCGCTTTGCATTGCGCGCTTTGAGCGAGCCTCTCATGCTCGGTGAATGTTCCGCACGTCACACTCCGATCCGCGAGTCACCCCGTGACCTTGGCCGCCACCGCAGACCTGGTCACCTCGGCGGCCACCGAGCGCTCCGCAGTCCTGGCGTTCAACGTCGTGACCATCGAGCACGCCGAGGGCATCGCCGCGGGTGCCGAACGCGCCGGCGTCGCCGCGCTGCTGCAGATCAGCGAGAACACGGCGCGCTTCCATGACGGTGACGTCGCCCCGCTGGCCGCGGCCTGCGCCCGGATCGCCGAGCACTCCTCGGCACCGCTGGCCGTGCACCTCGATCACTTCCAGGACGCCGCCCTCATCGCGGTGGCCATCGACCGGGCCGCCGACCTCGGCATCACCTCGATCATGATCGACGCGGCGCACCTGCCCTACCGTGACAACGTCGCGCTGACTCGCTCACTGGCCCGGCGAGCCAGTGCCGCCGGATTGTGGGTGGAGGCCGAGCTCGGTGAGATTGGCGGCAAGAACGGCGCGCATCAGTCCGGCGCCCGCACCGACCCGCGCGAGGCCGCCGACTTCGCCGCCGAGACCGGTGTCGACGGCTTGGCCGTCGCCGTCGGTAGTTCCCACGCGATGACCACACGCGACGCGCGTCTCGACGTCGCGCTCGTCGAGGAACTCGCCGCAGCCGTACCGCTACCCCTGGTGCTGCACGGTTCCTCCGGGGTGCCCGACGACCAACTTCGGCTCGCGGTCGGGGCGGGTATTCGCAAGGTGAACGTCGGCACCGCACTCAACGTCGCCTACACCGGTGCGATCCGTCGCGCGCTCGCCGAGGACCCAGACGCCACCGATCCCCGACGCCATCTGAAGTCGGCCCGGAGCGCCATCGCCGGCGTCGTCGCCGAGCTGTCCGGCGCGGTCACGGCCCCAATCACCCTGGCCGCCGGGGAGATTCGATGAGTGCCACCGTGCCGACCCTGCGACGCGCCAACTGGCTGGCCGACACCATCGCCAGGCACCGCAGCGGGGACCCGATCGGCGTCTACTCGGTGTGCTCGGCGCATCCGACCGTCGTGCAGGCCGCGATGGCACAGGCCGCGGCCGACGACGGCCACGTGCTGATCGAGGCGACGTCGAACCAGGTCGACCAGTTCGGTGGATACACTGGGCTGCGGCCGGCGCAGTTCCGCGACCTGGTCTTCGATCTTGCCGACCAGCAGGGCTTCGCCCGCGACCGCATCGTCCTCGGCGGCGATCACCTCGGCCCCAACCGCTGGCAGCACGAAAACTCCACGGCGGCAATGGAGAAGGCCGAGGTACTGATCGCCGCATACGTCGAGGCGGGGTACGCCAAGATCCACCTGGACTGCAGCATGTCCTGCGCCGACGACCCGGCGGTACTGACCGACGAGATCGTCGCGAGCCGCTCGGCTCGGTTGATGCGAGTGGCCGAGGACAGTGCCCGCCGGACGAATCGGGACGGCCCGGTCTACGTCATCGGCACCGAGGTGCCCGTACCCGGTGGCGCTCACGAGACCATCGAACACCTCACCCCGACGCCCGCAGACCGGGCGAAGCAGACCATCGCCGCGCACCGCGCTGCATTCGCCGACGCTGGCTTGCAGGACGCCTGGCCCAGGGTCGTCGCGCTGGTGGTGCAACCCGGTGTCGAGTTCGACCATCTCGACGTCGTCGACTACGACCACCGGGCGACGACCGAACTCCGCCACGTCCTCGACGCGGAGCAGAACCTGGTCTTCGAGGCCCACTCCACCGATTACCAACGCCCGCAACAGCTTCGTGAGTTGGTTCGCGATCACTGGGCCATCCTCAAAGTGGGCCCCGCCCTGACGTTCGCCATGCGCGAGGCGCTCTTCGCGCTGGCCATGATCGAGACCGAGATCGTGCCGCGGACCTCGCGGTCCAATCTCGTCGACGTGCTCGAACGCCGAATGCTTGCCGAACCGGGCTACTGGCAGGGCTACTACGACGGCGACCCGCTCACGCAGCGCACCGCGCGCCGCTACAGCTACAGCGACCGGCTGCGTTACTACTGGGCCGACGACGAAGTCGAAGCTGCCCGCACCCACTTGCTGGCCAACCTGGAGCGCGTCGGCATCCCGATGCCGCTGATCAGCCAGTTCCTGCCCGCGCAGTACGACCGGATTCGCGCCGGCTCCCTCGAACCCGTCCCGCAGGCCCTGGTGATCGACCGGGTCCGCGATGCCCTACGTCCGTACGCTCGCGCGTGCAACCCCACTGGAGAGGTCCATGAGTAAGTCTTCTACGTCCAACATTCCGTCCCAAGAGGACGGCGGTGCAACGATTCTCGAGATCGGCCAGCAGCCTGACGCCTGGCGGGAGGTGGCGGCGAGCGTCGATCGAGCTGCCGCTGCGTTCCTGCGCGACGTCGTCGCCCGCCCCGACGTGCGAGTCGTGTTGACCGGCGCTGGAAGTTCGGCGTTCGCGGGAACCATCGCCGCGCCCGCCCTGCGGCGCCACCTCGGCCGCCGCGTCGATGCCGTCGCCACCACCGACATCGTCGCCACCCCGCTGGACTGCCTGGAACGTGAGGTGCCCACGCTGCTGGTGTCGTTCGGCCGGTCGGGCAACAGCCCCGAGAGTCTGGCGACGACACAGCTGGCCGACGAAATCCTGGACGAGGTATGGCATCTCATCCTCACGTGCGATCGCGACGGTGAACTGGGCCGCGCGCACCAGGACCGGCCCAACTCGCTCGTGGTCTACATGCCCGAGCGCACCAACGACGTCGGCTTCGCCATGACGTCGAGCCTGACCTCGATGCTGCTGTCCTGCCTGCTGCTTCTGGGTCCCGCCAAGCCCGACGACGTGGAGGTGCTGGCCCGCGCCGCCCAGCACGTGGCGGACATGCAGGCCGACATTCGCGCCCTGGCCCAGACCAAGAAGCAACGGTTCGTCTACCTCGGCAGCGGACCCCTCGAGGGCTTGGCCAGGGAGTCCGCACTGAAGTTGTTGGAACTCACCGCTGGTGAGGTGGTGACGTACTTCGACTCCCCGCTGGGCTTCCGTCACGGACCGAAGTCGGTGCTCGACGCGGACACCCTGGTCGTGGTGTACCTCTCCACCGACCCCTATACGCGGCGGTATGACCTCGACATCGTCGCCGAGCTCCGCGCGCAGCTCGGTCAGGACGCCGTCACCGTACTCGGAACCGAGCCGATCGCCGCCGAATTGGGCCCGGCCATCGTGCTGCCCGGCCTGACCGGGTTGGACGACGCACTGGTGGCTTTGCCCTACTTGGTGTTCGCGCAGTACGTCGCGCTGTTCACGTCACTGGAATACCGGAAGACGCCCGACAATCCGTTCCCCTCGGGGGAAGTCAGCCGGGTAGTCAAGGGCGTCACCATCCATCCACTGCCCACCGGGCGTGCGACGGACCGGCCATGAGCGCGCCACGGTACCTCGGCGTCGACGGCGGCGGATCGAAGACCGCCTTCGCCCTGATCGACGCCGACGGGAGCGTGCTGGCCCGCGCGACCGCACCGACGTCCTACTACTTCAATGCCTCCCCGCAGGATGCCGCGGGCGGGTTCGAGGTCGTGGAACGCGTTCTGGCCCAGGGAATCGACGAGGTCTGCGCCAGCGTCGGCATCGATCGTGCCGAGATCGATGCGGCCTTCTTCGGCCTCCCCGGTTACGGCGAGGCCAGCGCCGACGTCGCCGCCCTCGACGCCCTGCCCGCCCGCGTCCTCGGCCACGACCGCTACGGCTGCGACAACGACATGGTGTGCGGCTGGGCCGGGTCGCTGGCCGGTACGGACGGCATCAACGTCATCAGCGGCACGGGATCGATGACCTACGGCGAGCGTCACGGCACCGGTCACCGCGTCGGCGGTTGGGGTGAGCTGTTCGGTGACGAGGGCTCGGCGTATTGGATTGCGACGCAGGGACTCAACGCGTTCAGCCGGATGAGCGACGGCCGGATGCCGCGCACCTCCCTCTATGAACACCTCAGGGACCGGTTGCAACTCGCCGGCGATCTCGACGTCGTCAGCCTGGTCATCGACACGTGGAGCGGCAACCGCGGCTCGATCGCCGCGCTGGCCACCACGATCTGTCACGCGGCTCGCGACGACGATCCCGTGGCCACCGGCATCCTGACCGCCGCCGCCGACGAACTCGTCACGCTGATCGATACCACCAGGACGCTCGTCGGCTTCCTCGACGCGGAGACCGTCCCGGTGTCCTACTCGGGCGGCATGTTCAGCGATCCCGGCTTCCTTGCGCTGTTCCTGAACGCACTGAAGGCCCAACCAGCCACCTACGACGTACGACGGCCGGTGCTCGATCCCGCCGTCGGCGCCGCCCTCTACGCGGCCAAGCTGCGCGGACACCCGCTGAGCCCCGATGCCGTGCACCGCCTCGCCACCGCGCCAACCACTCTCGACGACACGAGGACAGCATGAACATGACGTCAGCCGCCACCAATACCCGCAGCTGGATCTTCTACGCCACGCTGCTGATCCTGTTCTGGGGAGTCTGGGGGGCGTTCTCCGCGCTGCCCGCGACGAAGTACGGCTATCCGGACGAGATGATCTACAGCATCTGGGCGCTCACGATGATCATCCCCGCGGTGTTCGCGCTGCGCGGCCAGCGCTTCGACCGGCGGCCCATCGCCGCGATGTACGGACTCCTCATCGGGCTCACCGGCGCCGGTGGTCAGCTGCTGCTGTTCCAGGCGCTGACCATGGGCCCGGCCTACCTGATCTTCCCCATCGTCTCCATCTCCCCGGCCATCACCGTGGTGATGGCGATCGTGCTTCTGCGCGAACGGGTCTCGGGCCTGGCGGTCATCGGGTTGATCGCCGCACTCGCCGCGATCGTGCTGTTCAGCATCACCAGCGGCGACTCGGACGGCTCGACGGGCCCGTGGTTGCCACTGGCGATCCTGGTCTGCGTGGCGTGGGGAGTGCAGGCCTACTTCATGCGCAAGACCGCGACTATCGGCGTCAACGACGCGACGACCTTCGGATGGATGGCGATCAGCGGCCTGGCACTCATCCCCGTCGCGCTGATCTCCCTTGGTGGCATCCCCACCGACTTTCCCTGGCAGGCACCGGCATTGGCGGCGGGAACGCAGCTGCTCAACGCCGTCGGCGCCCTGTTCCTCGTCATGGCCCTCAGCCGCGGCAAGGCCTCCATCGTCGCTCCAACCACCAACGCCCTGGCTCCCGCCCTGACGATCGTGGTCAGCCTCATCGCCTACCAGACCCTGCCGACCCCATACGGCGCAGCCGGAATCGTGCTGGCACTGGTCGGTTCGACGCTGATGGTCTACAGCGACGAGAAGCGCGGCGAGGCGCTCACCGACGCCGTGCTGGACCCCGCGGTCGGCACGCCCACCGACACCAGGAGCAAGGCGTGAAGCCGACCATCGTCATCGTCGGCGCTGGCAGCGTCGTCTTCACTCGCGAGCTGCTCGGCGACATCCTGTCCTTCCCGGAACTCGACTCGGTGCGAATCGTGTTGCACGACATCGACGCCGAACGTCTCGCGACCGCCGAGGCCATCGCGCGCGCCACTGCCCGCGAGGCGGGCGCCGACCCCGAGGTGGTCGCGACGGCGGACCGTCGTCGCGCCTTCGACGGCGCCGACTACGTGATCAACGTCATCCAGGTCGGCATGCACGACGCCACCCTGCGGGACTTCGAGATTCCCGAGCACTACGGTCTGCACCAGACCATCGGCGACACCATCGGCATCGGCGGCATCTTCCGCGGCCTGCGGACGTTCCCGGTGCTCGCCGGGATCGCCAGGGACATGCTGGAGATCTGCCCCGACGCCTGGCTGCTGAATTACACCAACCCGATGGCCATGAACGTCACCTACCTTCGACACGTCGCACCGGGGCTGAAGGTCCTTGGCCTCTGCCATTCGGTGTACTGGACCATGGTCGGGTTGTGCGAGCTCGTCGACGTTCCGTTCGACGAGGTGTCCTACTGGTCGGCGGGTGTGAATCACCAGGCGTGGGTGCTGCGCTGGGAGCGCGACGGCCAGGACCTCTACCCGCTGCTGGACGCCCGCATCGCCGCCGACCCCGAGCTGCGCAGGCGGGTGCGGGTCGACATGTACCGGCGCCTGGGCTACTACCCCACCGAGACCAGCGAGCACTCCAGCGAGTACGTCCCCTGGTACCTTCGCCATCCGGCCGAGGTCGACCGGTTGCGGCTTCGGATCGGCGAGTACGTCTCGATCAGCGAGGCCAACCTTGCCGAATATGCCGGTGTGCGAGCACGGTTGGCGTCCGGAGAACCGCTGCCCATCGACGCCGAGGCCACCGAGTACGCCCCGCAGGTGATCCACTCGCTCGAGACGGGGACGGTCCGGGTGATCGCCGCCAACGTCGTCAACGACGGGTTGATCACCAACCTGCCGCCCGGCGTGGCGGTCGAGGTGCCGACGGTGATCGATGCCCTCGGCGCGCACCCGACGAGGGTCGGTGAGCTGCCGCCGCAGTGCGCCGCCCTCAATCGCAACTTCCTCGGACCGGTCGACCTGACGGTGCGCGCCGCCATCGACGCTGACCCGCGCCTGGTGCGGGTCGCAGCGATGGTGGATCCCAACACCGCCGCCACGCTGACCGTCGACCAGATCTGGGCTCTCTGTGACGACCTGACCGTCGCGCACGGCGACCTGCTGCCAGCACCCTTGCGCACGAAGCTCACCCAATCCGCCTAGACGTCACCGAAGAAGGAGTCCGCCCATGTTTCGCTCGTGGTTCTGCATCGCCCTGGTGGCGACGCTCGCGTTCGTGCTCGCCGCATGCGGCGGTGGTGGTGGTTCGTCGTCGTCGGGTCCGGTCGAGATCGCGGTCTGGCACGGATACCAGGACACCGAGGGTGATGCGTTCAAGGGTCTGATCGACCAGTACGACAAGTCCCATCCCGACGTCAGGGTCAGCGAGCTGTACTCCTCCAACGACTTGGTGCTGCAGAAGGTCCTGACCGCCGTACGGGGCGGCAGCGCGCCCGACGTCGCGTACATGTTCGGCTCCTGGTCGCCGAACATCGCCAAGATCTCCCAGGTCGTCGACATGGCTCCCGAAGTGCAGCAGGCGGATTGGAACTGGGACGACTTCTACCCTGGCGAGCGCGAGGCGGCGACCGTCGGCGAAAAGGTGGTCGGCGTGCCCGCGCTGGTGGACAACCTCGCCATCGTCTACAACCAGAAGCTGTTCGCCGACGCCGGGGTGGCGCCGCCGACGAAGGACTGGACGTGGGACGACTTCCGCGCCGCCGCGGCCAAGCTGACCGACCCGTCGAAGGGACAGTACGGCTGGCTGATCCCCGCCGACGGTAGCGAGGACACCGTCTGGCACTACCTGCCCATGCTCTGGGAAGCCGGCGGCAGCATCCTGACACCCGACGATGAGCACGCCGCGTTCGATTCCCCGGCGGGCGTGCGTGCACTCACCGTGCTGCAGCAGATGGCCGTCGAAGACAAGTCGCTGTATCTGGACACCACCAATGAGAACGGCCCGAAGCTGATGAACAGCGGCAAGGTCGCCATGCTCGTGACCGGGCCGTGGGATCTGAGCCAGCTGTCCGACATCAAGTACGGCGTGCAGGTGCTGCCCACCTTCGCCGGTTCGGGCGGCAGCCACCAGACCATCTCGGGACCCGACAACTGGGTCGTGTTCGACAACGGCGACCAGAAGAAGCGCGCCGCCATCGACTTCGTGAAGTGGTTGACCGCGCCCGAGCAGGTGCGGACGTTCTCGGCGGCCACCGGCGACCTGCCCACGCGCATCTCCGTCGGCCAGGACCAGGCGTTCGTCGACAAGCTCGACCAAACGCTGCCCGGCACCGCGACGTTCGTGCAGAATCTGGCCAACGTCAAGACGGTCCGGCCGACCGTCGAACAGTATCCGTCGGTCTCGGAGGCGTTGGGCCAGGCGATCGTGTCGGTCATGCTCGGCAAGGACCAGCCCGAGGCGGCGCTGAAGACCGCTGCGGAGGCCGCGGATACGGCGTTGGCGGGAAAGTAGGCGATGGTGCTTGGACGGGTCCTCAAGTCCGACGGGGTTGCCGGCTGGGCGCTGACGAGCCCCGCGGTCGTCCTGATCGGCATCTTCGGGTTGCTGCCGGTGCTGATGTCGCTGCAGCTGTCGTTTCAGAAGTCCGATCTGCTGAGCAAGAAGACCCCGTGGGTGGGGCTGTCCAACTACCGCAAGCTGGCCGAGGATCCCGTCTTCCTCGAGGCCGTCAAGCACACGATCGTCTACACCGCGCTGTTCGTTCCCGGCACCATGCTGGTCGGCCTGCTGGTGGCCGCCGCCATGAACCGGTCGCTGCGCTTCATGTCGGTCTACCGCACCGCTGCCTACGTGACGATGGCGGTGTCCACGATTTCTCAGGGCATCATCTTCCTGTGGCTGACCGACCGCGACTACGGCCTGGTGAACGCCACGCTGAACGCGGTCGGCATTCCGTCGCAGCCCTTCCTCGCCTCGCCGTCGCAGGCCCTGTTCGTGATCGTGGCGATGACGATCTGGGGGTGGACGGGCTTCGCCGTGATCGTGTATCTAGCTGCACTGCAGGGTGTTCCGCCCGAGTTGCACGAGGCAGCAGCGATCGACGGGGCCGGCGCGTTCACCCGTTTCCGCACCATCACCGTTCCGATGCTCGGCCCGGCCAACCTATTCCTGGTGGTGTGGCTGACGATCAACGCGCTGCAGCTCTTCGACGAGGTCTATGCCACCACCCGCGGCGGTCCGCTGCGCGCCACCACGGTCATCGTCTACTACCTGTGGGACCGGGCCTTCGTGCACTTCGACGCGGGGTACGCCGCCGCGATGGCCTACGCCCTGTTCGTCGTGATCCTGGTGATCACCGCCGTGCAGTTCCGGCTCGCCAAGAGGCACGTGCCCTCGTGACGGCCACCCGAACATCCCCCGTCGAGACACCACCGCGCGAACCGGTTGCGCGGCAGCGCGCGCGCCGGCTGCGGTTGCCGTTCAGCCCCTGGCATCTGGTGCTGGTGCCGATGACCTTCCTGCTGCTGGTACCGCTGCTATGGATGCTGGTCACCTCGCTGGAGACCGAGGGTGAGGCCAATCGCTTTCCGCCGGTGCTGTTTCCGGAGAGCCCGCGATTCGCGAACTACGCCGAAGCATGGAACTCCGCACCGTTCGGCCACTTCTTCGCCAACAGCGCGATGGTCACGCTCGTCGTGCTGATCAGCAATCTGGTCGTCTGCAGCCTGGCCGGCTACGCCTTCGCGCGCATCAGATTCCTTGGGCGTGGCGCCCTGTTCGTCACCCTGATGGCCACCCTGATGGTGCCGTTCCAGGTCACTATGATCCCGGTCTTCCTGATCGTGAAGTGGTTCGGCGACAACGTCTGGGCGGGCCTTGGCATCGATCACATCGGTGCGTTGATGCTGCCGAACCTGGCGACGGCCTTCGGCATCTTCTTCCTGCGGCAGTTCTTCCAGACCGTGCCGGTGGAACTCGAGGAGGCCGCCCGGGTGGACGGGACTTCGCGACTCGGCGTGCTGTTCAAGATCGTCCTGCCCCTGTCACTTCCTGCGATGTCGACGCTGGCGGCGCTGACGGTGCTGACGTCGTGGAACGACTTCCTGTGGCCGCTGATCGTGATCACTTCGCAGGACCAGATGACGATTCCGCTGGGGCTGAGCTACTTTCAGGGCGCTCACCGGGTCAAGTGGCCGCTGCTGATGGCGGCGAACGTGATGAGCCTGCTGCCGATGCTGTTGGTGTTCGTCGGCGCGCAGAAGTACTTCGTGCAGTCCGTGGCCAGTACCGGGATTAAGGGTTGAGAGGCAAAGACGTTGGCAGAGGTCGAATTTCGTGACGTCACCCGCCGCTTCTCGGGCGGTCGATCCGGGGATACGGTAGCCCTCGAGGGACTGAACCTGACCGTGGCCGACGGGGAGTTCCTGATCCTGGTCGGGCCGTCGGGGTGCGGCAAGAGCACCGCCCTGCGTCTATTGGCTGGGTTGGACAAGCCGACGACGGGTGAGATCAGGATCGGTGGCCAGGTGGTCGACCACCTGAGCCCGGGGCAGCGCGACATCGCGATGGTGTTCCAGAACTACGCGCTTTATCCGCACATGACGGTGTACCGCAATTTGGCATATGGCCTGCGGCAGCGGCGAACTCCGCGCGCCGAGGTCGACCGTCGGGTGCGGGAGACTGCAGACCTGCTCGAGATCGGGCCGTTCCTCGACCGCAAGCCCGGTCAGCTGTCCGGGGGGCAGCGGCAGCGGGTGGCGATGGGACGCGCGCTGGTGCGCAAGCCGCAGGCGTTCCTGCTCGACGAACCGCTGTCCAATCTCGACGCCAAGCTTCGCAACCAGGTCCGCGGCGACTTGAAGCGGCTGCACCGCGAGGTTCCCGTCACGTCGATCTACGTCACGCACGATCAGGTCGAGGCCATGACCCTCGGGGACCGGCTGTGCGTGATGGCCGGCGGCAAGGTTCAGCAGCTCGGCTCGGTCGACGACATCTACAACCGGCCGGCGAACACGTTCGTCGCGGCGTTCATGGGAAGTCCGCCGATGAACCTGGTGCCCGGTGTCGTGCGGGACGGCGTGCTGTCGGTCGCCGAGGCCCGGGTCACACGGGTGCCCACCCCCGACGGTCCGGTCACGGTGGGCGCTCGGCCCGAACACCTGCGCGTGCACACCACGGCGGCCGAGGGGCGGGTGCCCGCCCGCGTCGACTTCACCGAACCTCTCGGGAGTCACGCATTGGTGACCACGCTGATCGGCGATACCCGAGTGGTGGCGCAGGCGTCGGCCCAGGTGTTCCTCGAGTCCGGCACCAAGGTGTGGTTGGAGCTGCCGCCCGAGCGCACGTACTTCTTCGACACCGAGACCGGTGACGCGCGGCGTCATCGCGAGCGCATCACGCTGTGAACGGCCACTTACTGACGTCCGGGTAGATATGTAGCCTAAGCAAACTTTCGACCCGGCGGCTGCCAGGTCGGTCGCGACGGCTCAGACGCCGTAGCGCAAGAGTTCGTCGGGGGTGACCAGACGCTCGTGCTTGGCCGGAAACTCACGGCTGCGAACCGGGTGCCGAAGCAATGACCAGGCGATTCGGCCCATCCGAGTGCGGGCGATCGGATTGATGTACACGGTGTTCACTCCTGCGGTTGGCTTCTGGCTTCACCGTGGGCCCACACTAGCGCACGAACCCCGAGCACCATTAGACACCTGTGATCTGGCTAACACCAAGCGGCGCGCCGAGAAAAGATCGGATGTTTCTGGTGTGACTAATGTGATTTCTGAGGCGAAGCTCAGGGCCTACCGCTGAGGCGCCGCCGTCGGCTTGATCGGCTTCGGCAGTGCCGAGGCGCCCATCAGATAGCGGTCGACGCCAGCCGCCGCCGCACGCCCCTCGGCGATCGCCCACACGATCAGCGACTGGCCGCGGCCCATGTCACCGGCCACGAAGACACCGGGTACCGAGGTCTGGAAGTCGTCCTTGCGGGCGACGTTGCCGCGGTCGGTCAGCTCCACCCGCAGGTTGGCCAGCAGGCCGTCCTTCTCGGGGCCGACGAAGCCCATCGCGAGCAAGACCAGGTCGGCGTCCAGGTCGAAGTCGCTGTCCTCGACCTTCACGAACTTGCCGTCCTGCATCCAGACTTCGTGCACCTTGAGGCGTTCGACGTGGCCGTTGCTGCCGACGAACTCCTCGGTGTTGACCGAGAAGACGCGCTCGCCGCCCTCTTCGTGGGCGGAAGCCACCCGGTACATCAGCGGGTAGGTCGGCCATGGGGTCGAGTCGGCCCGCTCCTCGGGTGGGCGCGGCATGATCTCGAACTGGTGCACGCTGGCCGCACCTTGCCGGTGCGCGGTGCCGAGGCAGTCCGCTCCGGTATCGCCACCACCGATGATGACGACCCGCTTGCCCTTGGCCGTGATCGGCGGTTCGCCGTCCTCGCCGACGACGGGATCGCCCTGCTGCACCCGGTTCGCCCAGGGCAGGTACTCCATGGCCTGGTGGATGCCGTCCAGATCGCGCCCGGGGATCGGCAAGTCACGCCAGGCGGTCGCCCCGCCGGTGAGCACCACCGCGTCGAAGTCGGCCCGCAGCTGCTCGGCGGTGATGTCCACGCCGACGTCGACGCCGGTGCGGAACTTCGTGCCCTCGGCCTCCATCTGCGCCAACCGGCGATCGATGTGGCGCTTCTCCATCTTGAACTCGGGGATGCCATAGCGCAGCAGTCCACCGATCCGGTCGGCGCGCTCGAAGACCGTGACGTCATGTCCGGCGCGCGTCAGCTGCTGAGCTGCCGCCAGGCCCGCCGGTCCCGATCCGACGACGGCCACCTTCTTGCCGGTCAACCGGTCCGGCGGCAGGGGAACCACCCAGCCGTTCTCGAAGGCGTTGTCGATGATCTCGACCTCGACCTGCTTGATGGTCACCGCATCCTGGTTGATGCCGAGCACGCACGACGCCTCGCACGGAGCGGGGCACAGGCGGCCGGTGAACTCCGGGAAGTTGTTGGTCGCGTGCAGGCGTTCGATGGCGTCGCGCCACCGGTCCCGGAACACCAGGTCGTTCCACTCGGGAATCAGGTTCCCCAGCGGACAACCGTTGTGGCAGAACGGGATGCCGCAGTCCATGCAGCGAGCCGCCTGGTCACGCAGGACGTCGTGGGAGAAGTCCTCGTAGACCTCGTTCCAGTCCTTGAGCCGCAGCGGAACCGGACGGCGCTGCGGGGTCTCGCGGTGGGTGTGCTTGAGGAAGCCGCGCGGATCAGCCACGAGCGGCCGCCATGATCGCCTCGTTGACGTTCTCGCCGTTGCGCTCGGCCTCGGCGATGGCCGTGAGCACCGCCCGGTAGTCGCGTGGCATGACCTTCACGAAGTGCTTCAGTTGAGGCTCCCAATCGGACAAGATCTTTCGGGCCGGGGCCGAGTCGGTGGCGTCGGCATGCGCGGTGAGCATGTCGCGCAGCCACTCCACGTCGTCGGAGTCCAGCCGCTCCAGATCCACCATCTCGGTGTTGAGGTTGTCGCCCAGCGCGCCGTGCGGGTCGTACACGTAGGCGATGCCGCCGGACATGCCCGCGGCGAAGTTGCGGCCGGTGGGTCCGAGGATCGCCACCTTGCCACCGGTCATGTACTCGCACCCGTGGTCGCCGACGCCCTCGACCACGGCGTGGGCACCGGAGTTGCGCACCGCGAACCGCTCGCCGACCTGGCCGCGCAAGAACGCCTGGCCGCTGGTGGCGCCGAACAGGATCACGTTGCCGGCGATGATGTTGTCCTCGGCGACGAAGTCGGCGGGTGCCTCCTCCGCCGGCCGCACCACGATGCGCCCGCCGGACAGTCCCTTGCCGACGTAGTCGTTGGCATCGCCGTACACCCGCAGCGTGATGCCCTTGGGCAGGAATGCGCCGAAGCTGTTGCCCGCCGATCCGTTGAACGTGATGTCGATGGTTCCGTCCGGAAGCCCTTGTCCGCCATGGACCTTGGTCAATTCGTGGCCGAGCATGGTGCCGACCGTGCGGTTGACGTTGGCGATCGTGGTAGAGAAGCGAACCGGCGTGCCGTTGTCGATGGCCTCGCGGCTCTGCGCGATCAGCTGCTGGTCCAGCGCCTTGTCCAGACCGTGGTCCTGGCGCGAGCTGCAGTACAGGTCCTGGTTCATGAACGCCGAGTCGGGCTCGTGAAGCACCGGCGACAGGTCCAGCTTGTGAGCCTTCCAGTGCGCGGCGGCCTGCTTGGTGTCCAGCGCTCCGACCTGGCCGACCATCTCGTTCATGGTGCGGAAGCCCAGCTGCGCCATCAGTTCCCGCACCTCTTCGGCGATGAACATGAAGAAGTTCTCGACGAATTCCGGCTTGCCGGTGAACCGCTCCCGCAGCAACGGGTTCTGGGTGGCGACGCCGACGGGGCAGGTGTCGAGGTGGCACACACGCATCATGATGCAACCGGCCACCACCAGCGGAGCCGTGGCGAAGCCGAACTCCTCACCACCGAGCAGCGCGGCGATGACCACGTCACGCCCGGTCTTGAGCTGGCCGTCGACCTGCACCACGATGCGGTCGCGAAGTCCGTTGAGCAGCAGTGTCTGCTGCGTCTCGGCCAGACCGAGCTCCCACGGTGCGCCGGCGTGCTTCTGCGACGTCAGCGGGGTGGCACCGGTGCCGCCGTCGTGGCCGGAGATCAGCACCACGTCGGCGTGCGCCTTCGACACGCCCGCCGCGACGGTGCCGACGCCGTTCTCGGACACCAGCTTGACGTGCACGCGCGCACTGGGGTTGGCGTTCTTCAGATCGTGGATCAGCTGCGCGAGATCCTCGATCGAGTAGATGTCGTGGTGCGGCGGCGGCGAGATCAAGCCGACGCCGGGCGTGGAGTGCCGCACCTCGGCCACCCAGGGGTAGACCTTGTGACCCGGAAGCTGGCCGCCCTCACCAGGTTTCGCACCCTGGGCCATCTTGATCTGGATGTCGGTGCAGTTGGTCAGGTAGTGACTGGTGACGCCGAACCGGCCGGACGCGACCTGCTTGATCGCGCTGCGGCGCCAGTCGCCGTTCTCGTCGTATTCGAAGCGGTTGACGTTCTCGCCACCCTCGCCCGAGTTCGACCGTCCCCCAATGCGATTCATCGCGATGGCCAACGTCTCGTGGGCCTCGGCGGAGATCGAGCCGTAGCTCATCGCACCGGTCGAGAACCGCTTGACGATCTCGGAGGCCGGCTCGACCTCGTCGAGCGACACCGGCTCGCGCACGCCCTCACGGAACTTGAGCAGGCCGCGCAGCGAGGCCAGCCGCTCGCTCTGGTCGTCGACCAGCTTGGTGTACTCCTTGAAGATCGAGTACTGGCCGGTGCGGGTCGCGTGCTGCAGCTTGAACACCGTGTCCGGGTTGAACAGGTGGTACTCGCCCTCGCGGCGCCACTGGTACTCACCGCCGACCTCGAGCTCGCGGTGCGCGCGCTCGTCGGGCCGGTCGAGGTAGGCCAGGGCGTGACGGGCGGCCACGTCTTCGGCGATGTCGTCGAGGTCGATGCCGCCGACCGGACAGGACAGCCCGGTGAAGTACTCGTCGAGCACCTTCTGGCTGATGCCGATCGCCTGGAACAGCTGGGCGCCGGTGTAGGACGCCAGCGTGGAGATGCCCATCTTGGACATCACCTTGAGCACGCCCTTGCCGGCGGCCTTGACGTAGTTGGCCTTGGCCTGGTCGCTGCTGATCCCGGCGATCACGCCGCGATCGCACATGTCCTCGATCGACTCGAAGGCCATGTACGGGTTGATGGCGGCGGCGCCGAAGCCGACCAGCGCGGCCATGTGGTGCACCTCGCGGGCGTCGCCGGCCTCGACGACGAGGCCGACCTGGGTGCGCGTGCGATCGCGCACCAGGTGGTGATGCACGGCCGAGACGCTCAGCAGCGACGGGATCGGCGCCAGCGACTCGTTGGATTCGCGGTCCGACAGCACGATGATGCGCGCGCCGTCGCGGATCGCCGACGACACCTTGGCCCGGACGTCGTCGAGCGCCTCCTTGAGCCCCTGGCCACCGCGGGCCACCGGGTACAGGCAGCGGATGACCGCCGCCCGCAGGCCGTGCTTGTGGCCGCGGATCTCGTGGTCGGGGTCGACGCAGATGAGCTTGGACAGCTCGGCGTTGCGCAGGATCGGGTTGGGCAGCACGATCTGGCGACAGGAGTCGGCGTTCGGGTTCAGCAGATCGCCCTCGGGTCCGACGGTGCCCTGCAGGCTGGTGACCACCTCTTCGCGGATGGCGTCCAGCGGCGGGTTGGTGACCTGCGCGAACAGCTGCTGAAAGTAGTCGTAGAGCATCCGCGGCCGGGCCGAGAGCACCGCTACGGGAGTGTCGGTACCCATCGAGCCCAGCGCCTCCGCACCGGTGCGCGCCATCGGCGCGACCAGCAGGTTGAGCTCTTCGTAGGTGTAGCCGAAGGCCTGCTGACGCAGCACGACCCGGTGGTGCGGCATCCGCACGTAGTCACCGGGCGGCAGGTCGCCAAGGTGGAACAGTCCGGCTTCGAGCCAGTCCCGGTACGGCTTCTCGGCGGCGAGCTCGGCCTTGACCTCCTCGTCGGAGACGATGCGGCCCTGCGCGGTGTCCAACAGGAACATCCGGCCGGGCTGCAGGCGCATCTTCTGCACCACCGTCGACGGGTCCAGGTTCAGCACGCCGGCCTCGGAGGCCAGGACGACGAGGCCGTCCTCGGTGACCCAGATGCGCGACGGGCGCAGACCGTTGCGGTCGAGCACGGCGCCGATGACGGTGCCGTCGGTGAAGCACACCGACGCCGGACCGTCCCACGGCTCCATCAGCGAGGAGTGGTACTCGTAGAACGCCCGCCTGACGGGGTCCATGGACTCGTGCCGCTCCCACGCTTCGGGAATCATCATCAGCATGGCGTGCGGCAGGCTGCGACCGCCGAGATGCAGCAGCTCGAGCACCTCATCGAAGCGCGCGGTGTCCGAGGCCCCCGGGGTGCAGACCGGGAAGATCTTGTCGACGTCGGCGTAGCTGCCGAAGACGTCGGTCTTGATCAGTGCCTCGCGGGCGCGCATCCAGTTCTCGTTGCCGGTGACGGTGTTGATCTCACCGTTGTGCGCGACGCGGCGGAACGGGTGCGCCAGCGGCCAGGACGGGAACGTGTTGGTCGAGAAACGCGAGTGCACGATGCCCAGCGCGCTGGTGAGCCGCTCGTCCTGCAGGTCGAGGTAGAACGCCTTGAGCTGCGGGGTGGTGAGCATGCCCTTGTAGACGAACGTCTGACCGGAAAGGCTTGGGAAGTACACGGTTTCGCGGCCCGGGCCATCCTGCCCCGGCCCCTTGGTGCCCAGCTCGTGTTCGGCGCGCTTGCGCACGACGTAGGCACGCCGCTCGAGGTCCATGCCGGACGCCCCGCCGATGAAGGCCTGCCGGAAGGTCGGCATCGCGTCGCGGGCCAGCGCGCCGAGGGAGGAATCGTCGGTCGGCACGTCGCGCCACCCCAGGAACGTCAGCCCCTCGGCCTCGACGATCTTCTGCACGGACTCGCACGCAGTGGCGGCGTCACGCGACGACTGGGGCAGGAAGGCGATGCCGGTGGCGTAGCTGCCCGGCTCGGGCAATTCGAAGTCGACCACTTCGCGCAGGAACGCGTCGGGCACCTGCAGCAGGATTCCCGCACCGTCGCCGGTGTTCGGCTCGGCGCCCTGGGCGCCGCGGTGCTCCATGTTCAGCAGCGCGGTGATCGCCTTGTCGACGATGTCGCGGCTACGTCGACCGTGCATGTCGGCGACCATCGCGACACCGCAGGAGTCGTGCTCGTAGGCCGGGTTGTAGAGGCCCCCGAATCTTGAGCCTTGGTCGCTGGGCGCCATTCCCACCTGCCCCTTCACAACTTCATGGAAGCCTGATGCTGACAGCCGTCGACGACGACTATTGCCGGCGGGCGATGAAGTGTCTGCGTGCAGCGCTGAACGACGGGACTGCTCCACTCGCCTCGAGTGGTCAAACGATATGACAAACCCCGCCTGACATGCCAACTTAGTACAGCCTAACCGGGCGCCCTCCGGTCGATCCCGCCCCAAGGGGTGCCGGTTGCCTTCCTACGACGAAATCCGTTGTCGGGGTTGGGTAGTGACGGACGCTGGCGCGAGAGCGGGTCGGCGGACGCGATTCCGGCCACCGGGCAGGTCCCGCCAGGCAGTTTGCCCGAATGGAAATATCTATCTCCTTGGTGCAAGAATGCGTTTAGAATAATTTGCTCGAAAGCCTGATTGGATTCTTAGACACGGGTACTGGTCAGCGCGGCGACGCCAGCGGCCGGACTCAGGTCCATTCGCCGTAGCAACTGTGCATTCAGCGCCACCACGACCGTGGACAACGACATCAGCAGCGCACCCACCGACATGGGCATGACGAACCCGATCGGCGCCAGCACGCCTGCCGCCAGCGGCACCGCGATTAGGTTGTAACCCGCTGCCCACCAGAGGTTTTGCTGCATCTTGCGGTACGACGCGCGGGACAGGGCGATCACCGAGAGTACCGAGCGGGGATCGGAACTGGCCAGGATCACCCCGGCCGAGGCAATCGCGACGTCGGTACCCGCACCGATGGCCATCCCGACGTCGGCCAGCGCCAGCGCGGGCGCGTCATTCACGCCGTCGCCCACCATGGCCACCACGAGACCTTCGTCTCGTAGTTCGGCGACCTTCGCCGACTTGTCCCGCGGTCGCACCCCGGCGAAGACCCGATCGATCCCGAGCTGGTCGGCCACCGACCGCGCCACGGGCTCCGCGTCACCGGTGATCATGACGACCTCGACGCCGATGGCCCGCAGCGCGGCCACCGCCTGCCGCGACTCGGGGCGGATCTCGTCGGCCAGAGCCAACGCCCCCACGACTACTCCGTCGTCCACGACGTGCAGCACGGTCGCACCGTCGTCGCGCCACTGGCGGGTGGCGGCCAGCTCGGCCTGCCCCAACTCCGCGAGCAGCGCAGGACCGCCGACCCGGATCCGATGACCGGCCACGACGGCGTGCACACCCAGCCCTGGGCTCGAACCGAACCCGGTGGCCTCGGGTACCGACAGCTGCCGTGCCACCGCCTCGGCGACGACGGCGCGGGCCAGGGGATGCTCGGAGTCCGACTCCGCGGCCGCGGCCAGCGCGAGCACGGTCGACGGGTCGCCATCGACCGCTACGACCCCGAGGACGGTGGGTTCGCCCCTGGTCAGGGTGCCCGTCTTGTCGAAGAGCACGGCATCGACGTTGCGCATGCCCTCGAGCGCCAGGCGGTCCTTGACCAGCACGCCACCGCGGGCGGCTCGCTCGGTCGCGATGGACACCACCAGAGGGATGGCCAGCCCGAGGGCATGCGGGCAGGCGATGACCAGCACCGTGATGGTCCGGGTCACCGCGTCCTGGGGGCTGCCCGCGACCGACCAGACCACCGCGGTCAGCACGGCCGCACCCAGCGCGAACCAGAACAGCCAGCCCGCCGCGCGGTCGGCCAGGCGCTGCGCGCGCGACGTCGAGTTCTGCGCATCGGCGACCAGCCGCTGGATGCCGGCCAGGGCGGTGTCGGCGCCGACGGCGGTGACCTCGATCCTGATGCCCGAATCGGTCGCCACGGTCCCGGCCACGACACCGTCACCCACGCCGCGGCGGGCCGGCCGGGATTCGCCCGTCACCATCGACTCGTCGATCTCTGCGGTGCCTGCCACGATCCGACCGTCGGCGGGGACGCTGCCGCCGGGGCGCACGATCGCGACGTCGCCGACCACCAGTTCGGCCGGGGACACCGTCGTGACGACCTCGCCGCCGCCGGGCTCGCGGCGCACCAGCTCGGCCTCGTCGGGCAGCAGCGCCGCCAGCGAGTCCAGCGCCGAGGCAGCCTGCGCGAGCGAGCGCATCTCGATCCAGTGCCCCAGCAGCATGATCACGATGAGCAGCGCCAGCTCCCACCAGAAGTCCAGCTCGTGGTGCAGCAGGCCGAGCACCGCACCCCACGACGCCACGAACGCGACCGTGATCGCCAGGGCGATCAGGAGCATCATTCCCGGTGTCCGAGAACGGATCTCCGAGAGCGCACCGGCGAGGAAGGGCCGTCCGCCCCACAGGTACATCACCGTGCCCACGACGGGCGAGACCCACTGCACGCCGGGGAGGTCGGGCACTGCGTAGCCCACGATCATCGCGAACATTCCCGACAGGGCCACCGTGGGCACGGCCAGCACCACCATGATCCAGAAGAGCCTGCGGAACTGGGCCACGTGGCCCCCGTGGTGCGCGTGGTCCCGATGCTCGGTCATGGCGCCATCATATACCCCCTGGGGGTATGCTGACGGCGCCTTCCCTCGGCACCCGCTCGTCCCGACGCCGCTGCTAGCATCCGGTCATGGGCCTAGCGCGCGGCACCGGTGGCCGCTTGGGCGCCTTCGTCAGGACGTCGGGATACCTGCGCAAGTGGCTGATCCTCGGGATCGCGATCGGCGTCATCGCCGGCCTCGGCGCGGTGGTCTTCTACCTGGCGCTGGAGTACGCGGGGCGGTACCTGCTCGGTGACCTCGGCGGTTACCGGCCGCCCACCCCCGCCGCCGAGGGCGGCAGCCCGGGCTCGGCGGGGTTCGCCCGGCCGTGGGCCATCCCGCTGGTCACCTTCGGCGGTGCTCTGGTGTCGGCGTTCCTCGTGGCCAAGTTCGCCCCCGAGGCCGAGGGCCACGGCACCGACAGCGCGATCGAAGCCGTGCACACCGATCCGCGGTCCATTCGGGCACGTGCCGTGCTGGTCAAGATGATCTCCAGTGCGCTAACCATCGGATCGGGTGGCTCGGCGGGCCGCGAGGGACCAACCGCCCAGATCTCGGCGGGTTTCGGCTCGCTGCTGGCCCGCCGGCTGGATCTCTCCGACGTCGACGGCCGCGTGGCGGTGTCCCTCGGCATCGGTTCCGGCATCGGCGCCATCTTCGGGGCCCCGCTGGGCGGTGCGGTGCTCGCCGCCTCCATCGTCTACCGCGAGGACTTCGACTACCGCTCCCTGGTGCCCGGCTTCATCACCTCGGGCACCGCGTACGCCGTCTACGGCGCGTTCTTCGGCTATCAACCGCTGTTCGGGTTCGTCGCCCCCGACTATGAATTCGTGCCCGGCCAGCTCGGGTGGTTCCTGCTCATCGGCCTCGTCTCGGCCGGTGTCGGTTACCTCTACGCCAGGGTCTTCTACGGCACCGTGGCCCTCACCCGGCGACTGCCCGGCGGCAAGATCGTCAAGCCGGCCATCGGCGGGTTGCTGGTCGGCCTGCTGGCACTGCTCATCCCGCAGATCCTGGCGAGCGGCTACGGCTGGGTCCAGCTGGCGTCGGCCCGGGAGACGCTGCTGACGATCCCGCTCTGGATCGTGCTCGTCCTGCCGTTCGCCAAGATCCTCGCCACCTCGCTATCGATCGGCAGCGGCGGCTCCGGCGGCATCTTCGGACCCGGCATGGTCATCGGCGGATTCGTCGGTGCGGCGATCTGGCGACTGGCCGACCTCGCAGGCCTGCCCGGAATCCCGGACGGCCCCGGCGTGTTCGTCATCGTCGCCATGATGGCGTGCTTCGGCAGCGTCGCCCACGCGCCCCTGGCCGTGATGATCATGGTCGCCGAGATGACGGGGTCGTTCTCGGTGCTGCCCGGCGCGATGATCACCGTCGGGATCGCCTATCTGATCATCACCCGCACCAGCGTCTCGATCTACCGGTCCCAACGGTTGAATCGCGAGAGCGCCGAAGCCGAACGCCGCGGCGAAGCCAAGGTCGTCAAGGACGAGTTCGAGTAAACCCGGCCCGACGTCACCATCGGGACAAGATTCGGATACGGAACTCCTCGAATCGGCTGAGCACGTGCGACCCTCGAAATCTGGCAGTCCAAGGACGCACTGCCGAGGAGGGCGTGCTCATGACGACACCGACCATGCTGCATCGACTTGCCGCCGAGTTCGTCGGCACCTTCTGGCTGGTCTTAGGGGGTTGTGGCAGCGCCGTATTCGCCGCCAAGTTCCCCTCGGACGGGACCGCGCTCGGCATCGGATTCCTGGGTGTGGCACTGGCATTCGGCCTGACCGTGCTGACCGGCGTCTACGCGTTCGGCACCATCTCAGGTGGCCACTTCAACCCAGCGGTGACACTGGGTGCGGCCATCGCCAAGCGCGTCGAGTGGAGGGCGCTGCCCGGCTACTGGATCACGCAGGTGATCGCAGGCGTGGTGGCGGGTCTGGCGATCTATGTGATCGCCAAGGGCAAGGACGGCTGGACGGCCGAGGGCAACATGGCGGCCAACGGTTTTGGCGCACACTCCCCCGGCGGGTATTCGATGGTGGCGGTGCTCATCACCGAGATCCTGCTGACCGCGATCTTCCTGCTCGTCATCCTCGGTGCCACCGACGACAGGGCGCCAAGGGGCTTCGCGGGCCTGGCGATCGGTCTTACGCTGACACTGATCCACCTCATCTCGATCCCGATCTCCAATACGTCGGTCAACCCCGCCCGGTCCACGGCGGTGGCATTCTTCAACGGAGCCGACGCGCCGGCACAGCTGTGGCTATTCTGGCTAGCGCCGCTGGTGGGTGCCGCGATCGCCGGCGCGGCCTACCCAATCCTGTTCGGTCGCAACGAAGAACTCGCCGACCGACCAGTGCGCGACGACTCCTTGGAGTAGGCAGCCAAACAGCGAGTGCCTAGTTGCCGGGGGCCTTGTCCTTGGCGTTCGCGGCGGCCTTCTGCTCCGTCGGCGCGCCGTCGCTCGAGAGCTGGCCACCGGAGTTCTCCAGGTGTGCCCGCACGAACCACTGGAACTTCTCCAGCTCGCCGGCATGGCCGATCAAGATGTCCTGCGACACCAGGTCGAGCTCGTCGAGCCGCTCGATCGACTTGCGAGTGTCCTCGATCACGCCGGTGTACACCAGATCAAGCGCCGCCAGGTGCGCCGCGACGGTGTCCCGGCCGACCGAGTAGTCATCCCACGTGCGGTCCTTGATGATGGCGCCCGGCGTGCCCTGCGGCGACGCACCGAGCGCCGCGACCCGCTCGGCCACCTCGTCGGCGTACCCGCGGACCAGCTCGACCTGCGGATCGATCATCTCGTGGACGCCGATGAAGTTGGGGCCCACGACGTTCCAGTGCACGTGCTTGAGGGTGAGGTGCAGATCGTTGTAGGTGCTGAGTTGCTTCTGCAACAGATCCGCGACCTCGCGGCCGGCCTGGTCCGTCATCCCGGGAACGGTGAACTGTGGCATGCGATGCCCTCCTTCTTGTCTGACTCCGGAGTACGGCTACCCCCGTCCCTCGTCGGTTACACCCGGATACAGTCACGGCATGACCGAGTCGTCACCAGGATTCGCCGGCTTTCCCGAGGCGGCGCTCGACTTCTACGACGATCTGGAGATCGACAACACCAAGGCGTTCTGGGAGGCGCACCGGGAGGTGTACCAGACCAGCGTCAAGGCGCCGATGACGGCGTTGGTCACGGCCCTGGAGCCGGAGTTCGGCACTGCCAAGGTGTTCCGGCCGTTCCGCGACGTCCGCTTCGCCAAGGACAAGACGCCGTACAAGACCCACCAGGGTGCCTACGTCGGGGTCGGTCCCGCGTGCGGGTGGTATGTCGAGATCGCGGCCCGCGGGGTCCGCACGGGCGCCGGCTTCTACGACGCCAGCAGCTCCGATCTGGGCCGGATCCGGGCGTCGATCGCCAACGAGCTCACCGGCGACCGGCTGCAGAAGCTCCTGGCCAAGCTCACCAGGGCCGGCTTCACGGTCGGTGGCGACCGGCTCAAGACCTCGCCGCGCGGTTACGACGCCGACCATCCGCGCATCGAGCTGCTGCGGCACCGCTCACTGACCGTCACCAAGGACTACGGCTTCGAGCCGGTCATCCACACCCCTGAGTTCGTCGACGCGGTGCGCGCCGACTGGCGGGCGGCGCGTCCATTCGTCGAGTGGGTCGCCGAGCGGCTCGGTGACTAGAGCGCCCGCAGATTCGGAATGGCCTGCCGCGCACCGAACCGCGGATTGCGGGCCATCCCACTGACCTCGAGCAGACGCACGGCCCGAAAGCGATGCGGCCGAAGCGGTTCCAGCAATTCGACCATCTCGTCGTCGTCGATGCGGTGCCCCAGCAGCGTCGAACCGACCACATTGGACAGGTGGTAGTCGCCGATGGACAGCGCGTCGGCGTCCCCCCAGGCGCGCTGCGCGACCTCGGCCGCCGTCCACACCCCGACCCCGGGCAAGGTCATCAGCGCCGAGCGGGCGTCCTCCGGCGGACGGGCGGACAACCGCTCCAGGGCATCGGCCCGCTGAGCGCAACCGACCACCGTGCGGGCCCGGCCGGGATCGACGTTGGCGAGGTGGAACTCCCACGACGGGACCCGCCGCCACACCTCGGCAGGCGGCGGTACCCGCATGCGGGCGGGAGCCGGGCCGGGTGCCGGCGAGCCGTACTTGGTGACCAGCAGCCGCCAGGCGCGAAAGGCGTCCTTGCCGGCCACCCGCTGCTCCAAGACGGCGGGCACGAGCGCCTCCAGCACCCGGTCGGTGCGCCCCAGTCGCAGATGCGGGACCCGGCGGTGGGCCGCGGCGATCGTGGGCTCCTGCGGTGCGAAGCCGGTGACGTCGTCGTGGACGCCCAGCAGCGCGGGCAGCCGTTCGAGGAACTCGCCGGCACCCTCACCCCACGCCTCGCAGTCGACGGTGTGCAAGTCGGACCGCTCGATCCTGGCGGTCACCGGGCCGCTGGGCATCAGGCTGGTCTTCCAGATCGCGCCGTCGACCAGTTGAAGGCAGGGGTCACCGGGACCCCGGCGCTGCGGGGACAGCGTCATCGCCGGGCTGGCGGGCCCGTCGAAGACGACGCTGGCCGAACTGGACACCGCCAAAGGCTAGGTCAGAAACGTCCTAGCCGACGGTGACGTCGGCCTTGTCCGCGTAGAACGCGACGTGACCCGCGATCTGGGCGACGGCCGGGTAGGGCTGCTCGTAGGTCCAGATGACGTCGTCGACGGTGTCGCCCGCGGCGGTCACGTGGTAGTAGTTCGCCTCACCCTTGAACGGGCAGTAGGTGGTGGTGTCGCTGCGCTGCAGCGACGCTGGAGCCACGTCGGCCAGCGGTAGGTACTGCACCGCCGGATAGGTCGATTCCTGCAGGGTCAGCGCATCGTCGGTCTCGGCGACGACCTCGCCGTTGACCCGGACGACGACGTGCCGGCCGGTCGGCGTGACGGTGATGGGGTGCTCGGCGGTGGGCTCGAGGACTACGCGTTCGGTCATGGTCATGCCAACGCGCGAACACCCGACGGGGATTCCTGAGTGCTGGCTACGATCACGCCATGACTGGACCCTCGGCCGCGGCGTCGATCGCCATCTCGGCCAGCTGCGCCGACGTGTACGCCCTGATCACCGACCTGCCGACGATGGCGACGCTGGCCGAGGAGGCCGACGCCATGGTGTGGCACCGCGGTGCCGGCGCCAGCCCCGGTGCGGTGTTCAAGGGCCACAACACCAACCGCGGCAAGACCTGGACCACCAAGTGCACCGTGACCGACGCCGAACCGGGCCGGGTGTTCGCGTTCGACGTGCGGACCGCCGGCATCGTTCCGGTGGCGCACTGGCGCTACGACATCGAACCCATCGACGGAGGCTGCCGGGTGACCGAACAGACCTGGGACCGCCGGCCGGGGTGGATCCGCAAGCCCGCGGAGCTGACGACCGGCGTCAGCGATCGCACCGCGGAGAACGCCAAGAACATCGAGCTGACGCTGCAGCGGCTCAAGGCCAGGGCCGAAGCCGGGCCTACGGCTGCCCGGTGATTTGGTCGGCGACGTCGGCGATCGGCGAGGTGGTGGCGCGGCCAGCGGCTTCCTGCCGGTCGGCGATCCCGTACGCCAGGTACAGGCTTCGGACGCCCAGCCACCGCAGCGGTTCGGGCTCCCAGTTGCGCGACCGGTGTCCGACCCACGGCAGCGCGGTGCGCGGGGTCTTCTCGCCGAGTACCAGGTCGGCCAGCGTGCGGGCGGCCAGATTGGCCGCCGTCACGCCGTGCCCGACGTACCCTCCCGCCCAGCCGAGTCCGGTCGCGCGGTCAAGGTCGACACCCGCCTGCCAGTCCCGCGGAACGGCGAGCACGCCGCACCAGCCGTGGGCGATCGGGACGTCACGCACCTGGGGCAGGACGGTGTGCAGTACTTCGCCGAGCTGGCGGATGGTGCGTTGCGGGACGTGGCCGTCGAGGTCGGTCCGCGAGCCGTAGCGGTAGGGCACGCTGCGGCCGCCGATGGCGATGCGGTCGTCGACGGTGCGCTGGGCGTAGAAGAACCCGTGCGCCGTGTCACCGACCGTCTCGCGGCCGTCCCAGCCGATGGTGTCCCAGACGTCGGCGGGGATCGGCTCGGTGGCGATCATCGAGCTGTTCATCGGCAGCCACCGCCGCCTCAGGCCGGGGAGTGCGGCGGTGAAGCCCTCGGTGGCGCGCAGCACGATGGGTGCCCGGACGGTGCCGCGTGCTGTCGTGGCGCGGCCCGCGGCGATCTCGGTGACCGCGGACATCTCGTAGACGTGCACGCCCATGGCCTCGACGACGTCGGCCAGGCCACGTACCAGCGCCGCCGGCTGGATGCGAGCACAGTGCGGGGTGTGATAGGCCGCCACCACGCCATCGAACCGAATGCGCTGCGCCGCTTCGGCACTCGTCAGTGCGGCGACTCCGTCGTTGCCCCAGGCGCGGTGCTCGGCGAGCTCGGCGGCCAGACGAGCGGCCTGCGCCGGGTTGCGGGCGATGCGCATCGTGCCACCCTTGACGATGCCCGCGTCGATGCCCTCGCGGGCCGCGACGTCGGCGACCTCGTCGATCGACTCGTTCAGCGCGCGCTGCCAGTCGAGCACGCTCTGGCGGCCGTGCTTGCGGGCCATCGCGTGGCGGTCACCGGGAACGAGCCCCGACAACCAACCGCCGTTGCGTCCCGAGGCGCCGAACCCCGCGGTCCGCGCCTCAAGGATGGTGATGCGCAGCGACGGGTCGGCGCGCTTGAGGTAGTAGGCGGTCCACAGACCGGTGTAGCCGGCGCCGACGATGCACACGTCGGCGTCCCGGTTCCCCGGCAACCAGGACCGCGGCGAGGGCAACGCGGCGAACCAGTGCGAGATGCGACCGTTGATGACAGGCACCGATCGATTGTGGCAGGGCGGCCCCACTCAGTGCGGCGTGACCGCCCTGACTCCCGCCCAGGCGCTGCCTTGCTCCCGATCCAGCACGGTGATGCCCTTGTTCTTCAACGCGAAGACGTACACCAGCAGGCTGACGCCGATGACCACCGTGACGTACACGATGAACAGCGTGACGTGATCGGGCTTGGCCGCTTGGTAGAGCATCGGCGCCGTGCCGCCGAACGCCGAGTTCGCCAGCGCGTAGCCCAGTCCGACGCCGAGCGCGCGGATCTCGGCGGGGAACAGTTCGGCCTTGACGATCGCGTTGACCGACGTGTAGCCGGTGATGATCACGTAGCCGACCGCCAGCAGCAGGAAGGCCCACACCACCGACGTGGTCTGCGGCAGATATGTCAGCAGCACCCAGGTGTAGAGCACCCCACCCACCCCGAAGAAGACCAGCAGCGGTTTGCGGCCGACCCGGTCGCTGAGCAACCCGCCGAGCGGTTGCAGCAGCATCAGGAAGATCAGCCCCAGCAGGTTGATCCAGGTGGCCGTCAACGCCCGATCGGAGCCGAACGTCGACTTGACGATCGCCGGCGCGTTGATGCTGTAGGTGTAGAACGCGACCGTCCCGCCCGCGGTGATGAGGAAGACGAGCAGTAGCGAGCGCCAGTGCACGGTGAACAACGCCTTCATCGACCCGGCCGACGGATCCTTGCCCGCCCGCACGGTTTCGAGGTGGGCCTCGCTGAGCGACTCGTCCATGGAGCGCCGAATCCACAGCACCACCAGCGCGGCGATGCCGCCGATGAAGAAGCCGATCCGCCAGCCCCAGGCGCTGAGTGCCTCGGTGTCGAGGAAGTGCAGTGACACCAGCAGGGTCAACTGGGCCAGCACGTGGCCGCCGATCAGCGTGACGTACTGGAACGAGGACAGGAATCCGCGTCGGTTCGCCGTCGCCGCCTCGGACATGTAGGTCGCGGACGTGCCGTATTCACCGCCGGTCGCGAAGCCCTGCACCAGCCTGGCCAGGATCAGCACCACCGCCGCCCAGTAACCAATCACCTCGCGGGTGGGCATGACCGCCACGATGAACGAGCACGCCGACATCACGCTGATGCTCAACATCAGGGCCGACTTTCGGCCGCGCCGGTCGGCGTACCGGCCGAAGAACCAGGAGCCGACCGGGCGCATCACGAACGTCACCGCGAAGATCGCGTAGATGTAGACCGTCGAATTGGTGTCGGCCTTGTCGAAGAACTGCGCCTCGAAGTACGACGCGAAGACGGTGTAGACGTACACGTCGTACCACTCGACGAGGTTGCCCGCCGATCCCCTCGCGGTGTTGAGGACCGCCCGCCGGGTGCTCGTCGGAGCGAGGGTGGGACCGGGCTGGCTCATCTCCGGACGATAACGGATTGGTTCACAGCTTGGTGCCAGGTTCACCATTGGGCGGCGCTCGGATGGGTCTGCAGCCTCGGGCGCAGACGTGGGGCCACTCCCGCGGGAACGCCCGAATTCGACCCGACGCACGGGACGATGACGGCCGTCGGGCACGCTGGTGGTCACGATGCCCCCGCCCGCCCTGCTCGAGGATCCGAGCGATCTGTCCGCCCTGCACGCCAAGGGGGAGGACGCCGACGAGCTGTTCGCCTCCTTCGCCGCGTGGGCCGAGGCCAGCGGCACGGTGCTCTACCCTGCGCAGGAAGAGGCGCTGATCGAGATGGTCAGCGGCGCCAACGTAATCCTCGCGACGCCGACCGGTTCGGGTAAGTCGCTCGTCGCCACCGGTGCGCTGTACGCCGCGCTTGCCGGTCACCGGCGCAGCTTCTACACCGCACCGATCAAGGCGCTCGTCAGCGAAAAGTTCTTTGCGCTCTGCGAAATTTTCGGCGCCGCGAACGTCGGCATGCTGACCGGCGACGCGTCGGTCAACCACGAGGCGCCCATCATCGCCTGCACCGCCGAGGTACTGGCCAATGTCGCGCTGCGCGAGGGGGCCGCCGCCGACATCGGCCTGGTGGTGATGGACGAGTTCCACTTCTACGGCGACCCCGACCGAGGCTGGGCGTGGCAGGTACCGCTGCTGGAACTGCCGCGGGCGCAGTTCCTGCTCATGTCGGCGACGCTCGGCGACGTCACGTTCCTGCGGGAGGACCTCACCCGACGCACTGGACGGCCGACTGCGCTGGTCGCACATGCGGAACGTCCTGTGCCGCTTCATCACTACTACGCCACCACGCCCATGCACGAGACGATCGCCGATCTGCTGAGCTCCAAGCAGGCGCCGATCTACGTCGTGCACTTCACCCAGGCCTCGGCGCTGGAGCGCGCGCAGGCGCTGATGAGCGTCAATGTCAGCAGCAAGGAAGAGAAGGCCGCGATCGCCGAGATGATCGGCGGATTTCGGTTCACCTCTGCCTTCGGGTCCACGTTGTCGCGACTGGTCCGCCATGGCATCGGCGTGCACCATGCCGGGATGCTGCCGAAGTACCGGCGGTTGGTCGAGCAGTTGGCCCAGGCCGGTCTGCTGAAGGTGATCTGCGGTACCGATACGTTGGGTGTCGGCATCAACGTCCCGATCCGCACTGTGGTGTTCTCGGCGTTGTTCAAGTACGACGGCACGCGCACGCGGTTGCTCAACGCCAGGGAGTTCCACCAGATCGCCGGGCGGGCTGGCCGTGCCGGTTACGACACCGCGGGCACCGTGGTGGTGCAAGCGCCCGAGCACGAGGTGGAGAACCTCAAGCAGTTCGCAAAAGTTGCCGACGATCCGAAAAAACGTCGAAAGCTGGTGCGCCGCAAGGTTCCCGAGGGCATGGTGCCGTGGAGCGAATCGACCATGACCCGATTGGTCGAGGCGTCCCCCGAACCCCTGGTCAGCCACATGCGCATCTCCACGGGGATGATTCTCGACGTCGTCGATCGCCCCGGTGACCCGTTCGTGGCGATGCGGCGTCTGCTGACCGACAACCACGAACCGCGCAAGCGTCAACTGCGGTTGATCCGCGAGGCCGTCGGCATCGCGCGCTCGTTGCTGCAGGCCGGCGTCCTCGAACGCCTCGACGAACCCGAGCCCGACGGCCGCCGCTATCGACTCACCGTCGACCTGCCACCGGACTTCGCGCTGAACCAGCCGCTGTCGACCTTCGCACTGGCAGCGATCGACGTGCTCGACGCGGCATCGGAAACCTATGCGCTGGACGTGGTCTCGGTGATCGAGGCGACCCTGGAAGATCCGCGGCAGATCCTGGCCGCCCAGTTGAAGAAGGCCAGGGGTGAGGCCGTGGCCGCGATGAAGGCCGAGGGCATCGAGTACGACGAGCGGATCGCGCTGCTCGACGAGATCACCTACCCCAAACCGCTCGAGGAACTGCTTGGGCACGTGTTCGACGTGTATCTGCAGAGCAATCCATGGGCTGCCGACGGCCGGCTGTCGCCCAAGTCGGTGGTCCGCGAGATGTGGGAGGGGGCGTTCACCTTCCGCGAGTATGTCAGCGTCTACGGGTTGACGCGTTCCGAAGGCGCGGTGCTGCGCTACCTGTCCGACGCCTTCAAGGCGCTGCGCTCCGGCGTCCCGACCACCGCGCGCACCGAGGAGCTCACCGACGTGGTCGAATGGCTCGGTGAGCTGGTCCGCCAGGTGGACTCGAGCCTGCTCGACGAGTGGGAACAGCTCACTAGCCCGGATCAACCGTTGGACATACCCGTCGCAGCGCCCGCGCGTCCGCGACCGCTGACCGGCAATGCGCGCGCCTTCACGGCGATGGTGCGCAACGCCCTGTTCCGTCGCGTCGAACTGTTCGCGCGGCGACGGTGGTACGACCTCGGCCAGTTGGACGCTGATTCCGGATGGACAACCGAGCGCTGGGCGGGCGTCGGCGACGCCTACTTCGCCGAGCACGACGACCTGGCTACCGGTGCTGACGCGCGCGGCCCCGCACTGCTCATCGTCGACCGCCAGCCCGACGTGTGGCGAGTACGGCAGATCCTCGACGACCCCGCCGGTGATCACGACTGGGGCTTCGACGTTGAAGTGGACCTCGAGGCGTCCGACGAGGAGGGCGTCGCCGTCATCCGATTGGTCGACGCGGGACTCCTTGGCTGATGGGCATTCTCGCCGTTCGACCGATTGAGTTCGCGCTCGTCGTCGATACGCCGCCGTCGGTCCTCGGTGCGGGTGCTGGTGCGCCGGGGCATCCTCAGCCCGTTGCTCGCGGCTGACCTCCCGGACGCTGCGGCCAGCACTGGCCCGGTGGGGCGAGACAGACTCGGAAACAGCAGCCGGCTGCCCGGTGTCGTCGTATAGCGTTGCCGCTCAGGCGACTCCCACTGCACCGTGCCGTCGGGAAACTGCGTGTCCCGCCATCCTGACCGGCCACCCCAGAATGTCTTCAGCAGGTGGTGAGTTCGGCACAGACACTTCAGATTCGATGCCTGAGTCGGACCCGCTGGGTACGGAATCGTATGGTCCACATCGCAATTCACCGCTGGCTCGGCGCAGCCGGGGAAGCGGCAATGCAGGTCACGGCAACGCACGAACTCGGCCAACCGCTGAGATGGGGTATATCGCGTCTCGGGTGGCGCGTCACCGGGGTGCACGATGCGGCGAATCGCGGCGCCGCGCACTGCCCGCCGTACGACCGGCCCGGACAGCACCGGCCCGCCCATCACGGAGCCCGGACGCGTGACGGCGAACCTCGGAGGCGTCGGCTGGACGAGTGCCTGCGCCAGCGTCAGCTCCCGTAGCGGCGTCCGGCCGGACCGCCCCGCCGGGCCGCCATCGAGAGCCGCATCCTCTGCAGCCGTGGCCAGGCCTTCATCGGTGACGGTGTCCTCGTTGGCGACGACGTACACCACCGTCGCGATGACGGAGCCGGTGCCGGACTCGGCTGCCGCACCACAGTTCCGCTGGCGGCACGTGCAGTCCAACCGGTCTGCACCGGCGGCCAGTGCGCCGAGCGCATCGGATCTGCGCTGATCGACGGTGCGGGGATCGGCGTCGCACACCGTCGCGGCCAACGCATTCAACCGACGGTCCAAGGCCACCGCGTCGTGGGAGAAGAGACTGCCCCACAGCGATGCCAGCCCCGAGCCATCCTCGGCTCCGATCTCGACCGACCGCGACCGCGCCCGTGACTGCGTGCGACGCAGCGCGTGCGGATCGAATCGGTGCACCCAGTAGTCGATTGCCGCGACGGTCTTCTCCTGCGACATCGGCTCCCAGGTCCGCATTGCCGCGGCGAGCGCCGCATCGACGGCCCGCCGCGCCTCGGGGTCGGTGATCAACGCCGTACGCCATACGATGGTCGACATCAATTGGTAGGAACCCAAACCCGTGCCGAACGCTTCGCGCACCAGTGGCAACCGATCGCGCAACGCGGTGGCCACTAGCAGCTGATGGGAGGCTGCACCCGACGTGATCCGTTGGGCAGCAGCGATCTCGGCGCACACCGCGCTCCAGTTGTCCAGGTACCACTGCTCACGCTCCGCCGACCCCGCGGCGGCATGACGCCTATCCAACACGACGACCACCGCCATCAGGCGGCGCGCGCAAGCGGCCGTCTCGACCCGTGCCCACCCTCGGATTGCCGCCGCCCCTTCGAGCGACTTCGCATCCGTCACCAGTTCTTCGAACATGCGTGCGAATCTATCGTCCGGTTGGACGTCCGCTCGCTCACGAGTCGGCGACAGGCGCTCGTTGTGGATGAACTCGCGATTGTGGACAACTCGCCCCGCAACGCCATTGGACGCCCGCGGTTGTCGGCGGCCCTACGCACACTCGTCTCAAGTATCAAACGGAAAGGCGGGCAGGACATGTGCTGGCAGTGCGATCACCCCGAAGAGGCCCTCGACGACTACCTCGACCTGCTGCGCGGGAAGATCCTGCTCCGCGGATGGATCGTGCAGTGCGTCGAGGACGACCGACATCCCTTCGCCTACACGATCGGCCTGCACGCTCAGGGGTGGCCCGAGCTGCTCGTCACTGGGTTGGCACCCAAGCGGGCGCGATGGTTGTTGAACACCTTCGCCAAGCGCACACGCAGTGATCTCGAACCCGTTGCCGGACAGCAGGTTCGACTTCCCGCCGGCACCCGCCTCGAACTGGTCGAGGTCGCGCACCCCGACGCACACATGGGGATGGCCATCGCCATCGAAGGCAGTGGCATCAGCGCCATGCAACTCGTGTGGGCCGACGACCGCGGGCGGTGGCCCTGGGCGCCGAACTTCGACGACGGGCACCGGCTCCAGCCGGTCCTCGGGGTTCGGGGCCGGCCGGGCTGACCGGTGGCGCCCGCCTACTGGCTGGGCGGGGTCGGCGCCAGCGAGGCGCAGGCCTTGTTCGCCTCGTCCCAGGTCGCCTGGTCGACGCCAGGAGGGATCTGGCCGCTGGACATCGGCGGCGGCCCACCCTGGGCGCCGGGTGGCGGACCCTGCGGTAGCTCACCGTTCGGGCCACCGGGACCTCCTTCCGGAGGTGCGGGGACGCCGTTCTCGGTCAGGCACTTCGAGAACGCGTCGTTGCCCGGTCCCGCCATCGCGGACGTGGACGAAGACGGGGAAGACGTCGTCGATGCGGCAGTCGAGGAAGACCCGGCAGCAGAATTCTTTGCGGTCGTGGATGTTTCACCAGACCCACCGTTGGAGGAACACGCCACGGTGCCGCCGAGCAGGGCGGCGACGACCGCCCCACGCAGCGCGACGCGCAGGCCACGATCGATCACTCTTCCTCCTGAGAAGTAGGTAGTGACGGCAACCGTAGGAGGACAGTATGGGCGTTGCGTGTGGAGTTCTTATGCCTTTGCTTTGGCGGTATCCCACCGAGACGGGGAGGGGCCGTTTTAGCTCGTTTGCTCGGTCTTGCGCTTCGCGTCGCGAAGGCTCACCCAGAACCTGGCAGCCTCGCGGATCGATTCCTCGACGGGACTTGGCTCCCAACCGAGTTCACGCCTGGCCTTGCTGCAGTCCACGGGCGCCTCCGCACGCATCAGGCGCAGCGAGTCGATGGACAGCTTCTCGTCGGCGCCCGTCAGACGCGCCTTGGCGCTGCCGAGCGCGGCCATCGCCCAGGACAGCGCCAACGGGATGGACCGCGTGGGTGGTAGGACGCCGGCGGCCTCCGCTGCGATGCGCACGACCTCGGTGTTGCTGATCATCTTCTCCGAGATCAGGTACCGCTCGCCGATCCGACCCTTCTGCGCCGCGAGAATCAAAGCCCTTGCCGCATCTTCGATTCCGACAGCCTCGAGCTCGACACCATTCATCACGAACGGCATCTTGCCGAAGGCGGCACCGGCGATGATGGCACCGTGCGGGGTCCGCCCCCAGTCGCCTGCGCCGTAGGTGGTGGACACGCACATCGCGATGGCCGGCAAGCCGCGGTCGCGGGCGTACTGCATGACGAGGTTCTCGGCCTGCACTCGCGACCGCACGTACGGGGTGAGCCCGCGGAACCGGTGGGTCGACGACAGCTCACGTTCGGAGATCACGTCGTCCTCGGTGGCGACGCGACCGCGCTTGCGCGCCACCGTCGCGTAGCTGCTGGTGAAGACGAACCGTCGCAGCTCGGCCGCGACCCGTTCCTCGCACGCGACGTCGAGCACGTGCCGTGTGCCGTCGACGTTGGTGCGGAACAGCGGCGCGGGGTCCTTGAGCCAGCCGCGGGTGTCGACGACGCAGTAGTACACGACCTCGCAGCCGATCATCGCCGCGCGGAGGACGTCGGCATCCCAGATGTCGCCGACGAAGCGCGTGACTTCCAGGTCGTCGATGCCGATGGTGTTGGCACCGGCCCGCACCATGGCGCGCACGTCCTGCCCGTCGGCGACCAGCTGCCTGGTCACATGCGAGCCGAGGTATCCGTTGGCGCCGATGACGAGGACGGTCACCGCCGATCACCGAACGTCGTCATCCACTGTGCCGCTTCGTCGGGTAACGTGCCGAGCTCGCAGGCCTTCCGGCACCACTTCACCGTGGCGGCCACGAAGCGAAGCGGGTTGTATACGTCTTCCTGCCGACGCCACTTGCCGTCACCGGCATAGGTGACGATCGAGATGTTGGTGGCGCTGATGATGGTCCCGTCGCCGGGGTCGCGCATCGGATTGTCCAGCTCGCACAGGACGCGGCCGCGCGCTTCGTCGATCACCGTCCACAGCGACGGGAACGACGTCATGTAGCTGCCGGGAAACGTCTCCATCGTCTTCCAGATCCAGCGGCGAACTTCCATGCGACCGTGCATGGTGCCCGCCGCGTGTTCGACGTAGGTGACGTCGTCGGTGTACTGGTCCACCCAGGGATCCCAGTCCCGTGTCTCGGCCGCCCGACCGACCGTGGCTTCGAATCCGGCGAAGGCCTCGACCAGTTCGTCGCGGCTGAAGGTGCTGCCCGTCACACCCAGAACTAGAACACGTTCTACCTGGCTTTGTCGAGCAGTCGTATCGTTCCCACGTGGACGTCCTGCGATTGGCAGCGCTGAGCGCTGCGACGGCGATGCTCACCGCTCCCGTCGCCTCGGCGGACGACGTCGCCGGTCTCGTCGACATCGGTGGCGGACGCAGCCTGTTCCTGAATTGCCAGGGCGAGGGCTCGCCGACGGTGTTCGTCATCCCCGGGAAGGGTGGCTACGCCGAGGCCTGGAATGCGGCCGTGCTGCCCGACGACCCGATCCGATCGTCACCGTATGACCTGATCGAGGAGGCGAAGCTCGACCTGAGTCCCGCATCCACCCAGCCGCTGGTCGCGAAGACCACGCGAATCTGCGTCTACGACCGGCCCGATACCCGGCCCGACGGTGACGCCAAGTCCACTCCGGTGCCGCAACCGCACACCGTCCAGTCCGACGTCGACGACGTCGTGCGGCTGATCGGCGCGGCGCAGCTGCCGACGCCGATGGTCTTCGTCGCCCATTCCTACGGCGGGCTGGTCCTCGACCTGCTCACGCGCGAGCATCCCGAGCTGGTCAGCGGCCTGGTGTTCTCCGAACCCACATCGGAATTCCTTTGGAGCCTCGGCAGACCCGACCAGAACGAGGCGTTCGACGCCGACGGGCAGTCCGTCCCACCCGGTGAGGAGGCCATCCTCGCCCAGAACGCCTTCGCCACCATCGCCGCCGCCCCACCGCTGCCCCGAGTGCCCGCGATCGTACTGAGCGCAGACAGGTTCTCCGCGCCATCGGCGCTCAAGCCAGAGAACTACACCCAGGGGCAGATCCGCCAGGCGAACGACATGCTGGCCGCCGCGCTCGGCACCACCAACGTCGTCGTCCCCGGCACGGGGCACAACCAGATGCTCTATCGACCGCAAGCCATTGCTGACGAGATCGTGACGGTGGTCGACGAGGTCCGTACCGGGAACTAACCCACCGTCGCCCGGGGTTGTACCAGTGCCAACACAAGGAGGACGCGTGGCAGCCAAGAATTCAAGGACCTATGACAAGAACCCCGCGGCAGTGAATGCCCTCTCCCCAGAGCAGTACCAGGTGACGCAGAAGAACGGCACCGAGCGACCATTCACCGGCGAGTACTGGGACAACCACGAACCGGGCATCTACGTCGACGTGGTGTCCGGCGAGCCGCTGTTCGCCTCGACCGACAAGTTCGAGAGCGGCTCGGGCTGGCCGAGCTTCACCAAGCCGATCGACGCCGAGAACGTCGTCGAGAAGCGCGACTTCAGCCACCTGATGCTGCGCACCGAAGTCCGTTCGACGCACGGCGACAGTCACCTCGGCCACGTCTTCGACGACGGGCCGCGCGAAGCCGGAGGGTTGCGCTACTGCATCAACTCCGCTTCGCTGAGATTCATCCACGCCGACGACCTCGAAGCCGAGGGCTACGGCGACTACCGGACGTTGTTCACCGAGGAGGCACAGGCATGACGACCAAGACCGCGATCCTCGCAGGCGGTTGCTTCTGGGGCATGCAGGACTTGATCCGCAAGCAGCCCGGCGTGGTCTCCACGCGCGTCGGCTACACCGGCGGCAAGAACGACCACCCCACCTATCGCAACCATCCCGGGCACGCCGAGGCCATCGAGATCACCTACGACCCCGCGCAGACCGACTACCGCGCCCTGCTGGAGTTCTTCTTCCAGATCCACGATCCGACCACCAAGGACCGTCAGGGCAACGACGTCGGCAGCAGCTACCGGTCGGCGATCTTCTACCTCGACGACGAGCAGAAGGCCGTGGCACTGGACACCATCGCCGACGTCGAGGCCTCGGGACTGTGGCCCGGCAAAGTCGTCACCGAAGTGACCCCCGCGGTCGAGTTCTGGCAGGCCGAGCCCGAGCACCAGGACTACCTCGAGCGCTACCCCAACGGGTACACCTGCCACTTCCCGCGCGCCGGCTGGAAGCTGCCGAAGCGCGAAACCGCCTCGCAGTAGCGCTGTTTCAGCGGCCGGGCCGGCGGCGCAGCACGATGCGTCCGCCGGCCTTCGGCGTGTAGGCCACCCCGCGGGAGTGGACCTTCTCGTCGGGCGCAGTGGTGGTCTCGATGGTGAAGTGCCGCAGAACCGTTCGCAGCACTACGTCCATCTCCACGTTGGCGAACGCCGCCCCGACGCAGCGGCGGGTGCCACCGCCGAAGGGAATGAACGCAAACGTCGGAGGACGTTGGCCGACGTACCGCTGCGGGTCGAAGCGCTCGGGATTCTCGAAGTCCTCGGCACGACCGTGGATGTAGTCGATCGCCACGAAGATCGACCACCCGCGCGGAATCACCCATTCGCCGAGCTCGAAGGCCGGGGTGTACACGTGTCGGCCCGCGAAGTCGATCACCGTGCGGGCGCGCTGCACCTCGAGGATGGTGGCTTGCCGGTACTCGTTGTCGTCGGAGTCGGCCTCCTCGACGAGCTTGGCCAGCACCTCGGGGTGCCGGGTGATTCGCTCCATCGCCCAGGCCAGCGTGGACGCCGTGGTCTCGTGCCCCGCCGCAAGCAGCGTCAGCAGTTCGTCGCCGATGTCGCGGCGGGACATCGGCGAACCGTCCTCGTAGCTGCTGCGCAGCAAGAGGGTCAGGATGTCGTCGCGCGTCTCGAAGTCCGGGTCTGCCCGGACCGTGTCGATCAACCGCTCGATCACCGCGTCGTACTGCCGACGGTAGGCGGCCAGCCGACCCCACGGGGTGAACCGGCCATAGGTGCGCGACGGCGACGGCAGCACGGCGAGCTTCGAGCCCAGCGTCACCCACGGCGGGATGATGCGGCGCAGCTCGTCGAGCTGCTCACCCTCGGCACCGAACACCGCCCGCAGGATCACGTTCAGGGTGATCCGCATCATCGGCTCGAGGGAGGCGAATTCCTCGTCATCGGGCCAGGACGCCGACTCGCGCAGCGTCTCCTCTTCGAAGATCGCCTCGTAGTTCTTGATGCTCTTGCCATGGAAGGGCGGCGTCAGCAGCTTGCGGCGCTGCTTGTGCTCGGCGCCATCGAGGGCGAACACCGAACCCGAGCCGAGGATGCGGCTGAGGTTGGGCTGAATGTTGCCGACGTCGTCGGTGTTGGCCGAGAACAGCTGCTTGGCGATCTGCGGGTTGGCGACGGTCACCATCTTGCCGAACACCGGCACCGACAGCGCGAAGACCTCGCCGTGGCGGCGCACCATCCACTCGACCATCCGGCGTCGCGAGGCGACGAAGCCCACGGCCTGCAGGAACGGGGGCAGTCGCGGCGTCGGAGGCAGCTTGATCTCGCGCGGGGTGTCGACCGCGGGCGCAGCTACGAGGGTGGACGCGAGGGTGGATTCGGTCACTGCGCACTCCAAACTGTCGTGGTACCACGTCGTACCGCTCCGTGGTGTTGTACGGTACCGCCTAGTACCAGCAAACGCAAGGGCCGGAGGCGATCTCGAATGACCAGCGCGGCATCCGCCGTCGACGACGGATCTCCGGAGGGCTCGGCCACGGCATTCCGCCGGCGGCTGCTCGACGGTCTCGCCGACTCGATCGCCGAGCGCGGCTACCGCGCCACCACCGTCGCCGACGTGGTTCGCGGGGCGAAGACCTCCAAGCGCACCTTCTATGACGAGTTCGCCAGCAAGGAGCAGTGCTTCGTAGAACTGCTGCACGCCAACAACGACGACCTGATCGCCCACATCACCGCCGCGGTCGCCCCCGACGCGACTCCCGACGAGCAGGTGCACGCCGCGGTCGGCGCCTACGTCGAGCACATCGAGTCGCGGCCCGCGATCACACTGAGCTGGATTCGCGAGGCGCCGGCACTCGGTGACCTGGCCCGCCCGCTCAACCGCGCGGCCATGCAGCGGCTCACCGACATGCTCGTCGGCATCAGCACCAGTCCTGGGTTCCAGCGGGCCGGCCTGGAGCCCATCTCGCGGTCCCTGGCGCTGATCCTGCTCGGCGGCATGCGCGAACTAACCGCCCTGCTGGTCGAGGACGGCCAGGACGTGAGAGGCATCGTCGAACCCGCGGTGACCGCGGCCCGCGCCATCCTGGGCCTGCGCGACTAGCTCAGGATCAGCCGGGCCGACTTCTCGAGGCGACGGGCGATCTCCTGGTAGGTGGCGTACCCCATGCCCACCCGTACCAGCGCTCCGGCGTAGAGCATCTCCAGCGAATCGATGACGTCCTCGTCGACGTCCTGACCAAGGGCCGCCGCCAACCGAGCCCGGATGTCACGTCCGATCCGTTGCCGCAGCACCTCGACGTCGGGATCCTTGCCGAGCAGGGCGTTGGTCACCGCACCGGCGAACTCGGGCTCGTCCGCGACGAGCAGGGAGATGTGCTGAAGGACGTCGATGACCCGGGTGGCGGGGTCATCCGACTCGTGTGGCACCGGAGGAGCGCCGGCGAGCCGGCGCCAGAACACCTCCGCAACGAGGTGTTCCTTCGACGAGAAGTAGGTGTAGGCGGTTGCCGAGCCGACGCCGGCCTCGGCGGCCACCCGCCGTACGGTCAGGCCGGCGAACCCCTCCCGGCCGAGCATTTCGACCGCGGCTCTGCCGAGACGCTCGACGGTGTCGGCCTGCTTGGCGGTCAGACGGCGCCGAGTCGACTCCAGAGCCGGATCGGACACATGTCCGGACGCTACTACAACTGACCTTGACCAGCAACGGTAAGTTGGCCGTCATGAGCACCACCGAGACTGCCCTGCCGCCGCCCGCCGCGCGACTCTTTGCCCTCGCCGAGCAGGTCACGGGGTTCATGCCGGCCGACGAAGGGCGGGCGCTCTACGATGCCGCGGTCCGATATCTGGGCGACGGCACCGCGGTCGAGATCGGCACCTACTGCGGGAAGTCGACCGTGCTGCTCGGGGCCGCCGCCCAGCAGACCGGCGGCGTGCTCTTCACCATCGACCACCACCACGGCTCCGAGGAGCACCAGCCGGGGTGGGAGTACCACGACACCTCGATGGTCGACCCAGTCACCGGCCTGTTCGACACGCTGCCCACCCTGCGCCACACCCTGGACGCCGCCGGGCTGGATGACCACGTCGTCGCGGTGGTCGGCAAGTCCTCGGTGGTGGCCCGGTCGTGGCTCAGCCCGCTGCAGCTGCTCTTCATCGACGGCGGGCACACCGACGCCGCGGCCCAGCAGGACTTCGACGGGTGGGCGCGGTGGGTCGCCGTCGGCGGCGCGCTGGTGATCCACGACGTGTTCCCCGACCCCAACGACGGGGGCCAGGCGCCGTACCGCGTCTACCGCCGCGCGCTGGACACCGGCGCGTTCCGGGAGGTGTCGGCGCTGGGGTCGATGCGGATCCTGGAACGCGTGACCGGGACGCCCGGGCAGGCGCTGGACTAACCCCCTGCCGCGGCCCGCTCGACGTCGAGGAGCTGCTCGCCACGGCGTTCCGCGTCGTACGCCTTGCGCCCGCCGCGCAACCCGAACAGCCGCTTCGAGAACAGTAGGTAGATCACGGCCGCCACGTTGATGGCGAACGCCAGCACGCGGGTCGTCGTGATCCCCTTCGACACCAGGTCGTAGACCTCGAGCGGCAGGAAGACCGACGTCGCGACGACGGCGAAGTACTCGCCCCACCGCACCAGCAACCACAGCCCGACGCCCTCGACCAGCTCGAGCACGGCGTAGACCACCAGCGCCAGCGTGATGAGGGTCAGAGTGGACGGTTTGGCGGCCAGCGCCTTCTCCAGCTCGTGCACCGCCGTCATCTGGTCGACCTGGATGCCCGCGTTGCGCAGCAGCGGCAGGTCGCGGTCGAACGCTGCCTGGATGGAACCCTGCGCCCCGTGGAACGTCCACACCGCGTAGGCCGCCAGCGCGATCAGCACCGCCCGAATCCAGCGCTCGACGGCCAGCGCACGCAGGATGATGGCCTGACGCAGTGCCTTGCCGCGGATGACGAGTGGAGCGTCGTCCGCCGGTCCGCGGCCGTGCGGCGGGCCGATGACGAAGTCCCCGCAGCGCAGACACCGCCAGACCTCGCCGAGCCCGGTGGTTCCGCTGAGCCGGGCCGCCAGCGCCTCGTCGTCGGGGGCATAGGTGACGTGGCCCCGGCGCGCGCAGGTGCGCAACTCCCACAGATTGGCGTCCAAGAGTCCACGCATGGACGAAACGCTACTCACCCTGGCTGGGCGCGTCCTTCGGGCATAATTTGCTCACCGACAGTGGGGGTCGAACCGTGGCTGGAGCCTTGAGGCGATGGTGGCTGCAGCCCAGTCACTACGACTGGCTCAGCGGGTACTTGCACGCGCGTGGAATCGCCGGTGCCACCCGCGTGATGATGGCCGCGACCTCGTTCCTGTTCGCTGCGTGTCTGGTTGCCCTGATCGCGGGTGCGGGCGGTCCGCGCGGCACCGGGCCCGTGTTCATGACCTGGGCTGCGTTTGCCGTGGGGCTCGCGGGCGGCACCCTGTGGACGGTGCGCTGGCCGACGCCAGGGCAGTCGCTGACGTTCGCCGTCGGCACGAACGCGGCCGTCGCGCTGGCCTGCCTAGCCCATCCGAACCCGATGGCCTCGCTCATCGGATGCATCGCCTTCGCGACCAGCGGAGCCTATCTCGCGTTCTTCCACACCACGAAGTACGTCATCTACAACTTCGTCATCGCGGCGGGCGTCGCGATCCACGAGACCCTCCGACTGGCGTCCGGCGGACAGCTGGCGCTCGCGGGGGTGGATCTGCTGCTGGTGCTACAGATCAACATCGCCATGCCGCTGGCCATCCAGGCAATGATTCGCGCCCTCGGCAACGACCTGGTGCACGCGGATCTCGATCCCCTGACGGGCCTGAACAACCGCCGCGCCTTCCAGCTGGAGACGCTGGGCCTGGTGACGGCCCGTCCGGTGCACGAGATGTACCTCCTGGTGGCGGTAATCGACCTCGACGACTTCAAAGCCGTCAACGACCGCGACGGTCACGTCGCCGGCGATCGCGTGCTCGTCGCGGTCGCGGACGCCCTGCGGTCCAGCACCCGCGCCACCGCGGTGATCGCACGCAGCGGCGGGGAGGAGTTCATCGTCGCCGACACCTCGCACACCGCCGACACCGCGCCACTGGCCCAGAGCATCTGCCACGCCATCGCCGAGTTACCGGTGGCGATCACCGCGAGCGTGGGCACCGCCTGCGCACCCCTGCACGGCGTGCCCACGCGCGAGCACAAACCGTTGGTCGAGCACCTGGTCGGCGTCGCGGACGAGGCGATGTACCGGGCAAAACGCAGCGGCGGCAACGGATACCACCAGTACGGCCGTATCGCCTGAACGGTTCGCGTGCTCAGCGGCCGCTGGAGGCGCAGGCGCAGTCGAAGTCACCCTCGAGCCCGCGGGGCAGCTCCTCGGATCGGAAGATGCCACTGGCGCGGGTGGTCGACGACAGTGCGTCCGCGGCGAGGATCATCGCCGCGCCCGTCCACGTCGTGCGTTCCTCGGGCCAGCGCTTGCCATCGGCGAAGACCAGTCCCGTCCAGTAGGAACCGTCCACCTCACGCAAGTGGTGCATCGCGGCGAATTGTTCGTGTGCCCTTGCCGATTCGCCGATCGCGTCCAGCGCCATCACCAGCTCGCACGTCTCGGCGCCGGTCACCCACGGCCGATGGTCGACGCAACGGATGCCAAGGCCCGGCACGACGAACCGCTCCCACCTGGCGTCGATCCGGGTCCGCGCCGCCTCACCGCGCAGTGCGCCGGCCAGCACCGGGTAGTACCACTCCATCGCGTGGTCGTCCTTGTTGGTGAACGCCTCGGGATGCGCGGCGATCGCGTGGCCAAGGCTGCCGAGGGCGAACTCCCACTCGGGCTGTGACTCACCCAGGTAGTTCGCCAGCGCCACCGCGCACCTGATGCTGTGGTAGATGCTGGCACAGCCCGTCAGCAACGCCTCGGGCAGGATGCCCACTTCGCTTCTCGCCCAGGCAATCTGACCACCGTCGAGCTGCATGGTGAGCACGAAGTCGATGGCCCGGCCGACCACCGGCCACATGGTCTCGGCGAACCCGTGGTCACCGGTGACGAGCAGGTGATGCCACACCCCGGTCGCCACGTAGGCACAGAAATTACTGTCGCTGTTGGCGTCTTCGACGATGCCGTTGCGCAACTGGATGGGCCACGAGCCGTCGGGGCGCTGCTGTTCGCGGCACCAGTCGAAGCCCGCACGCGCGGGCTCCCAAAGTCCGGCGACGGTCAGCGCCATCGCGTTCTCCACGTGATCCCACGGATCGGTGTGGCCACCGGGGAACCACGGCAGCGCGCCGGAGGACTCCTGCGTGGCGGCGATCGAGGTCGCCGTCTGACGGCACTGCTCCGGCGTCAGAACACCTGGTACGCCAGGAACTTCGTGACGCCGCACGGCTCAGACCGCCTGCGGTTGGGAGTCGGCGGGCTTTTGGAAGTACAGGGCGACGCTCTTGCCGATCAGCGGATTGAGCAGGGCCTCGGCGTTGCGGGTGAGCCAGGGCCGCGACATCATGTCCCACACCAGCAGCTCGTGATACGCCTTGACGAGTGGATTGTCGGGCTTGTCGACGCCCACCGCGCACTTGAGCCACCAGAAGGGCGCATGCAGCGCGTGCGCGTGATGGCGGTGATCGAAGCGCAGACCTCTGGCCGCGATCTTGTCGTGCAGTTCGTCCGCACGGTAGATGCGGATGTGGCCGCCCTCGTTGGCGTGATACTCGTCCGACAGCAGCCAGCAGACCTTCTCGGGCAGCCAGCGCGGCACCGTGACGGCAAGGCGCCCACCGGGTTTGAGGACCCGCACCAATTCGTCGATCGCCCGGTCGTCCTGCGGGACGTGCTCGAGGATCTCCGAGGCGATCACGAAGTCGAAGGTGCCGTCGTCATAGGGCAGGTCGAGCGCGTCGCCCTTGACCGCCTCGGCCTTGGCCGACGCCGGCGCCTCACCCTGCTGCTGCATGGCCTGCAGGATGGCGTCGACGTTGTTGAGCTCCTCGACGTCCTGGTCGAAGGCCACCACGTCGGCACCGCGCCGGAATGCCTCGAACGAATGCCTGCCGGCACCGCAGCCGACGTCGATCAGGCTGCTGCCCGACCCGACGCCGAGCCGGTCGAAATCCACGGTCAGCATGTCTTCACTCGTTTCATTGCGCGTTCGTATACCGAAACCGTCTGGGCAGCAACGGATTCCCAGCTGAAGACGTCGACGGCCCGCGTGCGGCCGTTGACCCCGAGCCGGCGCAGTTCCAGCGGCGAGTCGAGGAGCTCCCCGAGCACCCGCGTCAGGTCGTCGACGTCACCGGGGCGGACCAGCCGCGCACAACCGCCATCCTCGCCGACGACCTCGGGCAGTGCGCCGGCGCGGCTCGCCACGATCGGCGTGCCACTGGCCATCGCCTCGACCGCAGGCAGCGAAAAGCCTTCGTACAGCGAGGGAATGCAGGCCACCTCGGCGGAGGCCAGCAGGTCGGCGAGCTCGGCGTCGGTCAATCCGTTGGAGCTGTGCACGATGTCGGAGATTCCGAGTTCGGCGATGAGCTTCTCGGTGGGCCCGTTGGGTTCGAGCTTGGAGACCAGCTGCACGTCCAGGTCGCGTTCGACCCGCAGGCGCGCCACGGCGTGCAGCAGGTGGCTGACTCCCTTGAGCGGGACGTCCGCGCTGGCGATCGCGATGATCCGGTTGCGCACCCGGTTCTCACTCGGCCGGAACAGCTCGGTGTTCACCCCGAGCGGCACGACGTGCAGCTGTTCGGGCGAGACGCCGAAGTCCTCGGCGATGTCGGAGGCCGACGACGAGGACACCGTCAGCAGCTCGGGAATCTGGCGGGCGACCTTCTTCTGCATCTCCGCGAAGGCGTACCAACGGCGGACCAGCGGCTTGCGCCACCACGCGGCGGCCGCGACGTCGACGACGCGGTCCCGGGTGATCGGATGGTGCACGGTGGCCACCACCGGCAGACCGAGGCCGGCCACCGTCAGCAGACCCTTGCCGAGACTCTGGTTGTCGTGGACGACGTCGAACTCATCCCGGCGCGCAGCCAGCAGGCGCGCGACGCGCAGGCAGAACGTCTTGGGTTCGGGGAAGGCGGCCGTCCAGGTCGCCGCCAGCTCGAGGACGTCGATGCGGTCGCGGATCTCGCTGGGCCGCGGGATCCGGAACGGGTCGGGCTCGCGGTAGAGATCCAGGCTGGGCACCTTGGTCAGCCGCACCCGCGGGTCTAGTCCCTCGGGGTAGGGCTGACCCGAGAACACCTCGACGTCGTGACCAAGGTCGACCAGACCGCGACTCAAGTGCCGGACGTAGACGCCCTGCCCACCACAATGCGTCTTGCTTCGGTACGACAGCAGGGCAATCCGCATGGCTAGTTCACCGCGGCCAGAGTCGGAATCTGCGCTCTGGACATGTGTCCAGACTATAGTTTGACTAGCTAGCCGCCGCAACGCGGTGACTCGGCACCCCGGGCCGAGCGGACGATTCGCCCACCTAGCCTGAGTACCACAGACGCCGGGCCCGCGCGGGCGACTAGCGCGGCGGAAAGCCGCCGGTGGCCACCGGCCCCCACCGCACCGGCGTGATCCTGATGAGGCACTTGCCCTGGTCCACCATGGCCTGGCGGTATTCGTCCCAGTCCGGGTGCTCACCCGCGATGGCCCGGAAGTAGTCCACCAGCGGCTCGACCGCGTCCGGCAGATCGATCACCTCGGCGTCGCCATCCACCTGCACGTACGGCCCGTTGAACTCGTCGGACAGGACGGTGACGCTGGCCCGCGGATCGCGGCGAAGGTTGGCCGACTTCGCGCGCTGCGGGTAGCTCGAGATGACGATGCGGCCGGCGTCGTCGACACCGCCGGTCACCGGTGAACTCTGCACAGAGCCGTCCTTGCGATACGTCACCAGCACCATCTGGTGCCTGGGCCGGACGAAGTCGAGCAGGGCGGACCGGTCGACCTCGTCGGCGGTAGCGAGCTTGCGAGCCATGTTCCAACCCTACGGTCGACGCTCGGACGAACGCCGCAGCGTCCACGAGGGAATCCAGTGCGTGACCGACTTGTGGTTGGCTCCGTAGGCGATGTCGTAGGTGACCAGGCCCCACCAGAAGCCCTGCTCGCACAGGCCCCAGCAGCTCAACCGCCCCTCGACCACCGCGTGCATCTGCAGACCGGCGGGGTGATAGCCGCCCGAGCGGTGCGGCTCCCTGGGAAACACCGCGGACAGATCCACCAGGACCGCGACGGGCGGATCGACGCGCCGGAACGCCTGCGGCATCGGCTGACCGTGATGGCCGATCGACTGGAGTCCACCCATCCTTCGATCATATGTTCGATTCTTGGCGTCACACCCGGTACCGCGGAAGCACGAACGCGAACGCCCGGGGGAAGCCCAGGACCGCCAGGCCCGTCCGCTGGATCGCCCCGGCCGGCACGGCGATGACCTCGCCCGACGCCGGCTGGTAGCAGCGCAGCATCGGGCCGTCGATCCCGACGATCAGCACCCAGTGCCGCGGAATGACGTTGCCGATCAGCATGGCGACCGGCCATCCCGCCGCGACGGCGCGCACCACGTCGGCCAGCGGATCACCGGGCCGCGGCAGCCGCCACCCGTACCGCACCCCGAGCCCGACGGCGTGTCCGCCGATCACCGCGGCCATCCCCCACGGCGTGGTGCCCAGCGCCCGCGGCCACACCCGGTTGGCGGCCGCATGCACCACCACCTGCTGTCCGTCGAACCAGCGCCGGCCGTCACCACCGAGCAGATGCGCGCCGTATCCGGAATCGAGGATCGCCCCGGCCACCACCGCGGCGGCGGGGCCGCACGACACCCCGTCGCGCTGCGTGAGGCGGAGTGCCGCGAGGTCCACCCGATCCAGGTTAGGGGCTCGCGAGTCGGCGACCGAGCGTGTTCGATCCCGCGCCAGTGGGTATCAGTGAACACATGTGTACTGAAATGATCCGGCGGCTGCGGGGTGAGCACGCGTGAGCTTCGACGTCACCCCCACCATCGCTCAGCACGACCTGGCCCGGCGGGCCCACGAGTTCGCCGCCGAGGTCGTGCGCCCCGTCGCGCAGGAGTACGACGCGCGCCAGGAGTTTCCGTGGCCGGTCCTCGAGGAGGCGGCCCAGCGCGGGTTCTACAGCCCGCTGTTCTACCGCGACCTGATCGGCGATCCCACCGGCCTTTCGCTGCCGATGTTCATGGAGGAGCTGTTCTGGGGCTGCGCCGGCATCGGGCTGGCGACCGTGATGCCCGCGCTCGCGCTGTCGGCGATCGGCCAGGCCGCGACCCCCGAGCAGATGCTGCAATGGGCGCCGGAGTGCTTCGGCACGCCGGGTGACCTCAAGCTGGCGGCGCTGGCGATCTCCGAACCCGAGGGCGGCAGCGACGTCCGCAATCTGCGGACCGTGGCGCGCCGCGACGGTGATGACTGGATCATCGACGGCCACAAGATGTGGATCGGCAACGGCGGCATCGCCAACGTCCACGTCGTCAACGCCGTCGTCGACCAGGAACTGGGCCACCGCGGGCAGGCGCTGTTCATCGTGCCCGGTGGCACGCCGGGCCTGCAGCTGGTGCGCAAACTGGACAAGCTGGGTTGCCGGGCGTCGCATACCGCCGAATTGAAGTTCGACGGCGTGCGGGTGCCCGGCGCCAACCTGCTCGGCGGCCAGGACAAGCTGGAACACAAGCTCGCCAAGGCGCGTGACGTGGTCGCCGGCGCCAAGCACTCCGGTTCGGCGACGCTGGGGACCTTCGAGCAGACCCGTCCGATGGTGGCGGCCCAGGCCCTCGGGATCGCCAGGGCAGCACTGGAGTACGTGACGGAGTACGCCAACCGGCGGGAGGCGTTCGGTGCGCCGATCATCGACAACCAGGGCATCGCCTTCCCGTTGGCCGACCTCGCCACCAAGATCGACGCCGCCCGGCTGCTGACGTGGCGGGCCTCGTGGATGGCGGCCAACGGCGTGCCCTTCGAACGCGGCGAGGGGTCGATGGCCAAGCTGATGGCCAGCGAGACCGCCGTCGAGACCACCGAGCGCGCGATCCAGACCATGGGCGGCTGGGGCTACATCACCGACCATCCGGTGGAGAAGTGGTACCGCGACGCCAAGCTCTACACCATCTTCGAGGGCACCAGCGAGATTCAGCGCATCGTCATCTCGCACGCCCTCGGCGCCGCCGACGGCGCACCCCCGATGCACGTCGACCTCGAGCCGTCCGGTGGTCCGCTCAACGCATTGTTCGGCCGCGGCACCCCGGCGCGCACCCGCGCCGCCGACCGCGCGATGGCGATGCGCGACCGCGTCCCACGACCCGTGATGAACCTGGCGATGAAGGTGCTTCGCCCGCCGCGAAGGTGAGCACGCACGTGAGTTGGCGTCGCCCCGAAGAATATCCGGTACCCCTGGTTTCACCTGGGTATCGTCTGGCAACATTACCGGCGGGTAGGAACGTTGCCCGACCCTCGGTCGAATGAGAGCGGTAGGCAGATGACAGAGCAGTCCTTGCAATACCTCGCACAGGGAACCGAAGGCGGCGGGGCCGCTTTGGACCAGGTCATCGGCATGTCTGCCGTCGGCCTGGTCGTCGGCCTCGCGCTGCTGTGGATCGGCTACCAGCACCGGATGCGCAAGATCACGTGGTTGCACGATCTGGGCGAGTGGGCCGGCCGCAAGTTCCACCGGCCCGCCTGGGTGGCGCTGCCGGTCGCACTGTTCATCACGACCATCATCACCGCGCTGTTCGGCTTCATCTGGGACGTCAGCCTGCACATCGGCAAGGGGCGCGACCCCGGCCCGCTGGCCAACCCGGCCCACTACTTCATCCTGTTCGGCCTCTTCGTGCTGTTCGTCGCCGGCTGTCTGGCCTGCGTGCTGCCCTACGAGAAGCCCGGCCCGGCCGCGATCCGGATCACCCGCAACTGGTACGCGCCCGTCGGCGGCGTGCTGATGGCCGGCTGCGGTCTGTACGCGCTGATCGGCTTCCCGCTCGACGACGTCTGGCACCGCATCTTCGGCCAGGACGTCACGCTCTGGGGACCGACCCACCTGATGATGATCGGCGGTGCCGGGTTCTCGACACTGACCGCGCTGTTCCTCGAGCACGAGGGCAGGCGCGCCGTCGGCGAGGATGCGCCCAAGGATGGCCCGGGCATCAAGTTCATCCAGTACCTGGCGTTCGGCGGCCTGCTCATCGGCATGTCGGTGTTCCAGATCGAGTTCGACTTCGGCGTCATGCAGTTCCGGCAGGTGTTCGAGCCCATGTTGATCGCTGCGGCTGCGTCGCTGGCGCTGGTGGCCGCCCGCATCATGCTGGGACGCGGCGCCGCCATCATCGCCGCACTGCTGGCGCTGGGCTTGCGCGCGCTGGTCGCCGTCATCGTGGGTCCCCTGCTCGGCGCGCCGATCAACTGGTTCGCCCTCTACCTGGGGCCTGCGCTGGTGATCGAACTACTGGCGTTCACGCCGCTGATCAAGCGCCCCATCCTGTTCGGCATGGTCGGCGGCCTCGGCATCGCGACCGTCGGACTGTGGCTCGAGTCCCTGTGGATCGACGCCGTCTACCACTACGCATGGCCGGCCAGCCTCTGGCCGGAGGCGCTCGCGATGGCCATCCCCGTCGCCGTGCTCGTCGGCGCCTGCGGCGCGATGATCGGGATGGTGCTGACCAATCAGCAGCTACCGCGGCGCGCGATCAGCGCCGGTCTGGTGGCGCTGGCCGTCGTCGCCATCGGCGGCGCCACCGCCAACGGGCTGCGTTACGAGGTGCCCCAGAACGCGACCGCGACGTTCGCCCTCACCGAGGCCCCCAGCATCGGCGATCAGCGGATGGTCACCGCCGACATCCGCATCAACCCGCCCACCCTGGTGAGCGACGACCCGAACTGGGTGTCGATCCTGGGCTGGCAGGGCGGTCTGGCCAACCAGCGCGGCATCTTCGTCGATCATCTGGAGAGGGTGGGTCCGGGCCACTATCGCTCCACCACGCCGATGCCGGTGTCGGGCCAATGGAAGACGCTGCTGCGCATCCACGACGGCCGCATGCTGACCGCCGTGCCGATCTATCTGCACGGTGACCCCGGGATCGGCGCCGCCGAGGTGCCCGCCCTGACGTCGATGACCCGGCCGTTCGGTCCCGAGATCACCATCCTGCAGCGGGAGCGCAACCCCGACACCCCGCAGGTGCTCTGGCTCATCGGCTGCCTGGTGGTGCTGGGCTGCACGCTCATCCTCATCGGCGGGCTGTCGTGGGGCGCGGGACGTCTGAACAAGGCCGAACCCACGAAGAGCAAGGCCGAGTTCGAGCCGTCAGCTCAGTCATGACGGGGATCCTCGCCGCACCACGGGTCGAGGTCCTCGCCGATCACTCGGTGCTGCTGGCCATTCCCGCGTTCGCGCCGGCCCTCATCGTCGTGGGCGTGGTGGTCTGGATCGCGATGAAGGACCGCCGCAACGCCGAGGACGAGGACGACGACGAACGGGCTTCCAGCGAGGACTCAGCCGCCGCCGACAAGGATGGATATCCGTGACGTTCATGACCTCGAAGACACTGGCGGCCATCGCCGCCACACTCCTCGTCGCCGGTTGCGGCGGTTCCGGAGGGTCGGGTGAGCCGACGAGTAGCCCCGCCGGGGCTCCCGCCAGCACGGGCGTCCCCCCGATGTCCGACCAGCAGGCGCCGCCGCAGCGGCTGACCGTCGACGTCACCATCAAGGGTGGCCAGGTGACGCCCACCAACCAACAACTACAGGCCAAGGTGGGTGAGCCCATCGTGTTCCGGGTGAACAGCGACGCCGCCGACGAGCTGCACGTGCACTCGATCCCCGAGCACGAGTTCACCGTCGAGGCCAAGCCCGATCAGCAGTTTCAGTTCACCGTCACCGTGCCCGGCAAGGTCGACGTCGAGTTGCACCACCTGAACCGGACCATCGCGACCATCGCCGTTCAGTGATCCTCGCCCACGGCCTCGGCGGGTCCAACGACCTGCCGATCCCCTACACCTATGCGCTGATCGGCGGGGCGTGGGCGCTGACGTTCACGTTCGCGGTGGTGGTGCTGGCCTGGCGCAAGCCGCGGTTCGACCCCACCAAGCCGGGTCGACCGCTGCCGCAGTGGGTGACCACCCTGGCCGACGCCGCGGTGACGCGGTGGGCGGTGGCGCTGGCCGGGCTCCTCTTCGCGGTCTGGGTGACGGTCGCCGCGGTGTACGGCCCGCAGGACGGCGACAACGCGCTGCCCGGGGTGTTCTACGTGCTGATGTGGGTGGGGCTGGTCGCCTTGTCGCTGGCGATCGGACCGGTGTGGCGGCTGCTGTCCCCGGTGCGCACGGTGTACGGCCTGCTGCCATGGTCGCGCCGGTCCGCGCCCGTGGACTACCCACCGCGGCTGGGTTACTGGCCAGCGGCCGCCGGGCTGTTCGCGTTCGTGTGGCTGGAGCTGGCCAGCCCCGATCCGGGATCGCTGCGGGCCGTCCAGATCTGGCTGTTGCTCTACCTGGCGGTGACGCTGGCGGGGACGCTGGCGTTCGGCACCCGCTGGGCTGCCAGGGCCGACCCGTTCGAGGTGTACGGGGTGGTGGCCTCACGCCTGTCGCCGCTGCGGCGCAACGCCGACGGGCGCATCGCGGTCGGCAACCCCTTCGACCACCTGCCGTCGATGCCGGTGCGGCCGGGCACAGTCGCGGTGCTGGCCGTGCTCCTGGGGTCCACGGCGTTCGACAGCTTCTCGGCGATGCCGCAGTGGCGCAACCTCGTCGACGACCTCGCCGGCCCGACCCCGGCGGTCGCGGTGCTGGTGCGCAGCGCCGCTCTGCTCGTCTTCGCCTCGATCGTCGCGGGCACCTTCTGGCTGGCGGCCCGCGCCACCGGCGGGGTCGACGCCGCCGGGCGCCGCGAACTGCCCGGCCTGATGGCGCATTCCCTGATCCCGATCGTCATCGGCTACGTCTTCGCGCACTACCTGACCTACCTCGTCGAACGCGGACAGCAGACCGTGCTGCGCCTTGCCGACCCGTTCGCCACCGGCTGGCTGGGCGACGTGCAGCCCTCCTACCTGCTGTCCACCCACCCCACGGTGCTCGCGACGCTCAAGGTGTGCTTCGTGGTGGGCGGGCACATCGCCGCGGTGTTCGCCGCCCACGACCGCGCCCTGCGGGTGCTGCCCAGGGGCCACCAGGTGACCGGCCAGCTGGCCATGATGCTGGTGATGGTCGGCTACACCTTCACCGGGCTGTACCTGCTGTTCGGCGGCTGAACCGGGATACTGACTGCCATGGTCACCCGAGATGCCACCGCACTGATCGTCGTCGACGTCCAGAACGACTTCTGCGAGGGCGGCTCGCTGGCGGTCGCCGGTGGCACGGCCGTTGCGACGGCCATCTCCGAGCTGCTGGGTCGGCACGAGTACCCCGCGGTCGCCGCCACGATGGACTACCACGTCGACCCGGGCGGCCATTTCTCCGAACACCCGGACTACGTGGAGTCCTGGCCGCCGCACTGCGTCGTCGGCACCTACGGCGAGGAGTTCCCCCCGACGTTCGACGCGTCCGCCATCGACGCCGTGTTCGTCAAGGGGCAGTACTCGGCCGCCTACAGCGGATTCGAGGGCCGCGACGAGGCGGGCACGCTGCTGGCCGACTGGCTGCGGCAGCGCAACATCACCAGCGTGGACGTCGTCGGCCTGGCCACCGACTACTGCGTGCTCGCGACGGCGATCGACGCGAAGTCGGCGGGGTTCGACACCCGCGTCCTTCTGGACCTGACGGCCGGCGTGGCACCCGACAGCACGGCACGGTCCATCGCGCAGATGCGGGCCGCCGGCGTCGAGGTCACCTAGCCTCCGCCAGGTGACGGTAGCCACACCCCGGCCATCCGGACGTCTGACGAGGTCCAGCGATTGGGCAGATCAGAGGTAGTGTCGCGCGGCCCCATACCCCGTCCTGGCCGGTCTCGCCCGCCATGCCTGCACACCGGCCCGCGCCGTATCGTCACTGTGTCCGCTCCACCACGCCCGACCCACTGCTTCACCAGAAGGACTCGACTTGACCCCCGCCAGTTCCAAGGACACCGCATCCGCGGCCGTCATCCCGGCCGCGCAGCCCGTAGCGCCCGTCAGGGAGGTCGTCGAGCACGAGATGTGGCCCGGCAAGGCGTACCCGCTCGGGGCGAGCTACGACGGTTCCGGTACCAACTTCGCCGTCTTCAGCGAAGTGGCCGACTACGTGGAGCTGTGTCTGTTCGACGCCGACGGCACCGAGACCAGGCTGCGGCTGCCGGAGGTCGACGGCTTCGTCTGGCACGGCTTCGTCCCCGACGTCGAGCCGGGCCAGCGCTATGGCTACCGGGTGCACGGCCCGTTCGACCCCGCGGCTGGACAGCGGTGCAACCCGAACAAGTTGCTGCTGGATCCGTACGCCAAGGCCATCGACGGGATCTTCCAGTGGGATCAGTCGCTGTTCGGTTATGACTTCGGTGACCCCGACAGCCGCAACGACGACGACTCCGCGGCGAGCATGCCCAAGTCGGTGGTGATCAACCCGTTCTTCGACTGGGGTACCGACCGTCCGCCGCAGCACGAGTACGCCGACTCGGTGATCTACGAGGCCCACGTCAAGGGCCTGACCCAGACCCACCCCGACATCCCCGAGCGCAGCCGCGGCACCTACGCCGCGATCGCGCACCCGGCGATCATCGAGCACCTGAAGAACCTCGGCGTCACGGCCATCGAGTTGATGCCGGTGCACCACTTCGCCAACGACTCCACCCTGATCGAGAAGGGTCTGTCGAACTACTGGGGCTACAACACCATCGGGTTCTTCGCCCCCGACTCCAAGTACGGCGCCAGCCCCACCCCGGGTGGCCAGGTGCAGGAGTTCAAGGCGATGGTGCGGGCACTGCACGAGGCCGACATCGAGGTGATCCTCGACGTGGTCTACAACCACACCGCCGAGGGCAACCACATGGGCCCGACGCTGTCCATGCGGGGCATCGACAACGCCGCCTACTACCGACTCGTCGAGGACGACAAGCGGTACTACATGGACTACACCGGCACCGGCAACAGCCTGAATGCCGGCAGTCCGCACGCCCTGCAGCTGATCATGGACTCGCTGCGGTACTGGGTCACCGAGATGCACGTCGACGGTTTCCGCTTCGACCTGGCCTCGACGCTGGCGCGCGAGTTCTACGACGTGGACCGGTTGTCGACGTTCTTCGAACTGGTGCAACAGGATCCGACGGTCAGCCAGGTCAAGCTGATCGCCGAGCCATGGGACGTCGGGCCGGGCGGCTACCAGGTCGGCAACTTCCCGCCGCAGTGGACCGAGTGGAACGGCAAGTACCGCGACACCGTGCGCGACTTCTGGCGTGGTGAGGATGCGACGTTGGGCGAGTTCGCCTCTCGACTGACCGGCTCCGCCGACCTCTACGAGCACACCGCGCGCCGGCCGGTGGCCTCGATCAACTTCGTCACCGCTCATGACGGGTTCACGCTGCGGGACCTGGTGTCCTACAACGAGAAGCACAACGAGGCCAACGGCGAGGACAACAACGACGGCGAATCCAACAACCAGTCCTGGAACTGCGGGGTGGAGGGTCCGACCGACGACCCGGAGATCCTGGCACTGCGCGCCCAGCAGGTGCGCAACTTCATCACCACGAACATCCTGAGCCAGGGCGTGCCGATGATCTCTCACGGTGACGAGCTGGGCCGCACCCAGGGCGGCAACAACAACGGTTACTGCCAGGACAACGAGATCACCTGGATCGACTGGGCCAGTGCGGATTCCGCGCTGATCGAGTTCACCCGCTCGGTGTCGGCGCTGCGGGCCGCGCACCCGGTGTTCCGGCGGAGGCGGTTCTTCGACGGCATCCCCGTGCGCATCCGCGGGTCCAAGCGGCTACCGGACATCTCCTGGTTCCGGCCCGACGGCTCGGAGATGAACGACGAGGACTGGGGTTCGGGCTTCGGCAAGTCCATCGCGGTCTTCCTCAACGGCCACGGCATCCCCGACCTCGACCCGCGTGGGCAGCGGGTCACCGACGACTCGTTCGTGATGTGCTTCAACGCCCACCACGAACCCATCGACTTCACGCTGCCGCCAAGCGAATTCGGCCTGGCGTGGCAGCCGGTCATCTACACCGTCGAGGGTGCCGTCATGGAGGGCTCGCGCCCGGTGCCCGCGGCTGCCACGCTCACCGTCGAGGCGCGCTCGGTCATGGTGCTGCAGGCCGTCTCCGAGTAGGCGGCGCTACTCGACGATGTCGAAGAACGACTCTCCGTCCTCTGGGGTGCCGTCGATCTGACCACGGGTGCGACCGTGCTCCTCGGGGTCGATCTCGTCGAGCTCGGCGTCGCTCTCCAACTGGAGGCCACCACCCTGGTCGGAGTCGTGCGCCTCCGTGGGGACGTCCTCGCCGTCGTCGGTGACGTCGGGCTCCTCCTCGGCGAGCCGCTCGTCGAGGTTCTCGTCGTCCCTGGCCGGGATCCACTGCTCCGGCGGATCGGCGACGTCGTCGCCGTCGTCGTTGCGGACCTGGTCGGAGTCCAGCTCCTCGGACTGCGAGAGCGGGAAGTCGTCGAAATCGCTAGTGCTCATCCGCCCATGGTGCCCGACCGGCCAGCGGTGCAAACGGCGCGGTCCCACGCGAGCCCATTTAGTTACCTCTGCGACAGAGGTAATGTGGTCGCGTGGACACCGCGACCGATCTCGCCTCGGAGTTGCTGACGACCGTCGGCCGCTTCCGTCGCCAGGCGCGCCGGTCGGGCGGCGGCCCCCGCATCGGCACCGGCCTGCCCGAATCCCAGGCCGAACTGCTCCGGCTGGTGGGCCGTCAACCCGGCATCTCCGTCCGCGAGGCGGCCGCCGAGCTGGGGCTGGCCCCCAACACCGCCTCCACACTGGTGTCGCGACTCTCCGGCGACGGTCTGCTGGTGCGCTCCGTCGACCCCGGCGATCGGCGCGTCGGCCGGTTGCGGCTCACCGAGTCCGCCCAACGCCTGGCCGACGAATCCAGGGCGGTGCGGCGGGCCGCTCTGCGCGCCGCGCTGGCCCGCCTGGACCCCGACCAACGCGACGCGCTGAGCAACGGCCTCGCCGTGCTCGCCGATCTGACCCGCCTACTGCACGAGGAGCAGCCATGACTCCACCACCTCCCGCGGCACCCGCCATCGACTGCCGCCACCTGACCCACCGCTACGGCGACTTCACCGCCGTCGACGACGTCACCTTCGAGGTACGCGCCGGTGAGACGATGGGCCTGCTGGGCCCCAACGGCGCGGGCAAGACCACCGTCGTGCGGGTGCTGACCACCCTGACGCCCGTACAGGACGGCGAGGTACGGATCTTCGGCCTCGACGCCAGGCGCGACACCATGGACATCAGGCACAACCTCGGCTATGTGCCGCAACAACTCTCGATCGAGTCGGCGTTGACGGGCCGGCAGAACGTCGACTTGTTCGCGCGGCTCTACGACGTCCCCCGCCGGCAGCGCCGCGAGCGGGTCGACGAGGCCTTGGCCGCCATGCAGCTGCTCGACGTCGCCGACAACCTCGCCGGCACGTACTCCGGTGGCATGGTGCGGCGGCTGGAACTCGCCCAGGCACTGGTCAACCGGCCCTCGCTGCTGATCCTCGACGAACCGACCGTCGGTCTGGATCCCATTGCGCGCGACGGGGTTTGGACGCGGGTGACCGACATGCAGAACGAGTACGGCATGACGGTGCTGCTGACCACCCACTACATGGAGGAGGCCGACGCCCTGTGTGACCGCGTCGCCCTCATGCACCACGGGGTGTTGCGCGCCGTCGGCTCCCCGACCGACCTCAAGACCGAGATCCGCACCGACGCCGAACCGAACCCGACGCTGGAGGACGTGTTCCGCCACTACGCCGGCGAGGACCTCACCGATGACACCGCGCGCCGCGGCCTCAACGAAATCCGCTCCAGCAGAAGGACGGCTCGCCGTGCCAGTTGACCACACCTCCACCACCGGCCCCACCGTCGAGCTGATCCGCGCACCGCGCGGCGCGCGTCGCATCGGCGGGTTGCTGCGTCGGATGGGCGCGTTCGCACTCGTCGAGCTGCAGAAGCTGTCGCACGACCGCAGCGAGTTGATCACCCGGATGGTGCAGCCCGCGCTGTGGCTGCTGATCTTCGGCCAGACCTTCTCCCGGCTGCACGTCATCGACACCGGCAACGTGCCCTATCTGGCGTTCTTGGCGCCCGGGATCATCGCCCAGTCGGCGCTGTTCATCTCGATCTTCTACGGCATTCAGATCGTGTGGGACCGCGACGCAGGCATCCTGGCCAAGCTGATGGTCACGCCCGCTCCGCCGTCGGCGCTCATCACGGGCAAGTCGTTCGCGGCAGGTGTGCGCTCGGTCGCCCAGGTGGTCGGCGTCATGGTGATCGCCTACCTGATGGGCATCCACCTGACGGCCAACCCGCTGCGCATCCTGGCAGCGATGGCGGTCGTCGTGCTCGGGTCGGCGTTCTTCGCCTGTCTGTCGATGACGCTCGCGGGCCTGGTGCGCAACAGGGACCGGCTGATGGGCATCGGGCAGGCGATCACCATGCCGCTGTTCTTCGCGTCCAATGCGCTGTACCCCGTCGACGTCATGCCGCAGTGGCTGCGCTGGCTCTCGGCGGTCAACCCGCTGAGTTACGAGGTCAACGCCCTGCGGGCACTGCTGCTGGGAACGCCTGGCAACACCTGGCTCGACGTCGGCGTGCTGGTGGTGGCCGCGGCGCTTGGCGTCTTCACCGCGTCAACGCTGCTGCGGCGGCTCGTCGGGTAGCCGTCGCGGCGCGGACAGGTCATAGGCGGTGACGCCGCCGACGGTCGCCGACGGGAAGTGCTCGCGCACCCACCGCAGGATGTCCGCATGCCCAGGCGCGCCGGCGTGCCGCTCGTCGGCGTCCTCGGTGGGAGCGCCGCGCGACGAGGCCCGGGGAGCCAGGTAGTAGCCGATCTGGTGCCGGGCCACGTAGTCCTGGAACTGCGCCAGCGTCGGCACCGGATCCGTCCCGGAGAAGCCACCGATCGCCATCACCGCGGTGCCGGTCGACAACTCGAGCCCGGCTGCCGACGAGGACCGGTCGATCGCCGCCGACCACGGCGTGTCGGTGGCCTCCAGGAGCGCGTCGAGCTCCGGATTGCCGATGGTCTTGGCGACGAAGTGCCCCGTCCGCGACGGTCCGACCGACGGGACGATGCCCTGATGCGCCGTGCCGACGGTGGCCACCGCATAGGTCGCCGGGGCGGTCAGCGCACCCGCCACCGCGACGGCGAGCGCGACGGCGCCGACCACCCGCCGGCGCACCGCCCAGGCCCACGGCAGGACCAGCGACCCCGCCACCGTCGCCGCCAGGATCGGCCACCTCAGGGCAGGCCAGGACATCGCACTGCCGCGCAGCAGCCACCATCCCCACAGCCCGGCGGTCAGCAGGATGGCGGCCAGCGCGATACGGCACCACACCGCGTCGCGGCGCGCCCAAGACTGCTGCAAACCGATCGCGAACACCGCAGCCACCGCGGGTGCGATCGACAGGCTGTAGTACGGGTGGGTGGTGCCGTGCATGAAGCTCAGCGTCACGGCACCCACCAGGAACCAGCCCCCGAACAGGACCGCCCCGGCACGCACCGGATCGGTATGCGGCGCCGTGGCGCGGGCCACCACCGTCAACGCCGTCGCCACCAGCGCCGCGGGCACCAGCCAGCCGATCTCGAAGCCAAACTCACCCGTCAGCAAGCGCGACCACCCCTGCGACCGGCCGCCGAAGCTCGACGGCAGCTGAACTCCCGAGTGCCCGCGGCCCAGCAGTCTGGCCACGCCGTTGTAGCCGAAGACCAGGTTCATGAACTCGTTGTCCGTCGACCCGGCGAGATAGGGCCGCGACGACGCCGGCCACACCAGCGTGAGCACCACGAACCACCCCGCAGCGACCGAAGACGCCACCGCAGCCCCCAGCAGGTGCAGCAACCGCAGCCGCACGCGCACCGGTGCGGCCAGCAGGTACGCCGCGGCCAGCGCGGGCGCCACCAGGACGCCTTCGAGCATCTTGGCCAGGAACGCCAGCCCGAGAGCGACCCCAGCGGCCGCCAGCCAGCCGGCCGAACCGCGCGGCAGCGCCCGCACGGTGCAGTAGGCGGCGGCCGTCATCAGCAGCACCATCGCCGCGTCGGGGTCGTTGAACCGGAACATCAGTGCCGCGACCGGCGTCAACGCCAGCACGGCACCGGCCAGCAGGCCCGCACCGGGTCCACTGATCCGGCGCACCGCCCCGTAGGTCAGCGCGACGGTCGCGACGGCCATCAGCGCCTGCGGGACGAGCATGCTCGCGCTGCTGAAGCCGAACAGCTGGCCAGACAGTCCCATCACCCACTGCGACAGTGGGGGCTTGTCGACGGTGATGAAGTCGTTGGAGTCCAGCGACCCGAACAGCAGCGCCTTCCAGTCGCGGGAACCGGCTTGGGCTGCGGCCGCGTAGAACTGGTTGGCCATGCCGTTGACGGTCAGATTCCACAGGTATAGCCCCGCGGTGGCCAGCAGCAGGATGCCCAGCAGCACGCGGTCCCTGGTGACGACCGGCGCGTGGGGTCGTGCCAGCGTCTCGGTGATCGCGTCCGCCAGATGGTCGCCGGGTCGCTCCAACGTCCCAAGCGCGCGCGTCACACAGCCAGTGAGGCACCGCGACGTTCGGGCAACCTGTGAGCAGGCAGGGAGAACGCTGTCGGTGCTATCGCCGAGGTGGACGCCTCAGCCGAGGATCCGCGCGATCGAGGCCATCGGGATGGGGAGCCAGGTCGGCCGGTACCGCGCCTCGTAGCCCGCTTCGTAGACGGCCTTGTCCAGCTCGTAGGCGGCCAGCGGCCCTGCCGAGTCCCGCGGGTCGCTGCCCGCGGCGGCCGCGTAGCCGTCGCAGAACGCCGCGCAGTTGCGGTCCACCCAGGCCCTGGCGCGGTCGGCCAGCCGCTCGTCGGGCTCGGCGGCGGAATCCTCGACCAGACGCTGGTAGGCGGCGTACTCGTAGGACCGCAGCACGCCGGCGACGTCGCGCAGCGCGGAGTCCGGCCGGCGGCGCTCGTCGAGGGGTTGCCCCGGCTCGCCCTCGAAGTCGATCACCAACCAGCCGTGCGGGGTCCGCAGCACCTGCCCCAGGTGCAGGTCACCATGCACGCGCTGCACGGTGATGCGCTCCTCGGCCAGCTTGCGGTAGCGCTCCTCGATCACTTCCCGGTACTGGTCGACGGCGGGGACCAGCGCGGCGACGGCCTGCAGCCGCTGCAGCAGGGTGTCGACGGGAAACGGCTCCGCGGTGGTGCCCAGGGAATCCGCCAGGGTCCGGTGCACCGACGCGACGGCCTCGCCCAACCGGTAGGACTCGGCGGCGAAGTCACTGCCGGCGTCGTCGGTGGTCAGGTCGCGGGTGCTGGCGGTGGCCATGTCCCAGCCCTCGGCCGAGTCGGCGGCGAACTCGGTCACCATGCCCAGCGAGTACGACTCGCCATCGACGGTCGTCTCGAACGACCCGAGCAGGCGCGCCACGTGCGGGTTGCCGGCGCGGGCCAGCTCTCGGTTGAGTTCGATGTCGGGGTTGATGCCGGGGGTGACGCGGCGGAAGACCTTGAACATCGCTTCGTTGCCGAACACGACGCTGGTGTTGCTCTGCTCGGCGCCGATCACCCGGCCCTGCGCGTGCGTCGGAAGCGGCTCCCCCGGTTCCTTGACGAACCGCAGCGGACCCACTGCCGCCGAAGCGTCGACCAGCTCGAGCAGCTGGCGGGCGGCGGCCGGGTCGTAGAGCGCGTCATAGGCGGTGCGGGACCCGGCGCTGCCGATCCGCGCTGTGTCACCGTGCGCGTCGTCGGACCATCGGATGAGCAGTTGATAGCGGGCCGAGGTGCCGTCGGCGTAGCTGGCGTCGAGCAGCGCGAGGTCGAGACCGTCGCTCAACGAGACCACCTCGGCAGCCTGGACGTTGGTCAGTTCGCGGCCACGGCCGGCGTACCACCGTTGCGTCGGCAGCCACTGGTCGAACGGAAGGTTCATCGACTCTGTCATCAGTCTTCAAAGCTACCCACGACCGGTGACTTCGAATCAGTCACCGGGCCGTCAGGACAGGAAGCGCGCGGCATCGGCGCGCAGGTAGCGGCCGGAGTTGGCCTGCCGGTACCCGATCGCACCGCCGCTGACGGTCAACGCCAGCAGACCGGCCAGCCCGGGCAGTGCCACGGTGGCTACCTCGCCGAGGCGGGCCGAGCGCAGGTACTGCGGATAACCCTCCCGCACCGCGGGGGTGCCCATTGGCGAGGCAGCAGGCAGTGCTTCGGCCGGCGTACCCGGCCGCACCGCCGGCGGTTCGGCCAACGGTTCGCGCACCGTCTCGCGGCCAGCCGGCGCCCGCACGGCCGGCGGGACCGCCTCGGCCACGGCAGCTGGCGGCGCGACCGCGGGCGGCGGCGCCACGCCGCGCACCGGAGCAGGTACCGGAACGAGCGGCGCCACGATTCCCGGAACGACGATCGGTGCCTGCAGCACCGGCAGATCCGGCGACCCGGCCGACATGGGGGTGCCGGTGCCGGATCCCCCGTCGACTCCGGCATCGAGGACGGGGCCCTCCTGCAGGATCCGGAACGTCGGCTGCGGCTGGGGTCTTGGCGCCGGCGGCTGGAACGGGTCGTAAGACGCATACGCATCGGCCAGCAGTGAGTTCACCGTGGTCAGGGTCTGCTGCACCGAGGCATAGGCCTTGCCGGGGTCGCGGAAGTCCAGGGTCAGCTGCACCTCCCGGTTGCCGGGCGGGGGTGGCAGCGGCACCGAGATGGGCGGCGCGAACGGCAGCACCACCTCGACTCCGGTTCCTCGGCGCTTGGCCGGCGCGGGCTCGGGTTCGACGGGTTCCGGCGGCGTCGCGGCGGGCGGGTCGGGGTCCGCCTTCGCACCGGGCCGGTCGCGCTTGCTGCCCGACGACGAGCCCGACGGCGTCCCCGTCTCGGGCACCGTGTGCGTGCCGGGCACCCGGCCGTTGCCGAAGATGCTGAGCGGCTTGCCGAACATGTCGCGAAGCTGGTTGGCGATCGTCTGCGGGAGATCGAAGATGCTGGGCTGGGGCACCGGGGTGGTCCCGGTGACCGGCTGGGGTTCATTGGGAGTCGGCGACTCGGCGCTGGGATCGGTACCCGTCCCGGTGCCCGGATCCTCGGGGTCGGCGAGCGCCACGCCCGCTCCCGCACCGCCGACGACCAGCACTGCAATGAACAGGCCGGTGACCAGCGCGACGCGGAGCACGGGGTTGCGCACAAACCCTCCCGTTCCAGCTAAATTTGACGTCTGAGCTGCGGAAATGTGGTTATCTGATTGTCTCATAGGTGGCCGCTGAGACTGAGCTGTTCGACGTTGCGGCAGCTGGAACGACCCCGGCGGCGGTAGGGTTCGGGCCGTGCCATCCGGTGACTCCCTACGCGATCACGGCGATCCCGGTGACGCCCCGACCATTCCCCCGCCGCTGACGCCCCCGGTCGATGCCACCCGGCCGACGGCCGCCGAGGAGGCGCGGACCATCGCCGCGTCGACCAACACCGGCACGCTGGCTTCGCTCACCGCGACGGGTGACCCGTGGGCCTCGTTCGTCACCTACGGCCTGCTCGACGGTGCGCCGGTGCTGTGCGTGTCCAACCTCGCAGAGCACGGCCGCAACCTCGCCGGTGACCCACGGGCGAGCATCGCCATCGTCGCCGCTGCGACCGACGCGGACCCCTTGGCCAACTCCCGGATCACCCTGGCCGGCCAGGTCGAACGGCCCTCCGGTGACGAGCTGGCCGCTGCGCGTCAGGCCCACCTCGATGCGGTGCCCGCCGCGAAGTACTACGTCGACTACAGCGACTTCACCCTCTGGGTGCTGCGCGTCGAGCGCGTCCGCTGGGTGGGCGGATACGGCCGGATGGACTCGGCCACCGGATCCGACTACGTTGCGGCCCAACCCGATCCGGTGCAGTCCATTGCCACGGGCGCCATCGAGCACCTCAACGCCGACCACGCCGACGCCCTTGCCGCGATGGCCAGGACCCTCGGCGGCTACCCCGACACCACCTCCGCGAGTTGCACGGGGGTGGACCGCTACGGCCTCGACCTGAAGGTCACCACGGCGCGCGGAATCGCCTACACCCGCGTCGGCTACGCCCGGCCGCTGGACTCGTATGACCAATTGCGCTCGGCGACGGTCGAACTGACCGAGCGGGCGCGCGCACGCTGAGCCCCGCGTGCCATACGATCGACGCGTGTCCGAGCGCCCCGAGACCTGGCAAGCCGCCTTCGATCTGATCCGCACCCGCGGCTACGAGCGCCGCGAGGAACCGTTCCGGCTGGCCAGCGGTCAGCTGAGCCACGACTACATCGACGGGAAGAACGCGATCAACACCGGTGAGCGCCTCACCATCGTCAGCCGGGCAGTCGCCGACCTCGCCGTCCAGACCGGCATCGAGTACGACGCCGTCGGCGGGCTCACCATGGGCGCCGATCCGCTGTCGCACGGCATCGCCATGGTGACCGGCAAGGCCTGGTTCTCGGTGCGCAAGGAGCAGAAGCAGCGGGGCCGCGAGCAGTGGATCGAGGGCACCCGCATCGAACCCGGCATGCGCGTCCTGCTGGTCGACGACGTCATCAGCACCGGCGGCTCGACCGAGATCGCCTTCGACCGCGTCGTCGCGGCAGGTGCCGTCGTGAGCGGCGTCATTCCGATGGTCGACCGCGGCGACGTCGCGGCCGGCCGGTTCGCGCGGCGAAACGTGCCGTTCGCGGCGTTGGTCACCTACCGCGATCTGGGCATCGAGCCGGTCGAGGACGTCTAGGTCCGGCGGTCTGTCTAGACGTCGGGGTGTAGTTCGCGCACGCTGCTCACCGACTCCAGCAAGGACGCCAGGTGCAGCACCGTCGATTCGGCGTACCAGGGTGCGGCCAATTGGATCCCGATGGGCAGCCCATCGCGGCTAGTGCCGAAACGCATTGTCAGAGCTGGCAATCCGGTGATGTTGAACGGCACGGTGCAGGCCATCAGGTCGTCTAGTGACCTTCGCCTACGCCGGCCGTTCCGCCCGGGCAACATCCGGGGATCAACGGAGTGCCGTGACCTGTGCCGAGCTACGCCCGGGCCTGCATCCGCGTTCTTGGGCGCCGCCCTGGTGACGGTTAGGTCGCCGGCACCACCAGCACCTCGGTGGGCTGCACACCCACGGTGACCGGCTGCCCCGGGCTGAATTCCCGTGCCCGAGAACTGCTTAGCTGTGCGTGCAACACGGCGCCGTCGGCCAGTTCGACGTACACCCGCGAGATCGGGCCGAGGAAGGCCACCGACTTCACCGTCGCCGCACCGTCTTCGGCGGCGGCCACCGTCACCGACTCGGGTCGCACCATCGCCGTTCCGGCGCCGGAGGTGACCGATCCGGCGAGCGTGGGCAACTCCGCGCCGAGCACGTGCGCCCGCCCCGCCGACACCTGGGCCGGCACCCGGTTGTTGAGCCCGACGAACTCCGCGACGAACGGTGTGGCCGGGTTGGCGTACACCTCCGCGGGCGGGGCGAGCTGCTCGAGCCGGCCCCGGCTCATCACCCCGACCCGGTCGGCCACCGCCAGGGCCTCCTCCTGATCGTGGGTGACGAACAGCGTCGTCGTCCCCACTTCGAGCTGCACCCGGCGGATTTCATCGCGAAGCTGCGTGCGCACCTTGGCATCCAGCGCCGAGAGGGGCTCGTCGAGCAGCAGCACCCGCGGCCGGATGGCCAGCGCCCGCGCCAGGGCCACGCGCTGCTGCTGGCCGCCCGACATCTCCGAGGCGTACTTGTGCGCGTGCTCGGAGAGCCCGACCAGCTCGAGCATCTCGGCCGCTCTGGCACCGCGCTCGGCCTTTGCGCTGCCGCGCATCTTCAACCCGAACGCCACGTTCTCCAGCGCGGTCAGGTGCGGGAACAGGCTGTAGGCCTGGAACACCATGCCCATGTCGCGCTTGTTGGCCGGCACCGAGGTCAGGTCGCGACCGTCGACGGTGACGGTGCCCGAGGTGGCCTGGTCGAGCCCGGCCAGGATCCGCAGCGCCGTGGTCTTGCCGCACCCCGACGGGCCGAGCAGCGCCACGAACTCACCGGGCTCGATCCGCAGGTTCAGCCCGTCCAGCGCCTTGACTTCGCCGTAGGTCCTGGTGAGGTCGGTCAGCTCGACCGCGACTCCCTCTCGCGCGCTCATGCGTGACGCCTCCGTCGGGTGACGAGTGAAAGTACAAGCAGCAGAACGAATCCGAACAACAGGGTGGCCAGCGACGCCGCCACTGACGTCGGTCCGTCGGACTTGCCAAGTGCGACGATCTGAATCGGCAGCGTCTCGAACCCCGACAGCGAGGCGATGGTGTACTCGCCGAGCACGACGGCCACCGAGATGAATGCCGCCGACAGGATGCCCGACCAGATGTTGGGTACGACGACCCGCACGATGGTCGTCGCCCAGCCGGCGCCCAGCGAGCGGGCCGCCTCCGACAGCGTCGCGAGGTCGATCGCCGAGAGCGCCGCGTCGATCGCCCGGTACGCGAACGGCAACACCACCACCACGTAGACGAACGTCAGCGTCAGCGCGGACTCGCCGAAGAAGTAGGTCACCCAGAGATAGACGTTCTTCAGTCCGACCACCACGACCAACGCGGGAATCGTCAGCGGCAGCAGGCAGAGGAATTCGACGACGCCCTTGGCCCACGGCGTCCGCAGCCGCACCCAGATCATCGTGGGCACCAGGATCACCAGCATCGCCACCACGGTCAGCAGCGCCAGCAGCAACGACGTGACGATCGACTGGTACAGCGCGTCGTCGGTGAACAGGTTGGCCCAGGCCTGCAGGGTGCGCCCGCCCTTGAGCAGGTTGCGGGTGGAGAAGTCGGCCATCGCGTACAGCGGGAACAGGAAGAACAGCGCGAACGCCACCCAGAGCGCGGTTCTGACGATCCGGACCGTCATCGCAGCCACCTCGACGTCCGGCGAATGAGCAGACTGTAGGCACCCATCACCAGGGCCACCACGACGATCATCTCCAGTGCCAGGGCGTAGGCGAACCCGGACTGTCCGAGCACCACCTCACTGGTCAGTGCCGCGCGGATCAGCAGCGGCACGATCGGGCTGCCCTGACTGACCAGGGCTGCGGCGGTGGCGTAGGCGGCGAAGGCGTTGGCGAACAACAGCAGTACCGCCCCGAGGAACGCAGGAGTCAGCAGCGGCACGGCGACCTGGCGCCAGTATTGCCACGTCGAGGCGCCCAGGCTGACCGCGGCTTCGCGCCACTGCTCGCGCAGGCCCTCGAGCGCGGGGAGCAACACGATGACCATCAGGGGGATCTGAAAGTAGGTGTACACCAACACCAATCCGGGCAGACCGTACAACCAGCCCGAACCGGCCAGGTTCCAGCCGAAGTGCTGCTGCACCCACAACGTCAACACCCCGTTCAGCCCGATCGTGGCCAGGAATGCGAACGCCAATGCGACGCCGCCGAATTGGGCCAGGACGCTGCACAGCGAGAGCACTCCGCGCCGGATCATCGACGTCGCCGGCCGGGTGACGATCAACCAGGCCAGCAGCGCACCAAGGATGGCGCCCAACACCGCGGTGCTGCCCGAGAGGAACACGCTGCGGCCCAGTGCGGTCAGCGCCGTCTCGGAGAACAACGCAGCCAACCGGTCGAGCGAGAACCGGCCGTCCTCGATCACGGCGCTGGTGATCACGGTGACGGTCGGGACGATCAGGAAGATGCCGACGATCGCGAAGAACGGCAGCAGGGGCAGGGCGTCGGCGAGGCGACCTCGGATGGTGCGCAGCGAAGTCAGCCGATCTCGGCCCGGTCGGCCGACTGCGCGGTCACGACATCGGTCACGAGCGGAGACACGTACGCGGTCATGAGCGAACCTTCTTATGGGCGGGAGTCGCGACGGTGACGCTGGGGCCAACGCACACGATCACGCGGGTGAACGGACCAACCTCGGTTGGGGACCTTACCGGCAGGCCGTCACCGCGGCAGGGGTTCGGCCGATGGCCAGCCAGGTTGCCGGGCGCGCCGGGCGAATTCGGCAGGCAGTCACACATTTGCGCTGGTCGACGCCTAGCATCAGAGAGTGGCTGAAAGCGAGGCCCCGGAGGAAGCCCGGTTGGACGACCCTGCCGACGACGACGTCGACACGGGTCCGGTGCAGGTCGTGCCTGGCGATTACGTCGAAGCGCCCCAGGTGAACGGCCACTTCGACGGGGGGTACCCGGTCGGCCACGACGCCGAGGACGGCACCGCCGACGACGCGTGGGACGACGCAGCAGCCGTCGAGCCGCCCCCTCCCGGCCAGACGTTCGACGCGTTCAACGCCAGCACCTGGAACTTCAAGCCGGCACCGACGCCGTGGTATCGGACCGGTCCGGCAACCGTGGGCCTGGTAGCCGTGTCGCTGGCCGCCGTCGCGCTCGTCGTCTCGGTAGTCCTGCTGGCCTTCACCGGATCCTCGCCAGGCAACGCGCCCGCCGACCGGCCCGATGCGTCGCCCGCACCGACCACGGCGACGGCTCCGGCGACCTCGCCCGCCGAACCTCCACCGCCACCGCCTCCCCCACCTCCGCCGCCACCGCCTCCCACGGCATCCGAGGTGAACCTCGCGCCCGTCGTGCGGGCCCCGCAGCAACCCACGAAGAAGCCCGAGATCAACGTGACCCGGTCACCGATGAGCGTGCATCCGCAGATGCCGGGCAACAGGCGGCCGTGACGGAGTTCGACGCGGCGGCCACGTTCTCCGCGGCGCCGGTCGCGGTGCTCGCCACGGTCGGGGCGAACGGTGCTCCGCACGCGGTGCCGGTGGTGTTCGCGGTGCGTTCGGTCGGCGGGGAGTCGACGGTGTACACCGCCGTGGACGCCAAGCGGAAGTCCACGCACCGCCTGCGCCGGCTGGCCAACATCGCCGCCAACCCCAGGGTGAGCCTGCTGGTCGACCACTACGACGCGGACTGGACTCAGCTGTGGTGGGTGCGCGTGGACGGCGTTGCGGCCGTTCACCACAGCGGCGAGCAGATGGCGATCGGGTATGCGGCGCTGCGCCGGGAGTACCCGCAGTACGAACGCGTCGCACTGGACGGACCGGTGATCGCGGTGAAGGTCACGCACTGGTCGTCCTGGCACGCCTGATTCGCGGACGCCGGTAGGGCCGACATGCGAGTGTGAGGACATGGCTCTTCGCATCGTGCAATGGGGTACCGGCGCAGTTGGCAGGGAGGTGCTGGCCGCCGTGCTGGATTCGCGGTCCGGGCTCGAATTGGCCGGTGTCAAGGTCTATTCCGCGAGCAAGGACGGCGCCGATGCGGGAACGCTGATCGGCCGCGCACCGGTGGGCGTTGCTGCCACCACCGACGTCGCGCGGGTGCTGGCGCTCGACGCGGACTGCGTGGTCTACACGCCGCGCCTCACTTCGATCGACGAGGTGTGCGCCATCCTGGCCGGTGGCACTAACGTCGTCACGACGGCATTCCTGTTCCACCCCAACCGTATTCGGCTGGCGGACCGCGACCGGGTGCTCGCCGCTTGCCTGGCGGGCAACGCCAGCGTGCACGGCTGCGGTCTCAACCCGGGCAACGTGTCAGGTGCCCTGCCGCTCGCGCTGTCGGGCATGTGCCGCACCATCGACGGGCTGAGGCTTCAGGAGCGCGCGGACTGGTCGGCCTACGACAGCACCTCGATCACGTTCGACAACATGCGTTTCGGGGCGCCCGTCGACGAGATCGGCGTTCACACCAACGACTTCCTCGCCTTCAACAGCTCCATCTTCACCGAGCAGGTGTGGCTGCTGGCCGACGCGCTGCACGCTGGCATCGACGAGGTGACGGCCACGGTCGAGGCGGTCGCCGCGGAGCACGACCACCAGGTCTTCGACCACGTCCTGCAGGCCGGCACCACCGCCGGGCAGCGGTGGAACTGGGTGGGCCGGCGCGACGGCCACCCGCTGGTCGAGATCGAGGCGCTGTGGACGGTCGGCAACGAATACCCCGCCCACTGGCCCAAGCCCCAGCACGGGTGGACCTTGACCATCGAGGGCGATCCCTCGATGCGCGCTCACTTCCTGACTCTGGCCAGCTTCGAGCGCGACGCGTCGATGGTGGAGCACGTCAACGCCGCGAACGTCGCGACCGCGATGCAGGTGCTCAATGCGGTGCCCGCGGTCTGCGCCGCTGCCCCAGGCTTCGCGACGACGGCCACCCTGCCGCAGGTGCACAGCCTGATCGGGTTCGGTAACGCCTGAGGTCGCATCCGATCACTGTGGCACACGCCATATTCGAGGCCATGACGTGATCACCCACGCATTTGCCGGCTTTCGATTGCGCCCCAACCAACCAGTTGGAACAGTGGGACGGTCGTACCGCTGCGTGGTCGACCGGGCCGAAGGGATCAATGGGTGCATTCCCCGTTCGCGGTGCTGGAGCCGCGCTTCCGGCACTGGCGGCACGACCCGCCGGTCAAGACCTCGGCGATCGTCGTCCTCCTGATCGCGATCGTCGTGCTGACGCTGGTCTGGTGTCAGTTCCGTGGCGTCTTCCGTGACGTCACGCCGTTGACACTTCTCTCCGCCCGCTCGGGTCTGAGCATGGACCTCGGCTCGAAGGTGACCTTCAACGGTGTCGAGATCGGTCGCGTCGCGGCGGTCGACGCCGTGGACGTCGACGGCACCCCGATGGCCAAGGTCACCCTTGACGTCCAGCGGCAGTTCGCCGGGCTGATCCCGGCGAACGTCGACGCCCAGATCAAGGCCTCCACGGTGTTCGGCAACAAGTACGTGGCGTTCTCCTCGCCGCGGCAGCCCGACGCTGCACGGGCCACTGCCGCCACGCCGATTCGGTCCACGTCCACCAGCACCGAGTTCAACACCCTGTTCGAGACGGTGGTCTCGGTGGCCGAGAAGGTCGACCCGATCAAGCTGAACCAAACCTTGACCGCGACCGCGCAGGCACTGGACGGCCTTGGCAAGCGCTTCGGCCAGTCCATCGAGAACGGCAACGCGATCCTGGCCGACGTCAACCCGCTGATGCCCCGCATCCAGCAGGACGACCAGCGCCTGGCCGACCTGGCCGACGTCTACTCCGGTGCGGCACCCGACCTGTTCGACGGCCTCGCCGGGGCGGTGACCACCGCGCGCACGCTCGACGACCGCCAGCGTGACCTCGATGCGGCCCTGATGGCGTCGGTCGGCTTCGGCAACACCGGAGGCGAGGTCTTCGAGAAGGCGGGCCCTTATCTGGTGCGCAGCTCGGCCGACCTCCTGCCCACCAGCGCGCTGCTCGACGAGTACAGCCCGGAGCTGTTCTGCACCATCCGCAACTACCACGACGTCGAGCCGGCGTTCTCCTACTTCGGCGGCGGCATGAACGGCTATTCGCTGAACCTGCGCGACGAGCTGCTCGGCGCCGGCAATGCGTACGTCTACCCCGACAACCTGCCCCGGGTGAACGCCCGCGGTGGTCCCGAGGGCAAGCCGGGCTGCTGGCAGCCGGTGACCCGTGACCTGTGGCCGATGCCATACCTGGTGATGGACACCGGTGCGTCGATCGCGCCCTACAACCACCTCGAGATCGGTCAGCCGCTGGCCACCGAGACCGTGTGGGGACGCCAGATCGGCGAGAACACCATCAACCCCTAGGCCCCCCACCTACGAGTTGGGCGCCTACAGCAGACCCAGCAGCTCCAGGTCGGTGACGTACTTGACGATCACCTGCGGGGAGACGTGCGGGATGTCCTTGTCCGGCCCGATCTTCGCCTCCTGAACCGCGGCGCGGAACCGGTCGGTCGGGGCGATCGACCCGTTGATCGGGTGGTCGGGGGTCTGGTAGTTGTGCAGCAGCGGCAGCAGCGACGCGTTGCGCTGCTTCTCGGGCAGGCTGCGCAGCGTGGTCTCGAAACGCTGCAGCCATTCCCCGTAGTTCTCGACCCGACCGATCGAGTAACCCGCCTCGATGAGCCAGTCGACGAACTCGTCCATGCCGATGCCGTCGTCGTAGGGGTTCATCACGTGGTAGGTCTCGAAGCCACCGGGGCCGACCCGCACGCCGAGCGTCGAGATCGCGTCGGCGATGAACTCGACGGGCAGGCCGTCGTAATGCGCCCGCTGCCGCTGACCGTCGGCGCCCAGCTCGTAGAACGATTGCGGCGCAACGCCGGTCGCCACCAGGCTCAGCATCATCCTGGTGAACATGTCGGGCAGGTTGAGCTGTCCGGCATAAGTGGTGTCGGCCAGGATCATGTCACAGCGGAATACCGCGACGGGCAGGCCGAACTGCTCGTTGGCCTCGCGCAGCAGCACCTCGCCGCCCCACTTGCTGTTGCCGTAGCCGTTGGCGTAGCCGTCGTCGACCTTGCGGGTCGCGCTGACCACGCGGACGTCGGCATCCTCGGTGTTGGCGGCGGGGTCGATCCCCGCACCGACGGCCACCGTCGATACGTAGACGAACGGCTTGATCTTGGTGGTCAGCGCGATGCGGATGAGCTCCGCGGTGCCGAGCACGTTGGGCGCGAACAGCTGGCTGTAGGGCAGCACGTGGTTGACCAGCGCGGCCGGGTCGACGATCACGTCGACGGTGTCGGCCAGGCGCTGCCAGGTCGCATCGTCCAGCCCGAGGTTGGCCTCGCCCTTGTCCCCGGCGAGCACCTCGAGGTGGTCGGCCGCCAGGGTGCGGTAGTGCTCCAGCAGCTTCGGGTCGCCACCGGTGGGCAGGAGCGAAGCGTCCGGGGAATCGACTGCGCCGAACGTCGCGTCCAGCCGGGCGCGCGCGGCGGCGTCGTCCTTGGCCCGGACCAGGCAGATGACCTTGCCGTCGACCAGGTCCATCCGCTCCAGCCATTCCAGGGCCAGATAGCGGCCGAGGAATCCCGTTGCACCCGTGAGCAATACCGTTCGGATCTCCGACGCCGGACCCGGTAGTGACGCCGCGGCGTGCAGGGTCTCCGAATCCAGGAACACGTCGAGGGTGAGATCGCTGGCGCGCACCTCGGTGGCGTCGCGACCGTGCACCGCGTCATAGGTGGGCCGCTTGCTGCCGCCGGCCCGCTGCGCCTCGACGTAGGCGGCGATGGACGCCAGGTCGCTGGCCGGGCTGACGATCACGCCGACGGGCACGTCCACGCCGAAGATCTCGTGTAGGAGGTTGGCGAACGTCAACGCCGACAACGAGTCTCCACCGAGGTCGGTGAACTGGGCGTCGGCTTGCACGTCGGAGGCGGCCGCCCCGAGCAGTGCGCCGGCGGCCCTGGTGACGGTCTCGAGTACGGGCCGGTCGGCACCGCTCTGGCGCAGTGCCCGCAGCTCGCCCGACTGCCCCTCGGCCATGTCGACGTACAGCTGCTCCAGGTCGGCGCCGTAGCGCTCCTTGAGCTTGGGCCACGCCAGCTTGCGGATACCGGTCAGCAGACCGTTCTCCACGGTGAACGGCGTCGTCTCGACGAGGAAGTCGCGGGGCACCTCGTAGGACTGCAGCCCCGCGGTGCGGGCCGCGTCCTTCAGTGACGCGCTGATCGCGGACTTGAGTTCGCTTCCGTCGTAACGGTTCTGGGCGTCCTCGGTGGGAACGACTACGGCGAGCAGGTACGGTCGCGCGCTGTTGCCGTAGATGTAGATCTGGTGCACCAGCGGGCTGGCGGTGAACGCCGCCTCGAGCTTGGAGACCGTCACGAACTCGCCCTGGGAGAGCTTGAGCACGTTGTTGCGCCGGTCCAGGTACTTGACCTGGTCGGGACCGAGCTCGGCGACGATGTCACCGGTCTTGTAGTAACCGTCGGCGTCGAACACCTCGGCGGTGACCTCGGGCCGCTTGTAGTAGCCGGGGAAGAGCTGCTCGGACTTGATCAGCAGCTCGCCTCGAGGGTGCGGCCGGTCGGTGCCGAAGTAACCCAGCTCGGGCACGTCGACCAGCTTGTAGTCGATGACCGGAGGACGGCGGATGACGCCGTCGACGAAGACCGCGCCGGCCTCGGTGGAGCCGTAACCCTCCAGCAGGTGCATGTCGAGGAAGGCCTCGACCCACGACTTCAGCTCCGGCGAGATGGGCGCAGACCCGGTGAGCGCGGTGACGAAGCGCCCGCCAAGCAGGCTCTGCCGCAGGTCGGCGATGACCTGCTCCTCGTCGCCACCGCGGCGGTCGACCTCGCTGACGTACTCCTGATAGAGCATGTCCCAGATGCGCGGGACGAAGTTGAGCTGCGTGGGCCTGGTCAGCGCCAGGTCCTCGAGGAAGGTGGACAGGTCGCTGCGGGCGGCGAAGTTGACGGTGCCGCCGGCAGCCAGGGTGCCGTAGAGCACGCCGCGGCCCATCACGTGGCTCATCGGCAGGAAGGCCAGCGCGATCGCGGGCAGCACGCCCTGGTTGTCGTCCCAGTGGGTGTTGGCGGCGGTGCGCCACATGTTGGCGACCTTGGACTCGGGGTAGATGGCCCCCTTCGGCGCGCCGGTGCTGCCCGAGGTGTAGATCAGCAGCGAGATGGGGTCGTCGCCCTCTCCGGTGACGGCGTGGGGCGCATCCAGCCCGCGGCCGCGGGTCAGGACGTCGGCCAGGGTCTGAACGACCACGCCGGTGTCCTGCAGCCGAGCCGTGGCGGCCGCCAGCGCCTCGCGCTGGTCGTCGACCTCGGGTAGGAAGTCGAACACGATCAGCCGGGCGGGGCGCCGCTCGGCGGCGAGGGTGAGCTCCACCGCGTCGTCCACGTAGTCGATGCTGGAGGCGATCACGGCCGGTTCGGTCTCGGCGACGATCGGTTGCAGCTGTGCGTGGGGTGCGCTGGTCTGCAGCGGCACCGAGACCGCGCCGAGCTGCGTGGTGGCGGTGTCGACGACGGTGTAGTCGATGCTGGTGAAGCCGAGAATGGCGATGCGGTCACCCGGTTCGACGGGCTGGTCGCGCAGTGCGGCGGCAAAGGCCTGCACACGCTCCCACAGCTGGGCGTAGCTGATGGTGTCGAAGCGGGGCAGCAGCTTGGCGGTGGTGCGGCCGGACTCGGTGACGAAGTCGACGGCACGTTGCCCGAGGGCGGGCCGGTCGGCGTAACCCCGAACGACGGTCTCGACGACCTCGGCCAGGCCGAGACCGGGCTGGGCGGCGGCGGCGCTGATCGCGTCGTCGGGCTTTGCGGCGGCGAACTGCTCGTCGTCGGAGTACAGGTCGGCGATGCGGCGCGCCAGGCGCGCTTCGCGCTCTTCGTTCGACATGAGGAAACCCCTACGTGCTGTTGGGTGTGCGTGCTTCGGATGGGCGTCGTTGCCCGGACGAATGAGCACAACGTTAGCAAAACTAAAGATATGCCCCAAATCTCTGACCTGCCAGTTCGCTGTGAGCAAGCCCACCCGTGGCATGATTGATTACGAGAGCTAAGCAATTCGACGAAAGAGGCTGACGATGGCGCGGACCAATGACGACACCTGGGACCTGGCGACCAGTGTGGGAACCACGGCGACCATGGTGGCGGCGGCCCGTGCCATCGCGACCGCCGACGGCGCGATCGACGACCCCTTCGCCGAGCCGCTGGTGCGCGCGGTCGGGGTGGATTTCCTCACGCGCTGGGCGACGGGCGAGCTGACCGCCGCCGACGTCGACGCCGAGGGCACGACGTGGGGGCTGGCTCAGATGCCCGCCGCGATGGCGGCACGCACGCGGTACTTCGACGGCTTCTTCGCCGACGCCGCCGCCGCCGGCATCCGCCAGGCCGTCATCCTGGCCTCCGGCCTGGACGCCCGCGCCTACCGGCTGGACTGGCCGGCCGACATGACGGTCTTCGAGATCGACCAGCCCACCGTGATCGAATTCAAGATGGGGACGCTGGCCGGGCTGGGCGCCGAACCAAGGGCCGAGCTGCGCACGGTCGCGATCGACCTGCGCGAGGACTGGCCGACGGCGCTGAAGGCGGCGGGCTTCGACACCGCCGAGCCCACGGCGTGGATCGCCGAGGGCCTCTACGGCTACCTGCCGCCCGAGGCCCAGGACCGACTGCTCGACACCGTGACCGCGCTCAGCGCGCCCGGCAGCCGGCTTGGCAGCGAGGCCGTGCCCAACACCGCGGCCTTCGACGCCGACGAGGCCCGCGATCGCATGCGCGAGTCGACCGCCAAGTGGCGAGAGCACGGCTTCGACCTCGACTTCTCCGAGCTGACGTTCACTGGCGAGCGCCACGACGTCGGGGAGTACCTCGCCGCGCGCGGTTGGACCTCGGTCGGCACCCCGATGGGCGAGCTGCTCGCCGGTCACGGATTCGAGGCGATCCCGGAGGCCGAGGACGACCAGCCGACCATGAACGGCGTCACCTATTACACGTCGACGTTCTCGCCGACCGAACGCTGAGCCGGGGCCCTCACACCGGCGAGCGGGCCGCCTCCATCTCGAGTTCGGCCTCGTAGGCCCCCTCGCCGCGGCCCAGCGAGAACGTCGCAGCGGTCATCGCGGCGACGGCCAGCACCAGCGCGACCAGCTCGTAGCCGTTGACGTCGAGTGCCTCGCCGAGCACCGCGGCGCCGAGGCATACGGCCACGACGGGTTCCAGGACCAGCATCGTCGGCACTGAGGTCTGCAGTGCGCCCGCGTGGAACGCCGACTGCTGCAGCAGCGTCGCGACGACGCCGAGGACGATCAGCGCGTACGGCGCCGGCGTGGCCAGCAGACCGAGCGCACCGCGCTGATTGAGCAGGTGCATGACGATCTTCGTCACCACGGCCACCACCCCGAAGAGCACGCCGACGGCCACCGCGAACAGCACGGCGCTCGCGGAGCCCTCCAGCCTGCGGGCGATCAGGACGCAGACGACGATGACCACGCCGCAGCCGCCGAACACCAGCGCCGCGACCGGGAGCGAGGCCGCCCGATCCGGCGGGCCGGGATGGGCGAGGAGCACGAACAGCGCCAGCGCGATCGTCAGCAGCCCGGCCCACAACCACTCCCGGCGGGTGACGCGGCGCCCGGCCAGCTTGGCGCTCAGCGGCAGGGCGAACAGCAGCGCCGACACCAGCAGCGGCTGCACCACGATCAGCGAGCCCTTCACCAGGGCGAGCGCCTGGAAGACGTAGCCGGCGACGGCGGCGCCGGTGCCTGCCCACCAGATCGGCCGTCGCGCCAGCGTGACGATCATGCGTGTGCTGACGCTCTGATCGGCGGGGACGTCCATCGTGGCGCGCTGGCGCACCACGATGCCGACCGCCATGCAGATTGCCGAACACAGCGCGAAGAGGACGACCAGTCCGTGGCCCAACAACGTCCTCGACACCCTTCATCGGTGGTGCGGGCGGTCCCGGTGGACGCCGCTGACTACACGGTAGAGGCGGAGCTAGCCCACTTCGACCCGAGCGACCCGCTCGGGGTCCTGGCGCGCCGCCGGATCGATGCGCTCGCCCACCCTGGCGGCGACGGTATCGACGCGGTCGACCGCGGCGTCGCACAGGGTCCGCACCCGGATGCCCGCGGAGTCCACCGCTGAATCCACGTCGTCGGCAGCGCTCAACAAATACGAGCGGACGTTGATCCGCACCCGGTCCGCGGCGTACCGAACCCGTCGGCGCAGCCGATCATCGACCTCGATGGTGACGTAGGGCAGTACTCGAATGGCCATCTGTGCGTGCTCCCGTGCGATGGGCGATCAGCGTGTCACCAGGTTAGCGGAGGTGCCACGGATCATCGAGTGAGCGCGCGCGACCCGGCACCGGGCGTCACCGGCCGGTCAGGTCCCGCAGCGCCTGGCTCAGACCGGCGCGACTGGTCACGCCAAGCTTCGGGAAGATGCGGTAGAGGTGCGCGCCCACGGTCCGCGGGGACAGATACAGCTGCGCGGCGATCTGCTTGTTGGAGTGCCCCTGGGCGGCCAGCTCGGCGATGCGGCGTTCCTGCGCACTGAGGACGACGGCGTCGGGCCCGGCGCGCCTGACCCCGGCTCCGGCGGCGCGCAGTTCGGTGCGGGCGCGGTCGGCCCACCGGGCCGCGCCCAGCGACTCGAACGCGGCGACCGCGAGCTGCAGCGAATCGCGCGCGTCGGTCGGCTGACGCCTGCGTCGCAACCACATGCCGTACGCGAGTCGAATCCTGGCCTGCTCGAGGGGAAATCCCGCCAGAATTGGCTGCGCCAACGCCGCCGCGTAGAGCTCTCCCGCGTCGTCGTCCGGGGCGGTCATCGCGCGGGTCGCCGTGATCAGCGCGGCCAGCCGTGGCGAGTTCTCCCCCAGCTCCGCCCGAACGGCCGCCGCGACGTGCCGCCTCGCCTCGTCGATCCGCCCGGTGTGCACGGCCGCCTCGACGAAGTCCAGGACGGCGTCCGGAGCCTGATGGTCGTACGGCGCGAACTCGCCGGCCGGCCCGATGCGCGACACCGCGGCGAAGGCCGATTCGTAGTCGGCACCGGCCAATGCCACCCGCACGTCGATCCGCGTGACGTAGCCCAGCAGCAGTCCGAGCCCTCGCGGCGCCGCCCAGGCCGAGACCTCCGCCGCACATCGCTTGGCCACCTCGGCGTCACCTGCGCTCGCCGCTCGCAGGCCGTCATAGACGACGAACTGCAGCCGGAACAGCTCGTTGCGATGCTGAGTGGTCAGTTCGACCCCGAGTCGCGCCGACTCCCTCGCCGCGTCCCAATGTCCGGCCGCGATCTGATCGAGCACCAGCAGGTGCAGCATGGTCATGGCATTCGTGACGGCCCCGCGGTCCCGCTCACGTTCGAACAGCCGGGTGAGCGCGGCCCGGAAGTCGGCGAGACCGTCGACGTGATACGCGGTCACGCCCAGCCGCATCACCTCCCACGGCTCCAGGGCGTTCAGCGCGTCGCGGTACTCGGCCAGCCTGGCCCGGACAGAGTGTCCGCGCCGCGTCAGGTCACCCCAGGCGTCGCGGTACAGCAGCGTCACCGCATCCACCCGATCGACGATCCGATCCACGGCGTCGTCGGTCTGCTGCCACAGCTCGGGGTCGGCGGCGTACTGCGTGATCGCCAGCAGCAGTTTGGCCAGCCGCGTGACCGTCGCGTCATCCATCGCGTCGGCAGCCTTGAGGACCGTCAGGATGCGGCGGTGCGGGCCCGCCACCTCACCGTCGCGGTAGAGGGCCAGGTACGCACCCGTCAGCGCCGCGGCCACCGACTCCGACGGGTCGGCAGCGTCGGCTCCGCTCTCACCGGCGAGGGCCTGCGCGTCATCGAATCGACTGGCCTGCGCGGCGACGAACGCCGCCTCTGCCCGCAGCGCGTCGCGACGGGCGGGATCGGTGGACAGCTCGGCCGCCCGGCGCAGCCAGTCGACCGCGACGGCGGCACCCCCGCGCCGGATCGACTGCCGGGCGGCGTCGTCGAGCACGTCGGCCACCGACTGGTCGGGAACCGTCGCCGCCGCGGCGAGATGACTGGCGCGGCGGACCAGCACGTCGCCGTACAGTCGCGCGAGGTGAGCGTGAGCCTCGCGGCGCTCGGCGGCGCTGGCCTGGTGGATCACCGCAGCCCGGACGAGCGGATGACGAAAGGTGATCTCGCCCAACGGATCAACCACCAACAGATCTTCATCGACGGCGGATTCGACGTCGACCATCGCATACCGCGGACCCGATTCGGCCGATGGGCTCGCCCGGACGCCGTCGAGCGCCGCTCGCAGCAACTCCGTCCGGACTCGCGGGTCCAGTCGGCGCAACCGTCCGCCGAACACCGTCACCAGGCGATCGGTCAGCGGAAGGGACGTCACCCATGCGTCGACCTGCTGGGCATGACGTGGAAGTTCCTCCAGGGCAAGCGGATTACCGGCCGCGGAGGTGAGGATAGCCTGTCGGGTGACGGCATTCAGCGGCAGCGCCATGCGATCGACGACCACCGCAGCATCGTCGTCACCCAGCGGTCCCAGTGACATCTCGGCCCACCCCGCCGTCGCGAAGTCGGCGCCGGCCTGCCTCCGATAGCCGGCCACGATGCGGACCCGGGGTTCGGTCGACCGACGCCCCATCGCGCTCAGCACTGTGTGGCTGGTGTCATCGAGCCATTGCACGTCGTCGACGAGCAGCACCACCGGCTGGGTGGTCGCGGCGACCCGGAGCAGCTCGAGCGCGGCCAGCGCCAGCGGCATCGGCGACGGCATCGTCACGGGGTCACCGCCGAAGACCGGCGCCAGGACCTCGCGTTGGCGAGAGTCCAGCCGATCGAGCTCGTCACGAAGTCCGAACACCATCTGATTGAGCCCGCTGAGGGCGAACGGCTGTTCTGCCTCCACCCCAATCGCTCGCAATACCCGCCATCCGTTCGCGGCGGCGCGGGCGCCGAATTCACCCATCAGCGCGGTCTTTCCCACCCCGGCCTCACCGGTGACGACCAGTGCACCTGCGCCCGTTTCCTCGAGGAAGCGCGCGAGCTCCGCCAGCTCGATGTCGCGACCCACCAGGCCCGTACCCGCGCGCACACCACCCGTTGTACGGCAATGCAGTCACTCGCGGAAACCGGGTGCAGTCATTTGACCGATGTTCACGCCGCGACCGAGAAGGCAGATTGGGCAACATGGACATGTACCTCACCGACAAAGTGGTCGTCGTGACCGGCGCCAGCAAGGGCATCGGTCTGGCGGTCAGCCAGGCATTCGCCGAATCCGGGGCTTTCGTCATTGCGGGCGCCCGGCACAACACCCCCGAACTGCAAGCCTTGGAGTCCGCCGGATCGGCCCTCTTCATCGCCACCGACCTCGCGACGCCTCGCGGCCCGAGCACGTTGCTGGCGGCGGCCGCCGAGCGCGGGGGTGCCGACGTCCTGATCAACAACGCCGGTGCGGTGGCCACGCGCTTCGACGGCATCCTCTCGGTGACCGACGAGGAGTGGGACGCCGCGCTGGCCGTGAACTTCCTGTCGGCCGTCCGCGCCTCGCGCGAGGCCATTCCCCAGATGCTCTCCCGCGGTGGCGGTTCCATCGTCATGATCGGTTCGGTGAACGCGACGCTGCCGGAATGGAACATCGTCGACTACAGCGCCACGAAGGCGGCGCTGGCGAACTACGCCAAGAGTCTCTCGAAGGAGTTCGGCCCCAAAGGTATCCGGGTCAACACCATCAGCCCCGGTCCGGTGGCCACCGACCTGTGGCTTGCCCCCGATGGGGTGGCCGCCAAGTTCGCCGGCGCCAGTGTCACCACGCCAGACGACGTCATCGCCTCCGTGTCCGCGGGCGCGCCGACGGGCCGATTCACGACCGCACGGGAGGTCGCCGACCTCGCCGTCTTCCTGGCCGGCAGCCGGTCGGGCAACACCACCGGCTCCGACGTCCGCATCGACGGCGGCTACGTCCCAACCCTCTGACACCCCGCACCGAAACCGCGCCCAGCCGTCAAGACCGAGCCATCAAGAAGGGAACCGACGTGAGCACCAAGACCAACCCCGTCGTCTTCATCCACGGTCTGTGGATCCACTCCACCGCGTGGCAGCCCTGGCTGGACCTCTTCACCGAGCGGGGCTACCGGGTGTCGGCACCCGGCTGGCCAGGCGACGGTGAGACGGTCGCAGCCACCCGCGCCAACCCCGAGGCTCTCGACGACGTCGGTATCAGGACCATCGTCGACCACTACGCGTCGGTGATCGGCTCGGCCGACGGCCGGCACGAGGCGAAGCCGATCGCCGTCGGGCACTCCTTCGGGGGACTGATCGCCCAGGAGCTGCTGGCCGCTGGTCTGGTGGCCGCCGCCGTCGCCATCGACCCGGCTCCCATCAAGGGCGTCAAGGCGCTGCCGCTGGCCCAGCTGCGCTCGGCCTTCCCCGTGCTGAGCAACCCGGCGAACCGGCATCGCACGGTGTCGTTGAACCTCAGGCAGTTTCGGTATGCATTCGGCAACGCCCTCTCCGTGGAGGAGTCCAACCGGCTGCACGAGCTGTGGACCATCCCCGGGCCCGGTCTACCGCTGTTCGAGGCCGCGACGGCGAATCTCTCCAAGAACTCACCCGCCAGGGTCGACACCCGCCTCGTCGATCGTGGTCCACTGCTGCTGACGTCGGGCACCGAGGACCACACCGTGCCGTTGAAGGTCACCAAGGAGGTGTTCGGCATGTACGCCAAGGGCGTCTCAGACACCCCCGTCAACGGTGTCTCCGACACCCCCGTCAACGGTGTCTCCGACACCCCCGTCAACGGTGTCTCCGACACCGACTTCCACGTCTTCCCCGGTCGCGGTCACTCCCTCACAATCGATCACGGGTGGCGGGACGTGGCCGAGGTGGCCCTGGACTGGTTCGCGGCCAAGGGATTCTGAGGCTCAGATGACCGAGATGACCGCGCTGCGGGCGCACCGGCGAGGTGGTCCCGAGATGCTGAACGTCGAGCGGGCGCCGGTGCCGGTGCCCGCCGAGGGGGAGGCGCTCGTCGCGGTGCACGCCGCAGCCATCACCTTCGATGAACTCGGCTGGGAGGAGACGTGGCTGCGCGACGGCACCGACCGCACTCCGATCATCCCGTCGCACGAGGTGTCCGGCGTCGTGTCGGCCCTCGGTCCCGGGGTGGCCGACGTCGCCGTCGGCGACGAGATCTACGGGTTGGTTCCCTTCGACCGCGACGGGGCGGCCGCCGAGTACGTGGCGCTCCCCGTCGCGAATCTGGCGGCCCGTCCGGCCACGGTGTCGCATGCAGTGGCGGCGGCCCTCCCGCTGGCCGGGCTGACGGCCTGGCAGGCACTCGTCGACCACGCGCGGGTCCAACCGGGTGAGCACGTCCTGGTGCACGGCGGTGCCGGCGGGGTCGGTGCGCTGACGGTGCAACTCGCGGGCATCCTCGGCGCCGAGGTCAGCGCGACGGTTCGCAGCGACGCCGGCGACCTGGTGCGCGACCTTGGCGCGGACCACGTCATCGACACGCGCACAACGGCATTCGACGTCCAGACCGAAGCCTACGACGTCGTGGTCGACACCGTCGGCGGTTCGACGCTCGAGCGCTCGTTCGCGGTGCTGCGTCGGGGCGGACGGCTGGTCACGCTGTCGGCCCCGCCGCCCGAGGGCAGGGCCGAGGAGTTCGGCGTGCAGGCAACGTTCTTCATCGTCGGCCCCGATCGTGAGCAGCTGGCCAGGTTGGCCTCCTACGTCGACGAGGATCGGCTGCACGTCGCGATCGCCGCCACCTTCACGCTGGCCGACGGGCGTGCTGCCTTCGCGAGTAAGACGGGCCCGCATCGGCGGCCCGGCAAGACCGTCCTGGTCGTCCGCGACCATTGAGCCGAGGAGGCTGAGAGCGTGCACGATCTCGAAGAGGCCATCGCCCAACGACATTCGACGCGCCTGTTCCTGCGCGACCGACCGGTGTCCATGGAGCTGGTGACCGAGGCGCTGGAGCTCGCCATGCGCGCCCCGTCGAACTCCAACATTCAGCCGTGGCGGGTGGTGTTCGCCTCCGGTCCGGCCCGCGACCGCCTGGTCGAAGCCCTGCTCGAAGAGGCCGACGCCGGTGCGCCCAAGGTGCCGCCGCTGCCCGCCGAGTTCGACCACTTCCGCCGCGATCTCGGCGCGCTGCTGTACGGCACGATGGGCGTGCCCCGGCACGACCCGGAAGCCCGGCGGATCGCCGTCCGGCGGAACTGGGAGTTCTTCCGGGCCCCGCTGGCCGGGGTGGTCTGCATGCATCGCGACCTCGACCACGTCGATGCCCTGGGGGTCGGGATGTTCTTGCAGACGCTGCTGCTGGCGCTGACCGCGCGCGGTCTCGGCAGCTGCGTCCAGGTGTCGATCGCCGGATATCCCGACACCCTGAGAGAGCAGCTTGGCATCGGCCAGGAGATGCGCATCCTGTGCGGCCTGGCGGTCGGTTACCCCGATCCCGCGTTCCCCGCCAACTTCCTGCAGGTGCCCCGCAATCAGCTCGAGGCAAACATCACCTTCCTGGACCAATGAGCGCGCACGGCGATGCCGCGTAGCGTCGAGTCCAGGGAGCAGCTGCCGGATGCGACGTCCGCGCCAGGCATCGCTCCGAACACCCGAGTAGGACATCAGCTGAAGGGAGTCCGATCACATGTCGTCCAAGATCCTGAAATTGCCGCGCCAGATCGTCGAGTCCGCGTTGTCGGTGGTCGGCGTTCGAGCCGGCACCGAAGAACCGCAGCACACCGTCAAACAGTTGGGCGACGGTGTCGAGATCCGCGAGTACGCCCCGCGGATCGCCGCGGAGACCACCGTGAGCGCCGGCGAGGAGGAGGCCCGCAACGCGGGCTTCCGGCGGCTGGCCGGATACATCTTCGGCGACAACGGCGGCCAGGCGAAGATCGCGATGACAGCACCGGTGGCCCAGCAGCGGCCGGCCGGGACGAAGATCGCGATGACCGCGCCCGTCGCCCAGAGCGCGGGTGACGACGGCAGCTGGGTGATCCGCTTCTTCATGCCGGCCAAGTGGACCCTCGAGGAGTTGCCCACCCCGAACGACGACCGCGTGCGGCTGGTCACCGTGCCGGCCGAGACCGTGGCGGTGCTGCGGTTCACCGGCGACCGCGATGCCAAGGCCGTCGCGACCCGCACGGCCGAGCTCAGGGACGCGTTGCGCGCCCGGGGCTACCGGGAGACCGGTGAGCCGACCGCGTGGTTCTACGACCCGCCCTGGACGCTGCCGTTCCTGCGGCGCAACGAGGTCGCCATCGGAGTCACTGCAGGCTCGCCAGATTCTCCACCGACCGCTTGACGTCGCCCTTGATCACCCGCGCGACGAGGGCCCCGACGGGTCCGTTGAGCACCGCCCCGGTGAGGTCGGCGACCAGGTGGAACGTCGTACCGGGCCGGTCGTCGGTGATGTCGGTGCGCAGCGAGATCTGCACCCCGCCGAAGCCTCGGCCGCACATCTCGATGCGTCGCGGCTCGTCGTAGTTCGTCACTTCCCAGTGAATGGTGTTGCGAAAGCCCTTCACCTTGATCAGCGACGACACCTTGGTGCCGGTGTCGATGACGTCGGGCACCGGGCCACGCCAGCCGCCGAAGATCGTCAACCACTCATCGAAGCGCGCCAGATCGGACGCCAGCTTCCATGCCTCGTCGGGAGGGAGCTGGGAGGAGACGGAGACGTCGACGCTGGCCATCCGTCACTTCTACCCGACGGGCGGCGCCGGTGGTGGCGGAGGTGCCACGCCGACGCCGAGCACCCGGAGCACGTCGGGCTTCATCGCCTGCAGCTGCGCGCCCCAGTAACCCCAGCTGTGCGTCCCGTCGTTGGGGAAGTTGAACACCGCGTTGCGCCCGCCGAGAGCCAGGTACTGCTTCTGGAATTCCTTGTTGGTGTTGATGGTGATGTTCTCCAGGAACTGCGCGCTGTATTGGACTCCGAAGTCACCGGGCACGTCCAGGTCGGAGGTCCGGCCGTTGCCGCAGTAGACCCAGATCGCGGTGTTGTTGGCGACCAATGTCGGGAGGTTGACCATCGGGTCGTTGCGTCGCCACGCCGGGTCGCTCGAGACGCCCCACATGTCGGTGGCGTTGTAGCCGCCGGCGTCCTTCATGGCGAAGCCGATCATGGTCGGCCACAGCCCTTGCGACGGGTTGAGGAAGCCCGAGAGCGAGCCGGCGAAGATGAACTGCGTCGGATAGTGCGCGGCCAGGTTCAGCGCCGCGCCGCCCGACATCGAGAGGCCGACGACGGCGTTGCCCGTCGGGGCGACACCCTTGTTCGCGGCCAGGTAGGCGGGTAGTTCCTGGGTCAGGAACGTCTCCCACTTGTAGGTCGACGTTCCGGCGCTACCGACCGCGGGCCGGTACCAGTCGGAGTAGAAACTGGACTGCCCGCCGACCGGCATCACCACCGACACCCCGGATTGGTAGTACCACTCGAAGGCCGCGGTGTTGATGTCCCAGCCGCTTGCGTCGTCCTGTGCCCGCAGGCCGTCCAGCAGGTACAGGGCGTGCGGGCCACCGCCCTGGAACTCGACGCGGATGTCTCGGCCCATCGACGGGGACGGCACGTCGAGCTGCTCGACCGGCAGCCCCTCGCGTGAATATGCGGCCGCAGTGGGCGTCAGGCCCGCGGTGCCGAGCAGGCCGGGCAGCATCGCGACGACGAGCGCCGATACCGCCAGCCTTCGCGTCCACGCACGTCGAACTCCACCAACCTTCGCCAGCACGGCCGAATCCCATCTCTCGTCGATCCCGTCCCGGCGAAGCTAACAGCGCGGCGGCGGAGCACCCCGCCGCCCACGCGTGGCGTGATCGCCTTGTTATCGCGCCGGCCGGTCCGACACGCCGGCGCATGGGAGTGCCACGTGAGCGCACTGAGAGCCGTTCGGCAATAGCCTGTGAATTGACTCGTGAAACCTGCGGTGAACCGTCGTGGACGGCACACTCATCGCAAACGACCAAGGAGCACGTCCATGTCAGGTTCTGGTATCCCATCCACCGGACGCCTCGCGCGTCGCCTCGCAGCTGGGGCACTGCTCACCGGCGGACTGATCGGCACCACGCTTCTGGGCTCCCTGCCGTCGGCGTTCGCGAACGAGGACCCGGCTCTCAACCCGCCGAACTGCACGGCCGCCGACCTCGAGGGCGTGCGCGCCGGGGTGTCGGCTGCGACGTCGGCGTACCTGTTCACCCACCCGGACTACAACTGGTTCGTCACCAGCCTCGAGGGTCTGCCCCGCGACCAGGTCGCCAAGCAGATGAAGGACTACCTCAACCAGCACCCGGACACCAAGGCCGACATCACCGGCATCCGGCAGCCGCTGGTCGACATCAAGAACCGCTGCGGCGGAACGCCCTAGCTAGCCGACCCCCGCCAGCAGGCTCGCCGTGCGCCACCACACCAGCGCGGCGAACACGACGACCAACGCAACCGCGAAGGCCGTCTGGATCAGCAGCCGGTTGGCGCGAGGCGCGTAGGCGTACACCGCGCCGATCGCCGCGCCCGTCAGCAGGCCGCCGACGTGTCCCTGCCAACTGATCGACGGCACCACGAACGTGATGGCCAGGTTGATCACGATCAGCCCGACGATCCAGCGCACGTCGAAGTTGAGCCGACGCGCGAGGGCGAACGTCGCGCCGAAGAGTCCGAAGATGGCACCGGACGCGCCGAGCGTCGGCACGTTGATGGGCGTGAGCAGGTAGACCAGCACCGATCCGCCGAGCGCGCTCAACGCGTACAGCACGACGTAGCGGCTGCGGCCCAGCCAGCGCTCGAGTGCGGGCCCGACCACCCACAGGGCCCACATGTTGAACAGGATGTGCATGACGTCGGCGTGCAGGAACGCCGACGTGGCCAGGCGGTACCACTCCCCGCGCCCGGCGATGCCGGCCGGCCACAGCACCAGGGCCTCGTAGACCCCGGGCACGGCCTTCTGCGCCACGAACATCAGCACGTTGACGGCGATCAGCACGTAGGTGACCCACGGGACGTCGGCCGGTTTCCCGCCGAACGCCGTCCTGGCCTGGGGGACGGCCCGCGCGGCCGCGCCGACGCACTCGGGGCACTGCTGCCCGACCGCCGCGGACCGCATGCACTCGGGGCAGATGGGGCGCTGGCACCGGGTGCAGCTGACGTAGGTGCCCCGGTTGGGATGCCGGTAGCAACTGGGGGGAGCCGCCGGTGCGCCCGGCATGCTGGGTGTGCTCACGCCACCCAGTCTTCCAGTCTCAGACCCGCCACAGCGCTTCCTGCGTCGTGCTCGCCACCAGGGCGCCGGCCCGGTCGTACACGGATCCCGCGACGAGACCGCGTGCGTCGCCGTTGTTGAGCGGGGTCACCTCGTAGCGATGCCAGTCGTGCGGGACGTACGGCCGGTGGAACCACACCGCGTGATCGAGGCTGGCCGCGTAGCCGACGTCGCGGCCCAGCGGCGTGCCCGGCGGCCGGGCCACCGGGACGGGCCCGATGTCCGACATGAAGGTCAGCGCACACGCCTGGACGAGGGGATCGTCTTCGATGCGCTGCTTGGTCTTGATCCAGAACGGCGGGAGGACGAACGGGGAGTCGTCGGTCGCCGCTGTGCGTAGGTCGAACCGGTCGGTGAACCCCAGGTCGGGGACCTTGGGGATGGCGTCGTCGAACGCGATGCCCGCAGGTGAGCTCGGATGCCAGTCCGCGCCCGGCTCCGGCCGGTGAAACGACGCGATCATCTCCAGGATGGTCTTGCCGTTCTGCACGGCGGTGACCTGCCTGGTGTCGAACGAGCGGCCGTCACGGGTGCGGACGACGTTCAGCTCGACGTCGACACCGTACTGGCCGCCCCTGACGAAGTAGAGGTGCAGTGACTGCGGCCGCTTGTCCGGTTCGACGGTGTACCCGGCGGCCGCCAGCGCCTGGGCGGCGATCATTCCGCCGAACAGCCTGCCGTTGGGGCCCGCCGGCGGTTGCGGTGCGTGGAACACGTCGCCGTCGCGCGCGAAGTCGAGCAACCGCGCGATCCAGCTGGGTCTGTCCGACTTGACGCCTGTCATCGACGGGTCAGCGTACGGGCCGGGGCGTCAGTCGATCTCGCCGACGTACCGGTCGAGCACGATGACGTAGACACCCACCAGGGCCAACGGCGCGATCAGCGGCACCCAGGGCAACTGCAGCGGCAGCGCCGCGGCGAGCACGGTGACCGCCGACATGCCGAGCGCACCCAGGACCGTGGGCACGGTAAGGGCGGTTGCGGCGTCCCCGCCCCGGGCGTGGCGCAGCACCAGGTAGACCGTCGCCGCCAGCCCCGCAAGGGCCGCCACCACCGGGGCAGGATCCGACAGAGCCAGCGCCGCGACGGTCGCGAGCACCGCTACCGTCGCGCTGGCCGGCCGGACCAGACCCGCCAGCACCGCGAGCAGCGCCACCGCCGCCGCGATCAGGGCGGCCCCGTCCCCGCCGATGGTGGCCGCCGCCACCATCAGCAGCCCGAACGCCAGCGACAACGCCCGCACCGGCTCACCTCCTCGGCGTCGCACGGCGGCGCCGGCGCGGCACCAGACCCAGCACCTGATCGAGGTTTCCGTCCGCCCCGACGTCTCTTGGCCAGGAAACGACGTCGACGCCGATGGTGCGCATGTCCCGGTACATGAACGCGCGCTGCATCGCCCACATCCGGCCGAGCAGCGGATCGTCGACGTCGTCGAACGGGGCACCGTCGAGCACGTCGACGGCCACCACCACGTGGCCCCGGCGGCACAGCTCGATCAGTGCCAGCGCGAAGTCGGTGTCCAGCAGCGTGGAGAAGGCGATCACGACGGCCCCCGGCGGCACCGCTGCCCGGGGCACCAGGGTGCCGGTGGTGGTCTCGTGCCCGTCGCCGGCGCCGAGCACCGCGTCGAGCACGCGGTAGAACTGGCGGCGACCGATGTCGGCGCCCAACCAGCGGGGCTGCCCGCCGAGGGCCACCACCCCGGCGCGGTCGCCGTTGCGCAGTGCGCTCTGCACCACCTGCACTGCCCCGCGCACGGTCCGCTCGGTCGCCTCGGTGGCGGGCCCGCGGGGTTGGTCGTTGGTGTCGACGACCACGACGACGTCTGCCGCTCGCTCACTCAGTCGCTCGGTGACGTGCAGGCTGCCGCGGCGCGCGCTGACCGGCCAGTTCACCGTGCGCAGCTGATCGCCTGGCACGTAGGCGCGGATGCCGCCGTACTCGACGCCGCGGCCGATGTGCCGCGTCATGTGCGTGCCGATCCGGTCCAGCAGGTCGGTGCGCGGCAGGGCGGTGGAACGTGCTGGGGCGATGGGGAATACGAACACCTCGGCGACCTCCACGCCCTCGGTGCCGCTGCGCCCGAGCAGCAGGCCGCCACGGGCGGTGAGGTCGGTCAGCACGGTCAGCGGATACCGTCCCCACCGCGGCGCGGACAGCGCCACCTCGAAGCGGCCGTCGGACCCCTCGGTCGCCTCGAGCAGCGCGCCGGGTGCCGTACCGAGCACCAGGTGCACCGGCGTTCCGTCCGGGGTGCTGGCCCAGACGGTCACGCGGACGGGTTCGCCCTCGAAGCAGCGCACCAGGGCGGGTTCGGCGTGCACCCGCACCGTCGGCACCGGCCGCTGCCAACGCAGCGACAGCAGTGCTCCGAGCAGTGGGGCAGCGAATATCACCAGCTGCCAATGGGATCCGAGCAGGGCCACCGCGAGTGCCGCGGCCGCACCCGTCGCCAGGGCCAGCGACAGCGGGGACGCCCGCCACCGCACCGCGACGTCGGTGGTGCGCGCGTCGGTCACGTCGCGCCGCGGGCCCGGGGCACCGGGAGCCGGCGCAGCAGTTCCTCCACCACGTCGGCGGTGCGCACCTGGCGCACCCACATCTCGGGGCGAAGGCTGATCCGATGGGCCATCGCGGGTACCGCGAGCGCCTTGACGTCCTCGGGGATCACGTAGTCGCGGCCCGCGAGAAGTGCTCGCGCACGGGACAATTGGACGAGGTCCAACTCGGCGCGCGGGCTGGCGCCGACCGCCACCTGCGGATGCTGGCGACTGGCCACCGCGAGGGCGACGACGTACTGCAACACGTCGTCGTGCACGGTGACCTGTTCCACCGACTCCCGCATCGCGATCAGCTCGGCGGCGTCGACGATGCGGGTGACGGTTGGATCGGCAGAGCCGCGATCCAACCGGCGCCGTAGCATCGAGGCCTCGTCCCGCTCGGTCAGGTAGCGCAGCTCGAGGCGAATGGTGAAGCGGTCCAGCTGCGCCTCGGGCAGCGGATAGGTGCCTTCGTATTCGATGGGGTTGTCGGTGGCCAGTACGATGAACGGCTCGGGCAGCCGGTGGGTGACGCCGTCGATGCTGACCTGGCGCTCGGCCATCGCCTCCAGCAGTGCGGCCTGCGTCTTCGGCGGCGTGCGGTTGATCTCGTCGGCCAGTAGCAGGTTGCCGAAGATCGGACCCGGCCGGAATTCGAAACGCCCGGACTGCATGTCGTAGATGGTCGAGCCGAGCAGGTCGGCGGGCAGCAGGTCCGGGGTGAACTGCACCCGCTTGAACTCCAGGCCCAGCGCCGCGGCGAAGCACCGGGCGATCAGCGTCTTGCCGAGGCCGGGCAGGTCTTCGATCAGCACGTGGCCCCGAGCCAGCAGCGCGGTCAGGATGAGCGCCAGCGCCGGCCGTCGCCCCACCACGACGCGGGCGATCTCGTCGAGCACGGCCTCGCAGTTCTCGGCGGTAGTGGTGGCCGGCAGCGTCACGTCATCTCCAATCGGCGCAGCACCTCGTCGAGTACTGCGCGGCCGGGCCCGGGCTCGTCGCCACCGGTGGGTGAGACGTTGTCGGGATCCACCCACGGCCACAGCCGCTCACCGAACAGTGCCAGCGCCGTTGCGTGAAACACCCTGGGATCCTTGCCCTTTCGCCGCCCCGTCGCGAGTTCGAACTGTCTGGCCAGCACCGGACGCAGGTACTTGTCCCAGTCCGAGCGCGTCGTATCGGCGCGGGCTATCAGGATCTCGGTCTTGGACCGCCACCGCCGCAGTGACTCGGAGGGATCGCGGGCCCGCGAATCGTCGCCGACCGGCCGGTCGTCGCGCACCAGGAACCAGCGCACTACCAGCAGCACGGCCGCGGCCGTCGCGGCACCGATCCACGCGACGACGTGGCGGTCGGGGTGCGGCAGCGCCATCAGCTGGGCACCGATCACCACGACGACGGCCACGATCGCGAGCTTCTTCACACGGGGCTCCGCAACTCCGTCAGCACCTCTTCGAGGATGGCGATCGCCGCGTCGCGGTGGCCCTCGTTCATCACGTGCGGGCTGAATCGTGCCTCGTCGAAAAGATCCACCAATTGCCGCGCGCCGTCAGCCGAGAACGCGTGGTGCTCGACGGCCCGCGCCAGCACCTCGGATGCGGTGTCGAAGTCCCGCGGCGCGGCGTCCGGCAGCTGGGAGAGCCGGCGTTCCATGGCGGCGTAGCAGGCGATGATCGCCCGGCGCGGTTCGCGACTGAGATCCCCCACCTCGGCGAGCCCCACTTCCGCTGCGCGAGCCAGCGATTCGGATCCCTCCGTGCCGGCCGCGAGCGGGTCGCCGAGGCCGATGGGCAGCGCGGGGGCCCGCCAGGGGCGGCGCCGGGCGGCGACCACCGTGCCCGCCACGACGACGACGAGGAAAACCGCCGTCGCGCCGTAGAAGTAGTCGAGCAGGCTCGACGCCGCTGCCGGTTCGGCGGGCGGGACCGGTGCGGTGCGGCCGGGTTCGGCGGTGGGGCGGGATGTGGTCGGCACGGCGCCGGCGTCACCGGGGGCGTCGCCTTGGGGAGCTCCGCCGAGCCGGCCCAGCAGAGCCGTGACCAGCAGCCAGCCCAGGATCAGCGCGAAGGCGGCCAGCGCGACGCGCCAGGTCGGCTTGCCGCGGTCGCCGCGAAGCCAAGCGGACCGGTCGGCGGGCTTGGGCGCCACCGGCGCGCGGTGGCGCAACCTGGCGATCACCGCCACGACGACGACTCCGACCGCGGCGAGCAGCAGGCCGAGCACGGCGGCCACCGCGACCGGGTCCTCGGCGGCGGCCACGCGGGAGCCCTGATCGACCCCCGGCAGGTAGCCACGCAGGGCGACGGTGGCCACGAACGACAGCGCGACCACCGCGGTCGCGGAAGCGATGCCGAGCGTCCTCCCCCGAGGCTGCACGTGGCCGACGCTACGCGCCCCGGCCCGTCAGGACAGGTGTTGACCGAAGAACGTCACGATGCGGTCCCACGCGTCCTCGGCCTCTAGCGCGGAGTAGGCGATGCCGGCGACGTCCTCGATCTTGCGCAGCGGTGCCGGCAGTCCGAAGTCGTTCATGAACGAGTGCCCGACGTCGGGATACTCCTTGACGTCGTGCGGCACGCCGCCCGCGGTGAGGATGGCCTCCACCTTGGCCGCCGCGCCGCGCAGCATCCGGTCCCTCGCCCCGTAGCTGGCCACCACCGGGCACGCCTGCCCCAGCAGGTCGTAGTCCGAATCATGATTCAGCACACCGTAATTGGGAGCCACCGCATCGAAGACACCGTGCGGGGCCAGCAGCAGGCAGAAACCGCCGCCCATGCAGAACCCCACGGCTCCGACCTTGCCAGTGCACCGGTCGTCGTCGGCCAGGTACTGACGCGCCGCGATGACGTCGTCGACGGCTACGCCGCGACCCGTCGACAATGCGCGCAGCGTGGCCACGACGCACCGCGGCCTGAAGCCACGGTGATACAGCGCCGGCACGATCGTCAGATATCCGGCGCCGGCCATCCGGTCGGCGATGCGCTTGACGTCGGTGGTCAGCCCGAGGGCGTCGTGCACGATCACCACGCCCGGCCAGGGTCCAGGCCCGTCCGGCACCGAGAGGTATCCCGACACCGGGCCCGCGGGTGCGGGGAACGCGACGTCAGGCATCGGGCTCCCGCACCAGCGCGACCGCGAAGCCGTCCCAGCCCTTGGTCCCCACGGTCTGGATGGCGGCGGTGTCCAACCGCGGATGCTGCCCCATCATCACGAACATGTCGTGCACCGCGCGGGCCTGCGCGTCCTCGGGAGCGGGATCGAGGACGCGGCCGCCGCGCGCGATGTTGTCGACGACGATCATCGCGCCGGGGGCCGCGAGCCGCACCGCCCAGTCGACGTAGTGCGAGTTGTTCTCCTTGTCGGCGTCGACGAAGAAGAAGTCGAAGCGGCGATCGGCAAGCCCGGGCAGCGAGTCCAGCGCCGCGCCCACGATGATCTCGACGCGGTCGCTCGTGCCGGCGCGCTCCAGGTTGGCGCGGGCCACCTCGGCGTGCCGGGGATCGTATTCGAGGGTGACCACCCTTCCGTCGGGTCCGACCGCCCGGGCCAGGGCGATCGTGCTGTAGCCGCCGAGCGTGCCGATCTCCAGCACTCGGCGCGAGCGGGTGGCGCTCACCAGCAGCGACAGCAGCTTGGCGTGCTGGGCCGACACCTCGATCGGCGGCATGCCGGCCGCGGTGGTGGCTTCGCGGGCGGCGACCAGCGCATCGTCCTCGGTGTGCAGCAGCTCGGCGAACATGACGTCGAGGGCGCGGGGATCGGGCTCGCTCACGTCGTCAACCGTAACCCCGCTCACCGGACGCCCTCCTTGGCGTAGACCACCCGCAGCACGTGGCCGGCCTCCGGCCCCATCACCGCCTCGGCCAGCTCGCCGAAGGTGGCGACGAACTGCGGCCCGTGCGGAGGTTCGGCATGGCACAGGTGATGGGCGATCTCGTGCAGGACGACCAGCTCGCGCAGCGCCCAGGTGGTGTGCCGTTCCGGCACGGCCATCGTCGCGACGCTGCCGTCGCACTCGTAGTGCGCGGCGGTGACCCCGCGGCGGGCCCGCACCGTCAGCGGACCGGCGGCCGGCCACCGTGCGCGGACCGCGGCCATGGCCAGCACGTCGTCGACGTAGCGTCGCACCGACTCCACCGACCCGAAGCGCGCCTCGGGCGGCAGGGTGAGCTGAGCTCCGAAGAAGTCCACCGCCCGGGTCCCGCGTTCGCTCGCGCGGTCGAACAGCGTCCGCACGAACTGCTCTGCGGCATAGACCTTGGACCGCTGCGCGTCGCGGGGCACCGCGGCGGCTACCGCTCCAGCGGGCGACGGGCTCCCGCCAACTCGGTGCTTGGTCCCAGCCGAGCGCGCCGGCCGGCCCGGTCACCAGCACGCCGCGCCGCCGACGAATACCCGGCCGACGCACTGGTCGCGCGCCACGTACCGCGCGCCTTCGAGGCCTCCCGATAGAAGCTCTTCAGCTCGACGTCCTTGTTGCGCAGGGCAATTGCGGTACCCGGCTGGGTGTCCCGTCCGGTCGTGGCGGCCTGCCTGGCCTCGTCGCGCGCCTCGGTGAGCCGCTGCCCGACCCGCGCGCCAAAGGCCAGGTGAAAGTTCAACCGGGCGGTGATGGTCGGCGTCGGGCGGTGCTCACCGGTCGCGATGTAGGCGTCGGACGCCTTCACCATCTGCACCACCAGGCTGGCGTACAGCGCATGCGTCGCGTCGATGTCCTCGCCGAAGCCGTACGCGTAGACGAACGTCGAATTCGAGGCGACGTCGCACTTCACGTCGTTGGCCAGGGCGATCGCCACGAACAACTGCACGTAGGTGCGCAGCCCCTTGGACCCCGCCTCCCCGATGGTGACGGTGCGCTGCACGGGCACCTGAGCCGGGTTGCGCGTCGCGGCGTGCGCCCTGGCCACCGCGAGGTCGATCGACGTGGTGGTCGCCAACCGCTGCGCGGCCGCCATGAACGCCTCGGCCTCGTGTGCGTTGTCGGTGTTCTCGGCCTGGCGCAACAGGGCCGCGATGCGCGCCAGCATCTTCTCGTCAGACATGACTCTCGCTGTTCCTCATGCGGCTCAAGCTAGGGGACCAGTACGACTTTTCCGCGAGCGTGGCCGGTCTGCAGGTAGCGGTGCGCCTCGGCGGCCTCCGCGAGCGGGAACACCCGGTCGACGGTCACCTCCAGCTTGCCGGCCGCGGCGAGCGCGAGGAGTTCGGGGCGCGCGGCGTCGCGGATGGCCTGACCGCCGTCGGCACCGGTCAGCACGGCGATCCCCAGCTCACCGGCGCGGGCGAAACCGGCGATCGTGGCGATGCGGCCGCGATCGGCGACGAGTTCCACCGAGGTGTCCAGCGCCTCGTCGGTGCCCACCAGGTCCAGCGCCGCGTCGACGGGACCGATCGCGCGCACCCGGTCGGCGAGGCCGGCCCCGTAGGCGACTGGCTCGGCACCGTATTCACGCAGCTGGTCGTGCCTGGCGGGGCTCGCCGTGGCGATGACAGTGGCTCCCCGCGCCACCGCCAACTGGACCGCCATCAGCCCGACGCCACCGCTGGCGCCGTGAATCAGCACGGTGTCGCCCATCCCCACCCCGGTGTTGGTCAACAGGTGCCAGGCGGTCTCCCCCGCCAGCAGCAACCCCGCCGCCTGCTCGAAGCTCAGCGAATCCGGCTTGTGGCCCAGGTCAGCGGCCCGCACGAGCACCTGCTCGGCGTAGGTGCCGTCGACGTTGGTGACGATGACGGCGTCGCCGACTGTCAGTGGCCCGGTGTAGCCGACCGCGCCGGATCCCAACGCGGCGACGACGCCCGCCGCCTCCAGGCCGACCGGAAGCGGCAGCCTGGCTGGATCGTCACCCATCTGCCCGCTGTAGACCTTGTAGTCGAACGGGTTGGTGCCCGCGGCGCGGACGTCGACGAGCACCTGCCCTTCACCGGGCTCGGAAAGCTCTATGTCTTGCAGCGCAAGCACTTCCGGCCCGCCATAGGCCTCGGCGACCACTCGTCTCGTCATGGCACGGAGTCTAGCGACTACTTGGTGACGAAGCCGTCCAGCGCAGTCACCAGCTGCGGCGACAGTGGGTCCTTGTTGGCGTAGTTGCCGACGTTGTCGGTCGGGTCGTCGCGCAGCACGTGGTTGACGCCCTTGAGCTGCACGACGGTCAGCGCGGTGTGGGCCAGCGCGTCGAACAGTGGTTGCTCGGCGGGGCACATGGCCTGGGTGTCGGAGTCCGAACACGTCGCCAGCACCGGCATTCCCGCCGGCAGCTGCGCCGCGAGCGCGAGCGGGTCGATGGCGTCGGCCTCCACCACGGCCTTGACGTTGGACGGGTTGAGGATGGCGCCGAGTCCCTCCGGGAGCTTCGCCGGCGCGGTGCCCTTGGTGCGGGCCTCGACGACGGCCGCGTCCCAGGTCTTCTGGACCTCGTCGGCCTGCTGCTGATTCTTGGCGCCCGCCTTGACGTCGGCGGCCAGCCCAGACCGGACCCGGCCGGTGATGATGTCGAGATAACGCCCGGCCAGCGGTTGCAACAGCCCGAGCGCGTGGATCTTCGGTGCGTCCGGGGCCGTGTCGGTAGCCAGCGCCATGGCGTGCACGCCGCCCTCGCCGACGGCGTACGAAGAGATACGCGCACGGTCGGTGCCCGACTGGCCAGCGAGGTAGCGGACTGCCGCCTTGGCGCCCGCGGTGTAGACCGCGCTGCCCACGTCGGCCGGCCGCAACGCATAGGGGCCGAGCCCGGTCCTTCCGGTGCCGACCTTGTCGTAGCGCAGGGTGGCGATGCCCTTGCCCGACAGGTATTCGGCGAGCTGGCGCATGTTGCCGACCGGGCCCGCCACCGCGTTGTCGCCGTTGCGGTCGGTGTTGCCGCTCTCGGAGATCAGCAGGGCGGCCGGACCGGGCGCGGCGGCGGCGGTGTCGTGCCGATAGGTGCCGTGAATGGTCAGCCCGTCGGCGGTGAAGGTGACGTCGTCCTCCACCCAACCCGGCTTCGGCGGCGCTGCGGTGCCCCCGCCGTCATGCGACGAGCAGCCCGCCACCAGCATCAGCGCGGTCAGCACGCCGAGGAGCATCTTCACAGATGTACCTCGATCCAGGACACCACGTCGTCGAGCACGACCGCCTTCTCGGGTTCGTTGAACACTTCGTGAAACAGCTCCGGATAGACCTTGAGGTTGACGTCGGTCGAGCCGACGCATTCGACTAGGCGCTGGCTGCCGGCCACGGGGACCAGTCTGTCCTGACCGCCGTGCACCACCAGCAGCGGCGCCGTCAGCGAGGCCGCGCGCCGCGGCATGGTCGAGCCAACGCCGATGAGCGCCTTGGCAATCCCGGCCGGCAGCTTGCCGTGGTGGACGAGTGGATCGGCTTCGTAGGCGGCGACCACCGCGGGATCGCGCGAGACCGCGTCGGCGGGCAGATCCTCGACGGGCAGTCCGGGCAGGACGCTGCCGACCACGTTCGCCACGGCGACCATCACCGGCGATACCGCGTCCTGGGCGTAGACGGCGGGACCGGACAGCACCATCGCGGCGTAATCGTCGGGATGCTCGACGCCGTAGGTGAAGACGACCCCGCCGCCCATGCTGTGGCCCAGCACCACGCGCTTGAGTTCGGGGTGCGCGGCCGTCGCGATGCCGACCAGGTGGTGGAAGTCGTCGGTGTACTCGGAGATGTTCTTGAGGTAGACGCGCTTGCCGCCGGAGCGACCGTGCCCGCGCAGGTCGATGGCGTAGGTGATCAGGCCACCTTCTCCGAAGCGCTGGGCGACGTGGTGGTAGCGACCAGCGTGCTCGCCGTAACCGTGACAGAGGATCACCACGCCGGTGGGATCGGTGTTGGGCGTCCACACGTCGTAGACGATTCGAACTCCGCCGACACCGTCGAAGCTGCGCTCGCTGCGGGTTGTGGCCATCAGGGGAGACTAGCGGGCTCCGCTGAACGAGCGGGATGACGACGGTGTCGTCTGTCACACCGTCTGGGTAGGCTGACCGGGGTGAGCGTGCTCGCCGAGAACTTCGACTCCAGGGACTCCTTCCTCGCCGACGCCCAGCGCTATCGGCGGGAACTGTTGGCCCACTGCTACCGCATGACCGGTTCGTTGCACGACGCCGAGGACCTCGTCCAGGAGACGTATCTGCGCGCGTGGAAGTCCTTCGAGGGCTTCGAGGGCCGGTCGTCGATCCGCACGTGGCTCTACCGCATCGCGACCAATACCTGCCTGACCGCGCTGGAGAGCCGTCAGCGTCGGCCGCTGCCCAGCGGTCTGGGCGCCCCCAGTTCGGACCCGACCGGCGCCATCGCCGAGCATCCCGAGATCACCTGGCTCGAACCGTTGCCCGACGCACCCGGCGAGCATCCTTCCGATCCGTCGGTCATCGTGGCGTCGCGCGATTCGGTGCGCCTGGCGTTCGTGGCCGCCCTACAGCACCTGCCGGCCCGCCAGCGCGCAGTTCTGGTGCTGCGAGAAGTGTTGCAATGGAAGGCCGCCGAGGTGGGGGAGGCGATTGGCGTCTCGACCGCGGCGGTCAACAGCCTGCTGCAGCGGGCCAGGGCGCAACTCGACGAGATCCAGCCCAGTGCGGATGACGACGTAACCGCCCCAGAGTCGCCGGAGGCCAGGGAGCTGCTTGCCAAGTACGTCGCGGCGTTCGAGACCTACGACATGGAGGCGCTCGCCCGGCTGTTCACCGAGGATGCGATCTTCGAGATGCCCCCGTTCGACGGTTGGTACCGGGGTCCGCACGACATCGTCATGCTCTCCAAGACGCACTGCCCGGCGCAGGGTGCGGGCGACATGCGGTTCATCTCCACGACCGCCAACGATCAACCGGCGGCCGCGCTCTACATGCTGAACCGGGAGACCGGACGGCACGAGGAGTTCCAGCTGCACGTCCTGCAGGTGCGGCCGGGTGGCGTCTCGCACGTGGTGGCATTCCACGCCGGTGACGGCATGTTCGCCCGCTTTGGTCTGCCCGAATTCCTGCCTGTCAGTTAGGAATTGGAAGTCATCCACAGGCGTATCCGCGGGCCTGGTGAAGGTCGTGCAACGGCGGTAGATTCGAATGCGTGTTCGAGGATGTGGTGGCCAGCGCCCACGGTGCGCGCGGTGGTGAGGCGATCGCCGCGTGGGCCCGGGTCGAAGCCGCCGCCTGCGCGCGGCGGTTGGCCGCGATGGTCACCCTGCTCGACATCGCCCACGCCGCCTCCGGATCCGCCGACCGCGAACAATGGTGCATCGACAACTGGGGGGCGGTCTGCGCCCAGATCGGCGCCACCCAACACCTGACCTGCGGAGCCGCCTCTCACCTGCTGCTCATCGGCCTCGCGCTGCGCGAGCGCTTCCCCCACCTCGGAGCGGCCTTCGAGGACGGGCGGGTCGACTACCGACTGGTGCGCACGATCGTCGGACGCGCCGCCCTAGTGGTCGACCCCGACACCCTGCGCGAACTAGACACCGCCGTGGCGGCCGCGGCCCGCACCTGGCCGGCGATGTCGGCGCAGAAGACCGTGCACGCCATCGACGCGATCATCGCCAGCCTGGACCCCGCGGCGGTGCGGCGCACCCACAGCCGGGCCCGTGGACGCGCGGTGGAGGTGGTGGCGCAGGCCGGCAGCGGAATGGCCGAGATCTACGCCAGCCTGTTCGCGGTGGATGCCGCCGCCCTCGACACCCGCCTGAACGGTTTGGCCGACACCGTCTGCGAGGCCGATCCACGCACCCGCGAGCAACGCCGCGCAGACGCCCTGGGCGCCCTCGGACACGGCACCGACCGGCTGGCCTGCCTCTGCTACACCCCCGACTGCCCCGCCGCGGCACTGCCCCCCGCCCGCGGGGTCGTCATCCACGTCGTCGCCCACCACGACACCCTCACCGCCACTACCGGTCACGACGGCGGACCCAACGGAGGCGACGGCGAGCCCGACGCTGGCGGCAACGGCGACGCTGGCGGACCGGATGACGGTCCGGGCCAAGGGACGCACGACTCGCCCACCGTCGACGATTCCGATGTTGGCGGGACCGCCGACGACGGCGATGACCGCGGCAGCGCGTCCGATGGTCACACGACCAACAGCGACAGCGCGGTGCGTGAATCCGATGCCGCGCCAACCGAATCAGAGCCCGCCAGCCCGTGGACACCCACCCCCGACGAATACCTCGGCATCGACGGCCCACCCCCACCCCAATTCACCAAACCGCTGCGCGAGCTCACCCTCACCGAGCTAATGACACCTCTCCCCGGCCGACGCGCCCACCTGGCCCCCGGCATGCTCATCGGCGGCGGCGTCCTCCCCGGAGCGATCACCCGCCGCGCCGCCCACCATGCCCAGCTACGACCGGTACTGCACCCCGGACAGGCACCACCCGAACCCCGCTACACCCCCACCACCGCCCTCGCCGACTACGTCCGGTGTCGCGACCTCACCTGCCGCTTCCCCGGCTGCACCACCCCCGCCATCACCTGCGATCTCGAACCACGTCATCCCCTGGCCCCAAGGCCCCACCTGCGCAGCCAACCTCATCGCCCTATGCCGCCGACACCACCTACTGAAGACCTTCTGGGCCGGCGACCGCGGCTGGCAGCTCCGCCTGCAGCCCGACGGCACCGCACACTGGACCGACCCCGAAGACCACACCCACACGACCACCCCCGGCAGCCGACTACTGTTCCCCACCCTCAGCACACCCGTTGCACCCCTAGACACCTGCACCACCACGCCACCACCGGCCCACACCGCCGGCCTGACCATGCCCCGCCGCCGCACCACCCGCGCCCACGACCGCACCAACCGCATCCACCACGAACGCCAACTCAACCAGCGAGAGCTCCTTCACAGACCCTCGCCTCCGAGCTCCAGCACAGTCGGCGCTCAGCCGGCGCATAACCCGCTCGCCTAGCGTCGATGCAGTGACTCGTGCAATGAATGGCCACCAAGGCCCTCGACCGGCCTTGGATCGGTGACGTCTCCGTGTCCGCGGCTGCTTCTGCCCTCCTTGGCATCGCCACCGGAGTCGTCGACCACCTCGGCCTCGGGATGGCCGTCGGCGTCGGGCTGACGGCCGCCGCGCTGGCGATGCCCGAGGAGCGCGGCGGCGTGGTGGCGCCCCGGGTCCGCAGGCTGGCGATGCCGGCCGCGGCGCTCGTCGCCTCTACCGCCGTCCTGCACGTCGTCGCCCCGACCGCGAAACACCAGGGCGCCGCGTCCCTCACCCAGACCGCCGCCTACGCACTGGTCGCCATCGGCCTGCTGTTGACATGGCGGCATTCCTCGCGCTGGCTCGCCGGAGGCGTGGCCGCGGCCGCTGTCGTCACCGCGGCCATCCCCGAGATCCCGCTCACCGCACCGACACTCGACGTCGCGATGCGTGACCTGCTGACCTTCCTACACATCACCGGCGCATTGGTCTGGGTGGGCGGGCTGGTGGTGCTGTCCGCGGCCGGTCTCCTTGGCCGTCGCAACCGAATTCTCGCCACCCCCAACACCGCACGCGACTGGAGCCAGGTCTGGGAGCGGTTCACGGTGGTGGCATCGTTCGCCGTTGGCGCCCTCATCGTCAGCGGCACCTGGCTGGCGTGGACCCACGTCGGCACCCCCGCCCAGCTGCTGACCACCACCTATGGGCGCTATCTGTCGATCAAGCTAGTGGTGGTCGCCCTGATGCTCGCAGCGGGCGGCTACAACACCAGGGTGCTGATGCCCAAGATCGCCGCCGCCCGGCGAAGCGGCGATGACCGCTCGGCGATTCGCATTGCCGCCCAGCACTTCCCGGTCGTCGTGGCGGGCGAGGCCGCGCTCGGTGTCGTGGTGCTGACCATCGTTCCATTCCTGAGGGGTTCGGCCCGCACCCAAGCCGGGTGGCCCAGCGCCGGCCCGTTCGACGCGTCAGTCCTCGGCACCGGCCTCGTCCTCGTCGCGCTCGTCGCCGCCGGACTCTGGGTGGGGACCCGCGCGCCCCGCTCGGAGCGAACGGTCAGCCGGCCGGGATCACCGGCAGCGTGATGCTCGACGGATGCGCGGCGTCGTGCAGGATCGTCTGCGTGGCGGTCACGGTGGCGGTGCCCTGCCCGAAGGGCTCGCCGGTGTTGGGATTCGGCGCGAACTGCGGGTAGTTGCTGCTGGAGATCTCGATCCGGATGCGGTCGCCGGCGCGGTACTGATAGCTCGTCGGCCAGATCTGGATTCGATACCGAGTCGGCTGGTTGGGCGGCACCGGCGTCGGATCGGACAGCGAGTCGCGGAACGACGTCCGCAGGATGCCGTCGTTGAGGTTCACCACCTCACCGTCGGGTTTCACCACAGCCAGCTTGGCGGTGAAATCTGTGTCGGGCGCCGATGATTGAGCCCACAGGTCGACCGTCGCCGCGCCCGTCACCTCGGTGTCCTGCGACAGCGGCGCGCTGCTGTAGACCAAGACGTCGGAACGCTGCTCGACCGGCGTCTGGTCGTACGGCCCCTGCGGACCCGACTGCGCACCGCAGCAGGAATGCCCGCCCAGGCTCGGCGCAGGATAGCGCGGGTCGTAGGTGTACACATCGGGCGGCTCGGCACCGGGCACGGCGTCGCGCAGCTCGCCCGTGCGGTCCTGCCCGCCCGACCCCGACAGGTAGTAGGTGGTCGGGTGTGTCTGCGGCAGCGGCCAATTGGTCGCCGTCTTCCAGACGTTGGCGCCCATCAGGAAGTAATCCACGCGCGGCTTGCCGGCCACGCCGTCGTCCTCGCCCTTGAGGAAGTGGTCGTACCACTGCAGCATCAGCTCGTTGATCGGGCTGTTGGCGACCGGCCCGATCGCCTTCAGCATCGGAGCTGGCGTCGAACCGGGCCTGCCCCAGTCGACGTGATCCCACGGCCCGATCACCAACCGCTGATTGGCCCGCGCCTCGGCGTTGCCGCCGTGGGCCACCATGCCGGCGAAGTTCTCCACCCCGCCGGCGAGGAACGCGTCGTACCACCCCTCGAAGTGCAGTACCGGCACGGTCACCGACGGGTAGCGGTCACGAATGCCGAACTGGCGCCAGAAGTCGTCGCGCGTCGAGTGCCTGATCCAGTCGAAGTACCAGGGCGCCACCGCCGGATTCCCCGGTTGCATCGGGGGCAGATCCTTGAACGGCCGGAAGTCCAGCCACCGGGTGGGATCCTTTACCGCAGCCGCCAATTCATGAACGGTCGCCTGGTCGTTGCGGTTCTTCGCCGCGGTCGTCGCGATCGACTCCATGGCCCACGGCAGCACGAACGCCAGGCGGAACTCGCCACCCTCGTAGGTCCAGCCGTCGTAGTAGTCCGACGCCGTGTTGGCCGGGACGATCGTGACCAGGTGCGGCGGAGCGGTGATGGCAGCCAGCCACTGCGTCGCCCCCACGTAGGACGACCCGTACATCCCCACCTTGCCGTTGGACCCCGGCAGCGCGGCGGCCCACTCGACGGAGTCGTAGCCGTCGGCCTGGTCGTGGGTGAACTCGCTGAACGTGCCTCCGGAGGCGCCCTGGCCGCGAATGTCCTGCACGACGACGAGGTAGCAGTGCGAAGCGAACCAGTCCGGCGGCTGGTAGCGCGTTCCGGCCTGCGCGCCGTCCTTGCCGTACTGCGTGCGCATCAGGATCACTGGCACCGCGTCGGACGTCGTCGGGCGGTAGACGTCGGCGCGCAGAACGGTGCCGTCACGCATCGTGGCGGGAACGTCGGCCTGCTTGGTGACCGCGCACGGCCCGCGGCCCGGATCGGGCGGCCACGGTCCGTCGCCCCGGTTCGACGTGCGCTCCCCCGAGCACGCTCCCAGCACCAGCATGGCGGCCGCCGCGACGGCCGCCAGTCGAACCGTCACCGAATGCACCCGGACACGCTAATCCGGCCAGCTGGGACTGGTACGCCGTCACGACATGTCGTGTGCACCGTAGTAGCAGTTGAGAGCCGCCGAGGGGTTCCTTTCTGGAACGTGTTCTATCATCGTCGCCATGAAGACCAAGGGTGCCCTGTTGTGGGAACTGAACACACCGTTCAAGGTTGACGAGATCGAGCTGGGCGACCCCGTCGCCCACGAGGTGCAGATCCGCATGCACGCGGCGGGCATGTGCCACTCCGACTACCACCTCACCACCGGGGCCACCCCGATCGGTCTGCCGGCGCTCGGAGGCCACGAGGGTGCCGGCGTCGTCACCAAGGTGGGCAAGGGCGTCACCGGCATCGAGGAGGGCGACCACGTCATCCTCGCGTTCATCCCGGCGTGCGGCAGCTGTCCCCCGTGCCTCAAGGGCTTCCGGTCGCTGTGTGACCGCGGCGCCGTGCTGCTCGGCGGCAAGGCCATCGCCGACGGCACCTCGCGGGTGCACGCCGGTTCACACGAGGTGTCCCCGATGAATCTGCTCGGGACGTTCGCGCCCTACATGACGGTGCACGAGGACTCGGTCGTCAAGATCGACCCCGACGTCCCGTTCGAGACGGCCGCCATCATGGGCTGCGCGGTACCGACCGGCTTCGGCTCGGCGACGAACGTCGCCGACGTGCAGCCGGGTGAGACGGTCGCCATCATCGGCGTCGGCGGCATCGGGATGAGCGCGCTGCAGGGTGCGGTCATCTCGGGCGCCAGGCACGTCATCGCCATCGACCCGAACGAGTGGAAGCGCGAGCAGGCCATCAAGTTCGGCGCCACCCACGTCTACCCGTCGATGGCCGAGGCCATCGGCCCGATGATCGACGTGACCCACGGCCTGATGGCCGACAAGACCATCATCACCGTCGGGGAGATGCGCGGCGAGTACGTCGAGGAAGCCATGATCCTGACCGCCAAGACGGGCACCTGCGTCGTCACCGGCATGGGCTCGATGATGGACGCCGACGTCAAGCTCAACCTGTTCCTGTTCACCATGTTGCAGAAGACGTTGAAGGGCAACATCTTCGGTGGTGGCAGTTCACACGTCGAGACCCCCAAGCTCGTCGGTCTCTACAAGGCCGGCGTGCTGAAGATCGACGAGATGGTGACCAACACGTACTCGCTGGAGAACATCAACGACGGCTACCAGGACATGCTCGATGGAAAGAACATCCGTGGCGTCGTGACGTTCGACGAATCCGACTGGTAGCGACCTACTTCGGTGGCATCCGGATTCCGCCGTCGACGCGCACGACCTCGGCGTTCATGTAGGAGTTGGTGATCAGCTCGAGGACCATCGAGGCCAGCTCCTCGGGCTTGCCGAGGCGGTGCGGGAACAGCACGGACTGACCGAGCTTGGCCTTGAACGCCTCCGAGGCCTCGCCCTCGCCGTAGATCGGGGTGTCGATGAGGCCGGGAGCCACGGTGTTGACGCGGATGCCCACCGCCGACAGGTCGCGGGCCACCGGAAGGGTCAGACCGACGACGCCACCCTTGGACGACGAGTAGGCGGCCTGGCCGATCTGTCCGTCGAAGGCGGCCACGCTGGTCATGTTCACGATCGCGCCGCGCTCACCGGTGTCGGTGGGCTCGTTGCGGCTCATCGCGGTGGCGGCCAGTCGAATGCAGTCGAAGGTGCCGACCAGGTTGATCGCGAGCACCTTCTTGTATGCATCGAGGTTGTGCGCCGAGGCGAACTCGCCGTCCTTGCCGATGGTGCGCTGAGCCCAGCCGATGCCCGCCGAATTCACCAGTGCCCGCAATGGGCCGAGGTCCGCGGCGGTATTGACGGCGTCGATGATCTGCTCGGTGTTGGTCACGTCGACGGTGACGAACACCCCGCCGATCTCCTTGGCGAGGGCCTCGCCGCGGTCGGCCTGAAGATCGGCCACGACGACGCGTGCACCCCGGTCGGCCAATTGGCGAGCCGAGGCCGCTCCGATGCCGGATGCCCCACCCGTGACGATTGCGCTAGCTCCGTTGATGTCCACACCGGACAGACTAAGCAGGCTCTCGCCCCAGCCGGGACAGGACCTGCGAAGTCCAGCGATCCAGCGCGCGCAACTCGCCGGCACCAACCCCGTCGAACACCAGGGCCCGGACCAGCTCGGCGTGGCCCGGCGCCGCGCTCGCCAGCGCCGAGCGCCCGGCATCGGTCAGCTCGACGGTCGCGCCGCGGCGGTCGTGCTCGGCACCGCGCTTGTCGACCAGACCGCGCGCCTGCATGCGCCGCAACTGGTGTGACAACCGGCTCTGCTCCCAGCCCAGCCGGTCGCCAAGCTCCTTCACCCGGCAGGCGGTGAGTTCGGAGATTGCGACCAGGACGTCGTAGTCCGATAGCGACAGCCCGCAGTCGCGTTGCAGCTGGCGGTTGATCTCGGCCTGCAACTCGGTGGTCATCGCGAGGTAGTTCCGCCACACCCGCTGTTGGTCTTCGGACAGCCACATGGAATATATGACACATCATCTAAGTTGTCGTGTCCAGCGGCAGCCACCTAGGCTGGCAAATGACCCCTCGAGGAGTTCCCATGACCCCGTCCGACATCATCGACATCCGCCGCGCCCAGGACCGCGCCACCACCAGGATCTCCTGGTTGGACTCCAAGCACTCGTTCTCCTTCGGCGGCAACTACGACCCCACCAATACCCACCACGGGCTGCTGCTGGTCAACAACGACGACACCGTGCGCCCCGGCGCCGGATTCGAGACACACCCGCACCGCGACATGGAGATCGTCACGTGGGTGCTGCGCGGATCGCTGGTGCACCAGGACTCCACGGGCCACTCCGGGGTGATCTATCCCGGTCTGGCACAACGGATGTCGGCCGGGCGCGGCATCCTGCACTCGGAGAAGAACGACTCCTGGACGCTGACGGGCGACGCGTCGCACTCCGAACCCGTGCACTTCGTCCAGATGTGGGTGGTGCCCGACGAGGCCGGCATCAAGCCGGGCTACCAGCAGCTCGAGATCGACGACGAGCTGCTGCGCGGCAAGCTGGTGACGATTGCCTCCGGCATGCCCGAACACGCGAACGACGCGGCCATCACCATCAGCAACGAGTACGCTGCCCTGCGCGGCGCCCGGTTGCAGCCCGGCGACGTCGTCGAGCTGCCGCAGGCGCCCTACCTGCACCTGTTCGTCCCGCGCGGTGAGGTGACCCTCGAGGGCGCCGGCGCGCTGTACGAGGGCGACGCCGTCCGGTTCACGGCATCGGGTGGCCAGCGGGTCACCGCGACCCAGCCTTCGGAGATCCTGGTCTGGGAGATGCATGCGAGCCTGGCCGCAGCGTAGCCATCGGACGGTCGGGCTGGCCGTCGGACTGACCGGAGTCCTCCTGCTGGCGGGGTGTTCGTCCGCGACCACCCCGCCGGCGTCGGATGCGACGGCGCCCAGCACACCGACCCGCGAGGCGGGTCTGTCGGAGGTGACGGTCCAGGTCTCCACCGACCTGGCCGCCGCCCCGTTCGACGAGCCGCGAAAGGCGTTGGTCCCCAACGGCTGGACGATGTCGGTGTGGGCCAGGGTGCCGAAGCCGCGGCTGGCTGTGTGGGCTCCCGACGGTGCCCTGCTGGTGTCGCTGCCCAGTTCCGGACAGGTGGCCAGGATCCAACCCTCGGGGCTCGGTCCGCAGATGGAGCTGCTCGTCAACGGCATGAATCAACCGCACGGCCTGGCCTTCGCCGGCGATACCCTCTACGTCGCCGAGGCCGACCAGATCGACGCCTTCGACTACGCCGACGGCAAGACGGTTCGGCCGCGCACCATTGCCGCGGGGCTGCCCGACGCCAGGAGCCCCGAGCTGGGTGGCGCCTACGCGCATGCGCTCAAGAGCGTTGCGGTGGGACCCGATGGGGCGCTGTACTTCTCGATCGGTTCGACGGGCAACGTCTCGGCAGGCGATCGCACGGCGACACCGCAGCGCGCCACCATCATGCGGGTGCCGCCCGGCGGAGGACCGTACGCTCCCTTCGCCACCGGGGTGCGCAACGGCACCGGTCTGGCGGTCGCGCCCGACGGTTCGGTGTGGACCGCGGTCAACAATCGCGATGACGTCGCCGTCCCGGATCAGGGTCCGACCTACGGCCAGGTGCTTGGCGACTACGTCGGCGACCATCCGCCCGAATCGCTGGCCAAGCTCACCCCTGGACGCGAATTGGGTTGGCCCTACTGCAATCCCGACGGTGGCCCGGCGAACCTGCGGCTGATCCGCGACGTGCAGACCAACGCCGACGGCAGCAAGCTCGACTGCTCGGCGCTGCCGCCGATAGAACAGAGCATGGGGGCGCACTCCGCCCCGCTGGGCATGAGCTTCGTCGACGGTAGCCTGCCCGAGCCCTACGCCCACGGCGCCCTGGTGGGCGTGCACGGGTCGTGGAACCGCCAGCCGCCCCGGGCACCCGAGGTCTCGTTCTTCCCCTGGGCCAACGGCACTCTGGGCAATCAGCAGACCTTGGTCGGCGGCTTCCAGGACGCCGACGGTTCACGCTGGGGGCGGCCGGTCGACGCCGTGGTCGGTCCGGACGGCGCGGTGTACGTCACCGACGACGCCGCCGACGCGATCTACCGGTTGGCACCGCCGGGGCGCTGACCCGCTACAGGCGGTCGAGCACGTCGGTCATCTGCCGCTCGGTGTCGTGGGCGAGCTTCTCGAAGACCAGTTTCATCGCGGGGCTGAGCAGCTTGGCCGCACCCTTCATCTCCAGATCGGCGCGATAGGTAAGCACCGAACCAGCCCCGGAGGCGTCGACCGTGATGGTGTCGGTGGACGTCGACGACTCGTTCTCCCCGACGAAGACCAGCGTGCGATGGGTCAGTTCCCGCAGCGTGTAGGTCAGTTCGGCCGTCACGCCGAAGATCTTGGAGACGTTGTGCCAGGTGGCACCCACCTCGATCGGGCCCTGGCCCTGCCGCACGCACGACTCGGTGCCGGGATCCCACTGCTCGGCGTTGCCGAAGTCCTTGAGGTAGTCGATGACCCGGTCTGGTGGGGTCGAGACGGTGAAGGTGCGTGACACGGTTGGCATGACGGCCGCTTACCCCCGACCGGCGCGGGTCACTCGTGACGAATTGGGGACGCTCAGGCGGCCTTGTCCGACGAGGTGCCGGGCGAGGTGTCCGACGTGGCGCCGGCACCGGACGGGGCCGTCGTCGCACCAGCGGCGTCGCTGCCCTTGCCGCCCGGCTCGTCCGCCGTCTTGTCGTGCTTGGGAGAGAAATCGTTGGCGGTGTCCCTGACCTCGTTGGTGGTGGGCTTGGCGTGCTTGGGCGCGGTAGTGGCGCCGGTGGCCGTGTCCGTATCCGTGTCCGGCTTGGCGTGCCGCGGACCGGTCGACGAAGTGGTCGCCGGGGTCGAATCACCATCGGGCTTGGCGTGTTTGGGGCCGGTGCTGGAATCCGGTGCGGAGGCGTCGGGCGTGGAGGTGGCGGGCGTGGAGGTGGCAGGCGTGGAGCTGGCAGGCGTGGTCGTATCGGGGATGGTCGCGTCGGGTTTGGCGGTGTCCGTCGTGGCCGCGGTCTCGGTCGGGGCCGGTGTGCTGGTCGAGGTGGCAGTGGCGGCCGTCCCGTCGGCGACTGCCGTCGTCTTCGGCGTGGCCGCTGTCCGCGCGGCGGTACCCGGCTCGACGGAGCTGACACTGAGCAGGGCGGCGTTTGCCGAGGGGATGCTCGCCGCGGCGGTCTGCGCAGCCGTCGCGGCCGCAGTGGTGGACGCCGCGATCGGAGCGGTCAGGGAGTTGAGCAGCCCGCCGTTGAACAGGCTGCCATCGAGTAGCGCCTTGACCAGGTTGGCCAGGACGTTGGGGGTGTTCGGCGTCGGGTTGCCGCTGAAGAACTCCTTCTGCAAGCCGGCGAACAGCTGAGAGACGCTGTCGCCGATCGCCTTTCCGTAGTCGATGTTGGCGAACGAGAGGAACGGCGTCTCGGTGCCCGAGGTGCTGAAGTCCCGGGTGATGGTCCCGTCGGGGTTCTGCACGGCGTTGGCATACCCGATGTTGGTCAGCGTGGTCAGCGCCGGCGCCAGCGCGTTGGCCAGGCGCATCGGGATCTGCGCGAGCGGGCTCAGGCCGACCAGGTTGAGGAAGTCCGACGCCAGGTACAGCGGTTCCAGCATCGGCAGGGTGGCCGAGTGCAGGGTGAGATACAGGTTGAGCGCCAACGGATTTCCGCCCGCGGCGTTGGTGAGCGCCTGGGTGACCTGCGGGGTGAGCTGGTCGGTTAGCCCGTTCACGTCGAGGCCACGCAACATGTAGGTGGGCGACAGCGCTGCCGCCAGATTGTTCACCAGCGTGAACGCATTGGGCCAAGAGGCCAGATCGGACAGCGGCTGATACTCGTAGGTCGCATCGACCAGGATGGGCAGGACGTTGGCGGCGCCCAGCTTCACCCCGGTGCCGAGCACTGCAGTGCCGGTGCCGTTGCTGGTCACCTGCGTCGTCGGGTTCACGGTGTCGATGCCAAGCAGCGAACCCAGGAAACCGAACCGGGCTGCCGCGCCCCCGTCGGGGCGGGCCGGGTTGTTCAGCAGGATGAGTGGCAGAACCGTCAGGCTGCCGAGGACGGCGTCGGTGCCGGTGTAGCTGGTGCCGCCTGGCTGGGCGGCCAACTGATCCAACACCTTCTGGTAGGACATGGCGGCGGCGAACGCCCCGACGCCGACGCCGACGGTCGGCGTCACCCGCAGATCCAGGACGTCCGGGAGGCCGGAGGTGAGGCCGTTGATCACGCCCTGCAGCCCACTGGTCAGCACGCCGAGCGGGTCGAGCAGCGGGTTGTTCTGCACCGCGATCTTCAGTTTGTCGAGGACGAGGTTCAGCACCCCGTTGACGCCGACCTTGAGGTAGGGAGTGCCGTTCACCTCGGCGGCCACCGAGTTGGGCAGCGAGGGCGTCCACCCAAGGTCGAGACCCGCCATCTTGAGCAGGGCGAACGGGGATCCGGCGGTGACCACGTTGACCCCGGGCAGCGCCAAGTTGGACAGGTTGAGCGGATTCGACAGATCGAGGCCCAAGATCGCCAGCAATCCGGTGAGGGTGCCGTCGGTGATCTGCGGGATGCCGATGGCGTTGAGCACCTGGGTCAGGATCTGCAGATCGCCGAGACCCAGCTGGCTCAGCGCCGCGTCGAGGAAGGGCACCTTGAGCGAGATCTGCGCGAGGATCCCGGGCAGCAGGTTCGCCGGCAACTCGGCGAGCAGGCCGTTGAGGAGCTTTTGCGGGTCCAGCCCCGCCGCTTGCGCCGCCGCGGCCAGGTTGATGCCGTTCACGACGGCCTTGATGAGGGTGTCGGCCAACGCCTGGTTGCCGTCGTAGAGGGCGCTGCCGAGGCCGCCCGTGACGTCGGCCGTGGCGTTCTCGTTCGGCAGCAACCTGATGGCCGCGGCGAGGTCGACGTTCTGGGCCAGCACGCGCGTTGGGGGTGCCGGCGGCGGCTCCACTCCGACGGTCAGGGCGGTGGCCGTCGCTGTGGCGGCGCTGACCAATGCCACGCTGAACCGGCGAGCCTTGCGCGTCTGGTGCCGACCGGCCATCTGACCTCACCTTTCGTAGGCAACGTGTGGTGCGTCACAGCAACTTAACACTTACGCCCGCGGCAATAGCAACATTGCTGACTTGATCCCGGGGGGCCGAGTCGGCGGGGTCGACGTGGAGAACTGGCCTCGTCGGCCGCACAATCCCTGATTGACGTCGATGCAAATTAATCGCCGTCGCGGCAACCGAGGTGGGCTAACTGAGCGTCGAGTCGGCGACCGGCGCGCCCGTGCGATTTGCCAGTGTCGCAACGTCCCGACCGACGCCACCGATGACCTGCACCGGCACCACCTACGAGGCGGCGGCGAGTGCGCTGGAAACCGCAGCCGCCGTCCGGTCGAGGTAGCTGGCGCCGAACAGCACGACGTGGGCCAACAGCGGATGGAGCTGGTGCAGCCCGAGGCGGTCCCGCCAGCCCTGGCGCAACGGGTGCTCGCTGCGGTACCCGTCGAGCACGGCATCGCGGAACGGACACCCGAACAACGCCAGCATCGCGAGATCGGTCTCGCGGTGCCCACCCTGGGCAGCCGGGTCGATCAGCACCGCGCCGTCCGGGGTCCACATCACGTTCCCGCTCCAGAGGTCGCCGTGCAGGCGCGCCGGCCCATCCCCGTCGTCGAAGTCACCGGCGCGGCAGCGCGCCATCACGGTGTCGAGTCCGGCACGCGTGCAGGCGTCCAGCAGGGGTGCGGCCAGTTCCGCCATCGGCGCCAACCGGTCTTCGGCGTAGAAGCTCCCCCAGTCGTCGTGTCCCGTCAGCGCCATCGGCAACGGCCGCGTCAGCGGTCCGAAGAATCCGGATCCGGTCCACCCCGCGGGCGGGGCGCCGAAGGCGGGCGCACCCGCGGCGTGCGTGCGGGCCAGGCGGCGTCCGAACTCCTCGGCCGAGGTCCGGTCGGGCGGTGTCTGCGCCAACCGCTGCAGGGTCAGCGACGTCGCGTCCTGCGCGATCACCCGCACGCACGGGACACCACCGTCGGCGTCGGCCAGCCAACGCAAACCCGCTGCCTCACAGGCGAAGAAGTCCTCGGGTGCGCCGGGATTTCGCTTGACGTAGACGTCCACGGCTACGGCTCGTCGGCGTCGCCGGCCGGGCCGAACGCGAAGATGGCCGCACTCGCGGCGACTACCGCGGCGGCGAGCCCGATGACCGGGGCCACCATCCATCGGGTCAGGGTCGCACCGATCACCGCACCGGCCAGCATCACGAGCACGACGCCGTAGCGGAGCTTCTCGCGGTCGCCCGTGCCGCCGGCGAGCCGGCTGTCGAAACCGATGCCGACGATGGTCTGGGTCAACACCGTGGTGGACAGCTCCTGGACCCCGAACATCCGGGCGGTCGCGTTCTGCGTGCCGAACACCAGCGCCAGCCCGGCGATGAGGATCAGCCGGCCGCCGTCGTGATACTTCAGCACCCCGGCGCCGGCGAGTCCGGCGAGCGTGGCCAGCACCACGACCTCGAAGCTCAGCGCGATGACCAACCAGTGCCTTGCCCTGGTGTCGAGATGTCTGGCCAGCCGGCCGCCAATGACGGCGCCGCTGATGAAGCTGGCGAATGCCACGGCGGCGGCGGGCAGGTCGATGCCGGACTGCGGGATGAACCAGAAGCCCAGGAAGATGACGTTTCCCGTCATGTTCGCCACGAAGACGTGACCGAGCACCAGCACGCTGACCGCGTCGACCAGGCCCGTGGCGGAGGTGAGCAACATCAGCGCCGTGATCGTCAGCTTCGTGGAGACTGGCGAACCGATCGGCATCTCGGGAAGTCTAGAGGCGCGGCGTCAGATCCAGCTTGGTGACGGCCACCATCTGCGTGATCAGCCAGCGGCTTCCGTCGGGCTTCATCGTCAACCGGTAGGACAGGTAGCGCAGCGACGGGATGCCCTTGGTCACCGGACTGGTCGCCACCGAGTTGGTGTAGACGATCGCGGTCGCCTCCGTCGGCGTCAGGGATTCCACGGCCGCACCGAGCACCTGCGTGTTGTTGGTGACCTGCGCCTGCTTGTTGGGTGCGACGATCGCGTCGATGTAGCGCTTGTAGTCGGCCGCGAAGTCGCCGCCGAGATAGCGAGCCGAGCGCTCCGGCAGCTTCTCCATGTCATCGGGCGTGTAGGTCCACAGCGTGGTGATCGCGCTGGCCGCGGTCTCGGCGATGACGAACTTGGTGTGCACCTCGGCGCGGTCGGCGAGGTACGGCTGAATCGTCGCACCCGCGAATGCCGCTGCGGCGACGAACGCCACGCCGGCGGCGACGGCCGCTGCCTTCAGTACCCGTCCGGCGGTGCGGTGCGGCACCAGAACGGGCGCAGGCCCGACCTCCTCCTCGACCTCGGCGGCGGCCGCGCCCTCACCGGCTTCCGGGGCGGTGCCGTCCTCTGCAGGCACGGCGGCCGGCCGGTCGCGGCGCCACGGCATCCGCCGGCGCCGGGTCGGTTCGGGCTCGGTCGCCGATTCTGAAGACTCCACGGTGAGCTCGGCGGCCGCGACCGGTTCGGTGAGCTCGACGGTTTCGGTTTCGGCGGCGGGTTGGGACTCGGATTCGGATTCGGACGGAACGTCCGCCGACTGGGCCTTCTGCCGCGGCAGCCGGTGACGGTTGCGTCCGGCCTTACCCTGCGGAACCGAGGCGGCGCCAGCGTCGGCGGTCAGATCACTTGAATCAGCTGACTGATCTTCCACTGCTGTCCCTCCTCGATAGTCGTTACCACCCAACGAGTTCCGCTCTCTATGGGCGTCTTGCCATCCGGGCCGGTGGACTTCACGATGGTCGCCACCAGGATGTCGGCGCTGCCGTTGTCGTTCCACCGTTGCACGCCGGCCTCCTGCACGATGCCCTCGGTGGGTTCGGCGCGGGCGACCTGGACGACGATCTCGTTCAGCTTCTCCTTGAACGACTTCTGAAACTCGCCCGTGCCGTGCGCCAGGATCCGGTCGGCGTAGTCGTTGGCATGGAAGGGATCCAGCGACGTGTACTCGGTCATGAAGGCGCGGACGTTGAACAGCGCGGCCGCATCCCTGGCCTGCGTCCGGTTCACGTCCTCGTGGGCCACCAGCATGAACACACTGCCGGCGATCGCGGCCGCCGCCAGCGCGAAGGCGAGCAGCGCAGTGACCGGAAGACCCCACCGCAGCGGCGTCTTCGGTGCCTTGCCCTGCGCCGTGAAGAAGTCGCGGACGCTCCCGTCGACCTTGCGCCGCGGGCTCATCGACCCGGTCCGTTCGGCGGCCCGGCCGCCGGCGGCGGCGGCGGCGGAGCGGCGGGCGGGTTCGTCAATGGCTTCTTCAGCACCTGCAGGGCGGCAACCTGCCAGCGCCCGTCCTTGGACTTCTCGAAGTCCGCGCGCACGGTCGCCGTGATGAACTTCAGCTGGTTGGGATCCGAACCGCGCTGGCCCTGCAGCGCCAGCAGCATCGCCGCGCGGTCCTTGCTCACCGACAGCACGGCACTGCTGACCGCCCAGTACTCGTTGTCGGTGACGCCCGACTTCTGGACGGCCTGCTGCTGTTGGATCAGCTGCGGGCGATAGGAGTCGGACGCCAGAGTCTGCGCCTTGGCGAAGTCGTCGACGACGGATTGCGTGCCGTAGCTAAGGAGTTGCTCCACGATCCTCGGCCCCTGCTCGGCGATCTGGGCCCTGGCTTGCTCGACCGCCCGGTCCTGCCGATAGACCTGCAGGTATGCCAGGCCGCCGCCCGCGGCGCACAGCAGCGCCGCCGCGATCAACACCACTGCGGCAAGGCGTCGCGGGTTGCGCTGCGGCGCCCCCGCCGGTCCGACCACGCGGACTTCGGTGCGCAGCGCCAGATCGGCGAACGTGCGGTTGCGGCGATCGACGAGCGGCCACAGCCAGCCGATGAACAGGGCGGCCGTATCGAGCAGGTGGCCGAGTTCACGCCCGAGCAGCCGGATGCTGCTCACCGGCGCGCCGTCGGCGGTGGTGACCCGGATGCCCGCCACGGCTCGGCCCAACGTCCAGCCGGTCACCGACGGGACGATCACTCGGTTGATCAGCACGGCAAGCGCCGCGACCGCGGCGACGGCGGTGAAGACCCACCACGTCCACGTACCGGCCGCGGTGGTCGGAACCAGCAGTGCCATCGTCACGACCACCGCGACGCCGGGCAGGACGTCCAGCGCGATGGCGCCCGCGCGGGCAGCCCAGGACGCGTACCGCACGACGTCGTCGTCGGGTGCGGTCCGCGGTTCGGCGTCCTCGTGCAGCACTGCCGTCACGATGTGACCTGATCCAATCTGTTGATCTTGTAGGTGCCGTCGGCGGGTTGCATGTTCACCCGCAGCCGATAGCCCTGCTCCTGGTCGGCGGCCTGGGAGTTGGTCACCTTGACCCGCACCGCGACCAGCACGTCGACCGAGCCGTCGTCATTGTGCTTCTCCACCGCACCACGCATGTCGGAGACCTGGACCGAGACGTTGGCGGCCTGGTAGGCCTCGACCAGCATGCTCGCGAACAGGTTGGCCTGGACGCCGAAGTCACCCGTCGCGCACTCCAGCACCTTGGTCTGGCTTGCGGTCATGGCGGCCACGTCGGGAGCCTGGGTGGCCGCGACGCAGTCCTTGGCCCGCGCCAGGGCGGCGGCATCCTCCCGCGCAATGGCCTCGCTCTGGTCGTGCGAGCGCAGCGCGAGATAGCCGCCGACACCGACCCCGGCCGTCAGCACCAGCAGGACCAGGCAGATGGCCACCAACCAGCCGCGCCCGAAGCGCTCGGGGCGGCGGTCCACGTCATCGACGGATGGTTCACCCAACCCGTCCTCGGCCGGTGCCTCGGAGGGTTGGTCTAGCTCGTCCTCGGATCGTGCATCGGTGGGGTTCAGCCGGCTGGTGCCAGCATCTCCTTCCATCCGTTCTCTCCTGGATCACTTGAGTTGGTGACGGAGTACTTGATTCCGTCGGGTCCGTCGACCTCACCGCTCGACGGGTTGTAGACCGCCGTGGGGCCTGCTGCCGGAGTGTAGACACACGGGTTCGGCTGCTGGCCACTGCAGGCGACGGTGCCCTGGCCAGGGGCCGTGAGCGGGTCGCTGAGCGGTGACGGTGGCTTGGGCAACTGATCGGCCGGCAACGGGTTGAGACCGTTGTTGATCGTCGGTGCCGGGATGACGTAACCGGGCTTGACCGGTTGATCACAGCGAGCCCCGGCGGCCGGGCAGGTCAGGATCTGGTTCGGATCGCCATACCAGGGGTTGGTGCCCATGGGCTCGTAGGGCTGGTTGCCGCGGCACTCGTCGGGCGTCGCGGCGCGCTTGCCCGGCACGTCCGCACACGGGTAGTTGCGCGCACCACGCACTACGTTGCCCTGGTAGTCCTTCGGGATCTTGCAGTACAACCCGTCGGGCAGCGGCTTGGTGCTGGTGTCGGCAGGTGAGCGCCACTGCGACGCCGGCAGGAAGCCGGTCAGGCACGGTGGCGGCTGGTTGATCGACAGACCGAAGTGCAGCAGACCCTCACCGGGGAAGATCGTGCCTGCCTGAGCGATGGTCGCTCCCTGGGGCAGGATCACCAGCGCCTGCTCGAGGCCCGCGTGGTAGCGCTTGAGCATGTCGGTGACGATCGCGAGGTTGGCCAAGGTCTGCGGCAGCGCCTCCCGAACGTCGCCGAACACCGCGTTCAACTGGTCGGCCGTGGGGGCCGCCTGCTGCAGACCACTGCGCAACGCCTGATCCTGCTCCGCAGTCTGCGAGGCGATGGTGTTCAGGTTCCTCGCCCACTGCGAGATTGCATCCCCGGAGTCGACCTGGCTCTGCAGGATCGGCGTCGAGTTGTTGATGATGTCGTTGACCGGGGTGAGGTTGTCCTTGAGGTCGCTCGCGATGGCGGTCGTCGAGTCCACCAGCCGCTGCAGCGCCGGACCGAGACCGCCGACCGCCTGCGAGGTCTCGGTCAGCAGGGAGTCGATCTTCTCCTTCGGCAGCACCGCGAGTCCGTTGTTGGCGGCGTCCAGTGCAGGACCGACCTCGCTGGGCACGGTGCCGTCGGCGATCGTCGACCCCGGTGCCAGGTACTGGCCCGGTGTCTTCGACGTCGACACCAGATCCAGGTACTGCTCACCGATCGCCGACACCGAGTGCACGTTGGCCGTGGCATCCGCGGGGATCTTGTACTTGCTGTCGATGCTCATCGTCGCCAGCGCCCCGCGTTCGGTGGGCCGGACGTCGGTGACCTTGCCGATCTGCGTCCCCAGGTAGGTCACGTTCGCGGTGGCGTACAGCCCACCGGAACGGGGCAGTTCGGCCTTGAGCTCGTACTGTCCGATGCCCGCCACGCTGGGCAGCCGCAGGTAGTACCAGCCGAGGACGACCAGCGCGATGACCGTCAGAACCGTGAAGATCACCAACTGAATCTTGATGAAGCGGGTCAGCATCGCTCACTCACCTCTCTCGACCAGCGGTCCGCCCGGCGCATCGTGCGGGTTCGGGGTGAACCGCACGTCCGGGATCATCGTGTTCGGGTCACGGCCCCACGACTGCTCGAGAGCCCGCAGCATGCCGGATACACCCGTGCCACTGAGGATTCCGTTGTCGAGAGCGGACAGCGTGAGGTCCACGTTCAACGAGACGTTGATGTAGTCACCGCGGATCGCCTTCGGCACGTTCTCGATGCTGAACGGCGCGGTGCCGATGATCTTCAACGCGCCCAACAGGTACGGGGACGCCTTGCCCAGCTGCACCAGCGGCCGCTGCAGATTCTTCAGGTTGGCCGTGATGTCCGGATTGGCTTGGGACAGCGCGTCATTGGTGGCCTTGCTGACGCGACCGAGGGCAACCACCGCGTCGGCGAACAGATCCCGGGTGTCGGCGAAGTGCTTGATCAGCGGCGGGAACTCGGTGAGGACGCGGTCCAGCGTGTCGTTGCGCTGCGCCACGATGTTCAGCAGCCGGTTGGTGGAATCGATTGCGCGGGTGATGTCCTGGCGCTGGTTGTTCAGCTCCGCGGTGAACGTGTCCAAACGGCCCAGGAACTCACGGATCTGGTCGCCGCGGCCGGTCAGGATGTTGGCGACCTCGGTCTGGATGGTCTCCAGATTGGGGATGCCACCGCCGGTGAGGATCGTGCCGATGCTGGCCAGCGTGCGTTCGGTCGTCGGGAAGGCGCTCGCGTGGTCGAGCGGGATGGTGTCACCGCTCTTGAGCAACGGGCCCGACGCGTTCGGCGGCGGGGTGAGCTCCACGTGCTGCGAGCCGAGCAGAGAGGTCTGCCCGATCGCGGCCCTGGTGTCGGCCGGCAGCTTCAAGCCGGGCTCGACGTCGAGCGTCAGCGTCGCCACCCAGTTCTTCAGCTCGATCGCCCGCACGCTACCGACGAACACGTCGGCCACGCGGACGCGGCTGTTGACGTTGAGCGCCAACGTATCCGGCATCTGGACGTAGATCCGCATGCTGTCGGCACCCGTGCCGGCGCCACCCGGCACCGGCACGTTCGCGATGCCCTTCCAGCCGCACGACGTCAGGACCAGCGCGACGGCGAGCATCGCGCCGCCGCGGCGCACGACGGTCCGAAGCTTCAGTCGCTTCGGCATCATCGACGTCGACTTCTCTTCGCGCGAGCGGCTCATCAACCTGCTCCTGCTTCAGCGGGCAGCGGCGGACCAGCGGGTGCTGGCGCGGCAGCGGGGGGCGGCCCCGCGGCGGGTGCGACCGCACCCAGCGGATCACCGGGGAGCACCCCTGGCGCGGGCGCCGGCGGCGGCCCGGGCTGCGGGTACCACGGCGGCGGCAGTGGCTGGTTCTCGCTGTAGGCGTTGGGCGGGCCGGGAAGCCTGCCGTCGTTGACGCCGAAGGCCGGCGGCGCGGGCGGCGCCACGATGTCGGGTCCACCCATGAGCTCGCCCAGCGATTCCGGCGTCAGCATGTTCGCCGTGAACGGCTGCACCTCGATGCCCTGCATGCCGGGCGCCACGGTCCAGCCGGGCTCGTGATTGCCGTGCGAGAACAGCGTGTCGCGGGAGAAGACGCCGGGCACCGTCGTGTCCTTGTATCCCGGCGGCGGCTGCAGCCGGGGCTCGGAGTAGGCGATCTGCTTGGGCAACGTCATCGCGGTGTTCAGCTGATTCAGCCCGAACGGCGGGTAGTTGAACTTGGTGGCATCCAGGATCGGCGCCAGGTACTGCGCGCACAGCTCCGCAGAATCCTGGTAACCCAGCCGGCTGCCCGCCTGAATCGCGCTGCAGAGGAACTGCATCGGGTTGGCGTAGTTGTTGATGGTCGGCAGACCGACGATGCCGCCGGCGTTCGGCGAGGCGATGTTGACGATGTTGGCCGCCAGGTTCGGGTACACGTGCAGGCCGGTCTCCAGGCCCTTACGGGGCTCCGGCTGCAGGATCGCAGTGGTGACGTCGGCCAGGTTGTTCACGTCCTTGGTCAGCACCGTCGAGTTCTGGTTCAAGAAGCTGCGCGTGGTGGTCAGCAGCTGGTTCAGGTCCTGAACGGCACTGGCCACCTCGCGGTCGGTATTGGTGAAGGAGTTGGTGAACTGCGCCAGGTTGTCGTTGAGTTCGACGAACTGCTGATCGCTCTTGTAGAGCGCGTTGACGAACAGTGCGAGGCTCTTCACGACGCCGAAGAAGTCACCGCGGCCGGAGTTCAACGTGGTCAACGCCTCGGAGAGGCTGTTGAGCGTCTTGTTGATCTGCTGGCCCTTGCCGGCCAGACCGTCGGAGAAGGATTCGATGACGTCACCGAACGGGCCCTTGGGTTGTTCCTTGGTGGGCCCCAGGTCGGTCAGGATCCGGTTGATCGAGTCGCGCAGCTCGTCGTACTCGACGGGGACCTGGGTGCGGTCCTCCGGGATGAGCGCGCCGTCCTGCATGACCGGTCCGCCGGTGTAGGGCGGGGCCAGCTGGATGGTGCGCGACGCGACGAGGCTGGGGTTCAGGATCGAGGCCGTGGCATTGGCGGGGACCTTGTACTTGGACTCGTAGTTGAAGGTCACCCGCATCTTGTCGCCGTCGGGTTCGATCTTGTCGATCGAGCCGACGCGAACGCCCATGATCTGCACCTTGTCCCCGGGATAGAGCGCAAGGGTCTGGGGGAACTCGGCCACCACCGTGTTGTAGGTCAGCTTCTTGTACAGGTGCCAGCCACCGAACGCAGCGGCGACCGCCACGATCACGACGAGCGTGCCGATGATGACCGCCCCCTTGGTCAGGGCGGGCATCTTCAGATTCCGGACGTTGAAGATCGTCGACATCTCTGGTGCCCCCTAACCTTGTGATCCGGGCGGAAGGAACGGCGGATTGCCGGGCAGCTGCGCGTCACCGGGGGTCTGCGGCCCGGGCCCTGGCGGCGGGATCGGACCCACCAGCGCGGGGGGCGGCGGCGAGGTGCCGTCACCCTGCAGCGAGCCGGGTGCGATGTAGGGGTCCGACGGTCCTGGCGTCGCCGGCACCGTCCTGGCTCCGGGCGGACCCGGTGCGAACGACGGCGGCGGGGTGCCCTGAACCGGCGGCGAGTACTCACCGGGGAACGCGGCACTGGGGACGCCGGGAGCCGCGGGCGGCGCGTTCGGGTTCGGCGGCGCCCCGAGCACGTCCGGTGGTCCGTAGTCGTTGGCGCCGTACGGGTTCGGCCCGAACGGCCCGTTCTCCGCGCTGGCGCACGGCAGCGGGTTGCCAGGCGTCGGGTAGTTGCCGGGCGCCGGGGCGTAGGAGCACGGCGAGCCCGCGATCACGGCAGGGCCGGGATGCTCTGGCGTCCCCTCCAGGGGCGTCGGCGCCGGCGGCGGGGCGCCGTTGGGCTGGCGCTGGCCGTTGGGGTCCGGGTAGCGGAACGACGGCAGGCCGGCGTTGCCCCAGAACTCCTCGGGGCTGATGCCGCGCTTCTTGAACGCGGCGTCGACCCACGGCTGCAGGATCCAGTACGGCAGCAGGTTGACCAGCATCACCTTGAAGTACGGACCCGACGCGAGGGCCTCGGCCAGCGACGCGGTGAACTTGCTCAGCGACGTCAACGTGTCGGCCAGGTCGAACTTGCGCGCCACCAGCACGTCGCTGATGGTCTGCAGCTGGGTGAGCACCTTGTTGAGGTTGGGGTTGTCGTTGATGAAGCCCCGGACCTGCGTGGAGAACGCGCTGACGCGCTCGAGCAGTTGGCTCACCGCGTAGGAGCGCTCGTTGATCGCGGCCAGCAGGGTCTTGGCATTGACCAGCAGGTCGTTGATCTGACCGCTGCGGCTGCCGAGCACGCCGGCGATCTTGTTGGCGTTGGCGAGCAGCGACTTGATGTCCTCGTCGCGCTTGCCGATGGTGTCGGAGAACCGCGCGACGCCGTCCAGCGCGGCGCTCAGGTGCGGGTAGGTCTGGTCGATGGTCTCCGAGAGCACGTTCAACGACTTCTTGACCGACTGGGTGTCCCAGCCCGACGCCGCCTTGGTCAGATCGAAGAACGCGTCGTAGATCTGGTACGGCGTGGTGGTCTGTCCCAGCGGCAGAATCCCGTTGGCGCGCAACGTCGATGAGCCCTTCGGCTCGATCTCGAGGTTCTTGCGTCCCAGGATCGTGTCGGTGCGGATGTTCGCGCGGCTGTCGGTGCCGATCTTGGTGCCGTTCAGCGAGTACCCGATGATCACCTTGTCGCCGTCGATGGCCAGGGACTGCACCTGGCCGACGTCGACACCGGCGATGCGTACCTTGTCACCGGGGTTGAGCCCGCCGGTGTCGCTGAACTGCGCGTAGTACTTGGGCTGCGCGAAGATCATCGGGACACTGGCGAAGCTCTGGCCGACGCCGATGACGAGCACCAGGATGATGATGCCCATCAACCCGTTGCGGATCCGGTTGTTGCCCTCGAGAGTCCTCATTGCGGCGTGCACCTACCCGATGGCTGAGACCACACCTTGACCGTGCGGACCGGGCCGCCCGGCTGCAATCCGTTCAACTTGAGCGTGACGTCGCAGGCGTAGAAGTTGAAGAAGTCGCCGTAGATGCCACCGGCGCGGCCGATGATCTTCAGCGCGGCGGGGATCTTGATCAGCGTGTCGTTCAATTGTTCCTTCTGGTCGACCAGCGGCTGCTGGAGGATCTCGAGGTTGGTGACCGTCTTCTGCAGCAGCGGACGGTTCTCGCCGAGGAGGTCGGCGACCGACCCGGCAGCGTCGCTGATGTTGGCCACCGACGAGGCGATCGGATCGGCGCGGTTCTTCAATCCGGTGACCAGCGTCTCGAAGTTCTTCACCGTCTCGTCGAACTGCTGCTGGTGCTTGACCGTCGTCGCGAGGACGGTGTTCAGGTTCTTGATGACCTCACCGATGGCCTGATCGCGGTCGGCCAGTGCGGCAGTCAGCGAGGCGGTCTGATCCAGGATGTCGTTGATGGTGCCGCCCTGGCCCTGGAAGATCGTGATGATCGACTGGGCGATGGAGTTCACCTTCTGCGGATCGAGGGCTCGGAACAGCGGCCGGAAGCCACCGATCAGGGCGTCGAGGTCCAGCGCCGGCTCGGTACGGCTGTCGGGAATGGTGCTGCCCGCGGGCAGTTTGGTGTTGTCGTCGCCCCGCTTGAGCTCCATGTACCGGTCACCGATCAGGTTCAGGTACCGGATGGATGCCGTGGTGCCCTGGAACAGCTGCAGGGAGCGGTCGACGGAGAAGTCGACCTGGACCTCGTTGCCGCCGTTGATCAGTTCGACCTTGGAGACCTTGCCGACCTCGACACCCGAGGCGCGGACGAACTGTCCGGCCCGCAGACCACTGGCGTTCTTGAAGATCGCGGAGTAGCCGGTGGTTCGGTCGAACCGCATCTGGCCGAAGACCACGATGATGAGCGCGGTGAACAGCAGCAGCACCAGTGACAGTGCGCCGAGCTTGATCGCTGTACCGGTGATCTTCATGGGTTGATCGTGTTCTCCCCGATTTGGCGGCCCCAGACGTACTCGTTGGCGATGGGCTGACCCAGTCCGATGTGGTTGTACGGCGCGATGCTGGCGCCGGTGTCCATCACCAGGTACGGCATCGGCCACAGGTCACGGGTGAGCGGCTGCCAGCAGCCCGGCCGGCCCTCGGGACCACCGTGAGCGTTCACCCGCGGCAGGTTGTCGGGGTACACGTAGGGGTTGCCCGCACCCAGGATCTCGGAGTGGGTGTTCAGCGAGTATCCGTTGCCGCCGAGCGAGGAGGCGATCTTGGGCTCGACGTCGTGGTAGTTGCGGATGGTGCAGAACAGCATCGGGCTGTACTCGTCGAGCAGCGCGCTGGTCGGCACCAGGTCGGCCGAGCTGCGCACCAGGTACGGCCCCGCCTTCTCGAACACCTCGCCACCGGTGTTGCCGAAGCCCACCGAGGCCATCAGCGTCTGGTCGATGGTGCTCTGCTCGTCGTTCAGCGTCTTGGCCGTGACTACGGCGTTCTTCAGCCCGTCGAACAGGTCGGGCGAAGCGTCGGCGTACACGTCGGCGAGATCGGCCAGGCGCTGGTTGTCCTGCCGGATGCGGGGCATCAGCGGGTTGACGTCCGCCAGGATCGCGTTGCCGTTCTCGATGGACTGGCCGAAACGCGTGCCAAGGCCGTCCAATGCCTGCGCGGTCGCGGTCAGGGTCTGATTCAGCTTGATCGGGTCGACCTTCTGCGTCACCGACACCAGCGTCTCGAACAACGTGTTGAACTCGGTGGTCACCCCGGAGGCGATGATCGGAGTGGACGACGAGACCCGCTGCGGCGACGGGTTCTTCGGCGAGGAGAACGCGATGTACTTGTTGCCGAAGACCGTCGTCGCCTTGATCTGCGCGTCCACGTTCTGCGGAATCAGGTTGGTGAACTGACGGTTGACGTCGAGGGTGACCTTGGCCGCGGGCTGGCCGTCCTGCTCGATCGCCGAGACGTCGGAGACCCGGCCGATCTCGACCCCGTTGTATGTCACCTTGGAGCCGGGATCCATCGAAAGGCCCGACCGCGAGGAGATGAGCTCCAGCTTCTCCGGGTTCTGGAAGTCGCCGCGGAACTGCAGCCAAACCAGGCTGACGACGATCGCGACGACGATGAGGAGCACGACGCCGGCGATCTTGAAGGGTGGCGTCCGTGGCTCGTTGACGGGCAGCTGGTTCTGGCCTGGTGCGGTCATCGGCTACACCGTCAGGTTGAAGTTGGCGTTGGTGCCGTAGAGCGCCAACGAAGCGAACAGGACGACCAGCACGATCGCGATCAGCGAGGCGCGCATCGAGCGACCGACCGCCTCGCCGACGCCGACCGGGCCGCCGCTGGCGTAGAAGCCGTAGTAGCAGTGGTTCAGCATCACGATGACCGAGATGATGATGGCCTGCACGAACGACCAGGCCACGTCGTCGGGCCGCAGGAACGTCCGGAAGTAGTGCTCGTAGGTGCCGGTGGACTGGCCGTAGAACAGCGTCGTGGTGACCTGCGCGGACAGGAAGCTCATGATGATCGCCATCGCGTACAGCGGGATGATGACCACGAAGCCGGCCATGATGCGCGTCGACACCAGGTAGCTGATCGACTTGATGCCCATGACCTCCAGCGCGTCGATCTCCTCGCTGATGCGCATGGCGCCCAACTCGGCGGTGGCACCGGCCCCGACGGTGGCTGCCAGCGCCTGGCCCGCGACCACCGGTGCGGCGATGCGCACGTTGACCAGCGCGGCGAAGAAGCCGGTGAACGCCTCGACGCCGATGTTGCCCAGCGACGCGAAGCCCTGGATGGCGATCAGGGAGCCGCCGGAGAGGGTGACGAAGCCGACGATGGCGACGGTGCCACCGATGACGGCCATGGCGCCGGTGCCCATGCCGATCTCGGCGACCAGCCGCAGCATCTCCTTGCGGTAGTACCGGAACGCGTGGCCGATGGAGCCGACCGCGGTGACGACGAACCAGGCGATGTGGCCGGTGCTGTCGAGGAAGCGGGCTGGCGAGCCGGCCAGCTTCTGCGCGCGCGGGACGGCCCGCGGGAACCGCTGGCGAAGGACTGCGGAGGTCGACATGTCAGCGCCCCGTTCCGAATCGGACGCCGATGGTGGTCATCACGACGTTCACCGCGAACAGCGCGATGACGCAGAGCACCAGCGTCTCGTTGACCGCGGTGCCGACACCCTTGGCGCCACCGGAGACCGTCAGGCCGCGATAGCACCCGACCAGGCCGGCGATCAACCCGAAGGTCAATGCCTTGACCACCGAGATCAGCACCTCGGGCAGGCCGGTGACCAGCGTCAGCGTCGAGACGTAGGCGCCGGCCGAGATGTTCTGGATGTAGACGCCGAAGACGAACCCGCCGACGAGGCCGATGGTGATGACGGCGCCGTTGAGCAGGAAGGCCACGAAGGTCGAGGCGATCACGCGCGGGACGACCAGGCGGTGGATCGGATCGATGCCGAGGACCTCCAGCGCGTCGATCTCCTCGCGGATGGTTCGGGCGCCGATGTCGGCGCAGATCGCGGTCGAACCCGCGCCGGCAACGACGAGCACGGTTACCAGGGGGCCCAGCTGGGTGACCGCGCCCAGCGCGGCGCCGGCACCGGAGATGTCGGCGGCGCCGAACTCGGCGAGCAGGATGTTCAGCGTGAAGATGATGAGGACGGTCAGCGGGATGGCGACCGCGATGGTGGGCAGGAATGCCACCCTCATCAGGAACCAGCCCTGCAGGATGAACTCGCGCCACTGGAACGGCCTGCGGAACAGCGCCTTGCCGGTCAGGACGCACATCTTGACGAAGCCGCCGACGGCCTCGAGGCCCGGCCGTACCTGGCCGCGGACGTAGTCGAAGAGGCCCGGATTCTGCGCCGTCACAGGTGCGGTCTCGCGATCTCGCGCCCGACGAATCCGCGATCAATGCGGAGCGGGGGCAAAACCTCTCGCATGCCGCCTCCTAGTCCGAGTTCGGTGTCTGTGACAACTGTCTCCCTACTCGCGGGTAGTAAGGCGGACCACAGGAGAGTACCCGATGCAATCGGGCGCCTGCGCCGCATCGGCAAGATTGAGGGTGTAACCGTTGGCAAAGACACCGGCACGGATCATCCTTCCGTTCGGGCGACTGAAACCGTTGGAGCAGAAGAACTTTCGCCAGCGTCAGCGGAACGGGCCGCGCCGAATCGGGTCCTCAGTTCCGTCTTGAGCACTTTGCCGGCCGGATTGCGGGGCAGCGCCTCGACGATTTCGAGGGCCTTCGGATGCTTGTACCTGGCCAGCCGTTCGGTGAGGAATTCGTCGAGATCGGCCAGCGTCAGCGCGGACTGCGCGGCCGCGGTCAGGGCCACCACGGCTACGGGAACCTCGCCCCACTTGTCGTGCGGGCGGCCGATCACCGCGGCCTCCCCGATCGACGGGTGGGCGGCCAACGCGTTCTCCACCTCGGCGCAGTAGATGTTCTCGCCCCCGGAGATGATCATGTCCTTCTTGCGGTCGACCACCCAGACGTAGCCCTCGTCGTCCTGGCGAACCAGATCGCCGGAGTGAAACCAGCCGCCCGCGAACGCCTCGGCCGTGGCCCTCGGGTTGTTCCAGTACCCCGCCATCAACGTGGGCGCCCGGTAGACGATCTCGCCCACCTGCCCCGTCGCGACGTCGTTCATGTCCTCGTCGACGACGCGCGCCGACACCGTCGGGATGACCTTGCCGACCGAGCCCAGCTTCCTGATCGCGTCGTCACCCAGCAGCATGCACGTCACCGGGGACATCTCGGTCTGCCCGAAGGCGGCAAGGATCTGACAGCCCGGGAAGGTCTCGCTCATCTCCCGAAGCAGGGTGTCCGACGCCGGGGCCGCACCCCACGACAGCGTGCGCAGGTGCAGCTCTCGTGGCTTGGCCCGCTGCGCGGCGCACACCGCCTGCCACTGCGCCGGCACCAGGAAGATGCCCGTGACGCGCTCGCTCTCCAGCACGTCGAGCAGGGCGCCAGGATCGAACGCACCGAGTGGGTAGATCACCGTCGGGCGGCCGAGCAGCAGGCCGGTGATGGTGTTGCCGACCCCAGCGATGTGGAACAGCGGGACGCCGATGAACCCGACGTCGTGGTTTAGGTCGGCGCCGCTGGTGAACAGGTGCGTCATCGCCTGGCCGGCCAGGTTGACGTGGGTCAGTACCGCGCCCTTGGGCCGGCCGGTGGTGCCCGAGGTGTACATGATCAGCGCGGGCGAGTCGTTGGGAACGTCGACCGGAGCGGGGGCGGGCCCGGACTCGGCCAGCAGGTCCTCGTATCCCAGCAGCCCGTCCTCCGTACCGCCGCCGGCCACGACGACGTCGGCGAGCGTCGGGTCCAGCTCGCGGACGGCCGCCGCGACCCCGGCCAGCACGGGTTCGGTGATGACCACCCTCGCCTCGCAGTCGCCGACGAGGAAGGCGATCTCCGGTGGTGTCATGCGGAAGTTCACCGGCACCGCGATTCCGCCGAGGAGGTTGGTCGCCAGGATCGACTCGACGTACTCGGCGCGATTGAGCATCAGGATCAGCACCCGGTCGCCGACCCCGACACCGCGGCGACTCAGGGCGCCCGCGAGCGCCGTGACGCGGCGGTCCAGCTCGGCCCAGGTCGTCGTGTGGCCGAGAAACCGCAACGCCGTCGCCTCGGGCTGCATGAGCGCGTGCCGGGTGAGCTGGGTGTTCCAGTTCTGTCGGCGCGCCAGATACGGCTGCTCGACCGGGGCTGGTGCTGTCGTCAACGTCTGAATGCTCCCCTGTTGGCTAGCGCAGGTTGCGCGGCGTTGATATTTGATCAAACATGGCGTAACCCCGGTCACACTAGGGCCTCGGCGGCCGAGGGACAACCCCACGGCACGGGCGATGCCACCGGGCATTCGAGGGGGGTTCGCGCCATGAACGCACCAGCCACGCCACGGACGAATCAGCGTCGCGGAGTGCGCCGCGAGCAGCTCTCCGACGAGGTCGCCGGGCATCTGCGGGTGCGCATCATGTCCGGACTGCTGCGGCCCGGCACGTTCATCCGGCTCGACGAGACGGCCGCCGAACTGGGCGTCAGCATCACCCCCGTGCGCGAGGCGCTGCGGACGTTGCGCGGTGAGGGCATGGTCCAGCTCGAACCCCATCGTGGCCACGTGGTCTCACCGTTGACCCGCGACGACATCGAGGACATCTTCTGGCTGCAGGCCGTCATCGCGGCTCAGCTGGCGCGATCGGCCGCCGAGCGGATCACCGACGAGCAGATCGACGAACTCGAGCAGCTCGCCGGTGCCGCCGCCGACGCCATCGAACGTCACGACACCGATGCGGTGATCGAGTCCGAATTCGCCTTCCACCGCACCTTCAACCGGGCCTCGGGCCGGATCAAACTCGCCTGGTTCCTACTGCACGCCGCCCGGTACCTGCCCCCGCACATCTACGCCAGCGACCCGCAGTGGGGCCGGCACACCGTGGTCAATCGGCGCCGGCTGATCCAGGCGCTGCGCCGCCGCGACGTGGACACCGTGGTCCGGCTGACCGACGCGCAGTTCTCCGACGGAGCCCGGCGGCTGACCGCGCGGCTCGACGAGCTGGGACTCTGGACCTAGCTAGGCCGAACCCAGGCTCTCGGCGCGCTTCTTCAAGTTGTCGGCGAGGTGCTCGAGTGCGTCGTTGACGACCTTCTTGACCATCATCGCGGGCACCGGCATGGACACCTCGACGTCGAGGTCGACGGTCAGCAGGCTGGTCGGGCCCATCGCGACGACCGCGAATCGCTGCTCCTGCTTGGAGAAGAGGTCGCCCTGCTGCATGACGGTCTGGATCTGGTTCTCGCCCGGGTAGTAGACGGCCTGGATGTAGGTCCCGTCCATGCCCTGCACCGAGGTGTCCAGGCGCAGCTGGCTGGGCCGCCCGTCGTCGTAGCGGGCCAGGATCCAGCAGCCCTTGATCTCCTCGTTCCACTGCGGGTAGGCCTCGAAGTCGGCGACGATCGCCATGATCGATTCGGCCGGGGCCGTCACTTCGACGGTCTTGCTCACGAGCGGCATCGGGCGAGCATATCGGGTGCGCTCCGCTCAGCCGACCAACGCCGTCTGCAGCAGGGACCGGATGGCGTCGGGGATGGGGACGGGACGACGCGTCTCGCGGTCGATGTAGACGTGCACCCAGTGCCCCACGGCGGCAACGGGTTTGGCCGGTCCGGCTGCCTCGGGCGGCGCGAAGACGGCCAGCCGGTAGCTGACGCTGCTGGTGCCGAGCCGCGTGACGGCAAGCCCGACGACGAGCGGGTCGGGGAACCGAAGCTCGGCGAAGTAGCGGCAACCGGATTCGGCGACCACCCCGAGCCACGGCGCGGTGACGGGGTCCAGGCCCGCGTTGGTGCCCAGCCAGGCGTTGATCGCGGTGTCGAACAGCTCGTAGTACACGGCGTTGTTGAGATGACCGAACATGTCGTTGTCCGTCCACCGCGTCAGCACCGGCCAGTGCACCGGGAAGTCCCGGGGCGTCAGCTCCCGCTCGGTCGTGCTCATCGGGCAAGTGTTTCAGGTGGCCCATGTGTCTTAGGTGGTGAGGGCGGGGCTGGCAAGCTGGTGGCGTGAAGATCCGTGGAGCCGTCCTCGATCGGATCGGGGCACCGCCCCGGTATGCCGAATCCCGCCCGCTGACCGTCACCGACCTAGAGCTCGCACCGCCGGGTGACACCGAGTTGCTCGTCCGCATCGAGACCGCGGGGCTGTGCCACTCGGACCTGTCCGTGGTCAACGGCTCCCGCGTGCGGCCGGTGCCGATGCTGCTGGGCCACGAGGCGGCCGGCATCGTCGAGCAGGTGGGCGCGGCGGTGGGCGACGTCGCCGTCGGCCAGCGCGTCGTGATGACCTTCCTGCCGCGGTGCGGGGAGTGCAGCGCCTGCGCCACCGACGGCCTGGCGCCGTGCCAGCCGGGCAGCGCCGCCAACGGCGCCGGCGTCCTGTTGAGCGGCGGCACCCGGCTCGTCGGCGAGCACGGACCGGTGCTACACCACCTCGGGGTGTCCGCCTTCGCGACCCATGCCGTCGTGGACCGGCGCTCGGTGGTGCCGGTGGATGCCGACGTGCCGCCCGTCGTCGCCTCCCTGCTTGGTTGCGCGGTACTCACCGGCGGTGGCGCCGTGCTGAACGCGGGCCAGCCCCGGCCCGGTGACACCGTCGCGATCGTCGGGATGGGTGGGGTCGGCATGGCGGCGCTGCTGACCGCGCTGTCCTACGACGACGTCGAGGTGGTGGCCGTGGACCGCCTGCCCGAGAAGCTGGCGCTGGCCAAGAGCCTTGGTGCCCACCGGGCCGTCAGCCCCGACGACGTGGGCGAGCTCGAGGCGCGGATCGCCATCGAGGCGGCGGGCCACCCGGCCGCGCTGGAGACGGCGATCGCCATCACCGGGCCCGGCGGCCGCACCGTGACGGTCGGGCTGCCCAGCCCCGACGCGCGGATCAGCGTGTCGCCGTTGGGTTTCGTCGCCGAGGGCCGCTCGCTCATCGGCAGCTACCTGGGTTCCGCGGTACCCGCCAGGGACATTCCGCGCTTCGTAGCGCTGTGGCGGGACGGCCGGCTGCCCGTCGAGTCACTGGTGTCGGCGACCATCGCGCTCGACGACGTCAACGAGGGCATGGACCAGCTCGCCGACGGACGGGCCGTGCGCCAGCTCATCGACTTCACCTAGCGCCGGGGATAGCCGACGTCGATGCCGAGGGGTTCCTGGGTCCGCACCGTCTCGTCGCGGATCAGACCGCGCAACAGCGCCGTGCTGAACTCGACCGCGATCTCGGGGGCGGTGCGGCGGCCCTGCGGACGCAGCCACCGGTAGGAGCCGAGCGTCATCCCGATGTAGCCGAGTGCCAGCACGTGCGAGTCGCAGTCGTAGAACTCACCGCTGGCGATCCCGCGGTCGATGAGGTCGCGGACGTGCTCGTACACCGTCGACTCCGCCTTGCGGATGTAGGCGACCTGCTCCTCGGTGAACCACTCGGTGATGTAGGGCGCCTCTTGGAAGTAGACCGCGCCGCGCTCGACGTCGCTGGCGATGCCGACCAACAACCTGCGGGTGAAGTGGTAGATCATCTCCCGCGCCGACGCCGACGGATCGTCGTCGAGGGCCCCGACGGTGAAGTCGGCGGCGCTCTTGCAGATGTCGAACAGGATCAGTGACTTGCTGGCGTAGTAGTGGTAGACCGTGGCCTTGTTGAGCCCGACGGCATCGGCGACGTCGTCCATCCGGGTACCGTGATACCCCCGCGCCGCGAACAGCTTGGTGGCGACGGCGAGGAGTTCCTCGCGGCGGGTGAGGCCGTTCGGTGGTGATTCGGTGGACATGACGCTCACTATGCAGTCGGGACGGGTACTCGGGTGGCGGTTCGCCGGACCCCCGCCCGGCGAACCAATCAACTGGTTGGCCGTCAGTCTATGCAAAGTGCCCAGACCGGTGTCCGCGCTCGACTACTTCGGTCTAGACTTCGGCCAAAGGTCATCCCGCTTGGAGGTAATGATGGATCCGAATCCGGACTACGACGCCAGCGACGAGATCGAATACTTCTTCAACTTCGTGCCGTGGGGTCTGCGTGGCGTGTACCCGCCCCCGGCCTACCCGCCGGTCTAACCCGCGCGTGAACTAGGCGGCTGCGGCCTTGACGGCCCGGCCAACCTCGGCGCGCAGCCTGGTGTACTCCGGCGAGCGGCGCAGTTCGTCGGGGTCGACGCCGGTGCGAGGCAGGTCGACGGGCAGATCCAGCGCCACCTGACCCGGCCGGCGCGTGAGCACGACGATGCGCGAGCCGAGGAAGGCGGCCTCGTCGGCGCTATGGGTCACGAACACCGTGGTGCGTCCGGTCTCGGCGCTCACCTGGCGGACGTCCTCCTGCAACCGTTCCCTGGTGAGCGCATCGAGCGCCGCAAACGGCTCGTCGAGCAGGAATAGCGGTGTCTCGGCGGCCAGTGCCCGCGCGATTGCGACGCGCTGCTGCTGACCGCCGCTGATCTCCCAGATCTTGCGATCCGTCGTCCCCTCGAGGCCGACGCGCTGCAGCAGTCGATCGCGACGCTCGGTCCGCTGGTCCTTCGGCACCCCGGCGTACTTCAGCGCGAGGTCGACGTTGCCGCCGACGGTGCGCCACGGAAACAGCCGGGGCTGCTGGAAGACGACACCCGCCGTCACCCCCGGCGTCGGCGCGTCACCCGCGACCTGCACGCTGCCCGCGCTCGGCTCCTCGAATCCGGCGATCAGGCGCAGCAGGGTGCTCTTGCCGCACCCGGAGGCACCCACCAGCACCAGGAAGGCCCCGGGTTCGACGTCCAGGTTCACCGGACCGAGAGCGGTCACGTCGCCGTAGCGGTGCGCGAGGTTCTCGATGCGCAGTCCGCCACGGGCCTCACTGCTTGAGGGCATCGGGCAGACCCTTGGTGTAGATGGCGTCCTGGAACGTCTTCAGCGGGGCGGCCGCCGGAATCTGCTTCTGCGCCGCCAGGAACTGCGAGGCACTCTCCAGGTTCTCTGCGATCTTGCCAGGGGCTCCGTCGGTTCCGAGCCACTCCGGCGAGGTCAGCTCCGCCGGCGTGAGGTAGATGCCCTGCTTCAGTTGTCCGGCAACGGCTTCCGGCGTCAGACCGATCTCGGCGGCGATGGCCTTGGCAGCGGCGTCGGGATCGTCGGCGATGGTGTCGAGCGCGCGGGCCTCCTGCTGGCGCCAGGTGTCGACCACCTCCGGATGGGCCGAGGCGAAGTCGTCGGCGACCGCGCCGAGATCCAGCGTGGGCTTGCCGTCCTTGGCCAACTGACGGCTGGTGATCAGGTCCTTGCCGGTCTTGCGCAGATCGTCCAGCGTCGGCAGCCAGGTGTAGGCGGCGTCGATGTCGCCGCGCTCCCACGCCGCCAGGATGGCCTGCGGCTGCAGGTCGACGAGCTGAACGTCACTGGGAGACAGGTTGTTCTGGGCCAGCGCGGCCAGCAGGCTGTAGTGCGCGGTGGACGCGAACGGCGTGCCGACGCGCTTGCCCTTCAGGTCGGCGATGGTGTTGACCCCACTGCCGTTGCGGGCCACCAGCGCCTCGTTGTCACCGGCCACGTCGAGCACGAAGGCGACCTTGTACGGAATGTTCAGCGGCGCGGACAGACCGCGCGCCACCGGGCTGGAACCCAGCGCCCCGAAGTCGAGCTCCTTGGCGATGAAGGCGGTGTTGATGTCGGCACCCGAGTCGAACTTGACCCACTTGATGTTGTAGTTGGGCAGCGCCCCTTCGAGCCACTTGTTGTTCTTGACGATCAGGTCACCGCTCGGAAACGTCTGGTAGCCAATGCGAATGGTTGGCTTGGCCGAGTCCTGCCCGGAGTGGTCCACCGAGCAGCCCGCCAGCCCCAGGGTGGCGACGGCGACCGCGGCGACGAGAGCCTTGAGCTTCATATCTTTCCTCTCCATGGGACGGCGCGGCGTTCGACCGTGCGCAGCAGACCGTCGATCACCAGACCCGAGAACCCGATCGCGAAGATGCCGACCAGGACGACCGGGGTGTTGTTGTAATTGCTGGCGTCCTTCACCAGGCCGCCGATGCCGGGAATGCCGTTGAAGAGTTCGGCCGCGACCACCGACGAGTAGGCCATGCCGACGGCAAGCCGGATGCCGGTGAACGTCTCGGGCAGCGCCGAGGGCACCACGACGTCGCGGATCACCTGCAGCCGCGTGGCGCCGAGTGCCCGGGCCGCCTCGGTGAGGCCGACTGGCGCGGCGACCACCGCGGCCGTCGTCGCGACCGCCGCTGGCGGCAGGGCGGCCAGCGCGAGCAGCGTGATCTTGGGCGCCTCGTCGATGCCCAGCCAGATGACGAGCAGGAAGAAGTAGGCCAGCGGCGGCAGCGCCCGCAGGAACGTCAGCCACGGTTCGAGCACGCTGCGCACCCAACCGATCGACCCCATGACCAGTCCCAGCGCGACGCCGACGCCGACGCCGATCACGACGCCGACCAGCACCCGGCGCAGGGTCATGTACAGGTGCTCCCACAGCAGGTAGCCGGCGTAGCCGCGGGTGCCGTCGTGGGTGGTGGAGACGTCGATGAAGGCCCGCCAGACGGTGCTGGGGTATGGCACGAAGGTCTGATTCCAGATGCCGCTGGCTGCGGCCAGTTGCCATGCGACACCGAAGACGGCGACGGACAGCAGGGGTAGCGCAGCGCGGGTCAATCGGCCGCGCCACTTGCCGTTACCAGCGCCCTTGGCTGGCGAGTCGGCACGCGACTCCTCGGGCACGACATCGACGAAGACGGACACTGTTCCTACGGCTTTCTGCTGGCTGGGCTGGGCGAATGCGCGTCAGCGACAGCAGGGTTCCGCAGGCGCCGTGAACACCCGATGTTTCTATCCGTGAACGACGATCCTGTGGAATGGCTGAGATCACGGCGAGTTTTAATCCTTGGCTTCCGGGCAGTTGCCGGAGGGCGTAGGGTGAAGGAGTCCACACGGACATTCCCGTTTAGTGCAAAGCGGGCACCAAGCCCCGCGATTCTTCTGGGTTCGCACCTCACTCGTAGAGACTCCTGCGCGAGATTGCACCCACACCGCCCCGCGTGGTCACGGCAAATTGCCGGTTCCGTCCTCGACGGAAGGGGCATTGCGCCGCACCGACTTCGGTCTTCGCGCGCTCTGCCCAGGGACGCCTGTTAGGGGGTCCACCAGTGGAAATCAACTGCTGCACAACCGAACTCATCACCACCCAGCTCGTCACCAGCCAGGTTTGGGAGGTGTGACCTTGACCGTCGAACTAGAACGACCGAAATTGGAACGACAAGAGTCGACTGCACCCGTAACCGAGGTACCCGAACCGACGGCCAACGTCGACGAATACGCCGACGTGATGGAGATGTTCGTCGCCATGAGCGGCGACGTCCCCGAATCCGCAGAGGTGGCCCGCCAGCGTGAGGCGATCTTCAATCGCTGCCTCGCCCTGGCCGACCGCATCGCGCGGCACTATGGCGGCCGCGGCGAGGACATCGAAGACCTGACCCAGGTCGCCCGACTGGGCCTGGTGAAGGCCGTCAACCGGTTCGACCCTGCGAAGGGATCGCACTTCGTCGCCTTCGCCGTGCCGACCATGATGGGCGAGGTCCGCCGTCACTTCCGGGACCACGGCTGGTCGATGCACGTGCCGCGCCGACTCAAGGATCGGCACGGACACATCACCGGGGCGACGACCGAGCTGACCCAGTCACTGGGCCGGGCGCCCACCGCTGGCCAGCTGGCCGACGCTCTGGACATGAGCCGCGAGGACATCGTCGACAGCATGCTGGCCGCCGAGGCGTACCGAGTTCACTCGATCGATGCGCCCGTCTCGAGCGGAGATTCGGCCCCGCGGATGGTGTCCGACACCGTCGGCGAGGTCGACTTCGAATTCGACAGGATCACCGACCAGGAGACGGTGCGGCCGCTGCTGAGCGCGCTGCCGGAGCGCGAGCGCACGGTGCTCTACCTCCGCTTCTTCGAGTCGATGACCCAGAGCCAGATCGCCGAGCAGATCGGGGTGTCTCAGATGCACGTCTCGCGCATCCTTGAGAAGACCCTGCGGGAGCTGCGCAACCAGCTGTAGTCCCGCACCCGATGAGGCCCCTTCCTGGTACCCGGGGAGGGGCCTCGCTCGTCTCGGGCCGTGCCGTTACCGGTGGAATTCGGTCAGTGCGTGGGTGATTCGCGTCACCCGTGCCCAGGTCGACCGCATGGCGTCGGAGGCCCTGGCCCGCTGGCTGGTCAGCCAGGCGACCGCGCGTCGCCTGCGGAGTTCGAACGGAGTCGGCGCCACGATGGGCGGCAGGACGGCCACCGCGTCGACCGCGGCGGTGAAGTCGGGCGCGACGGGTGCGTGCACCTCGCAGTAGTCCTCGCCGCACCGGCTGCAACGCACCTCGTAGCGAATGGAATTGGGTCCCGACTCGACGAAGGCGTAGTCGGCGACCGCAACGCATCGTGGACAGCGCGCGAGTCCACGTTCAACCACCACACTCACGGCAGCAGCACTCCATTCGTCGAGCCAATGAATCACTGGTTGCCATCGTGCGGCCACGGGGTGGCCCATGGCACTAGGCCGGGGAGTCTCGATGCGAGATCGGTGCGAATTCGAGATGACCGACGCGGCAGCGGTACGCAGGGCCGGGGATGATGGCGGCATGACCGAGGTGCACGGACGGATCTGGCGATCGGGCGAACCAGTGGAGGGCTTTGCGTTCTCGGCCATCTCGGATTGTCTCGGGGCCGACGACACCCTGGTGTGGGCGGACATCTTCGACCCGGACCACGACGCCCTGTCCGCACTCGCCGACGAACTCGGGCTCAACGTGTGGGCCGTCGAGGACGCCACCGCGCCCAGGGAGCGCACCAAGGCCACGGTCTACCGGACCCACACGTTCTTCACCGTCTACGCGATCCAGATCCTGGAGCCCGCGCCCGGTGACGACGTCACGCCGACGCTGACCAAGCACCGCATCTCGGCGTTCGTGCTGCCACGCGGGCTCATCACCGTGCGGTTGCCCCCGACCAACGGGGGTGACCCGAGCTTCCCCGTCGACGAGGTGTCGCGGCGGTTCGACGAACTCGGCGGGCAGCAGTACGGGGTCGGCGCCCTGGTTCACGGCCTGCTCGACGTCGTGGTGGACGGGCACTTCGATGCGGTGCAGGCGCTCGACGACGACATCGAGTCACTCGAGGACGAGCTGTTCGACGACGACGGTCCGCGAAAGGGCCTGCAACGTCGTACTTTTCGCTATCGCAAGGACCTCGTCGAACTGCGCCGCGTGGTCCTGCCGATGCGAGAGGTGGTCAGCGCCATCAAGAGCCGACGAATGGACTCCAAGACCGCCCCTGAGCTCGATCCGCTCTACGACGATCTCTACGACCACGTGCTGCGGGCCTCGGAGTGGACGGAGTCGTTGCGCGACATGGTCACCACCGTCTTCGAGACCAACCTGTCACTGCAGGACGCCCGGCTCAATACCGTGATGAAGAAGCTGACGGGCTGGGCGGCCATCATCGCGGTGCCGACGGCGGTGACCGGGTTCTACGGCCAGAACGTCGAATACCCGGGCATCAACACCGTGACGGGCTTCATCGCCAGCACCGCGGTGATCGTGCTCGTCGTGGCGCTGCTGTACGTGATGTTCAAGCGGCGCGACTGGCTCTGAGTCCGATTCAGCCGTCGGCGCGCAGCTCCGCATTGAAGACCCGCAGCGACTCGAGCACCGCGGCCAGCACCCGGTGCGCGGTCGTCAGCTCGGCAGTGGAGAAGTCGCGCAGCTCGGCCTCCATGTGTTGGCCCAGCGGCGTGAAGAACGACCGGGCCACGGCGCTGCCGCGCTCGCCGTAGCGCAGCAGCACCTTGCGGCGGTCGGCCGGATGGGGTTCGCGACTGAGGTGACCCGAGGCCACCATCCGTTCGACCAGATAGGTGATGGCGGCGCCGGATACCCCGATGCGCTGGCCTAGTTGGCTCTGCGTGAGCGGAACGCCGTCCCGTTCGGCCACCATGACGTTCAGGAGGGCGCGAAAGTCGTTGGGGCCGAGATCGTGTCGGGCACAGAACACCCGGCCAAGCTCGTCGGACTCGGCGGAGAGGGCCTGCACGTCGGACACGATCGACTCCTCGGCGGCGTCGCGCGCGGTCGGCGGCGTGGACTCCACGTCACTACTCCTTAACTTGATTAATCATTAAGAGTCTTAATATACTCGGGTCATGAGTTGCTGGGATCGATTCTCCGCTGCCGTGTGCGCCAGGTGGTCGTGGGTGATCACCCTGGTCATCTTCGCCGCCGGTGGCCTCCTGATCGGGCTCGCCGGTAGCAATGCCGGGGCCACCCAATCCCCGGTGCCCGTACCCTCGTCGGCCGAGTCGGCCAGGGCCGCCGCACTCGCCAGGGACTTTCCCGCCGGCGACACGGCCCCGGTCATCCTGGTGGCCTCCCGCGCGGACGGCGCCGCGCTATCCCCGTCCGACGTGGCCGCCATCGACGCCTCCCGCCAGCGGGTCCTGGCCCGCGCGGCGACCCCCGCGGCCCCACCCGTCACGGTCTCCGAGGACGGCGCCGTCGCGCTGGCGCCCGTGCCGATCGCCGCCGACCTGTCCGGATTCGAGCTGCGCGATACCGTCAAGGGTTTGCGTGCCGCCGCCAACGATGGTGCACCCCAAGGCCTTCGGCTGCAGATCACGGGCGGTCCAGCCTTCGGCGCCGACATCGCCGATTCGTTCTCCGGTGCCAACGTCACCCTGCTGGCGGTGACCGCCGCGGTCGTCGCGCTGCTGCTCATCGTCACCTACCGCTCACCGATCCTGTGGCTGGTGCCGCTGATCGTCATCGCGATCGCCGACCAAACGGCGGCCGCCGTGGGCGCCAAGGTCTCCGAGCTGACGGGGCTGACCGCCGACGGGTCAACCACCGGCATCACCAGCGTGCTCGTCTTCGGAGCGGGCACCAACTACGCCCTATTGCTGATCTCCCGCTACCGGGAGGAACTGACGCGCGCCAGGGCGGGAGCGCCGCACCGCGACGCGCTGCGCATCGCGGTGCGCCACGCCGGCCCCGCGATCCTGGCCAGCAACGCCACCGTGGTGCTGGCGCTGCTGACCCTGCTGCTGGCCGTGGTGCCGTCGACCCGGAGCCTCGGAGCCCAGGCCGCCTGCGGACTGGTGGTCGCCGCGCTCTTCGTCCTCGCCGCGCTGCCACCCCTGCTCGCACTGTTCGGGCCGCGACTGTTCTGGCCGTTCGTCCCGCACCACGGAGACCACGAAGCCACGAAACCCGGCCCCTGGTACCGGGTGGCGACGTGGGTCAGCGGCCACGCCGGCCGCGTCGCGATCGGCAGCATCGCGCTGCTCGCCGTGCTCGGCGGGCTGCTGCTCGGCACCCCGGTGGGCCTGTCCCAGACCGAGCAGTTCCGGGTGAAGTCCGAGTCGGTGGCGGCCTACGACACCCTGGCCGCACACCTTCCCGGCGGATTGACCGACCCCACCCGCGTCATCGGACGCACCGACCGGGCCGCCGAGCTGCGGGCCGCCGCGCAAGCCACCCCCGGCGTGGTGTCAGTGACCGAGGCGGGCCGCTCCGCCGACGGCCTGACGCAGTTCTCGGTCGTCGTCGACGCCCCGCCTGCCTCACCGAAGGCGTTCGAGGTGGTCGCCGCGCTGCGGGGGTCGCTGCATGCCGTCGATCCGGATGCGCTCGTCGGCGGTTCCGACGCCCAGGCCCTCGACGCCCGCAACGCCGCCGAGCGCGACCAGCGCGTGGTCATCCCGGCGATCCTGGCCGTCGTGCTGCTGGTGCTGTACGCGCTGCTGCGAGCCGCGCTCGCACCGCTGATCCTGGTCGGCGTGACGGTGCTCAGCGCGCTGGCTGCCCTCGGCCTCGGCGGATGGGCCAGCGTGCACGTCTTCGGCTTCCCCGCACTGGCCGACACCACGCCGCTGTTCGCCATCCTGTTCCTGGTCGCCCTCGGCGTCGACTACACGATCTTCCTGGTCACCCGCGCCAGGGAGGAGACCCACGCCAACGGCACCACCGACGGAATCGTGCGGGCCGTGGCCGCCACCGGCGGCGTCATCACCAGCGCCGGCATCGTGCTGGCCGCCGTGTTCGCCGTCCTCGGCGTGCTGCCCCTGATCGTGCTGACCCAGATCGGCATCATCGTCGGGCTCGGCATCCTGCTGGACACCTTCCTGGTGCGCACCGTCATCATCCCGGCGCTCTTCACCCTGATCGGGCCTCGCATCTGGTGGCCGGCCGCCGTCGACCCGATGGCAGCGCAGGCACCGCGTACCGGCTGAGGGGCGCGCACGTGTTCGGAGAGCAAATGCGAGACTCATCGAATGCAGATCGGGATACCCCGCGAGTCGCACCCCGGTGAGACGCGCGTCGCCGCCACGCCGCAGACCGTCGGAGCGCTCGCCAAACTGGGCTACACCGTCGTCGTCGAATCCGGTGCCGGTGACGCCTCCAGCTTCTCCGATGCCGCGTACGTCGAGGCAGGCGCCGAGATCGGCGAAGCACTCGAGGCCGACATCGTCCTCAAGGTCAACGCGCCCAACGACGCCGAGATCGCCGCGCTGGCCGACCACGCGACGCTGGTCAGCCTCATCTCACCGGCGCTGAACCCCGAGCTGGTGGAGAAGCTCTCCGCCCGCCCGATCACGGTGCTGGCGATGGACGCCGTCCCCCGCATCTCACGCGCGCAGTCGATGGACGTGCTCTCCTCGATGGCGAACATCGCCGGGTACCGGGCCGTCGTCGAGGCCGCGCACGCCTTCGGCCGGTTCTTCACCGGCCAGGTCACCGCCGCGGGCAAGGTACCGCCGGCCAAGGTGCTGGTCGTCGGCGCGGGCGTAGCCGGACTGGCCGCCATCGGCGCGGCGGGCAGCATGGGCGCCATCGTGCGGGCCACCGACCCGCGGCCCGAGGTCGCCGACCAGGTCAAGTCACTGGGCGGGGAGTACCTGTACGTCGACCCGGCCGCCGCGGAGGTCTCCGCGACCGGTTACGCCAAGGAGATGGGCGAGGACTACAAGGTCCGCGAGGCGGCGCTGTACGCCGAGCAGACCAAGGACGTCGACATCATCATCACGACCGCGCTGATCCCGGGCCGGCCGGCGCCGCGGATCATCACCGCCGAGATGGTGGCCTCGATGAAGCCGGGCAGCGTCATCGTCGACATGGCCGCGGCCAACGGCGGCAACGTCGAGGGCACCGTCAAGGACCAGGCCATCGTCACCGACAACGGCGTGACGATCATCGGCTACACCGACCTCGCCGGCCGGCTGCCCGCGACGGCCTCCCAGCTGTACGGCACCAACCTGGTCAACCTGCTCAAGCTGCTCACCCCGGAGAAGGACGGACAGCTCGTCCTGAACTTCGACGACGTGGTGCAGCGCTCGGTCACCGTGGTGCGCGAGGGTGAGACCACCTGGCCGCCGCCCCCGGTACAGGTCTCCGCCGCCCCGGCGGCGGCCGCTGCCGCACCCGTGGAGCCCAAGCCGGTCAAGGAGCCCATGACGGCTGGCCGCCGGCTGGGCATCACGTTCGTCGCCGCCGCGGTGCTCTTCGCGCTCATCGCACTCTCCCCCGCCGCGCTGCAGGTGCACCTGACGGTCTTCGCCCTGGCGATCGTCATCGGCTACTACGTGATCGGGCACGTGCACCACGCCCTGCACACGCCGCTGATGTCGGTGACCAACGCGATCTCCGGGATCATCGTCGTCGGCGCGCTGCTGCAGATCGGCCATGGCGATCCCGTCATCACCGCGCTGGCCTTCGTGGCGATCCTGCTCGCCAGCATCAACGTCTTCGGCGGCTTCGCGGTCACGCGTCGCATGCTCGCGATGTTCTCGCGCAGCTGAGAACGCCTGCCCTAGCTCCCCAGCCCTTGCCCCTCCCGCCTTCCTGAGACTGGAACGGACTGCATGTTCACCCTAGAGACCACCGCCACCGCGGCCTACGTCGTCGCGGCTCTGCTGTTCATCCTGGCCCTGGCCGGGCTGTCCAAGCACGAGACCTCACGCTCGGGCAACACCTTCGGCATGGCCGGCATGGCCGTCGCGCTGATCGCCACCATCGCGCTGGCCCTGTCCCGGCACATCGAACCGCTCGGCCTCGGCCTGCTGGTCGCCGCGATGGCGATCGGCGCCGCGATCGGCCTGTGGCGTGCCCGCGTCGTCGAGATGACCGGCATGCCCGAGCTGATCGCGTTGCTGCACAGCTTCGTCGGCCTGGCCGCGGTGCTCGTCGGCTGGAACGGCTACCTGCACGTCGAACGCGACCTCGCCGGCGCCGAGGCCGCGGCGCTGGACGGGCAGAACCTGCTGGGCATCCACTCCGCCGAGGTGTTCATCGGCGTGTTCATCGGCGCGGTGACGTTCACCGGCTCGATCGTGGCCAACCTCAAGCTGTCGGCGCGGATCAAGTCCACCCCCTTGATGCTGCCTGGCAAGAACTTCCTCAACGTCGGTGCGCTGGTGCTGTTCCTGGCGCTGACGGTGTGGTTCGTCATCTCCCCGCAGCTTTGGCTGCTCATCGCCGTCACGGTGCTGGCCCTGCTGCTGGGCTGGCACCTGGTCGCTTCGATCGGCGGCGGCGACATGCCCGTCGTGGTGTCGATGCTCAACAGCTACTCGGGCTGGGCCGCCGCGGCGTCGGGCTTCCTGCTGTCCAACGACCTGCTGATCGTGACCGGCGCGCTCGTCGGCTCGTCCGGTGCCTACCTGTCCTACATCATGTGCAAGGCGATGAACCGGTCGTTCATCTCGGTCATCGCGGGCGGTTTCGGCATCGAGGCCGGGCCCGCCGACGACAAGGACTACGGCGAGCACCGCGAGATCACCGCCGAGGGCGCCGCCGAACTGCTCGGCTCGGCGAGCTCGGTGATCATCACCCCCGGCTACGGCATGGCCGTCGCCCAGGCCCAGTACGGCGTCGCCGACCTGACCCGCAAGCTGCGCGAGCGTGGCGTGAACGTCCGCTTCGGCATCCACCCCGTCGCGGGCCGGCTGCCCGGCCACATGAACGTGCTGCTCGCCGAGGCCAAGGTGCCCTACGACATCGTGCTGGAGATGGACGAGATCAACGACGACTTCGACGGCACCAGCGTCGTCCTGGTCATCGGCGCCAACGACACCGTCAACCCGGCGGCATCGGAGGATCCCGGCAGCCCGATCGCGGGCATGCCGGTGCTGACGGTGTGGAACGCCGACAACGTCATCGTCTTCAAGCGCTCGATGGCCTCGGGGTACGCAGGCGTGCAGAACCCGCTGTTCTTCCGCGAGAACACCCAGATGCTGTTCGGCGACGCCAAGGACCGGGTCGACGCGATCAACGCCGCGCTGTAGGACGGCCTCGACGCGCTACGAGTCCTCGGGCGGGGACGTCACGCTCACCACCGTGCCCCGGCCCGGCGTGGAGTCGATCTGCATCTCGCCGCCCATCGAGTCGAACCGCGCCTGCAGCGACGCCAGGCCGATGTGTCCCTCGGTGACGCGCTGCTCGACGATCTCCGGCGCGAAGCCCGCCCCGTCGTCGGCGACGATGAGCACGACGCGAGCGCCGCGACGGAACATCCGAACCGTGACGGCGCTGGCCCGCGCGTGCTTGATGACGTTGGCAAGCAGCTCGCGGGCCGCTCGGTAGAGCAACGCCTGCGACACCGGCTTGCCGACGTCCTCGAGTTCGGCGTCGATGGTGATGCCACCGCGGCCGTCGTACTGCCGCACCAGCTCACGCACCCCGGCGGTGAGCCCGAGCTGCGCGAGCACCTGCGGATGCAGCGCCGTCACCGTGGAGCGCAGCCCGGCCGCGGTGTCGTTGAGCGCCGCGTACACCAGGTCCAGCGCGGGATCGGGCATGCGCTCGCGCACCTCGTCGAGTTCCAGGCGCGCCGCAAGCAGGGTCTGCAACGGCCCGTCGTGCAGATGCTCGGCCAGCTCACGGTTGGTGCGCTCGTCGGCCTGCATCGACTCGGCCACCAGCCGCTTGCGCACCTCCAGCAGCGCGGCCACCCGCGCCGCCCGCCGGGTCAGCACGAAGCACAGCGCCGTCGTCGCGACTGCCAGCCAGATCAGGAAGCCGACCTGCAGGTAGACCACGTCGGGCAAGCCGACGTGGTCGTCGCGCTTGGAGTAGACGATCCAGGCGCCCAGGTAGCACGCCGCGGTGCTGATGCCCAGGACACCGGTGAACACCGGCCGATCTCCGAACGCCACCGATAGCGGCAGCAGGAAGAACACCGGGAGCAACGCCGCCGTCGCCCCGCCGGACACCACGCACAGTGCGACGACGGCGAGCACGTCGACGCCGGTGGACAACCGACCGCCCCACGACGGCACTGGCCCGCGGAACACCGCCACCGCCCACAGCACGGCCGCGATCGAGTAGGTGCCGAGGATCGCCGCGTAGACCTCGGGCAGCCAGCTGTTGACCTCCCAGATCCACACCAGGAAGCCGATCAGGCCGATCAGCGGAATCCGCAGCAGCGCCGAGACGCGAACGGGTTCGGCGGCGAAGTAGTCGACGATCTGCCGGGACGCGCGGTCCACGGCTATTCCAGCAGTCCGCGGCGCATCGCCTCGGCGACCACGGCACCGCGATCTCCCACGCCCAGCTTCTCGTAGAGCCGCTGCACGTGGGTCTTGACCGTCGAGGGGGCCAGGAACATCTCCTTGGCCATCGCCGGAATGCTCTGACCGGCGGCGATGTGGCCGAGCACCTCGCGCTCGCGGGCGCTCAGCGTCGGCGCGTCGGACTCGTTGCGGCGCTGGATCTCGCCGACCAGGCCCGCGGCCAGGTTGGGGGCGACGACGTCGCGGCCCTTCGCGCAGCTGAGCACCGCCTCGACCAGCTCGGAACGGCTGGACTCCTTGGAGATGAAACCCGCCGCACCCTCCTGCAGCGCGCTGTAGACGATGGCCGACTCGTCGTGCGCGGAGATCAGCAGTACGCGGGTGGCCAGGCCGTCGCGGCGGACTGCGGCCGCGACCTGGGCGCCGTCGAGGCCGGGCATCCGGTAGTCCAGCAGCGCCACCCGCGGGGTGTGCTCCCGGATCAGCGCCAGCGCCGCCACCCCGTCGTCGGCCTCGGCCACCACGTCGATGTATCCGCTGGAGGTCAGGGCCCGCACCACGCCATCGCGGAAGAGCGGGTGATCGTCGCCGACCACCACGCGCACCTTGTCACCCGTCGACACGTGCGAAAGCTTCGCACAGACCGGGTTCAGTCGCCCTCGGTTGCGCGCGTCCGGCCTGCCGCGCCGATCAGTTCCTCGTGCAGCTCGAACCACACCGTGTGATACGAGTCCACCATCGGGCGGGTCAGCCACGACGGGTCGCCGTCCTTGGCTCGCCGCAGTGCCTGATCCAGGCGCCCGGCATATCCCGCGAGCCGCGGGACCAGGGCCGCCGCGGCATCGATCACCGGCACCACCTCGCCGTGCAGTCGGTCGACGTCGGCCAGCACGGCCGCCACCCCGTCGGCACCCGCGGTGTCCCGCTCCTGCTGCCAGCGCGAGATCACGGCCTTGAACTCTCCGTTGACGGCCAGGAAGCGCTGGTAGACCGCCTCGGCGGCGGCCGGGTCGACGTCGGCGCGCTCCTCGGCGAGCAGCTCGGTCAGCCGGCCCCGGCCCGGCTCGGTCAACCGGACCAGCGGACCGTCGGCCAGCAGTCCGGCCGCCACCAAACCATCGACCACACCATCGGCCAAACCATCGCCGAAGCCATCGACGGCCCCGTCGAGCTCGGCGCGGCCGACCCGGCCCTTGAGCCGCACCGTCTGAAGCGCGGCCAGCTCGGCTCCGCTCATCGGCCGCTCACCCGGCGCGCGACGTCGGTGAATCGCTGCAGCTCGACGTCGAGCAGCGGAGTCCGTGCGACCTCGGGAGTCTCAGGGGCGCCGGCCCGCACCTCACCGGCACTCCCGTCGACGGTGACGGTGCGACCCGCCAGCAGGGTAGTCAGTCCGGCACCGCAGCCGACGACGGCCGGGATGCCGAGTTCCCTGGCCACGATGGCGGCGTGGCTGCTGGCGCCGCCGACCTCCGTCACCACGGCCCTGGCCGACATCAGCCCCGCGACGTCCTCCGGGCTGGTGGTGGGCCGCACCAGGACGACGTCGCGACCTTCGTCGGCTGCGGCGATGGCGTCCTCACTCGTCGTGCAGACCAGCCCCGTCGCCACACCGGGGCAGGCGGGCAGGCCGGTGGCCAGCGTCGGCCCGGACGGCTGCGGCTGCGATCGCCCCGCGGTGACCGCGGCCAACTGCTCGGCGGTGACCCTGGCGAGCATCTCGTCGTCGTCGATGAGGCCCTCGTCGCGCAGTGCCAGCGCCAGGCGAAGCGCGGCGCGCGGGGCCCGCTTGGCCGCCCGCGACTGCAGCAGCCACAGCTCGCCTGCCTGCACGGTGAACTCGACGTCCTGGACGTCGGCGCCGGCCCGCTCCAGCCGGCGGCCCGCCGCGAGCAACTCGTCGTACACCTGGGGCAACCGGTCGGCGAGCCGGGTCAGGGGCAGGCAGTCGCTGGTGCCGGACACCACGTCGTCCCCCTGGGCACGGGGCAGCCACTCGCCGAAGGGGTCGGCCGCACCCGTCGCGGGGTCGCGGGTGAACAGCACCCCGGTTCCGGAGTGCGCGTCCAGGTTGCCGAAGACCATGGCCTGCAGCAGCACCGCGATGCCGCCGCGGTCCACCCCGCGGTGCGCCCGATAGGCGGCGGCCCGGCTCGACGACCACGACGCGACGACGGCACCGATCGCGTCACGCAACTGGGTCAGCGGGTCGGGGAGGACGGCCCGGCCACCGCGATGGGCGCGCTCTGCGAGGTCGGCGGCGAACGCGGCACCGTGGCTGCTCGCGAACGCGGCCAGCACGCCGTCGTCGACACCCACGTTCAGGACCGTCTCGAGCATGCCGGGCATCGAGGTCTGCCCGCTGCTGCGCACCGAAAGCAGCAGCGGCCGTGGCCCGCGACCGAACGTGCACCCCGTGCGCGCCTCGAGTTGGGCGAGGCCGCCGAGCACGTCGGGCCAGACGAGGTCGACCAGCGCGGCGGGATCCCGTCCGCATTCGTCGCACCATTCGCAGGCCACGCAGAACGCGGGCGGTACCGGCAACCCCATCGCCACCATGGCCGCGATCGCGCGCCCCTTGCCGCCGACGAGGACGCTCTCGGCATCGCCGAGGTCGGCGTCGAGTGCCACCGCAACGTGCCGGTGCACTGCGTGCGCGCGGCCGCCACCTGCGCCGAGTCTCATCGCCATACCCCGTGACTTCGCCCGATGATGGTCTCCACGTTCCCAGGAGAGCCCGAGTGTAAGCAGGTAGGTGATTACAGGCCCGACCCAGGGAACACAGACCCAGGGAACACAATGAGCTGACACCGTTCGTGCACGCCGCCCGCAGCTCTACGCTCATCCGGCAGGCGCCTAGTGCCGAATACTTGGGAGCCACTGCGCGCGCAGTGGCCCAGACAGGGGTTTCACACCGTATGGCCGATCAACTCGCACATGCCACGGAGGCGCTCCGCCGGGCGCTGGTCCAGAACGACCGGCTGAAGTCCCAGAACAGGGCGCTGCTGGAGCGGTCGGGTGAGGCGATCGCGATCGTCGGCATGTCGTGCCGGTTCCCCGGTGGCGTGAACTCCCCCGAGGACCTCTGGGACATGGTGGCCACCGGCCGCGACGTGGTGACGGGCCTGCCCGACGACCGCGGCTGGGACGTCGCGGGCCTGTACGACCCCGATCCTGACGCGCCGGGCAAGTCCTACGCCCGCTCCGGTGGCTTCGTCGAGAACGTCGGCGACTTCGACGCCGGCTTCTTCGGCATCGCGCCCAGCGAGGCGCTCGCGATGGATCCCCAGCAACGCATGTTGCTCGAGCTTTCGTGGGAGGCGCTCGAGCGGGCCGGCGTCGACCCCACGTCGCTGCGGGGTAGTGCGACGGGCGTGTTCGCGGGCGTCATCGCCGGTGGGTACGGCATGTCCGCCGACAGCATCGAGGGCTACCGGCTGACGGGCATGACCTCGAGCGTCACCTCGGGCCGAGTGGCCTACGTGCTCGGCCTCGAGGGTCCCGCGGTGTCGATCGACACCGCGTGCTCGTCCTCGCTGGTCGCCCTGCACATGGCCGTGCAGGCCCTGCGCCTCGGCGAGTGCGACATGGCGCTGGCGGGCGGCGTCACCGTCAACGCCACCCCGACGATCTTCGTGGAGTTCAGCCGCCATCGCGGGCTGGCCACCGACGGCCGCTGCAAGCCGTACGCGGGAGCCGCCGACGGCGTGGGCTGGGCCGAGGGCGGCGGCGTACTCGTCGTCGAACGCCTCTCCGACGCCCAGCGGCTCGGCCACCCCGTGCTCGCCGTGGTGCGCGGCACCGCCGTCAACCAGGACGGCGCCTCCAACGGGCTGACGGCGCCCAACGGCCCGTCGCAGCAGCGCGTCGTGCGGGCCGCGCTGGCCAACGCCGGCCTGTCGACCGCGCAGGTCGACGTCGTCGAGGGCCACGGCACCGGCACCCCGCTCGGCGACCCGATCGAGGCCCAGGCCCTGCTCGGCACCTACGGCCAGGAGCGGAGCCAGCCGCTATGGCTGGGCTCGATCAAGTCGAACATGGGGCACACCCAGGCCGCGGCGGGCGTCGCCGGCGTCATCAAGATGATCATGTCGATGCGGCACGAGACGCTGCCCCAGACGCTGCACGTCGACGCCCCCAGCCCGCACGTCGACTGGACCGCGGGCGCGGTGTCGCTGCTGACCGAGCCGCAGCCGTGGCCCGCCGGTGAGACGCCCCGGCGCGCCGGCGTCTCGTCGTTCGGCATCAGCGGGACCAACGCTCACGTCATCGTCGAGTCGGCGCCCGAGCCCGCCGACGACGCGGTCGACGCCGCCCCGCCCCCCGCCGTGCTGCCGTGGGTGCTGTCGGCGAAGTCGCCCGCAGCGCTGCGCGGTCAGGCCGCCCGGCTCACCGAGCACCTGGACCGCCATCCCGAACTGGACCCCCGCGACGTGGCCTGGACCCTGGCGGGCCGGTCATCGTTCGAACACCGCGCGGTGGTGCTCGGCGGTGACCGCGCCGGGCTGCTGGCCGGCGTGTCCGAGCTGGCCTCCGACGGTGAACCGCTGTCGACCATTCGCGGCACGGCCACCCCTGTCGGCAAGGTCGCCTTCGTCTTCCCAGGCCAGGGCAGTCAATGGCTCGGGATGGGCATCGAGCTGATGCAGACCTCTGCGGTGTTCGCCGAGCAGCTGACGGCCTGCTCGGAGGCGCTCGCCGAGTTCGTGGACTGGTCACTGCTGGACGTACTGCGCGGCGAGCCGGGCGCTCCCGGCCTCGACCGCGTCGACGTCGTGCAGCCGGCCCTGTTCGCCGTCATGGTCTCCCTGGCCGAGCTGTGGCGGTCGATCGGCGTCACGCCCGACGCCGTGATCGGGCACTCGCAGGGCGAGATCGCCGCCGCGTACGTCGCGGGCGCGCTGACCCTGCGCGACGCCGCGCGGGTGGTGGCGCTGCGCAGCAAGCTGCTCGTCGAGCTGTCCGGGTCCGCCGGCATGGTGTCGCTGGCCTGCGGCGTCGACCGCGCCCGCGAGCTGCTGGTCGGCCTCGAGGACCGACTGGGCATCGCCGTCGTCAACGGCCGCTCGGCGGTCGTGGTGTCCGGTGAGTCCGCCGCCCTCGACGCGCTGGTTCAGCAGTGCGAGGCACTGCAGATCCGGGCCCGACGCATCGACGTCGACTACGCGTCGCACTCCGCGCAGGTCGAGGCCATCGACGGCCGGCTTCAGGAGGCGCTGGCCGGCATCGAACCTCGCTCGACGCGAACCGCGTTCTTCTCCACCGTCACCGGCGACCTGATCGACACCGCCACCCTCGACGCCGGCTACTGGTACCGCAACATCCGCCAAACCGTGCAGTTCGACCAGGCCGTCCGCGCCGCGAGCGCGCACGGTTACCGTGCCTTCGTCGAGGCCAGCCCGCACCCGGCGCTCATCGCGGGCATCGAGGACACCGTCCGCGACGCCACCGACGGCGCGGGAGAACCGGTCGTCGTGCCCACGCTCGGCCGCGACGAGGGCGGCTGGAACCGCTTCCTGGCGTCGGCCGCACAGGCCTTCACCTCCGGTGTCGCCGTCGACTGGCGCGCGACGTGCCAGGGTGGCCGGCTGGTCGAGGTCCCCACCTACGCCTTCGACCGTCGCCGCTTCTGGCTCTCCGGGGGCGGCACCGCCACCTCGGATGCCTCCGGCTTCGGCCTCAACGGCGCCGCGCACGCGCTGCTCGGCGCGGTCGTCGAGGTGCCTGAGACCGGTCAGGTCGTGTTGACCGGCCGGCTCTCGGTGGCCACCCAGCCCTGGTTGGCCGACCACGCCGTCGGTGGCGTGATCCTTTTCCCCGGTGCGGGTTTCGTGGAGTTGGCGATCCGCGCGGGTGACGAGGTGGGGTGCTCGGTCGTCGAGGAGCTCACCCTGCAGGCCCCGCTGGTGGTGGCGCCCTCTGGCGTGCCCATCCGGGTGCTCGTCGGGTCCGCCGGCGAGTCAGGATCGCGCGCGGTGTCGGTGTTCTCCAGGACCGACGACGGCGAGTCTGCGTGGGTGCTGCACGCCGAGGCGATCGTCGGGACCGGGGTCGACGCCCCGACCGCCGATCTGACGGCGTGGCCGCCGCCGGGGGCCGTGGCCACCGACGTCACCGACGCCTACGAGCTGCTCGCCGCCCGCGGTTACGAGTACGGCCCTGCGTTCCGCGCCCTGACCGCGATGTGGCGCCGAGGCGACGAGGTCTTCGCCGAAGTCACCGTGCCGCAGGACGTCTCGACCTCCGAGTTCGGCGTGCACCCGGTGCTGCTGGACGCCTCGATGCACGCCATCGCGCTCGCGGTCGGCGAGCACGAGCTCGCGCTGCCGTTCTCCTGGCAGCGGGTCGCGCTGCACGCGGCAGGGGCATCGTCGGTGCGGGCCAGGATCGCGCCCGCCGGCCCCAACGCAGTGTCCATCGAATTGGCCGACGGGCTGGGCCTGCCGGTGCTGTCGGTGGGCACCATGACCACCCGACCCGTCAGCGCCGAGCAGCTGGCGCTCGCCGGCCGGGCCGCCGGTGACGGTGAGCTCTTCGAGGTGGAGTGGTCCTCCGTCACCCTGCCCGAGCCGTCGGTACCCGCGCCCGACGTCTCCGTGTACGAAACCGGTTACGTGGCAAGCGAATCGCTGGATCTAGCCGCCGAGGTGCACGACACCGTCAACCGCGCGCTCGAGTACCTGCAGACGTGGCTGGCCGCGCCAAGCGATGCGCAGCAACCCGCCACCCTGGTGATCGTGACCCGGGGCGCCGTCGCACTGCCCGGCGAGGACGTCACCGACCTGCCAGGTGCCGCCGTGTGGGGTCTGGTGCGCGCCGCCCAGAACGAGAACCCGGGGCGCATCGTGCTTCTCGACGCACCCGGGGACGTCAGCCCGGAGGCCGTCGCGATCGCGGTGGCCGTCGGGGAGCCCCAGGTCGTGCTGCGCAACGGCGTGGCGCACACCGCCCGGGTGGTGGCCAGCCGCGCCGCCGAGTCGATCCTGCAGCCGCCCACCACGGGCAAGCCGTGGCGGCTGGGCATCGCCACCGCCGGCACGTTCGACGACCTGGCGCTGGAGGAGGTGCCGCACGCCGAGGAGCCGCTGCGGGCCGGGCACGTTCGCGTCGAGATGAGCGCCGTCGCCGCCAACTTCCGCGACGTGATGATCACACTCGGCATGTTCACCCACGACGCGCTGCTCGGCAGTGAGGGCGCGGGCGTCGTGGTCGAGATCGGGGACGGAGTCTCGGACTTCGCCGTCGGCGACCGGGTGATGGGTTTGTTCCCCGAGGGCACCGGCACGGTGGTCCAGGCAGACGCCCGGCTGGTCGCGCCGGTGCCCACCGGATGGTCCGACTCGCAGGCGGCCGCCACCCTGGTGGTGTTCACCACGGCCTACTACGGCCTGCGCGAGCTGGCCGACGTTCGACCCGGCCAGTCGATCCTGATCCACGCCGCCACCGGTGGTGTCGGCCTCGCCGCGGTGCAGCTGGCCAGGCACTGGGGCATGGACGTCTACACCTCGGCCAGCCGGCCGAAATGGAACACGTTGCGCGCCTTGGGCTTCGACGACGACCACATCGGCGACTCCCGCACGCTGGAGTTCGAGCAGAAGTTCATGGACATCACCGGCGGCAAGGGATTCGACGTCGTCCTCGACTCGCTGGCCGGCGACTTCGTCGACGCGTCGCTGCGGCTGCTGCCGCGTGGCGGTGCCTTCCTGGAGATGGGCAAGACCGACATCCGCGACGCCGACACCGTCGCCGCCGCGCATCCGGGCGTACGCTACCGCGCGTTCGACCTGTTCGAGCCGGGCCGCCCGCGCATGCACGAGTACATCGTCGAGCTGTCCCGGATGTTCGAAGAGGGGGTCTTGACCCCACTTCCGGTGACCACGTGGGACATTCGCCGCGCCCCCGCGGCCCTGCGCCATCTGAGCCAGGCCCGCCACGTCGGCAAGATCGTGATGACCATGCCGCAGGCCTGGACCCGCGGCACCGTCCTGATCACCGGTGGCACCGGCATGGCGGGCGCCTCGGTGGCCCGCCACGTCGTAGGCCACCACGGCGTGCGTCGACTGGCCCTGCTCTCGCGCCGCGGGCCCGACGCCCCCGGCATCACCGAGCTGGTCGCCGAACTGACCGAGTCCGGTGCCGAGGTCCGGGTACTGGCGGCCGACGCCGCCGACCGCGATGCCCTGCGCGCCGCGCTCGCCTCGCTCGACGTGCCGCCGTCCGCGGTGATCCACGCGGCGGGCGTGCTCGACGACGCCGTCGTCGGATCGCTGACCCCCGAGCGCGTCGACCCCGTGCTGCGGGCCAAGGTCGACGCGGCCTGGAACCTGCACGAGCTGACCCGGGACTCGAATGTCGCTGCGTTCGTGATGTTCTCGTCGATGGCTGGCGTGGTGGGCTCGGCCGGGCAGGCCAACTACAGCGCGGCCAACACGTTCCTGGACGCGCTCGCCGCCCACCGCCGCGCCAACGGACTGCCCGGTACGTCGCTGGCGTGGGGGCTGTGGGAGCAGGCCAGCGCGATGACGGGTCACCTCGGCGATGCCGGCGTGTCCCGGCTCGGCCGCGACGGCATCCTGGCGATGACCACCGACGACGCGATGGCACTGTTCGACTCCGCCCTGGTGGTCGCCGAGCCACTGCTGGCACCCGTGCGGATCGACCGAGCGGCACTGCGGCTGCGGTCTGCCGAGGGTCTGCTGCCGCCGATTTTCGCGCAGCTGGCCAACGCCTCCGGCCGCCGCCGGGTCGACGACTCGCTCGTGGCGGCGAAGTCCAAGTCGGCGTTGGCGCAACGCCTGCACGGTCTTGCCGAGGATGCCCAGCAGGCCTTGGTGCTGGATCTGCTGCGTTCGCACATGGCGGCCGTGTTGGGCAACACCGAACCCGACGCCATCACCGCCGAATTGGCGTTCTCCGATCACGGCTTCGACTCGCTGACCGCCGTCGAGCTGCGCAACCGGCTCAAGACGGCGACCGGGCTCGCCCTGTCGCCGACGCTCATCTTCGACTACCCGACGCCGCTGGCGCTGGCGGGTTACATCCGCCAGGAGCTCGCCGGGGCGCCGCAGGAGGTCACCCAGGCGGCGACGCAGGCGTCGGTGATCGACGAGCCGATCGCGATCGTCGGCATGTCCTGCCGCTACCCCGGTGGCGTCGACTCGCCAGAGGCGTTATGGGACATGGTCGCCGAGGGCCGTGACGTGCTGACCGACTTCCCGACCGACCGCGGCTGGGACCTGGCCGACCTGTTCAACGCCGACCCCGACGCGCCGGGCAAGTCCTACGCCAGTACCGGTGGCTTCCTGGCCGACGCCGCCGACTTCGACCCCGCCTTCTTCGGCGTCTCCCCCACCGAGGCGCTCGCGATGGACCCCCAGCAGCGGCTGTTCCTCGAGCTGGCGTGGGAGGGTCTCGAGCGGGCCGGCATCGACCCGACGTCGCTGCGCGGCAGCGCCACCGGGGTGTTCGCCGGCGTGTACGCCCAGGGGTACGGCGTCGGCGCCGACGGCGCGGAGGGCTTCCGGCTGACCGGCCAGGCCTCGAGCGTCGCGTCGGGCCGGGTGTCCTACGTGCTCGGCCTCGAGGGGCCGGCCGTGTCGGTCGACACCGCCTGCTCGTCGTCGCTGGTCGCGCTGCACATGGCCATTCAGGCCCTGCGCCTCGGCGAGTGCGACCTCGCCCTGGCCGGCGGCGTCACCGTCAACGCCACCCCGGACATCTTCGTCGAGTTCAGCAGGCAGCGCGGTCTGTCCTCGGACGGCCGCTGCAAGTCGTTCGCCGCGGCGGCCGACGGCACCGGATTCGCCGATGGCGGTGGCATTCTCGTCGTCGAGCGACTGTCGGACGCCCAGCGGCACGGCCATCGCGTGCTGGCGCTGGTGCGCGGTTCGGCGATCAACCAGGACGGTGCGTCCAACGGCTTGACCGCGCCGAACGGCCCGTCGCAGCAGCGCGTGCTGCGGGCGGCGCTGGCCAACGCCGGGCTCTCCCCAGCCGACGTCGACGTCGTCGAGGCCCACGGCACCGGCACCACCCTCGGCGATCCGATCGAGGCGCAGGCGCTGCTGGCGACCTACGGCCAGGACCGCAGCCGCCCGCTGTGGCTCGGCTCGATCAAGTCGAACATGGGTCACTCCCAGGCCGCGGCCGGCGTCGCGGGCATCATCAAGGTCGTCGAGTCGATGCGCCACCAGCAGCTGCCCGCCACGCTGCACGTCGACGAGCCCACCCCGCACGTGGACTGGTCGATGGGTTCGGTCGCCCTGCTGACCGAGCCACGGCCGTGGCCGGAGAACGGGACGCCGCGGCGCGCCGGAGTGTCGTCGTTCGGCATCAGCGGCACGAACGCCCACGTCATCATCGAGGCGGCGCCGCCGCAGACCCCGGCCGCACCCCCGGCACACCCCGCCGTCGTCCCATGGCCGCTGTCGGCGAAGTCGCCGGAGGCCCTTGCCGCCCAGGCTCGCCGGATCGCCGACCACCTCGAGGCCAACCCCGAGCTGGACCCCGTCGACGTCGGCTGGACGCTGGCCGGGCGGGCGTCCTTCGCGCACCGCGCCGTGCTGCTTGGCGCCGGCCGCGGCGACCTGGTAGCCGAACTCGAGGCGCTGGCCGCCGACCAGCCGGGCCCGGGCACCATCCGCGGTCGCGCCACCGGATCGGGCAAGACCGCGTTCGTCTTCCCCGGGCAAGGCGCTCAGGCACTGGGGATGGGCCGGCAGCTGCACGCCGAGTACCCGGTCTTCGCCGAGGCGTTCGACGCGGTGACCCGCGAGCTGGACCGGCATCTGCTGCGGCCGATCCGCGACGTGATGTGGGGTAGCAATGCGGCGGTGCTCGACTCGACCGAATTCGCACAGCCCGCGCTGTTCACCGTCGAGGTGGCGCTGTTCCGTCTGCTCGAATCATGGGGTCTGCGACCGGACTTCGTGCTCGGTCACTCCATCGGCGAGCTGACCGCCGCGCACGTCGCCGGGGTGCTGTCACTGGAGAACGCCGCGGCACTGGTCGCTGCCCGCGGCAGGCTCATGCAGCGGCTGCCCGACGGCGGTGCGATGGTGGCGGTGTCCACCAGCGAGGCTCAGATGCGGCCGCTGCTACGCGACGGCGTCGGCATCGCGGCCGTGAACGGGCCCGATTCGGTCGTCATCTCCGGTCCGGAGGACGCCGTGCTCGCCATCGCCGCGCAGGCGCGTGCCACGGGCTGCCGGGTGCACCAGCTGGCCGTCTCGCATGCCTTCCACTCCACGCTCATGGAGCCGATGCTTCTCGAGTTCGGCACGGTGGCCCGCGGAATGTCGTTGGCAGCGCCGACGATTCCGGTGATCTCCAACCTGACCGGCGAGCTGGCCGGACCGGACTTCGCATCGGCCGACTACTGGAGCCGCCACGTCACCGAGGCGGTCCGGTTCGCCGACAGCGCCAAGTACCTCGAGTCGGCGGGTGTCACCCGCTTCCTGGAGGTGGGCCCCACCAGCGGTCTGATGGCGTCGATCGCGTTGTCGCTCACCGAATCCGAGCCGGTTACGGCGTCGACCATCAAGAAGGACCTCGCCGAGCCGACGACGCTCCTCACTGCGCTGGCCGAGCTCGCCGTGTCGGGTGTCGACGTGAACTGGCAGTCAGCCTGTGCCGGCGGCAGTCTGGTCGACCTGCCGACGTATGCATTCCAGCGCCGCCGGTTCTGGTTGAACGGCGGCTCCACGGGATCCACCGACGCCGCGGGCCTCGGCCTCGGTGGTACCGATCACGCGTTGCTTGGCGCGGTCGTCGAGTCGCCGGAGTCCGGCGGCGTCGTCCTCACGGGCCGGCTGGCGGTGTCGACGCAGCCGTGGCTGGCCGATCACGCCGTCGCGGGTGTCGTGCTGTTCCCGGGTGCGGGCTTCGTCGAGTTGGCGATCCGCGCGGGTGACGAGGTGGGCTGCTCGACGGTCGACGAACTGATGCTGCACGCCCCGCTGGTGCTGCCGCCCGAGGGCGTCGCGGTGCAGGTCGTGGTCAGTGCTGCCGACGAGGCGGGTGGCCGCGTGGTGTCGATCTTCTCGCGCGCTCAGCAGGATTCGGCCGCGTGGATCCTCAACGCCGAGGGTGAGCTCGGCGTCGCGGCGACCGCGCCGGGGGCTGACCTGTCGATCTGGCCACCGGTCGGTGCGGTGCCCGTCGACATCGGCGAGACCGCCGACGCCTATGCCGAGATGTCGGCGCGCGGTTACGAATACGGTCCGGCATTCCAGGGCCTCAAGGCCATGTGGCGGCGCGGTGACGAGGTGTTCGCCGAGGTGGCGATGCCGCGTGAGCTGCCGGCCGCCGGCTTCGGCGTGCACCCTGCGCTGCTCGACGGTGCCCTGCACGCCGTGGTGCTCAGCCGCGACGACGCCGAGGGTGAGATGGCGCTGCCGTTCTCCTGGCAGAAGGTCTCGCTGCACGCCTCCGGCGCCTCGGCGGTGCGGGCCCGACTGGCCCCCAACGGCACCAGCTCGATGTCGATCGACCTGGCCGACGGCCTCGGGCTGCCGGTGCTGTCGGTCGAGGCCATGGTGGCCCGTCCGGTGACTGCGCAGCAGCTGGCGGCCGCGGTCGGCGGCACGGACGGTGGCGAGCTGTTCGAGGTGGTGTGGTCCGCCGCGGCACCGTCGGAGGCGAGCGCCGATGCCGCGTTCGAGGTATTCGAATCCGTCCCCGCCACCGGCGATTCCGATGATCTCGCCGAGGTCTACGGCGCGACGCACCTGGCGCTGCAGCGCCTGCAGTCCTGGCTGGCGGCGTCCGCCGAACCGACGGCGCCCGATGCGGGCGGGCCTGCCACGCTGGTCGTGACCACGCGCGGCGCGGTTGCGCTGCCCGGTGAGGACGTCACCGACCTGGCCGGGGCCGCGGTGTGGGGTCTGGTGCGTGCCGCGCAGACCGAGCACCCGGGGCGCGTCGTGCTTGCCGACCTGGACGCAGCCTCGGCCGAGGTCGACCCGGCCGCGATCGTCGCCGTCGGCGAACCGCAGGTGGTGGTCCGCGACGGCGTACTGCACACGGCGCGGGTGCTGCCCAGCCGGGCGGCGGAGTCGCTGCTGATGCCTCCGCCGGACGACGCCCCGTGGCAGCTCACCGTCTCCGAGACCGCCTCGACGGGCACGTTCGACGACCTGACGCTGCGGCAACTGCCCGACGCCGACGAACCGTTGGCGCCCGGTCGGATTCGCGTCGCCGTCCGCGCGATCGGCGCGAACTTCCGCGACGTCATGATCGCACTCGGCCTGTACCCGGGCGGCGGGGTGATGGGCATCGAGGCCTCCGGCACCGTCGTCGAGGTCGCCCCCGGCGTCACCGAGGTCGCCGTCGGCGACCGCGTGATGGGGCTGTTCCCCGAGGGCACCGGCTCCGTGGCCACCACCGACGCCCGCGTCGTGCTCCAGATCCCCGCCGACTGGGGTTACTCGCAGGGTGCGGGCTTCACCGTCGGGTTCGCCACCGCGTTCTTCGCCCTTCGCGGGCTGGCCGACGTGCAGCCGGGACAATCCGTGCTGATCCACGCGGGCACCGGTGGCGTCGGCATGGCGGCGGTGCAGCTGGCCAGGCACTGGGGTCTGGAGGTGTTCGCCACCGCCAGCCAGCCCAAGTGGGACACGTTGCGCGCCATGGGATTCGACGACGACCACATCGGCGATTCGCGGACCCTGGACTTCGAGCAGAAGTTCCTGGCCGTGACCGGTGGTCGCGGTGTCGACGTCGTGCTGGACTCACTGTCCGGTGACTTCGTCGACGCGTCGCTGCGGTTGCTGCCGCGCGGCGGGGTGTTCCTGGAGATGGGCAAGACCGACATCCGCGACGCCGACACCGTCGCCGCGGCCCATCCCGGTGTGCGCTACCGCGCCTTCGACCTGTTCGAGGCCGGAGCCGACGGCGTCGGCCGCATCCTGGCCGGGGTCGCCGAGCTGAACGACGCGGGTGCGCTTCGGCCACTGCCGGTCTCGGCGTGGGACGTCCGCCGCGCGCCTGCCGCACTGCGGCACCTGAGCCAGGCCCGCCACATCGGCAAGGTCGTGCTGACCATGCCCGACGCCTGGGCCCGCGGCACCGTGCTCATCACCGGCGGCACCGGCATGGCAGGCGCCTCGGTCGCCCGCCACGTCGTCGAGAACCACGGCGTGCGGCACCTGGTGCTGCTGTCGCGACGAGGGCCGGACGCCCCCGGCGCGGCGGAGCTGGTCGCCGAGCTCACCGAGGCCGGGGCCCACGTGCAGGTGGTCGCGGCCGACGCCGCCGACCGCGACGCGCTCGGCAAGTGCCTCACCGGCATCGCGCACCAGCACGCGCTGTCGGCGGTCATCCACACCGCCGGCGTCATCGACGATGCCGTGGTCACCTCGCTGACACCGGACCGCGTCGATGCGGTGCTGCGGGCCAAGGTCGATGCGGCGTGGAACCTGCACGAGCTGACCCGCGACCTCGACCTGTCGGCGTTCGTGATGTTCTCGTCGATGGCCGGGTTGGTCGGCGCCTCCGGGCAGGCCAACTACTCGGCGGCCAACGCCTACCTCGATGCACTGGCCGCGCACCGGCGCGCCAACGGCCTGCCCGCGATGTCGCTGGGCTGGGGACTGTGGGAGCAGGCCAGCGGCATGACCGGGCACCTGCAGGACGTCGACCTGGCGCGGCTGCACCGCGACGGCATCCTGGCCCTCGCGCTCGGTGACGCCCTGGCGCTGTTCGACGAGGCCATGAGCGTCGACGAGCCGTTCCTGGTGCCGGCGCGCATCGACCGGGCCGCGCTGCGCACGAAGTCCGCGGCCGGCACGCTGCCGCCGATGTTCGTCGACCTGATCTCGGGCCCCGCCCGCCGTCAGGTGGGCGACTCGCTGGCCGCCGCGCAGTCGCGATCGGCACTGTCGCAACGTCTTTCGACGCTGCCGACCGATGAGCAGCACGACCTGCTGCTGGACCTGGTGCGCTCGCACATGGCGACGGTCCTCGGGTTGCCCAATCCGCAGGCGATCGCCCCGGATCTGGCGTTCCAGGATCACGGCTTCGACTCGCTGACCGCGGTCGAGCTGCGCAACCGGCTCAAGGCGGCCACGGGCCTGACGCTCTCGCCGACGCTGATCTTCGACTATCCGAACCCGTCGGCGATCGCGGAGTACTTCCGCACGCAGCTCGTCGGCGAGGCCGAGAAGTCCGAGACGACCAGCTCCGTCGACGACGAGCTCCAGCGGGTGGTGGCGTCGATCCCGGTCAAGCGGCTGCGGCAGGCCGGCGTGCTCGACATGCTGCTCAACCTCGCCGCCCAGGGCAGCGGGGCCGACATCGCCGAGGCCACCGCCTCGACCGAGCCGGCCCGGACGCAGGACATCGCCGACATGGATCTGCAGGATCTGCTGGCGGCGTTCAGCGACGACGACGAGGACGCCTAGCCGCCATGAGGATCGTCGTCACCGGCGCCGACCGCGCCGTCGGTCGCGGCGTGGCCGCACGCCTGGTCGGCATGGCCCACGACGTCGTGGGCGTCGGCGCTCGCCGGCCCGAGAGTTGGCCCGGCCCAGTCGACTTCGTCATCGACACGGCATACGAGGCGGACGTGCTCAAGGGCGCCGATGCCGTCCTGCACTGCGGCGGGTCTGCCACTCTGCCGGCGCTGCTCGACGCGATGACCACGGCCGACGTCGCCCGGCTGGTCGCGGTGTCCCCGAGCTGGCCCGACGGCGATGCCGAGGCGACGGCCGAGATCGTCGAGCGATCCGGGGTCGAGGCGGTCGTGGTCAGGACGGCAATCGTCCTCGGCCGCCACGTGGATGACGCGGTGCTGCGGCTGGGCACCTCCGCCGTCTTCATCGACGTGGCCGGCTCGGCCGACCGACCGATTCGGGTGGTGCACGCCCATGACGTCGAGCGGGTGCTCGTCCGCGCGCTGCTGGATCCCGGCGTGCCGTCGGGTCCCGTCGACGTCGCCGCCGACGGGCACACGACCTTGCGGGCGGTCGCCGCCGCGGTCGGCCGACCCGTCCTCACCATTCCGGGAGCCATTCCCCGCCGACTACGGCGCCTGGTCCAATCGCCGCAGCCGGCGCTACCCGACCTCGACACGACGGCGTTGCAGCGGCGCTGGGGCTTCACCCCGGGATACGACGTCGCCGGCGCCCTCGCAGACTTCGCGCTGGCGTGCCGCGGCCGTGTCGCGATCGGCCCCGCCGTGCACGACGTGCCGTGGCGACTACCGCGGGTGCTGCAGGTCCCGGCGTACGACGCGCCCGCCCCCGACGGGGTGCAGCCCGTGCCCGCGAGCTCCGGTGCGGCCAACGGGGAGTTCGACACCCCGATCGATCCCCGGTTCCCGGCGTTCATCGCCACCAACCTGTCCGAGGCCCTGGCCGGACCGTTCTCGCCGTCGTCGGCGTCGGTCACGGTGCGGGGCACCCGCGCGGCGGGCCTGGTGATCTCCCAGCGCCTGCGTCCCGGCGGCGCGGTGCAGCACGAGATGTCGGTGCGCACCACGGGCGTCTTCGGGCATCGGTTGTACGCCGGCATCACCACCGGTCACTTCATGGCGCACACCGTGCCCTTCATCAACCCGGACCTGGTGCTGTCCGGGTTCTTCGGGCACACCGAGGACGGTCTGGAACTATTCGGCGAGCACCTGCCGCCCGTCGAGCCCCGTGGCGTCCTGCGCCAGCTGCGCGGCGGGTTGACCTTCGCCAACTGCCTGATCGGACTGTCGGCGGGATCGAGGCGCGACACCGGGGACTTCGTCGCCGACGTCGCCCGCCTCGAATCGGCGTGCGAGGACCCCGCCCGGCTCGACGACCGGCGGTTGCGGGAGCTGATCCTGCTCGCCCGCGACCACGTGGTGCACGGCTGGGTGCTGTCGTCGGCCTCCATCCTGTTGTGTGCCGGCTACGGCGTGGTGATGCGTCTGCTCTGCGGTCGCGACGTGATGCCCGCCGCGGGCGACGAGCTGGTCAGTGCGCAGGCGCTCGGCGCCGTCCACCGGCTGGCCGCAGTGGCCCGGCGCGAGCCCGCGGCCATGCGCCTGCTCGCCGAGCCGGCGATCGATGCGACCGCGCTGAGCGCCCAGGCCCCGGAGTTCTCCGCCGCGCTGCGCCGCGAGCTGACGCTGATCGGGCACCGCGGCCCCGGTGAGGTCGAGATGCGCTGCGCCACCTACGCCGACGACCCCACGCTGATGATCCGCATGGTGGCCAAGGCGCTGGTATCGGAGCCCCGCGACCTGCCCGTGCTGCCGAAGGTACCGCTGCCGGGCCGGCCCGTCGCGGTGGCCGCCGCCGCCCAGATCCGCGAGCGCGAGGTGCGACGCGACCGGATGGTCCGCGCGATCTGGCTGCTGCGGCGACTGCTGCGCGAACAGGGCAGGCGTCTGGTCGACACCGGCGAGCTCACCGAGGTCGACGACGTGTTCTACCTGCTGGTCGACGAATTGGACGCACCACCACCGGATCTGGCGGGGATCGTGGCCCGCCGCAGAGCCGAACAGGCGCGCTTGCAGCAGCTCGATCCGCCGGAGGCGTTCAGTGGCCGGTGGGTGCCGACGGATGCGCCGGCGGCCCACGTCGAAGGTGGTGAGGTGCTGCACGGCATCGGGGTGTCCGGCGGACGGGTCCGCGGGCTGGTTCGCGTCGTGGGCGCCGAGACCATCGACGATCTGCTGCCCGGTGAGATCCTCGTCGCGAAGGTCACCGACGTGGGTTACACCCCGGCGTTCGCCTACGCGGCCGCGGTCGTCACCGAGCTCGGCGGCCCGACGTCGCACGCCGCCATCGTCGCGCGGGAGTTCGGCGTTCCGTGCGTGGTCAATGCGCGGGGTGCCGCGGCCCGACTGTCGACCGGCACGATGATCGAGGTCGACGGCGCGACGGGCGACGTCACCGTGCTGGGGGCCTGAACCGGCCGCCCCGTCGAGCATCCTGACGGGTGTCATATCGTGGCCCCATGGACTTCGCGATGTCGGCAAAGGCGCAGGACTATCACGCACGGCTCACCGACTTCATGGTCGAGCACGTCTTCCCCGCCGAGCATTCCTACGATCAGTACCGCCTGCAGGCCGGCCCGCACGACCACACCGTCCCACCCGTGGTCGAGGAGCTCAAGAAGCTTGCCAGGGAGCGGGGTCTGTGGAATCTGTTCCTGCCCGCGGAGTCGGGGCTTACCAACCTCGAGTACTCCCCGCTAGCCGAGCTGTCGGGCTGGAGCATGGAGCTCGCACCGGAGGCACTGAATTGCGCCGCCCCCGACACCGGCAACATGGAGACGCTGCACCTGTTCGCCACCCCCGCGCAGAGCAAGCAGTGGCTCGAGCCGCTGCTGAACGGTGAGATCCGCAGCGCGTTCGCGATGACCGAACCCGCCGTGGCCTCCAGCGACGCGCGCAACATCGAGACGACCATGCTGCGCGACGGCGACGACTACGTCATCAACGGCCGCAAGTGGTGGACCTCCGGTGCCAACGACCCACGCTGCAAGATCCTGATCGTGATGGGCCGCACCAACCCCGATGCCGCGTCGCATCAGCAGCAGTCGATGATCCTGGTGCCCATCGACACCCCTGGTGTCGAGATCCTGCGCTCGCTGCCGGTCTTCGGCTGGCAGGACCAGCACGGGCACGCCGAGATCGTGTTCGACGACGTGCGGGTGCCGGCGACGAACCTGCTCGGCGAGGAGGGCGGCGGATTCGCCATCGCCCAGGCCCGCCTCGGTCCCGGGCGCATCCACCACTGCATGCGAGCCATCGGCGTGGCCGAGCGGGCGCTGGCGCTGATGGTGGACCGGGTCAACAAGCGCATCGCGTTCGGCAAGCCACTGGCCGAGCAGGGCGTGGTCCAACAGCAGGTTGCGTTGTCCCGCAATGAGATCGATCAGGCTCGGCTGCTGTGCGAGAAGGCAGCGTGGACCATCGACCAGCATGGCAACAAGGCAGCCCGCAACCAGGTCGCGATGATCAAGGCCGTCGCGCCGCAGATGGCCTGCAACGTGCTCGACCGCGCCATCCAGGTACACGGGGGCGCCGGTGTCACCGACGACTTCCCGCTGGCGCGGCTCTACGGCTGGCACCGGGCGATGCGGTTGTTCGACGGTCCGGACGAGGTGCACATGCGCAGTATCGCCCGGGCCGAACTGGGTCGCGAGAAGAGCGCCCTCGCGGCGGCGGTGACCACGTAGTGGTCTACACCGGCGATGAGCTCTCCGGTGCGTGGAACTTCCGCGACGTCGCCGAGGAGACCGGCATCGCACCGGGTCGGTTGTTCCGGTCCAGCGAGCTGAGCAACCTCGACGACGACGGCCGGTCCACGCTGGCGCAGTTGGGGATCGGTGACGTCGCCGACCTGCGGTCCCTGCGCGAAGTCGAGCGACGCGGCCCCGGTCTGGTGCCCGACGGCGTCGAGGTGCATCTTCTGCCGTTTCACGAATTGGCGGCCGATCAGCCGGACGCGCCGCACGACAGCGCCTTCGAGAAGATGATGACGTCCGAACCCGACGACGAGGACCTGACGGTCGCGGCCAGCCGGTTCATGACCGAGGAGTACCTGCGCTTTCCCAACCTTCCAGGCGCGAAGACCGCTGTGCAACAGGTGATCTCGCTGCTGGCTGACCAGCGCCCGGTGATCGCGCACTGCTTCGCGGGCAAGGACCGCACGGGTTTCACCGTGGCGCTGGTGCTGGATACCGTCGGCGTCCCGCGCGAGGCCATCGTTGCGGACTTCCTGCGCAGCAACGCCGCCGCCCCCCGGCTCCGCGAGCGGATCCTGGAGTCGATCCGCAACCGAGCTGCCGAGTCGACGACGCCCGAGATCGTCACCTTCGCCGAGGCGCGCCTCGGCGACGCGGTGCTCGGGGTGCGGGAGGAGTACCTCGACGCTGCGTGGCGCACCATCGAGGCGGACTACGGGTCACCGGCGAACTACCTTGCCGCCGTGGGCGTCACGGCCGACGAGGTGTCCCGGCTGCGCGATTATCTGTCGACCTGAGCGTCAGTGCTGCGGCACCTCGACGTCGGAGAACAGCACGCGGACACCGCCGGTCGCGATCTGGCCCAGCGCCTGGAAGAAGGCCCCGAACTCCGGTGTGGTGACGGCCGCGCTGGCCGCGTCGTAGTCAGCGAAGTACCAGTCGATCATCCGGTACGCCGGGGTGGGTGAGCCGTCCTCCTTGGGCCATACCTTGGACGCCTCGAAGCGGACGTATCCTGGCACCTTGCGGGCGGTCTCCAGCTGGTCGGACACGTAGGCGGCTTCGAAGGCAGCGGGGTCGGTGGGGTTGTCGTAGATGACCGTGATCTTGGTTTCTGACACGAGTTCGATCATCCTCCCTCCGCCGACGCCCCGCACGCGCTCTGCCGAACCACATGAAGTTGCCCGCCTCCGAGCGAATCCGGGCCCTCTCGGCGCTGCCCACGCCACGCGCCGCTCCCCACCCACACGTCTCATTGCCCGCCTCCGAGCGAAAGCCGTCTACCCCAGACTCCGCGCCACCCTCACCCCAGACCTGCGCGCCACCTTCGAACACGCCTCCGCGGCACCCTCAAACCACAGGTGCAGTTGCCCGCCTCCGAGCGAATCTGGCCGTGGTGTCGGAGGGTCGTGCGACTTTTTGGTCATGGACGACTCACTGGTGTTGCGCGGCACCGAACTCCGGTACGCGCTCGTGAACTATCTCTACCAACACGGACGCGCAACCATCCCCGAGCTCATCGCGGCGCTCACCGAGCAAGGCTTCGTCATCGTGGGGCACCCGCCCAAGTCGGTTTCCGACGCCCTTCGCTGGGAGATGGGGCATGTCAGGGTCTGCAGAGTGGGGCGCGGCGTCTACGCGCCGTTCGAAATGCCCCGATCGACGGAGTACAGGATCCACCACCGTGTGCTCGCTCTACGTGAGCAAGCCCGCCGCATTCGCTCGGAGGCGGGCACCTAGGTAGGCGGCAGGAGGGCCATAAGCCCACCAGCGCGCCGGCCGCCCGCCACATTCGCTCCAAGGGGGCCACCAGGTAGGCGACAAGACAGCCATCAGCTCACCAGCACGCCGGCCACCCACACCATCGTCGCGAGCAGCGCGCCCGCCATCTCCACTCCGACCGACAGGGCAACACCCTTGATGGCGTGCACCGTCGACGCCCGGGCCAGCCTGGAATTGGCGCGCGTCGCCAGCTCGGCAAGGAAGATGCCCGCCACGAACCCGATGACGAGCCCGACCACGGGGATCACGAAGAACCCGACGATGCCAAGCACTGCGCCCGCCGACAGACTCCACGTGCCGACGTCGGCCTTGCGCATCCGTTTCATCGGCCACAGGTACTTCACCAGCAGGGCGACCACCAGGATCGCCGTCGCCAGACCGAACGTCACCCAGCCCATGGCCGTCCGTTCGACGAACGCCCACACCGCGATCGCCCCGAACACCAGCACGCTGCCGGGCAGTAGCGGCACCAGGATGCCAACCAGTCCCACGGCGATGACCAACGCGACCAGGACGATCCCGCCGGTACTCACCGCGTCATGCTCCGAGCTGGCGCGCGAGGTCGAGGAAGTCGGTTGCCGCGACGTCGAATTCGCCGTCGTCGTACTCGGGCGGCGGACGGCCCGGTCCGCGTTCGAGTGGACGTGCGACGTAGGCCGTCATCAAGCCCGCCGCTCGGGCCGCCCGGAGGTCGCTGGGGTGCGCCGCGACGAGCATCAGCTCCCCCGGAGCGACGTCGAGCAGGTCGGCGCAGCCGAGGTAGGCCTCGGGATCGGGTTTGTAGTGGTGGAACAACTCCGCCGAGATCACGCAATCCCACGGCAACCCGGCACGTTGGGCCATGTCGGTCAGCAGGGACACGTTGCCGTTGGACAGCGTGGTGATGACGAACCGCTCCTTGAGCCGCGTCAGACCCGGCACCGCGTCCGACCACGGGTCCAACCGGTGCCACACGCGATTGAGCTCGGTGACGTCCGCGTCGGGCAGGTCCGTGAAACCCGCGTCGTCGAGGAGTTCGTCGAGGATCAGCCGGTGCAGTGCATCGATCTTCAGCCAGGGCAGTTCACCGGTGCGCACCCGGTTCATCGCCTCCGGGTAGCCCGCCCGCCACCGGTCGGCGAAGCGCGGCCAATCCTCGGCCACCCCATGGGTTTCCCCGAACATCTCGAGTTCGTTGATCACGCTGCCCCGCCAGTCCACGACGGTGCCGAAGACGTCGAAGGCCAGCGCACGGGGATTGCTCACGGCTCCAGGACGACCTTGCCCTTGATCCCACCGTCGGCCAGGCTCTCCAACGCCGCGCGGCCCTCCGACAGCGGGTAGCGCACGGGCGGCGGCGGCCGCAGGCCCGCCTCGACCAGCTTGCCGAGCCCGGCACCGATCTCGACCTGCGCCCCGGGGGTGCGATTGATGAACTCACCCAGCCCGACGCCGACGACGCTGACGTTGCGCAGCAGCAACCTGTTCACCTTCACGGTGGGAATGCCACCACCCGAGGCGAATCCGAGCACCAGCAGCCGGCCCTCGGTGGCAAGCACCCGGATCGCGTCGTCGAAGGCCGGCCCACCGATCGGGTCCACGACGAGGTCCACACCGCGGCCGTCGGTGTGCTCGCGCACCGCCTGCGCCCACCCTTCGGTCAGCGGAAGCACCACGTCGGCACCCAGGGACTCGACGAACTCTTCTGCTCCCGGCCGGTGCACCATCGCAATAACCTTGGCGCCCAACGCCTTGGCGATCTGAATGGCGGCCGTCCCGACTCCGCCCGCGGAGCCGAGCACCAGCACCGTCTCCCCCGCCAGCAGGCCGCCGCGGCGCACCAGCGCGAAGTACATCGTGTAGTAGTTGCCGAGCAGGCAGACCGCCGCGCCGTCGTCCAGGTCGTCCGGCGTCGGCAGCACACTCGCCACCGGAAGCGCGACCCGCTCGGCCCACGCCCCGAGCATGCTCAGCCCCGTCACCCGCTGCCCGACGGTGAAACCCGAGCCGTCGGGCGCCGAGCGAACGGTACCCGCGACCTCGGTGCCGGGAATGAACGGCGGGTCGAGCTTGAGCTGGTACTCGCCCTTGAGCAGCAGCAGATCTGGGAAGCTGACACCGGCAGCGCCGACGTCGACGACCACCGCGCTCGCAGCCACCGGTTCGTCGACGTCGACGTAGGCCAGCCCCGACGGGCCCGAGAGTTCCTGCGCGACAAGCGCCTTCACGGGCTCAGCCCAACTTGAAGCTGGCAGAATGAGCTGCCGACAGATCGGTGATCTCACCCCACTTGGACGCCACGTCGTCGACCGAGGGCACTTGGGAGAACGTCACGCCGTCGTTCTGGAACAGCGCGGTGCGCTGCACCTTGCCACCACCGACGATGAAGATCGAGTCGGTGTCCGTCAGCTCCTCGGTGCACAGGTAGGCCACGACGGGCGCGACGTACTCGGGCGTCAGCTTCTCGAACACCTCGGGCGGCAGGATGTCCTGCGTCATGCGGGTCGCGGCGATCGGCGCGACGGCGTTCGCCTTGATGTCGTACTTGGCACCTTCCTGGGCCAGCGTGTTGATCAGGCCCACCAGGCCCAGCTTCGCAGCGCCGTAGTTGGCCTGACCGAAATTGCCGAACAACCCGCTGGTCGAGGTGGCGACCACGACGCGGCCGAAGCTCTGCTCACGGAAGTGCGGCCACGCCGCCCGCAGCACGTTGTAGCCGCCGTAGAGGTGCACCTTGAGCACGGCGTCCCAATTGTCGTACGTCATCTTGTGGAACGTGCCGTCGCGCAGGATGCCCGCATTGCTGACGACGCCGTGCACCGCCCCGAACTCGTCCACGGCGGTCTTGATGATCTTCTCGGCGCCCTCGGGCTCGGCGACGCTGTCGTAGTTGGCGACGGCGCGTCCACCCGCCTCCTTGATCTCGGCAACCACCTGATCAGCCATGTTGTGCCCGGCGCCCGATCCGTCGCGCGATCCGCCGAGATCGTTGACCACCACGCTGGCGCCCTCGCGGGCGAGGGTCAGGGCGTACTCCCGTCCGAGACCTCCACCGGCACCGGTGACGACGATGACGCGATCCTGCACTCCGGGCATTGCGTTCCTACTCTCTCGATCTTCGTTGATGAGTCCTGCGGCTGGCCGACGGCGGGTCTAGAGCAACCTGCGCGCCAGTTTCCACGCCCTATCTGTATACGGCGGATAGATGATCGCCGACACGTCGGGTCGGGTCGGCTTGGTCAGCACGGACTTTCGGTGGCTGAACTCCTCGAACCCGAACTTGCCGTGATAGGCGCCCATCCCCGACGGTCCCACGCCGCCGAACGGCAGCTTCGTGGTGGAGAACTGGAACAGCAGATGGTTGACCAGCATGCTTCCCGACGAGACCTCCTTGACCACCCGCTCGCGAACGGCCTTGGTCTTGGTGAAGACGTAGGCCGCCAGCGGCTTCGGCCGCGCGTTGACGAAATCGATTGCCTCGTCCAGGGATCCGACGGTCACGATCGGGAGAATGGGCCCGAAGATCTCGTCGGTCATCAACGGTTCGTCCAGCGCCGGGTCGACGACGACGGTCGGCTCGATCTCGATGGAAGCGGCATTGGAGCCACCACCGACCGCGACGGTGCCCTTGGTCGCCGCCAGCGCGGTGGTCAAGCGGTTGAAGTGTCGCTCGTTGACGATGCGCTTGCCGGAACTGCCGGCCTCGAACGTGGCGACGGCCTCGGCGATCTTGGCGACCAGTTCGTCGCGAATCTTGGCGTCGGCCAACACGTAGTCCGGTGCGATGCAGATCTGCCCGGAGTTGATCAGCTTGGTCCACGCGATCCGCTTGGCGGCGACGGCGATGTCGGCATCGTCGGCGACGATCACCGGGCTCTTGCCGCCGAGCTCCAGCGTGACGGGTGTCAGCTGCGCTGCCGCACTCTCGTAGACCCTGCGGCCGATCTCGGTGCCACCCGTGAAGCACAGCTTGTCGAAACCCTGGGCGATGAGTTCCTGGCTGACCGCGCCGTCACCCTCGATCACCGTGATCGCATCGGGGTCCAGATAGCGCGGCACCAATTCGGCCATCAGCGCCGATGAGGCCGGGGCCACTTCGGACGGCTTGAGCACCACGGCATTTCCCGCGGCGATGGCGCCGACGGCAGGGCCGAGCGTCAGCGCGAACGGAAAGTTCCACGCGCCGATGATCAGCACCGTGCCGTAGGGCTCGTACTCCACCCAGGCGCGGCCGGGCAGCTGCGAGAACTCCAGCAGCCGGTACTTGCGCCTGGTCCACTTGCCGACGTTCTTCGCCGCATCGGCTGCCTCCCCGGCCGTGGTGATGACGTCGGCCAGCCATGACTCGAACGGCTTGCGCCCGAGATCGCGTGCCAGCGCATCGGCGATGGCCGGCTCGTTCTCGGTGATGAGCTGCTCCAGCGCCTCAAGCTGGCGTCTTCGCCAGGCGACGTCGCGCGTGCGGCCGCTGGTGAAGGTCTTGCGCAACCGGGCGACGGTCGCCGGGATGTCGACGGCGGCAGCGGGTGAGGTGGGTGGAGCGGTCGCTTCGGTGGTCATCGGAGTCCTTCCACGGGGTCCGGGTGCGCTCCTCGCGATCGTAACCAACCGTTCGGTTGGCCGACAGGCTTCAGCGGCGGCCGACCACGAAGTCGGAGAACGCCCGCTGGTCGGCCTCGTCGGGCAGCTCCCAGCGGCCCAGGCGGCGCATCTCGTCGCGCGAGGCCACCGCCGTCGCGGTCCAGCCGTGACCATTGAGCCATTCGGCGACGTCGGCGCGGTCCTCGTCGTGGTACATCAGATCACCGACGTCGACGGCGTCCTCGATGCCGAACTGCACGGCGATCTGCTGGAAGCGCTTGCGCATCTCGTCCCGGCGGTCCTTGGCCTGCACGCCCATCGTCTCGACGGCGACCTGACTGCCCGGTGCACTCAGCTCGCTCACCTGGGTGAACAACCGATCCTGGGCCTCGGCCGGCAGGTACATGAGCAGTCCCTCGGCAAGCCATGCGGTGGGGAGCGACGCGTCGAAACCCGCCTGCGTCAGCGCGGCGGGCCAGTCCTGGCGCAAGTCGACGGGCACCTCGTGCAGAGCCGCCGACGGCCGCGCCCCGTGCGCGGCCAGGGTCGTCGCCTTGTACTCGAGGACCTTGGGCTGGTCGATCTCGTAGACGTCGGTCCCGGCCGGCCAGTCGATGCGGTAGGCCCGCGAGTCCAGACCCGACGCCAGGATGACGATCTGACGAATGCCCGCAGCCGTTGCGTCGGCGAAGAACGCGTCGAAGAAGTGGGTGCGGACGGCTTGGTAGCTGCCCATGTGCTCGAAGATCACCGCCACCTCGGGGTCGGCCTCGGCGACCTTCGCGACGAAGGCGTCGTCGAGCATCAACTCCCAGACACCGGTGCCCGCACCCTCGACCAGGATCTTGGCGAAGGGATCGCGGATCAGCGGCTGCGCGCGCTCGGTCTCACCGGCGCGGGCGGCAGCCACCATCACCGCAGTAGATCCCACGCTGGTCGCGATGTCCCAGCTGTCGTCGTTCGTGCGCAAGGAACCCATGGACGGCGATGATACCGAGGAACTTAGTCGAGCTATCCGGTCATGTGGGTGACGTCACCGCAAGCTCGCCGCGCCGTGTTGCCGAGTTACTCGGCGAGCTTCCACAGTTTGTTCGCCAAGAGCAGTTCCAGCTTATCGACGATGGTGGGCAGTTCGTCGTGGCCGCCGACGTAGCCAGCGTAGAAACCCATGCCCCACATGACCGCGACGAGCAGCTCCACCAACGTGGGGACGTCGGTGTCGGTGGTGAGCTCGCCGTTCTGGATGGCCTCGGTAACAGCCCAGGTCACGAAGGCCCTCGAGGTCTTGAGCGAATTGTGCTCGTCGCGGCTGAGATCGGGGTGCCGCTGGGACTCCAATATCGACGTCACCAGGAAGGCGGCCGCCGAACGGTCCCGCGAATCGGTCTGCATGGCGGCCGAGAAGAACGCCGACAACCGCTTCAGCAGGGACGTCTGCCCGTCGGCCTTGGCCAGGCCCGCGGCAACGACCATCTCGTTGGTCTTCTCGACCACCTCGGCGTACAGAACACGCTTGCTGGCGAAGTAGTGATTGATGGCCGGACGGGTCAGGTCTGCACGTATGGCGATGGCTTGGAACGTCGCTGCGTCATATCCAAGTTCGCTGAAAACCTCACGCGCCGCTCGCACGATGCGCTCACGGGTCTCCGCCGCCTTCGCTGCTGGCGGACGCCCAGGACCTCGGGTAGCGGTGTACGGCACTGTTGAATTGTGCCACATCTCACCTGGCCGTCCAGAACCAAATCGTTGCGGTGCCGTAAAGATGTGAAATCCAGCAAACCATCCGCGCCGTCAACGGATGGTGTTCGGTCCAAATCTTACGAATTGGCGACATAGCTGGGCGCCACCGTCCGCGTGCACTAACGGCCACGGACACTAGGGTTCTCATTCATGGCGGGTGTTGCATCTCGAGAGTCATACTTCGAGACCGGCCTCGACGTGCTCTCCGATCTTGGTTACGGCGGTCTGAAACTCGCCGTGGTGTGCAACCGCCTCGGGGTGACGACCGGATCCTTCTACCACTACTTCCCCAGCTGGTCGGCCTACACCAGAGACCTCGTCGGGCACTGGGTCCGTGAACGCGAAACCGGCATGGCCGCGGCCTGGGCCGAGCCCGACCCCCGTCGGCGCGTCGACACGATCATCGAGCACGCATTGGCACTGCCGCACGGCGCCGAGGCGGCGATCCGGGTGTGGAGTTCGATCGACCCCGAGGTGCGCGCCGTGCAGTCGACGGTCGATCGGCAGCGGTACGACGCCCTCTTCAGTGCGGCCTTCGAGATCCTCGACCACAAGCACCAGGCCCAGGTGTTCGCGTCGTGGGGGATGTACCTGTTGATCGGATACGAGCAGTCCACGATGCCCAGTGAGACCAAGGACCTGCGCTGGATCGCCGACCAGCTCCTGGACACCCTCGACGCCGGTCGCTTCGGCTCGGTGCCCGACGCGGGCTGAGGGCGCCGTCTACCATCCGGTTTCATGCTGACCCCGGCGAGCCCGATCCGCCGGGCCAGGCAGCGGATTGCCGACCGGGACCCGGAGCACGACGCCGCGCGACGGGCGCTGCGCGCAGCAATCGTGCTGCCGCTGGCCGCCGCCGCCGGCTTCGCCGTCGGAAGTGGCTCGCAGACCATCCTGTTCGCGATCTTCGGCTCGGTGGCGCTCCTGATCACCGTCGACTTCCCCGGTAACCGTCCGGCCCGGGCCCTGGCCTACGCCGGGCTCGGGGTCAACGGCTACGTCCTGATCATCCTCGGCACGCTGGTGGCACCCATCCCGTGGCTGGCCGTGCTGACGATGTTCGTGCTGGCGGTGGTGGTGACGCTGTCGGGGGTGCTCAGCGAGATCGTCGCGGCGGGCCAGCGCTCGACGCTACTGACGTTCGTCCTGCCGACGTGTACGCCCGCCGGTCCCATCCCCGAGCGTCTGCTCGGCTGGACCATCGCCCTGTCGCTCGCCGTCCCCGCGGCGCTGTTCCTGCTGCCCCCGCGCCACCACGACGAACTGCGGCGCCACGCCGCCCTGGTGTGTCAGGCGCTGGCCGACCGCCTCGACGGGATGGCCTCGGCCGCCGACACGAGCGCCGCCATGGACGCCCTGCGGTCGAACTTCCTCGGAGCGGACTTCCGGCCGGTGGGTCTGACCGCGGGCAGCCGCGCGCTCGTTCGCGTCGTCGACGACCTGCAGTGGCTGTCCGATCGCGTCACCGAGGGCAGCGGCGACCTGCTCGCCGAGATGCGCGATCCGGTCGTGCGGGTACTGCGGGAGAGCGCCCAGGTGCTCGGCACCGACGTCGGCCACCGCGACGCCCACCGGGCGAACCTGACATCCGCGCTGGCGGTGCACAAGCTGGTCGCCCAGAGCCGCTACCGCGAGGACATCCTCGAGATCCTCGCCGAGCCCGACGACGCCACGGCCATCGGCGTCGGGCGCCGGCTGCTGACCCGCAGGACCATCTCCGGTTGCGTGGGCACCACCGGCCGGGTCATCGGCATCGCGGCGGCCGCCGACGCCCGCCCCGTCTGGGCCAGGGTCCTCGGCCGCCGCCTCCCCACGGCGGGAGCCGCCGAGCGTCTGCTGTCGGAGTCGCAGGCTCTGACGTCGCTGCCGGGTGGCTTCCTGGCCACCAGGGCCGTCGTCGTGCGCAACAGCGTGCGCACCGGTCTCGGACTGGCGCTCGCGGTGACCGTCACCCACGTCTTCCCCGTGCAGCACGGCTTCTGGGTGGTGCTCGGCGCCATGTCGGTACTGCGCAGCAGCGCACTGACCACCGGCACCCGGGTGGTGCGCGCCGTGGTGGGCACCACGATCGGCTTCCTGCTCGGCGTGGTCTTCATCGAGTTGATGGGCGTCGATCCGGTGGTGCTGTGGCTGACGCTGCCGGTGGTCGCGTTCGGGTCGGCGTACGTGCCCGAGGTCGCGTCGTTCGTGGCCGGCCAGGCGATGTTCACGATGATGGTGCTGATCATCTTCAACGTCATCAACCCCAGCGGCTGGCAGGTGGGCCTGATCCGGGTGGAGGACGTCCTCGTCGGCGCGTCGGTGGGCGCCGTCGTGTCCGTGCTGCTATGGCCGCGCGGGGCGGCCGCCAGGGTGTCCCGGTCCATCGACGCCGCCGTCGACTCGGGTTCGACGTACCTGACCGCCGCGGTCAAACGGGTGACCCGCGGTGCCTCGGAGGCAGCCAACGACCGGGTGTTCGCCCTTGGACACTACGCGATGACCGTCTCGCGCACCCTGGATGATGCGGTGCGCCACTACCTTTCGGAGAGCGGTGGTTCCACCGATCAGCGAGCGCCCATCGTCAGGGCCGCCAACCGGGCCGTGCGCGTACGCACGGCAGCCGAGCTGATCGCCGACGTGGCGCCACCACCGCTGACCGTCTATCCGCGGGTGCGGGAGGTGCTCGAGACGCACACCACCACGATCCGCGAGCGCCTCCATGGCCGCCGACCGGTTCGCGACCTCGGCCCCATTTGCGACGGCTTCGTGCTCGCCCTGCGCGCCGAGTCCGACGGCTCCGAGCTGTCGATCCGCGCGGCCCTACCCCTGGTCACCGTGGCGGCCAACCTCGGCGAGCTGGAGCTGCTCTACCCGGACCCGGCGCGACCGGTGGCGCTGCAGGAGACCTGAGGACCGGGCCCTACCGCGTGGAGGTGTGCGGCATCAGGGCATTCGGCGGGATGGTGCCGAACTTGCCGGCGTCGAAGTCCTCGAGGGCCTGGATCAACTCCGACTTGGAGTTCATCACGAACGGCCCGTAGTGGAAGACGGGCTCGCGAATTGGCTTGCCGCCCAACAGCAGTACCTCGAGTGCGGGATTGCGGGAATCCTGGCCGGCATCCGCCGTGACGGTGATGCGGTCACCGGGTCCCAGCACTGCGAGCTGACCCTGGTGGATCGGCTTGCCGACCGGTCCGACGGCGCCCTTGCCTGCCAGCACGTACACCAGCGCGTTGAAGTCGCGGTTCCACGGCACGTCCAGGCGCGCACCCGGCGCAATGGTGGCATGCGCCAACGTGATTGGCGTGTACGTTGCACCAGGACCCTGCTGGCCGTCGATGTCGCCGGCGATGATCCTGACGAGCGCCCCGCCGTCGTCGGAGGCCAGCAGCTTGACCTGTCCACCCTCGATGGCCTGGTAGCGCGGAGCGGCGAACTTGTCCTTGCGCGGCAGGTTGACCCAGAGCTGGATGCCGTGGAACGTGCCGCCGCTCTCGACGAGTTCGGCCGGCGGCGTCTCGATGTGCAGGATGCCCGAGCCGGCGGTCATCCACTGGGTGGCGCCGTCGGTGATCAGGCCACCGCCGCCATGGGAGTCCTGGTGGGCGAACCGGCCGTCGATCATGTAGGTGACGGTCTCGAATCCGCGGTGCGGGTGCCAGTCCGTGCCCTTGGGCTGACCGGGCTCGTATTCGACCTCGCCCATCTGGTCCATGTGCACGAAGGGGTCCAACGCCGCGGCGCTGACGCCCGCGAACGCGCGGACGACGGGGAAGCCCTCGCCCTCGTACCCACGCGGGCCGGTGGTGACCGACCGCACGGGACGCGAGGTATCGGCCGCGCCGGGGCCGGTGATGCGGGGCAGGGTCAGGGTGTCGGCGGTAATGGCGGGCATCGGTACCTCCTCGATAGAACGTACCCAGATTAACCGGACCGTAGTCCGATTTCTTCCCGGCCGTTGGTCGCTACACCAGCACGGCGCTGGCGGCGACGCGGGCCTGCGCTGCGGTGGCGGTGGCGAGCGCGGCGTCGGCGGCCTCCCGGCACTGCGCGAGCGTCACCTGGGCGAGCTTCGCTCCGACCGCCGACACGGCAGCGGCCGCCGCCGACAGCGAGGAGACCCCCAGCCCCACCAGCACGCACGCCAGCTGCGGGTCGGCGGCGGCCTCACCGCACACGCCGACGGGCTTGCCGACCGCCACCCCGGCCTTGGCAGCCATCGCAACCAGCGCCAGCACCGCGGGCTGCCACGGGTCGGTCAGGGTGGCCAGTTCGGCGGACATCCGGTCGGCGGCCATCGTGTACTGGGTCAGGTCGTTGGTGCCGATCGACAGGAAGTCGACGTGCTCGAGGATGCGGTCGGCGAGCAGTGCGGCCGCCGGCACCTCGATCATCACGCCCGGCACCAGGCCGTGGGCGCGGGTCTCCTCGGCGAACGCCTTGGCCTCGGCGGGCGTCGCGATCATCGGCGCCATCACCCATGGTGCGCTGCCCGTGTTCTTCGCCGCGGCGGCGATGCCCTCCAACTGGCGGGTCAGGATGCCGGGGTTGCCGTCGGCGATCCGGATGCCGCGCACGCCGAGCGCGGGGTTGGCCTCGTCGGGGTGTCCGACGAACTTCAGTGGCTTGTCCGATCCGGCGTCGAGGGTGCGGATGACGACCTTGCGGTCGGCGAACGCATCGAGCACCTCGCCGTAGATCTGGGCCTGCTCGTCGACCGAAGGCTCCGTGGAGCGATTCAGGAAGCACAGTTCGGTGCGGAAGAGTCCGACGCCCTCCGCGGGCGTCTCGGCGGCGGCCCGCGCAGCAGCGCCGTCCTGGACGTTGGCCAGGATCGCGACGACGTGGCCGTCGGCGGTGGCGCCTGGCCCGCTCCAGCTCTTGGCGAGGTCGGCCTCTCCGCGGGCGACGTCGACGGCACCCCTGGCGACGGATTCGTCGGGTGAGACCGTCACGGTGCCGAGCGTCCCGTCGACCATCACCATCGTGCCCGCGGGGACGGCGTCCAGCCCGTCGACCGCGACCACGCAGGGGATGCCGAGCTGGCGGGCGATGATCGCGGTGTGGCTGGTCGGGCCGCCGAGCGTGGTCGCCAGCGCCACCACCAGGGAGGCGTCCAGACCTGCCGTGTCGACCGGCGCGAGATCCTCGGCGCACAGGATCGACGGCACCTCGGGCACCGGGATGCCCGGTTCGGGCAGCCCGCTCAGTTCGGCGATGACGCGATCCCGGATGTCGCGCAGGTCGGTCACGCGCTCGGCCATCAGCCCGCCGAGCTGGGTGAACATGACGACGAACTGGTCGACCGCCCCGGTCACGGCCCGAACGGCAGGGTTGCCCTGACCGATCCGCTTCTCGGTCGCCGCGATCCAGGCGCGGTCCTGCGCCAGCTGCGCCGTGGTCGCGAGCACCTCCGACGCGGCGCCGGAGGCGTTCGCCGCCCGTTCGCGCAGGCGGTCGGCGACCGCCGCGGCCGCCGCGGTGAAGCGCGCCGCCTCGTGCGGCCGATCCGCCTCGTCGACGTCGGCGCCAGTCGACGCGTCGTCGACGGTCGGCCGCGTCCCCGGTCGGATCACCGGGGCGTACTGCACGCCTCCGACGGCCGGGATGCCCTGGAGCACCGTGCCCGCTGCGGGCGCGGTGACGTCCGCGGCCTGGAGTGACGTGGAGGATGGTGTCGCGCTCATGTGAACTAGGTTACAGATTTCCATTGACAAGTCAACATAGTCAGGGGTAAAACCAACGATATCAACATTTCAATCCCACATATCCCACACAGACGGAGTGTCATGTACGCCGAAGAGCGCCAGCAAGCGATCGCCGAACTGGTGATCAGCCGGGGCCGCGCCTCGGTGGCCGAGCTTGCCCAGGCCTACGACGTCACCACCGAGACCGTACGGCGTGACCTCGCCGTCCTCGACCGCGCCGGGGTCGTGCGCCGGGTTCACGGCGGCGCCGTCCCCACGCGCACCCTGCACCTCGTCGAGCCTGGCGTCGGCGAGCGGGAGACCACCCGCGCCGACTACAAGGACGCCATCGCCGAAGCCGCGACCGAGTTCTTCCCCCTCGGCGGCGCGAGCGTGCTGCTCGATGCCGGCACCACCACTGCGCGCATCGCCAACCACCTGCCCACCGACCGCGACCTGGTGGTCGTCACCAACTCGGTGCCGATCGCCGCGCGGCTGGCCGCCATGCCGTCGGTGACGCTGCAGCTGCTCGGCGGACGCGTCAGGGGGCTCACCCAGGCCGCGGTCGGCGAGCAGCCGCTGCGGGTGCTGGACAACCTGCGCGTCGACATCGCGTTCATCGGCACCAACGGCATCACCGCCCGCCACGGGCTGTCCACCCCCGACAGCGAGGAGGCCGCGGTGAAGCGGGCGATGGTCGCCTGCGCCAACTACGTCGTCGTCGCCGCCGACTCCACGAAGGTCGGCCGGGAGGACTTCGTCAGCTTCGCGCCGATCTCCAGCGTCGACACCCTCATCACCGACATCGAGATCTCCGACGCGGATCGGCGCCAGCTGACCGACGAGGGCGTCGAGGTCATCGCCACGGGAGCCCCGGAATGATCCTCACCGTCACGCCCAACCCGAGCATCGACCGCACGGTCGGGTTGGGCACCCCCCTGACCCGCGGCGCGGTGCACCGCGTCACCTCGGCCACCAGCGAACCCGGCGGCAAGGGCGTCAACGTCGCCCGCGCCCTGACGCTGGCGGGGCTCGAGACCGTCGCCGTCCTGCCCGCCGCCGAAGGCGACCCGATGTTGGCCGCCCTGCAAGCCGCCGGCATCACCTTCCGGACCGTGCCGGTCGACGGAGCCGTGCGCACCAACCTGGCGATCACCGAGGCCGACGGCACCACGACCAAGCTCAACGAGCCCGGCGCACGCCTGGACGCGGCTGCCCTGGACGCGCTGACCCGCGCCGTCGTCTCCTACGCCGAACGGGCGTCGTGGATCGTGCTGTCCGGCTCCTTGCCGCCCGGGGTGCCCGACGACTGGTACGCCGAGGTCGTCGCGCGGTTGGCGTCGGCCCCCTGCCAGGTGGCCGTCGACACCTCCGAGCGTCCGCTGGACGCGCTGGCGGCCGCCTTCGAGCGGTCGGCTCCGGACGTCATCAAGCCCAACGCCGAGGAACTCGCCGGCCTCGTCGGCGCGTCATCCGAAGAGTTGGAACAGGCTGCGGCCCAGGGCGATCCGGCCCCCGTGGTATCCGCGGCCAACCGGCTCATCGAACGCGGCGCCAAGACGATACTGGTCACCCTCGGTGCGGCGGGAGCCGTCCTGGTGGACCCGACCGGCAGCTGGCTCGCCACCCCGCCGCCCATCGCGCCGCGCAGCACCGTCGGCGCGGGTGACTCGGCGCTGGCAGGATACGTCCGCGCCGCGGTCGGTGGTGCCGAACCACCCCGCCGCCTGCAGATGGCGGTGGCCTACGGCAGCGCGGCGGCGGCGCTGCCCGGTTCGGCCCTGCCCGCACCGTCCGAGATAGATCTGAATGCCGTTCGGGTGTATGCGATTACGCCCGCGTCCACCCGTCCCTGACCCCACGACCGGTCCCGAACCACCCAAGAGGAAGAGAACAATGTCCATCATCACCACCGACCTCGTCGCCATCGACGTCGACGCAGGCGGCGACAAGGAGGCCGTGATCGGCCTGCTCGCCGCACGTCTCGCCGATGCCGGGCGCTCCTCCGACGGTGCCGGCCTCGTCGCCGCCGCCATGGCCCGCGAAGCGCAGTCCGCCACCGGGCTACCCGGCGGCATTGCGATCCCGCACTGTCGTTCGCCGTACGTGGACCAGCCCACCATCGGCTTCGCCAGGCTGTCCCCGCCCGTCGACTTCGGGGCGCCCGACGGCCCCGCGGACCTGGCCTTCCTGATCGCCGCGCCGGACTCCGGTGGCGCCGAGCACATGAAGCTGCTGTCCAGCCTCGCGAGGGCGCTGGTGCGCAAGGAATTCGTCGAATCGCTGCGCAACGCCGCCACCGCCGCCGAGGTCGTCGACCTGGTCGAGGGCGTCGTGAACCCGGCTCCGGCCGCTCCTGCCGCGGCCGCCCCCGCACCGGCCGAGGCCGCCGCGGGCAAGACCATCGTCGCCATCACGGCCTGCCCGACGGGCATCGCCCACACCTACATGGCCGCCGACTCCCTGGTCGCCGCGGGCAAGAAGGCCGGCGTCGACCTCGTCGTCGAGACGCAGGGCTCCTCGGGCAGCACACCCCTGCCCGCCGAGACCATCGCCAAGGCCGCCGCCGTCATCTTCGCCACCGACGTCGGGGTCAAGGACCGCGGCCGGTTCGCCGGCAAGCCCGTGATCGCCTCCGGCGTGAAGCGCGCGATCAACGAGCCGGACAAGATGGTCGCCGAAGCCCTTGCGGCCGCGGACGATCCGAACGCCGCCCGAGTCGAGGGCACCGCCGGTGGCGGGTCCGCTGTGGCCGCGCCGTCGGGTTCCGGCGGGGTCGGGTGGGGCACCCGCACCCGACAGATCCTGCTCACCGGCGTCAGCTACATGATCCCGTTCGTCGCCGCGGGCGGTCTGCTCATCGCGCTGGGCTTCCTGCTGGCCGGCTACGACATCGCCAACAAGCCCGCCGGCTCCACGCAGTCGCTCGGCAACGTCATCGCCGCGGGCAACTCGCTGACCAACCTGCCCAGCGGCGGGCTGGTCCAGTACCTCGGTGCCGTGCTGTTCACTCTTGGCGGCCTGGCATTCTCGTTCCTGGTGCCGGCGCTGGCCGGTTACATCTCCTTCGCCATCGCCGACCGGCCGGGCATCGCCCCCGGCTTCACCGCCGGTGCGGTCGCGGTCTTCGTCGGCGGCGGGTTCATCGGCGGCATCGTCGGCGGTCTGATCGCCGGGTTCGCGGCGCTGTGGATCAGCCGTATCGCAGTACCCAAGGCGTTGCGCGGCTTGATGCCCGTGGTGATCATCCCGCTGTTCGCGTCGCTGTTCGTCGGCCTGCTGATGTTCCTGCTGCTGGGCCGCCCATTGGCCGCGATCACCTCGGGTCTCACGCATTGGCTCGGCGGCCTGTCCGGCAGCTCGGTGATCCTGCTCGGCATCATCCTCGGGCTGATGATGTGCTTCGACCTCGGCGGCCCGGTCAACAAGGCGGCCTACGCCTTCGCCACCGCGGGACTCAACGTCGCCGACCCGTCGTCACTGCGCATCATGGCCGCCGTGATGGCGGCCGGCATGGTGCCACCGCTGGCGATGGCACTCGCCTCGACCGTGCGGCCGGGCCTGTTCACCGAGCCCGAACGCGAAAACGGCCGGGCCGCATGGTTCTTAGGCGCAGCGTTCATCTCCGAGGGCGCCATCCCGTTCGCCGCGGCGGACCCGCTGCGGGTCATCCCCTCGATGATGGCCGGTGGCGCGGTGACCGGCGCCTTGATCATGGCGTTCGACGTCACGCTCAAGGCACCCCACGGTGGCATCTTCGTGTTCTTCGCCATCGGCAACCTGCTCTGGTTCCTGGTCGCACTGGCCGCCGGAATGCTCGTCGGCGCGGCCGCGGTCATCACCGCCAAGCAGTTCTCCAAGCCGAAGGCCGACTCGGAAACGTCCCCCGAGCTCGTCGCCGCCTGACATTCTCGACACCATTACAGAAGGAGATCTCCCATGCCCACCAAGACCGTCATCGTCGGCTCGTCGATCGGCCTGCACGCCCGCCCGGCCGCGATCATCGCCGAGGCCGCCGTCAACGCCGGAGTTCCGGTGACCCTGTCCGTGGACGGCGGTGAGCCGGTGGACGCCGGATCCGCGCTGATGATCATGACGCTGGGAGCCGGCAACGGCGCGCAGGTCACGGTGGCGTCCGACGACGAAGCCGCCGTGTCCACCATCGCCGAGTTGGTCCAGAAGGACCTCGACGCCTAACTAGCTGGGAACACGGCCCACGTCGAGGCCGATCGACTCGGGGGAGGCGCTCTCGCGCCTCCCCCGAGTCCGTTCAGATACGTGCATGCCGAGCGTCTACGGCCCCGTAAGATTGCCCTGGTGCACGGGGTCAGGGGGCTTGACGTGAGGGAATGCGCCGTCCAAGGGGCGGTTCGAGTTTTGCCATCGGCGGTTCGGCTGCAGCTGGAGCGACGCGAGGGCGAGGGGCTCGGCAGCTGATGCGCAAGGTCGTGATGCTGCTGGCCGTGCTCTGCCTGGCATTGTTCGGCGCGCCGCCGGTGTTTGCCATCGAGCCGCCCGCGATCGACCCGGGCGCCATGCCGCCCGACGAAACCGGCCCCGATCAGCCCACCGAGCTCCGCCGCGTCTGCTCCGCGCCGACCATCCTCCCGGGCGCCAACTTCGCCGACAAGCCGTGGCCCAATGACTACCTGCGCATCAGCGACGCCCAGAAGTTCGCGACCGGTGCGGGCGTCACCGTCGCGGTCATCGACACCGGTGTGAACGGATCCCCACGCGTGCCCGCCCTGCCAGGCGGCGACTTCGTCGACAAGGCCGGCGACGGGATGAACGACTGCGACTCGCACGGCACGCTGACCGCGTCGATCATCGCCGGGCGCCCCGCCCCCACCGACGGCTTCATCGGCGTCGCACCCGATGCCCGGCTGCTGTCGCTGCGCCAGACGTCGGACAACTACCAACCCGTCGGCGCACGGGTCGACCCCAACGACCCCAACACGACCCAAACTGCCGGCTCGTTGCGCAGCCTCGCGCGCTCGATCGTTCACGCCGCCAACCTCGGCGCCCAGGTGATCAACATCAGCGAGGCGGCGTGCTACAAGATCACGCGCCCGATCGACGAGAAGAGCCTCGGCGCCGCGATCGAATACGCGGTCACCGTCAAGAACGCGGTCATCATCGTCGCGGCTGGCAACACAGGCCAGGACTGCACTCAGAACCCGCCGCCGGACGCGTCCATCCCATCCGACCCGCGCGGCTGGAAACAGGTGCAGACCATCGTCTCTCCCGCCTGGTACTCACCGCTCGTGTTGACCGTCGGCGGCATCGGCCAGACCGGCCAGCCGAGTACGTTCTCGATGTCCGGGCCGTGGGTCGACGCCGCCGCGCCCGCCGAGAACATCGTTGCGCTGGGCTATGACGGCAACCCCGTCAACGCCCTGCAGGGTCAGGACGGCCCCATCCCCATCAACGGGACGTCGTTCGCCGCGGCCTACGTGTCGGGTCTGGCGGCCATGCTGCGGCAGCGCTTCCCCGATCTCACCCCGGCACAGATCATGTACCGGATCACGGCGACGGCGCGGCATCCCGGTGGGGGCGTGGACAACTACGTCGGCGCCGGCGTGATAGATCCCGTCGCGGCGTTGACGTGGGACGTCCCGCCGGGCCCGAAGACGGTGTCCTACAAGGTCCATCAACTTCCGCCACCGGTCTACGTGCCGCCGCCCGACCGAGGACCCATCACGATGGTGGTGGTGACCGGTGTCAGCCTCGCGGTAGTGCTCGGGATCGCCGCCCTGGCGAGGCGTGCGCTGAGGCGCCGATGAAGAAGCTGGCGTCGGTCTTCGGTCTGCGATTGACCACGGGCCACCTGCTGTGGGCAGCCGTGCTGATCCCGGCCTGTCTGGTGTTCTTCATCCACATCCACCTGACGTGGCTGGCCATCACCTTGGCCGTATTGATCGCCATCGCAACGGTATTGACGGTGCGCGGCCGTCGCATCACCGGGTGGATCGCGGTGGTGTTCGCGTGGCGCCGGCGCCACCAGGTGCCCCCGGCAGCGCCGTCGGAGCCCGCCGTCGGTGCGACGGTGATGCCGGGTGACCACGTCGCGGTGCGCTGGCAGGGTGAGCACCTGGTCTCGATCGTCGAGCTGGTACCCCGGCCGTTCACGCCGACGGTCATCGTGTCCGGTGAGGCGTTCACCGACGACGTGTTGGACACCCAGCTCGTCGAAGAACTAATCGCGACCTACTGTCCCGATCTGGAGGCCGACGTCGTATCTGCGGGATATCGGGTCGGCAAGACCGCGCCGTCGAGCCTCGTCGCGCTCTACGAGCAAGTCGTGGGCCCCTATCCAGCACCGGCCAATCGCCGCACGTGGATCGTGTTGCGCGCCAAGCCAGAAGAGACGCGTCGGTCGGCCCTTCGGCGAGAAGCGGGGGTTGCGGGCCTTGCGCGGTACCTGGTCGCCTCCACCACCCGCATCGCCGATCATCTGGCCAGCAACGGGATCGACGCGCGGTGCGGACGCAGCTTCGACGACTTCGACCGGGCCACCGAAATCAGCTTCGAACGCGAGGCGTGGTCACTAATCAAGGGCCGCAGCACATTCACGGCCGCCTACACGGCGCCGGGTGGCCCGGACGTCTGGTGGTCGGCACGGGCGGATCACACCATCACCCGGGTCAGGATCCGGCCCGGAAGGGCGCCCACCACGACGGTGCTGCTCACGACGCTGGCGGAACCCTCGACACCACGCGGATTTTCGTGCCTGTTCGGCGGACAGCGCGCCGCGCTGCACGGTGAGAGTCCGACCACGGACCGCCACTACGAGCTGCCCATCGGCTCGGCGGGCGTACTGGTCGGCGAGACGGCCGATCGCTACCCGGTGTACATGCCGTTCGACGACGTCGACGTCAGCATCAACCTCGGTGACGCGCGATTGTTCACCCAGTTCGTCATCCGCTCCGCGGCTGCCGGTGCGATAGTGACGCTGGGACCACAATTTCGCGAGTTCGCGGGATTCATCAACGCCCGCGTCGGAACGGTCGCGAAGGTCTCCTGGCCGAACGCCACCACCTATCTCGGCCCGCATCCCGGCTTGGGCCGGGTCGTGTTGCGGCAGAACTTCATCGACACTCCGCGCCACCGTCAGCTGCCGATCCGGTTGATCAATCCGCGCGAGGAGAGTCGCTATCAGACGGTGCTGGAGCAGTGATGCACGACGTGCTGCGCCCCAGTGCGGGCAGGGTGTGAGGAGGACCCATGGGCGATGGCATCAAGGTCGATACCGCGGATCTGCGCGCCAAGGCGAGGCAGGTCGAGAACGTCGAGTTCGCCGATCCGGCTGGCCTCGCAGCCGGACTCCAGGCACCAGATAGCCTGCCGCACACCAAACGCAACATCGAGCACCTGCAAACCAACGCGAAGTACCTGGCCGACCTGCAGGCCTACGCCAAGACCGAACGGCAACGGTTGGCCGACACGCTGAACTCGGTCGCCAAGGCCTACGACGACTTCGACGCCGCCGCGCGGCACAGCCTGGACTCCGGAGGACCCGCACCGGCGCCCGTCGTGCCGCAGGGAAGTGGCACCCCCGAACCCAAGGCACCCGGCCCGCTGGCCTCGCCGTCGCGGACGAGCAGCGGTGACAACCTGTTCATCGACCTCGCCCAGGATGCGCTGGGCAATGGTGACCACGGTGCCTCGCTGGAGGAGGCGCGCAACAAGTGGGACGCCACCGGCGTCAGTCTCCAGAAGGCGGGGGCGACGTTCATCGCACCCATCGTCAACTGGGAGGGTGAGGCGGCCGACGAGGCGTACGGCAAGTTCTTCAACTACGGCAACTGGATCACCCAGCTGGGCCAGAAATGGCAAAAGTTGGCCCAGGAGGCGCAGAAGGTGTGGGACGCGCACCTGCGGGCGGTCGGTGAACACAATCCGGTGTACGCCCAGTACAAGTCGCTGGAAGACAACATGACCACGGCCAATCAGCACGCGAGTTTGGTCGCGATGGAGAAGCTGGTCAAGAAGTCCGAGGAGATCCAGGACACCTATACGGCCACCGCGGCCGTCGAGCGCGTGACCGTCGACGAGCCACCGCCTCCGGTCGGCGCACCATCTGCACCGGTGGCGGCCAACGGCGACCCACGAAAGCTGCCGTCCGACTGGAACCAGGGCGGCGCGAATCAGGCTCCCACGGCCGGTGCGGGTGGGGGTGGCGGCGGGGGCGGCGGCCAGTCCCCTGGCGGTGCGCCGTCGATGCCGCAGACCCCGTCGCACGGTGTCTCGCCCATGTCGGCCGACAAGGCGGCGGGCGAGTCCCCGGCCGGCCAAGGGGCGGGTGGTGGTTCACCGTCGGGCGGAGGCTCGCCTTCGGGTGGGTCGCCCACCGGCGGGTCGCCGTCCGGTGGCATGCCCAGCCTTCCCGGCGGCGGTGCCGGTGACCTTGCCGGATTGCCAGACGATCCGGGTATCAGCCCGGCCGCGGCCGACGCCGGCGGCGGTGCGGGCGGTGGGGCCGGGGGAGGCGCCGGCGGCGGTGCGCCGTCGATGCCGTTGCAGCCCAGCGTCGGTGGCGTCTCGGTGGGCCCGGGGCCAGCTGGCGCCGGAATGCCCGGTGGCGCGGGTGCAGGACCTGGAGGCCCGGGCGGCGGTGCGATGGGCGGTGGCATGGGCGGCGCGCCGATGCACGGCCAAGGAGCGGGTCAGGGCAAGGAGAGGAAGCGCACGCCGGGCCTGTCGCCCGACGAGAGTCTCTACGTCGAGGATCGTGAGTACACCGAAGAGGTGATCGGCGCCCGCAAGCGCAGAACCGTTCAGGACCCGAAGGATCCGAAGTGACCGAGGACATGCATCCGCAGGTGGCTGCGGTTCTGCGGCAGGCGCAACGCCTGCAGTCGCTGATGGACGAGCAGCTGAACAAGATGGCGACCGAATCCTTCACCGCGACCGACGAAGCCGAGACGGTCGAGGTGACGTTGAACGGTCACCAGTGGCTGACGGACGTGTTCATCGAAGACGGGCTGTTGCGGCTCGGCGCGGAGACCGTCGCGGCGCGGGTCAACGAGGCGCTGCAGAATGCCGGGGCCACTGCGGCGGCATCGATCGAGGCCGACCGCGAGCGCATCGACACCGCGGTCGCCGAGATCACCTCAGAGCTCAACGACGGCCGCGACTGAAGTCGGCGCGGGAGGCGATTTGGTGCGCGATCCGAGTAGGTTTTCGTTCTACGGTGTGGACGTGCACGCGAGGGCGTCGTGCGCCCGGGCGGGGGTGTAAGAGTGAAGAGGCGAGGCGGGGGGAACCTACGGTGAGCACTGCTCCTCAGGACGATTGGCAATCATCTCAGCAGTGGGGCTCGGCTGCCGATCAGGGTCCGCTCTACGGGCAGCCCTTCGATCCGACGGCGTCGAACCCGCGCCAACAACCCCCGCCGCCGGGCTGGGAGCAGGGAGCGTGGACGCAGCACGGACACCCGGCGGACTCGAACGTGACTTCGCCGACGTGGCTGCTCATAGGCGTTGGCGTCGTGGTGCTGCTGGTGATCGCCGGTGTGATCCTGTTGGTCGTGTAACGGATTGCGATGCGATCGACGTCCAATTCGCAGACGTCGTCGCCGGCGGACGGAATTCGCTTGCCGCAAACTGTCGGCCGGTTGGCTGCTGAACGGAATTTGATGCGTCCGCACCCCCATTTCCTGACTTAGGCTGGGGAAGGAGGTGCGTCGGTAAACTCCGGTACGTGACGAGCGGATCTTGTGGGGGTGCGGCAATGGATCGGCCAGCCGGGAACGGGCTCGCATGAGCGTGCCCCCGCAAGGCAACTGGCCGCCGCCGCAGCAGCCGGGCAATCCCGCCAGTTCGGGTCAGCCCTACGGCCCACCCGGCAACCAGCCGGGATACACGGCATCGCCGCCCGGATGGCAGCAGGGACCGTGGCAACAGCCTCCTGGTCCGCCACCGCAGAAGGGCAATGGCCTCAAGTGGCTTCTGATTGCGGTCGCGATCCTGCTCGTGATCGGCATTAGCGTCGGCGCCACCCTGATCTTCACGCGGGGTGATGGTGGCGGCGGGTCGAGCCCCACCTCGGGAGCCGCCAGCGACATTGCCAGCGCCAACGACACGGGGCCGGTGAGCATCATTCTGGATGAGCCGACGTGCCAGTCTTTAACCGCGATCAACAACAGCCTGGCGTCGGCGCAAGCAAACGGGTGGGCGGATCAACGTGAAACCCTCGGGCCGGTCGCCTCCTGGACACCTGACCAACGCACGCAAGTCGAAGATGTCGCAAGAGCTATGCGCAGCGCTGCGGACCGGGCTGTTCCACTTGCAAAACAGACTCCCCACCGCGTCGTAAGGGAGCTTTACGAGCAGTTTATTGCCTATAGTCGCGCTTATGCCGACAGCGTATCCACCTATAGTCCTGAAGATAACGCTCTGGCTACTGCAAACATAAGCGCAAGTTCGGCTTTAGTCGGAATCTGTAACGCAATTGAACAGGGTGCCACTAGTCGTGCACTCTCCATTGGCGCAGTTCCCGCACCAAGCACGATCGCACCGGCCGGAGATCCGGCCAATCCAAAGCGTTTCGTCACGTCAGCGGACTCGACGTGCTCGAAATGGGTCGAGCGCTTAAATACCTTCAATTCCCAGACTTCTCCTGATTGGCAGAATCGCGATTCCAGTATTCCGGCATCCCAATGGGGTCCTGAGCGGCAGGCCATTGAAAAGGCTGCACAGCCACTACTTTCCGCCTACGCCAGCGATATCGAAGACGCCGGTCGAGGCAGCGGCAACCCCCAATTGGAGGATTTTGCCAACACCTCAGCGCTGTACATTCGCGCGTACCTATCGGCGGAGGATAGCTACGTTAGCAGCGACGGCTGGCTCAACTACGCAGCATTTCAGATCGCCAATTTCGTGTCTGCGGCCTGCACGGCGGCTAGAAGCTAGCGATCATGGCAATCCAGCGGCCGACCGGTGAATACAAGAGTCAGATGACGACACCGCCGGACGCATGGCCGGAGAGCGACGAGGACCTACATGCGCAACGCAGCGCTGACCTCCTTGGCGTCGACCTCAAGTTGCAAGCGGCGGCAGATGCTTGGGGCCAGAGTTATTCTTCGATCTTCGACGGCCGTACATGGGTCGGAGCGGCTGCTAACGCGGGAAGGAGCAAGGTCGAGAATTCTTCAAATTGGATCGAGACGGTTGGTCGAGCGCTAGCATCAGCAATTGTATTTCACAAGAGTTCGTACACATCAATCGTAAATGCGAAGAATCAGATTGTGGCCAACTGCGATGCCGCGCAATCGGTAATCGACGGAATGAACTCCCAAGCGCTATCGCAGGACGACAGTGCCAAGCGCACCGACGCTATACGAGCTGTTGTCGATCAGGCACTGAAAGCAAACAAAGCAGTAGTCGCAACAGCTGGTAACGCCATTGCCGCTGGCCAAGAATTTCCACCCATGTCAGATAAGGCGGTTCCGAATTTCGCGGAAAACGTCCCGCAGTTCGCGGTGAGTACCCGAAATGGGGCGGGTGGACTTCCCGGGTATTCGCGCCCTCCGAGCTCAGCCCCTCCCTCGACCACGACCGCGTCTAGGGGCAACACCCCTACAGCCCAAGGTGGAAATCCTGCCCCTGCTACAACCGTGGCTGCCAAAAGCAACAGCCCTGCGGGGGGAGGCGGGGCCGGGGCGCGAAGCACGCCTCCCCCTACCACAACCGCATCGTCAGGTAATACAGAGAAGCTCACCGGTGGTGCCACACAGCAGTTCCCACCGCGCTCAACGCTCGCGCCGCCACCGAGGTCTGCGGCCGCGCCCAGCGTCCCCAGCATGGGCGGAGGTGGCGGAGGCATGGGTGGCGCACCATCAAGCTCCGGTGGCGCACCGTCGAGCGGATCGCCGAGCACCGCTGCGAGCAGCATCTCCTCCGGTTCGGGGCCCAAGGCTCCATCGGCGTCAGACCTGCAGGGCGCCAAGGCAGATGCCGATACGAAGGCGACGCCGGCGAGCGCCAGCGCCGGTGGTGGCGGCGGCGACAAGGCCCCCACCGACCAGTTCGCCAAGGGTTTGACCTCGGCCCAACCGACCGCCCAGCCCACCATGTCTCCGGCGGCCGCCTCCTCCGCGCCCGTCGCACCCGTCACCACCCCCACCGATCCCGCCGCGGCCGCACCCATTCAGCACACTGCGGCATCCACCTCTGGCGGCGGCGCCGGCGCCGGCGGTGGGACGGGCGGCTTCCCCGGTGGCGGGACCGGCGGCGGCTCCCTCGGATCGCCGAGCACCCCGGCGGCACCACCCGTGCCGCTCGGACCGCCGGCGACTCCGCCACCGGCCGGTCCTCCCCCGCCCACCGGGGCATCCCAACCGGCTGCGGCCAGTACCGGTCCGGGCGTCAACCCGGCGTCGACGGGCAAGACCGACGCCGCGGGCGTCGCAGCCATGCCGGTGTCCTCCGCGCGGATGGAACGCGACGCGGCGCTCTCGGCCTCGACGGCGGGCGCGCTTCAGCGGCAACGCGGCAACGCCAGCGCCGCACTGATGCAGGCCCGTCGCATCGCCGCTGCCTTGAACATGGGTACGCCCGTGTACGGATTCTTCTGGGTGACCGGCCTGGCCACCGACGGCTCGATCGTCGTCGCCAACAGCTACGGCCTCGGCTACATCCCCGATGGCGTGGAACTGCCGCCGCAGGTCACCCTGGCCTCCGCCGACGAGTCGATCGCCCCCGGCGAGCGCGCCAAGTGGGTGACGTATCCGATTCTCGCGCTTCAGGGTTGGGCCGAGGCGCACGGCCATAAGCTGCGCGCAGTGATCGCCACAGCCGAGCAATTCGCGAGCTTCGATCCCGGCGTGCCAAAGATCGTGCTCAAGAGCGACGACATCCCCGAGGGCGGGAAGATGGTGGGCCGCAGTCGTCTCGAGGTGATCGCGCCCGCCGCCGCCGCGCGGCTCGCCTCGGTGGCCGACGGTGCGCTGCAGGAATTGCTACCGGTGGCTCCCGCGGACGCGACACCTCCCGACGACCAGTCGGCGAAGTTGTGGTTCGAGCTCACCAAGCCCCTGATGAGCACCGCCGCCAACCGCGGCCTCGTGCATCTCGAGGCGTTCGTCAAGTACGCCGAGCACATGCAGGAGCTCGCACTCCACAAGGCACACAACGCCTTCGATGCCACGGCGCAGCGGTCCGCCATCGCCGATTGGGTCTACTGGCAACACCTGGGTGTGCTGATGTCCGACGCCGTCGGCGCTGACGCCACGGTCTGAGCGCCGGGCCTCAGCTCGGAAATTGCACGTCGTCGACGGCACCCGCGGCGGCCTGGTCCTGCCGCACGTACTGCGACGCGGCGGATCCGAGATTCGAGCCGAACGCGTGGGCCGCGTCAGCGGCAGCCTTGACGTCCGCGGACACCGTGGCCTCGGCTGCGTGGCACGCCGCCGCCGTCGCCAGCTCCGGTACTCCCGACGCGGCACGACCCAGCGCGGCGCCCGCGTCCAGACGGCCGATTTCGTCGCCAGCCCGCCCGAATGCTTGGCCCGCGCCCTGCAGCGCCTGCGGGTCGACCTTGAGTACGGGGCCGGTCACAGGTTCACCCCGGGGTCCGGGGCGGCATGGCGCGGTGAAGTCGGTTGCGGCGCGGGCATCGCCGCTAGCGGGGGATGCTTCGGCGCGGGCTCGGGCGCCCGTTCGGTCGTGGGATCGCCCGCACCGGCACCGTCGGGTGCCGCGTGCTTTGCCGCCTTCTCCTCGTCCCGCCGCTCCTCGTCGCGCGGATCCTCTGGCGGTGCAGCGCCGTCCGCGGTCGGCTTGTCCGCGGATCCAGCGGCGCCAGGCGACCCACCGGAACCACCCAACCCTCCGGCCATCTGTCCGATCTGCTGAACGCCCTGCATGATGCCTTGCGGTACCGATGACACCGCACTCATCGCCTGCATCGGCGCTTGCGCCACCTGGCTGGCCATCTGCATCGGCATGCTCATCAGCTGGCCCATCTGACCCATCGCCTCCGAACCACCGCCACCGGCACCACCGCCGGACGCGCCGCCGCGCACCGAATCGAACTGGTGCTTCTCGTAGTCCGCCGCGAGCTGCGCGTCCGTACTGGAGTACTTGCCGGCCGCGGCCACGACGTTGTCCGCAGTGGTCGACGCCTCGTTCTTGAGGTGTGGCAGCGCGTCCTGGATCGGTCCTTCGATACCGGGCAGTTTGTCGGCGATCGCGGTGCTGATGGCGTCGGTTCCCGTGACGGTAAACGGTGGGGGAGCCTCGGGGATGGTGCCGGCCGCCGCCTGCAGCTGACCACCCAACTTCGCCAGCTGTTCGGGATCGACCTTCAACGGCGGTTGACTACCGGTGCTCATTCAACCCACCTCGCTCAGAACCGAATGTTGCGCAAGACGTCGTAGACACCGGCGATCCACAGCAGCAACGGAATCACCGCCGCGATCGCCGCACCGTCCACCAGCTCGAGGATGCGCTTGGTCACCGGCGAGACCCGGCGGACGCCCTCGGTGGCGCCGACCAGGATCAGTGCGACGACGGCGATCGCCACGAAGATGCTCAAGACCAGCCAGGCATCGCCGGGATACCACAGGCACAGCCGCACGACGACACCGGTGGGAATCACCACGGCCGCCGCGAGAAGTGACCAGGCACACCATCGTTCGGCATACAGCCGGGACCGGAACCCACAGACCGTGGTGACCAACCCGGCGACGATCAAGCTGTGGATGAAGAAGTGTCCCTGCACGACGACCGCGACGGCGCCCGCAGCAAGCACCAGCGAACCTGCGGCCAAGAAGCCCACCAGGAGCTGCTTGGCCAGATGGCTTCGTTCGGTGAGCCTAGCCGCCGACTCGGGCACCGACGCGATGATGGCCTGCCAGGTCGGCGACTCCTCATCGGAGGCATCATTCGTCGAGATCGGGTCCAGCAGCTCGTCGTTGGCGACGGTTTCACCCGGCGCGGGGATCGGAGGCAGAGCGATGCGTGCCACCGCCACCGTCAACTTCGCGGCGTTGGTGACGACGATCATGCCGAAGGCGATCGCCCCGGCTGGCACCCATTCCTGCCAGCCGTAGCCGAACGCCACGGCGGCCGCGGTGACCGCAATGGTGCCAACCGCCAGGAAGGACGCGACCTCCGCCCGTTTGCGCGGCCCGCCACGCGTGGCCAGCACGACGAACAGCACGACGGCGGCGGCCCCCGCCACGTTGGGCGCACCCAATCCGCTCACACCGGTGGGGAGTGGGACGGCCAGCGCCGCGGCCCCGGCGAGCGGCGCCAACGACGCGACCAGCAGGCTCTCGGATGCGCTGGGGTTCTCATACCGGTTCTTGGCGACGAAGCTGCCGATGAGCAGGCCGACACCAAGTACCCCAAGCGCCAGCGTCCACCACCAGCTGTGTCCGGTCTGCGACCAGCTCAGCACCGATAACCCAGCAACCGCGGCGGCGACGATCGGAATCGTCAGGCCGACGAAGCGATTCAGCGCGGTCCGGTCGAACTCGGGCGATTCGTCGAGTACGGCGATCGCGTCGATGACGTCCTCGACCAGCGGTCGGTACCGCTCGGTGCGGCTGACCGAGACCAGGGTGAGCAAGGCGCCGTCCACGACACCCGCATCATCGAGCGACTCGGACGCCTTCAACGGCGGCGCACCGGGTCGCGCGAAGGCCCATTCACCCTGAGCCTTGAAGTCGAAGCCCGCCAGGACGTCGGCCGGTGTGTCCTCGAGCATCTCCCCGAGCACGGTCACCGTCTCGTCGATGTAGGTCTCGACCGGTGCTGCGGCCGGCAGCACCAGGTCCGTCATGCGCCGACCGGTGAGGATCGTGACGCGGGTGGTCGACGGACGGCCGGGCGTGACGCCCGACGAACTAGGTGCGGCGGCCGTGGTGGTCAACGACGTTCGAGCCTGTCGAAGTCATCGGACAGCGCGGCAGCGAGTTCGGTTACCCGCCTGCGGAATACCGGGCCGAGCAGGTCGAGCTGGATCTCCGTACCTGCGGCGATGTGCTTGTCCCAGGGCAATACGATGACCCGTCCCGCGGGCACGTGTCGCTCGAACTGTTGAACCAGATCGTCGACGTCGATGTTGGGCTTGCCGGGCACGACGTGGTTGATCACCACGCACGACCGTCCCAGCAGGTCCTGATATCCGTTCTGCCGCAACCAGTCCATGGTCACGGCGGCCTGCCGGGCCCCGTCGATCGAGGCACTGGCCACGATCACCAGACCCGACACCGTGGACAGCACACCGCGTGAGGCGGGCTGGAAGAGTCCGGCACCGCAGTCGGCGAGCACCAGGTTGTAGTACCGCGACACGATGCCGACGGCACCCTTCCAGTCCTCGTCGTTGAACTCGCGCCGGGCGCCGCTGTACTCCTCCGACGACAGCACCTCGAGGTTGGAGGAGTTCATGCTCGTGTACGCGCGAATGTCGTTGTAACGCGACAGCTCCTGGTCCGACAGCAGGTCCGCTACCGTCGCGGCGGACTGACGCCCGGCTCGGTCGGCGAGATTGCCGCCATCGGGGTCCGCGTCGACGGCCAGGATGCGATCCCCGCGGATCTTGCTGAGCGACGATCCAAGCGCCACGGTGACAGCGGTCTTGCCGACGCCACCCTTCAGACCGAAGACTCCGATTTGGTACGAGTCGCGGGCGTTCCGGCGGATCCTGGCGTGCAGGTCCATCTCGTACAGCTCATCGGGCGACAGGCCGAGGTTGATGCGGGTCAAGAGGTAGACCCAGTGACGCCAGCCGCGTTGCGACGGCATCTTCACCGCGGAGCGAACGCCAACGTGGGAGAGCGCGTCGATGGCGCGGTGGTTGCCCATCGTCGCCGCCGAGGTGGGACCCGGCTGCTGGGGCAATGGAGCCGCGGGCCATGCCGGCCGGCTCTCCGCCTGGGCGTCGGCGGCGTGGTGCACCCCGGCCGTCGGCGATGACGCCGAACGCGGCTGTGCCGCAGGGGCAGCCGTGCGAGGTTCGTAACGCGCACCTGTCGAGGTGGCCGTCTGCGGGCTCCGCATCATGCCGTTCTGAACGCGCGGCGCTCCCGCCTTGGTGGGTGGAATCTGCGTGGTCACCTCGGTGGCCCGTGGCGGTGGGGCACTCGTCGGTGCGGCGGCCGTCTGGGTCGGAGCCACCGGAAGTGGACCGGACGGCGCCTCGGCACGTCCCGGCGGGTTGGACTGTGCGGCCGGCGCTACCGAATCGCGGTCGACACCAGCGGCCTCCTCGTCGGGCTGCGCCGCGTCCGAGGAGTGGAAGGCTGCCATAGAGCTCGCCGTTCACGTGGCGCGGAAGCGACACGATCCTGCCGTGGCGGGAGTCGAGCACGCCGGCGGCGACCTCGGCCTGGGTATAGGTCCCGCCGGGATGCCGTTCGTTGGCCGTGATCTCTACCCAGCTGTCCGGCGCGGCGGTGATCTCCGCATACAACCGGGCCGAGGGCGGGTCGATGCCGAACTGCGCCAGCTGGTTCGCGGTGGTCGACTGGCCGAGCTTGCTCGCGACGCCGGTAAGGGGTTCGACGTCGGCGGGCGTCGCCGATCCGAGGATCGCCGTCACCATGCCCGCCAACCCGACCTGGGGAGCGATGCGCTGCAACACGATCATGTCGCCGTCGCGAGCGGCGATCACGTGGCGGTCGCCCTTGCGGCAGATGGCGAAACGGACCATCTTGCCGCCCACGTCACGGCGCCACCACCGGCCCTCCATGGTGCGATCGGCCCGGCTCAAGGTGTCGACCATGCCCGCGACTTCCGGGTGCGGCGCGCCGAATACGTCGAGCACACCCTGAGCGGTCAGGTCGCGGGCCACCTGGTCCCACACGACGTTGCGCAGTTCGAGCTGGGGAATGTTGGGCCGGATGCCCAGGGCCGGCGGAAACTCCATCATGTGGAGGCGGTCGGCGATGACGAGCATCCCGTCGATGGTCACCTCGACGGCGACGACGTCGTCTACGTGGGTGCGGCCGTTGGCGAACGTGGACACGGTCAACACACCCCCGCCGCGCTGGCCACCGGCAGGGTCAGCCGCGACGCGTCGATGCGCATGGGTCCGGACATGTCGATACCCCCCTCTCCCTCATCTTGCTACGTCGTACCCGACGGCGGCGGCCCGATTGGACGTTCAGCTCCCGTCGATCGCGCGGCCTTGCAACGGATCGGCCCGCTTGCTCACGATCGGCGACACCTTTGCCCATGGCGATTCGAGTTTGCCATGGGCAACCGCGAACCCGATGGGAAAGCAAGTTTGCCCATTCCGCCCGGGTACGAGGTTACCAGCGGTCCGGCGTGCTCAGGCGCACCAATCGGGGAGCACGAGGGCGTCCGTGGTCCCGCCACACGACTCTCGACAGACTGTCTTGAGCTGTGGAGACGGTGTGCCTCACCAGGGAGTGACGGCGGTGGGCACACTCCGGTGGCCGCGCCTGCCCAAACCGCAGAGTCCCCACCGCGAGCTGCCAGCCAGATCGCGACGGCCGTGATCCCGCCACGTCTTGCCGCTATCGGACATCAATTTGCTGGTTGCTAGGCCGGCGTTGGCGGGCGCGGGAGACCGAGGTCGCCGGAGCAGCCGAGTGGTTGATACTGGGGTGAAGCCGGATGGCGCTTCGTTTGATCGAATGGGTTCGACCGAATCGGAAGGAGCCCTGGTGCCGTGAGTGACCGCGACGACGCCCTGCGCAGACAGCTTGGCTGGACCGGACCCGAGGAGTCGAACTACGAGCCCGCATCAGGCGATCCGTCGCCGACGCCGGCACCCCCGCCGCTGCCAACCCGTCCGCCGGTCGACTTCGTGCCGCCGGAGCAGGAGCCGGAGCCCGCGCCGCCCGCCGAACCCCCGACCCCGCAGGTTCCGATCGAGCAGTCCAACGCGGGTCTGCGGCCGCCTCAACGCTTCGGCCCACCGGTGCAGGGACGGCCGCCCGAACCACCGCCGCAGTGGGGCCCGCAGCCGCCGAACCACCAGCCGGCTCCGCACCAACCCGCTTGGCAGGGCCGTCAGCAACGGCCCCTGCCACCGCAACCGGTTCCGGGACCGCCGCCCGGACCACCCCAGTACGCGGCCTGGCAGACGCAGCCGTTCACTCACGATCCTCGCCTCGCGCCACCGCAGCCCGGCTCGTATGCGGATCGCATCCGGGCCGACGAACTGGTGCCCAGCCGCCGCATCGTTCCCGCCCGCGGTTGGCGGAGGGCGGTCTACAGGTTGACGTTCGGACTGATCAACCCCGGGCAGTCGCCCGACGAGATCCGTCAGGCCGAGCTCGAGGCCCGTATCAGGGTGGCCCTGCGCGGTCACTACAAGGTGGGGGTGATGGGCAAGGGCGGCGTCGGCAAGACGACCGTCTCGGCCAGCATCGGCTCGGTGTTCGCCGAACTACGCCAGGAGGACCGGGTCGTCGCGATCGACGCCGACACCGCGTTCGGAAAGCTCGGCAGCCGCGTGGATCCCAAGGCCGTCGGGTCTTACTGGGAGCTGGCCGGCGACCAACACCTCGAGACGTTCGCCGACGTGCGCAGCCGCGTCGGCAACAACTCCGCCGGGCTGTTCGTCCTGGCGGGCGAGGGCAGCCCCGCCCGCAGGCGGGTGCTCGATCCCGCGATCTACCGCGAGGCCACGGCTCGGCTGGATCGCTACTTCTCCATCACCGTCGTGGATTGCAGCTCCACGATGGACACCCCCGTCACTCAGGAGGTGCTGCGGGACCTCGACGCACTGGTCGTCGTCTCCTCGCCGTGGGTGGACGGGGCCGCGGCCGCCGGGCAGACGATGGACTGGCTGGCCAACCGCGGTTTGACGAACCTGTTGCGCCGCACCGTCGTCGTGCTCAACGACTCGGACGGTCATGCCGACAAGCGGACCCGGTCGATCCTGGCCCAGCAGTTCGCCGGCCAGGGCCAGGTCGTGGTGGAGGTGCCATTCGATCCGCAGCTGCGACCCGGCGGCGTGATCGACGGAACCGCGGTGATGTCGACCCCGACCCGACGCAAGTTCCTCGAGATCGCCGCCGCCCTGGCCGAGCACTTCCCCGCGCACGACGACCGCGCTCGCGAACGTCACTGACCCCCCTCAGGCGAGGTCCGCGATCAATGTCTCGAGGACGTCCACCGCGGATGCGGGGGCGGGCAGCTCGGATTCGATCCCGGCGACGACGTCCTCTGCGACACCTGCCGCCTGCGCCGTCTCGGCGATCGTCAGGTTGGCGTTGCGGCGCGCGGCGTACAACCGCTGACCGAGAGTCGCCCGGTCTGCCGTCGCCGCCAGCATCGTCAGCTCGTGCAGCCGACCCCGCACGGCGCCCAGCGCCCTGATCAGCGTCGGGGTTACCCGGCCGATGCGGGTCGCGCGGGCGGCGACCGCCTCCAATTGCCGCAGGTCGGACAGGATCGCGGTGATGCGCGGGGTGAAGTCGGGGTCGGTGGCCGGAGGCAGCGCGTCGATGGTCGAGCCGAGCGTGTTGACCGCCGCGACGACGGCCTGGGCGATGAGCGATCCCTCATCGCCACCGCCACTGCGACGGAGCTCGTCACCTTCGACGTCGGCGCCGGTGACGCCGGCTCCGGTCCTGAGCTGGTTGATCGTTCCCGGCGGCCAGCGCAGCACCTCCTCGAGCTTGGCGCGCGTCTTGTCCCGCGGCCAGCTCCTCCCCTTCTCGAACGAGATGAGGGCACCCGCGTTGATGATTCCGCTCGCGGCCAGGCTGCGCTGGCTGATGTCGAGTTCGCGGCGGCGGGCTGCTGCCGCGGCACCCGCCCGCGCCATGCCGGGATCCACCGCGGCGGTGTCGTCGGGCTCGTCTTCCCCAGGGCCGGGTGGCGTGGTCGCGGACGTCACCTGGGCGCGCACTCCGACGCCTTCATGGGATCGCCGAGCTGCAGTGTCGACGGTGAGAACGTCATCTCCGGTAATTCCTCGATGCCGGCAGGCGGGCTGAAGGGTAGGGCAATCGTAGCCAACAGCCTAAGTGATGTTATGGCCAAACCCCGCACAGCGACCGTAGCAGCCGACGGCGAAACCGCTGCGGATTCACGCCGAAACCATTTCGACGCTACGTCCCGCTGGCGATGCCTCGCATCCTCGGCCGGTAGCCGTGTGAACCGACGTAGAAGCGGGTTGAACTGGTCAGACATCCACCCAGATGAGATGACGACGGCATTCACGCCGAGACGCGACGGGTATCGACCCGTGCCAGCGGGTACCCACCCACCACGGTCAACCGACGCATTAACTGTTGCATCGCTACGGTTACTGCTATACATTCGCTTCAACGCGACGCGCACGACGGCGACGCCCGGACGAGGAGCAGACGACATGGCGGCAGGGAGTGAAGCGGTGGGAATCGGACCGGTGACGACTCCGGTGGGTCTCGACGGACTTCCCCTCGGCGAGTGCACCAGAGATCCCGAACGGTGGACCACGGCCGCCGACGAAGACGCCAAGTCCATCTGCCGCTCCTGCCCGCGTCGATGGCCCTGCGCCCGCGAGGCCGTCGAACTGCCGAAGGCCGAGGGCCTCTGGGCCGGCATCGTCGTCCCGGAGGCCGGCCGCGGTCGCGGCCATGCGCTGCGCCAGCTTCGCGAGCTGGCCGAGCGCAACGGCTACCCGGTCCGCGCGCGACGCGTCTTCCTGGAGCCCGTGCTCGAGTCTGCGTGACCACTAGCTGGGGGAACGAACCGTCTCCGCTGCCGCGCCCGGGGGGTCGGCAGCGGAGACGGTTCGGTGGGGAAGATCTCAGAACACCGGTTGGAATACCCAAGGGCCGATCCGTGGTTAAGCTATAGCCGACGGTGCCGGACATGCCCCGGGTACCAACTAAATTCGTCGCCTAGAGCGACCACTTGCCGTGAGGCGCCATGGCGGTACCGTCGCCCGAGCCGCCGATGCATCCGCATCGGCGGCTTCGTGGTATCTGCGGCCCGTGGACCGAGGCTGGTTGACTGCAGTCCGTGGATGGATCTCGGTCTGTGGATGAATGACGCCGGTTGTCGGAGCCGGCTCGTAGCTTCGCTCGCATGAGTACGCATTGGATCAACACCGTCAGCCGTGGCCACGTCCAACGGGGCGTCGCGGGCGGTTTCACACAGGCCAATCACGGCAAGCCCCATATGCTTCGCAAGATGGCGCGTGACGACTGGATCGTCTTCTATTCCCCGCGGACCGACTATCCCGACGGACCGCCACTGCAGGCCTTCACGGCAATCGGCCGGGTGGTCGACGACGAGGTCTATCAGGAGGACTTCGACCCGCAGTTCCAGCCGTGGCGCCGGCGCGTCGAGTTCTTGCCCTGCATCGAGACGCCGATCCGGCCGCTGCTCGACGAACTCGACTTCATCGTGAACAAGGCGCAGTGGGGATACCGCTTCCGGACCGGTGTGTTCAAGATCGACGTACGCGACTTCGAGGTCATCCGCACCGCCATGACGGGAGCCATCCCGGAGCCGGGGGTTACTGTGGAGGGGTGAGCAACACCGAGCTGGCGCCCGACCAACTCGCCTGTGGTGCTTCGAGATTCACCGGGGTGCTGCACCCCCGCGAGGTCCCCCTCGGCGGACCGCGGGCCATCCGGGTCCGGCGGACCCTGCCGCAGCGTGACCGCACGCTGATCGGTGCCTGGTGCTTCGTCGATCACTACGGTCCGCACGACCTGGCGACGGGCCCCGGCATGGACGTCCCGCCGCACCCCCACACCGGGCTGCAGACCGTCAGCTGGTTGTTCAGCGGTGAGATCGAGCACCGCGACAGCGCGGGCGTGCACGCGATGGTTCGGCCCGGCGAGCTGAATCTCATGACCGCCGGCGCGGGCATCTGCCACTCGGAGGTGTCGACGGGCAGGTCGCCCATCCTGCACGGGGTGCAACTGTGGGTGGCCCTACCCGACGCCGACCGCGACACCGGTCGCGACTTCGTGCACTACGCGCCGACCGTCCACACGGCCGATGGCACGCGGACCAGGGTGTTCCTCGGCGAGCTCGACGGCCTCCGGTCGCCGGTGTCCACCTTCACGCCGCTGCTGGGCGCGCAGATCGACCTGGCTCCCGGTGCCGCGGTCGAGCTGGCCGTGGATCGCACCTTCGAGCATGGCGTTCTGCTGGACCGGGGCGCCGTCGAGGCCGGCGGAACCGCACTCGACGTCGCCGACCTCTGGTACCAGGCGCCGGGCCAGGACACGCTCGCCCTTGCCAATCGCGGTGCGCGGGCCGCGAGAGTGCTTCTGCTGGGCGGGCTTCCGTTTCCCGAGCAGCTAGTCATGTGGTGGAACTTCGTCGGCCGCAGCCACGCCGACATCGTGGAGTACCGCCGTCTCTGGCAGGAGCAGGACGACCGCTTCGGGGCGGTGGCGGGCTATCCCGGCGCGCGACTGCCCGCCCCGCCGCTGCCCAACACCACGCTGTTGCCCCGCCCCAACCCGTAGCCCAGGAGCGCCATGACCACCACCGACAAGACCGGGGCCGAGACCACCGTCACCGCCGAGCCCGGCCGCTTCACCATCGCGGTCGACGGCCAGACCGTGGGTCTTGCGGAATATCACGACCGCGACGGACGGCGCACGTTTCCGCACACCGAGGTGGGGCGCGCGTTTCAGGGTCGCGGATTGGCCACCATCCTGGTGGGCGAGGCGCTGCGGGCCACGCGCGCGGAAGGGCTGCGCGTGGTCCCGGCGTGCTCGATGGTGGCCGACTACGTCGACAAGCATCCCGAGTTCGCCGACATCACCGACCCCGTCTGACGGCAGCCAACCCGGTGAAGTCGGCGATCGGCCGACGCCGTCAGTCGAGGTACTGGGCGGTCGATCCGGAGACGGGCATCGCCGGGATGCCGAGCTTGCGATGATCCCAGCTGCGTCGCCGGGTCGGCACCACCCGCACCGCGATCCGGTTGTTCATCATCTGCTCTACGAATGGCTTGACGTCCTCGCTGTACGGACCGGTGTAGCGCTCCCACACGCTGATGCCCACGCGCAGAAGCAGATCGGGATCGTCGTCCACGATCTCGGCGTGCCCGTCGATCGACACCCCGCGCAGGGTGTCGTAGGTCTTGCCGTCCTCGATCAGCACGGTGACGGTCGGATCGCGGCGCAGGTTGACCGCCTTCTGCGACTTCGCCTTGGTCTCGAACCAGATCTCACCGTCGATGACGGCGTACCACATGGCGACCAGATGGGGCTTGCCGCCGGCCGACAACGTCGCCATCGTCGCGGTGCGACTGTGATCGATGAATTCGGCGATCTCGTCGTCGGTCATCACGATCTTGGAGCGCTCGTTCTTTCCCATCGTCAATGCCTATCAGCGTCGGTGGGGCAGGCCGCCACCGGGATGCCCGTGCGCGAGCCCACGCCCGACCGTAGCCGCCGGTATACGCTCGCATCTCGATCGACGACACATCGCGGGCATGATTCGGAACGGGACCAATGGGCGGAGTGAAGGCCTTCGTGGCCGCCGGTTGCGTGGCGCTGTCGATGACCGGCTGCGGATTCACGACGCAGGGACATGCGGTCTCTCCGCTCTACGACCCGTTCCGCGCCGGCGGCCTGCCCGCCGAGGACGGTCCAAGCGGAATCCGCGAGGATGCGCCGGCACCCGAGGAAGGCGTCCAAGGCACCGACGGTGGCGACGCCGACCGGCTGGCCACTCTTGCCGTCGACGACGTCTCGCAGTTCTGGAAGGAGAACTACGGCGCCTCGTTCGACGGATCCTTCACGCCCGTAACGGATCTGGTTTCCTACGACTCCGAGAACCCCTCGAGCCCGGAGATCTGCGGCGGCGAGACCTACGGCAATCCGAACGCCCTGTTCTGCCCGAAGGACGACCTCATCGCCTGGGACCGCGGCGTCATGGTGCCGCTGGGTCAGCAGTTCTTCGGGGACACCTCGATCGCCGCGTTGCTCGCGCACGAGTACGGGCACGCCGTCCAGGGCATGGCCCACCTGGTCGACGGCGACACCACCACCATCGTCAGCGAGCAGCAGGCGGACTGCCTGGCCGGCACCTACGTCCGGTGGGTCTCGGAGGGCAAGTCCCCACGGTTCGAGCTCAGCACCGGCGACGGCCTCAATCACGTTCTGGCCGGCGTGCTGACGCTGCGCGATCCGACCTACCTCGCCGACGATGCGCCCTACCTGGAGCAGGGGCACGGCACGGCGCTCGACCGGATCAGCGCCTTCCAGATGGGACTCACCTCCGGCGCTTCGGAGTGCGGCAAGATCGATGCGAAGGAGATCGCAGAGCGCCGTGGGGATCTCCCGCTGACGCTTCCGGCGGACCGCAGCGACGGTTCGCCGGCCGGTGACGTGGCGGTCACCGAGGACGTCGTGAAGTCTCTGGTCGGCGTGCTGGGTCAGGTGTTTCAGCCGAAGCAGGCGCCGGCCCTGTCATTGGAGACGCCGTCGTGCGCCGATGCCAGACCCAGCCCGCCAGCGTCGTACTGCCCACAGACCAACACCATCTTCGTCGACGTCAAGGCACTGGCCGAGATGGGCCGGCCCGCCGACCGCCAGGATTACACCCTGCTGCAGGGGGACAACACCGCGCTGTCGGTGGTGACGTCCCGGTACGCGCTCGCGGTCCAGCACGAACGGGGCCAGGCGCTCGACACCCCGACCGCCGCGCTGCGCACCGCGTGCCTGACGGGTGTGGCGCAGCGAGCGATGTCGGAGAACAAGGGGCTGGATCTGGTGCTGACCGCAGGCGATCTGGACGAGGCCGTAGCGGGTCTGCTGACCAACGGCCTGGTGGCAAGCAATGTCGACGGACAGACGGTGCCCGCCGGGTTCACCAGAATCGTCGCGTTCCGTTCCGGATTGGCCGGCGACGAGCAACTCTGCGACGCGCGCTTCGCCTGATCGCTACGAGCATTTCGGGTTTGCCGGGTCCAGTGATGGCTATCATGAAGCCACATTGCAATGGGCGCATCGACAGCAAAGGGGTCCGTGAGCGGTGGCGAGAAGGACCGTCGTCGAATGGATCGACGACATCGACGGAACCGCGGCGGCTGAGACGATGACCTTCGCGATCGATGGAATGCACTACGAGATCGACCTTTCCACGAAGAACGCGGCCAAGTTCCGTGGCGTCATGGCCCGCTGGATCGAAGCGAGCCGCCGGTCGAGTCAGCGCCGCTCGCGTGGCGAGAGCGCCGGAGTCGATCTTGCGGAGGCCACGAAGGCGCGGCAGTGGGCCATCGAGAACGGTCTCGACGTGGGCCCCCGCGGGCGCCTACCCTCCGACATCCTCGAGGCCTACCGGTCCAGCGGAACCTGATCCAAACATGCTGTCGCGCAGACCTCTTCGCTAGCTCAGGCGTGGCGTAGCCAGCCGACCGTGACTCACCGGCCAGCGCCACGAATCCGGTTGGTACCGCGCGCCTGCCGTGCAGCCTGGCGGCCCGGTCGTTGGCCGACATCTCCACCAGCCGATCGACGGATCGAACAGCACTGCGAACCAACGGAAGTCGAGACATGGCCGTCGCCAGCGCGCGCAGGAGCATCATCGGATCGAGGTGCCCACCGTGCAGGTGGGCGCGCTCGTGGGCGAGTACCGCCGCGCAGATCGCGGTGTTCACGAGCCGCGGTCCTACTTCGCGCGCATCTTGCGCAGGGCCGCCGCAACCGCTCATCTCGGCGAGGAAGTCGCAGATGAACGACAGGGAAACATGTCAACATTCGCATGTATTGATGTATGCTCGGCTCGTTCATCGCGGAACAAGCGAAGGGGAAGACCGCACATGAGCGAGACCGAGCACGCTCACGGTCATCAAGGGCACTCCCACGGGATGTCCGCCGATGCCGACCGCAAGTGGTTGACGCTGTCACTCGTCTTGATCGTCGGCTTCATGATCGCCGAGGTGACGGTCGGCATCATCGCCGGTTCGCTGGCCCTCATCACCGACGCCGGGCACATGTTGACCGACGCGGCATCGATCGTTCTGGCGCTGGTGGCCATTCGCCTCGCCGCCCGGCCGGCCCGCGGTGACTACACCTACGGCCTCAAGCGCGCCGAGATCCTCTCGGCCCAGGCGAACGGGATCACCCTGCTCCTGCTTGCGGCCTTCTTCGTGTTCGAGGGCGTACGCCGGCTGTTCGATCCCGGCGAGGTCGAGGGGTTGCTGGTCTTCGTCACCGCACTGGTCGGCATCGTCGTCAACGTCGCGGCGACCTGGTGCATCAGCAAGGCCAACCGGACGAGCCTGAACGTGGAGGGGGCGTTCCAGCACATCCTCAACGACCTCTACGCATTCATCGCGACCGCGGTCGCCGGTGCGGTCGTGTGGCTCACCGGGTTCGCCCGCGCCGACGCGATCGCCGCCCTGATCGTCGCGGGCCTCATGGTCAAAGCCGGCTGGGGGCTGGTGCGCGCGTCGGGCCGCATCTTCCTCGAGGCGGCGCCCAAGGGGGTCGACCCGGGCGGAATCGGCGCCGAGCTCGCCGCCGTCGGATTCGTCGTCGAGGTGCACGATCTGCACATCTGGGAGATCACCTCGGGCGAGGCCGCGCTCTCGGCCCACGTCATCGTCGGCGACGGCGCCGATTGCCACGCCATTCGCGGGGATCTGGAACGCATTCTGCGCGAAAGACATCACATCGGGCACACGACGCTCCAGGTCGACCACGTCTGCGCCGACGATCCCGACGAGCACTGCGTCGAGCCGCACGGTCAGTCCTACCGCGGCGACTGACGGCGGTCAGGCGGCGGTCAGGCGGTGGTATCGCGGGCACCCAGCCGCAGATGGTCGATGTGGTAGACGGCTTCGTCGAGCAGCTGGGCGACGTGGTTGTCGTACAGGCGGTAGACGATGTTGCGGCCGTTGCGTTCGCCGGCCACCAGCCCGAGAGCGCGGAGCAGCCGTAACTGATGCGAGACGGCGGGCTGTTCCATGCCGACCGCGACCGACAGCTCGGTCACGGTGCATGGCGCCTGGCGCAGGCGGGTGAGGATCAGCAGGCGATTCGGGGACGCAAGGGCCTGAAGGGTTTCCGCGACCTTGGCCGCCGACTGCGCATCGAGGGTGGCCGGCGGCGTCAGCCGGCCCTCCACGCCATGACCCATGCACTCATTCAAACACGGGTCCGCCCACACAGATGACACATGTAGAACTTCACATGTATACATATCTACGTGCACACACTCTCACCGCCGGTGAAGGCTGGTACCGAATCGACGTCGAGGCGCAGCCGGCTGGCCGCCGCCTGGTCGGTGCCCTCGCTGCGATGGGCGGGCGCGGCGCTGCTCGCCTTTGGCCTCGGGGCAATGGCACAGTCGGCCGGGGCGCCTGCCTCGCTGACCTGGGCGCTGTACCTGACCTGCTACGCGGCCGGTGGTTGGGCGCCGGCGCTCGAGGGTCTGCAGGCCCTGCGCGACCGGCGGCTCGACGTGGACCTGCTGATGATCGTGGCCGCCATCGGCGCCGCCGCCATCGGGCAGATCTTCGATGGTGCGCTGCTGATCGTCATCTTCGCCAGCTCAGGGGCCCTCGAGGACCTCGCCACCAAGCGCACCGCGGAGTCGGTCGACGGGTTGTTGAACCTCGCTCCGCAGAACGCGATTCGCGTCGACGAGGCTGGCCTCGAGACCAGGGTTGCGGCCGCCGACCTCCGCATCGGTGATCGGGTCGTGGTGCGCCCCGGCGAACGCATCTCCGCCGACGGAACGGTCGTCGGCGGCAGCTCGGACGTCGACCAGGCCTCGATCACGGGCGAGTCGGCCCCGGTCGCCAAGACCGGCGGGGACGAGGTCTTCGCCGGCACGATGAACGGCTCCGGAGTGCTGCACGTCGAGGTGAACCGGGATCCGTCCCGGACGGTCATCGCGCGCATCGTGACGATGGTGGCCGAGGCATCCGCGACCAAGGCGACCACGCAGCTGTTCATCGAGAAGGTGGAGCAGCGGTACTCGGCGATGGTCGTGCTCGCCACGCTGGGGCTGTTCGTCATTCCCCTGCTGCTGGGTCAGGGCCTGCAGCCGACCTTGCTGCGGGCGATGACCTTCATGATCGTGGCCTCACCCTGCGCGCTGGTACTGGCCACGATGCCGCCACTGCTGTCGGTCATCGCGAACGCGGGCAGACACGGCGTGCTGGTGAAGTCGGCGGTCGCGGTGGAGCATCTCGCTGACGTCGATGCCGTCGTCCTCGACAAGACCGGCACGCTGACGACCGGCACCCCGCGCGTCACCACCGTGCTGCCGACCGGCCCCCTCGAAGCCGACGCGCTACTCGAGATCGCCGCCGCCGCAGAACGATACAGCGAGCATCCCCTCGGCCGCGCCATCGTCGCCGCCGCCCGTGAGCGTCACGTCGCCATCCCCGCGGCCTACGACTTCGCCGCCTGGCCCGGCCGCGGCGTGCGGGCCACGGTGCGTGGCGCGGAAGTGACCGTGCGGGCCCCGGCCGATGGTGACCACCCGCCGCACGTGACCGAGCTGCGCCGAACCGGGGCTACCGTGGTGGTCGTCGCCATCGACGGCCGGACGGTGGGCGTACTTGGGCTGACCGACCAACTCCGCCCGGAGGCCGCCGGCGCCGTCCGCACCCTGGCCCGGTTGACGGGCGCTGCACCGCTGCTGCTGACCGGGGACCACCCGGCAGCCGCTCACGAGGTGGGGCGACGAGTGGGCATCGACGACGTCCGGGCCGGATTGTTGCCCGACGAGAAGGCCGGGGCCGTCACCGAACTCCGCCGCTCCGGCCGGCGCACGCTGGTGGTCGGGGACGGTGTCAACGACGCCCCCGCGATGGCGGCGGCCCACGCGTCGATCGCCATGGGCCGCTCCGGCGCCGACCTGAGCATCGAGACCGCCGACGCGGTGTCGGTGCGCGACGACCTCACCGCGGTCGCGGCCGTCGTTGCACTGGCCCGGCGCGCCCGCCGGGTCGTGCAGGCCAACCTGGCCATCGCCGCGGCCGTGATCGTGGCGCTGGTGGTGTGGGACCTCGTGGGTGAGTTGCCACTGCCCATCGGCGTCGCCGGCCACGAGGGTTCGACGATCCTGGTCGCGCTCAACGGCCTTCGGTTGCTCACCAACCGTGCGTGGCGCACGGCCGCCGCCCCATCTCCGGGATGACGCCCCGCTAGACGCGCACCTTGATGCCGTACTGACTCATCTTGCGGTACAACGTCGCTCGGCTCATCCCCAGCTCCTGCGCCGCCTGCGCCATGGTCGGGCCGGCACGCGAGGTGAGCACCCGGATGATCTCGCCGCGTTCGAAGGCCTCGATCCGGCTGAGGTGCCGCGACGGGCCGGCCAGCACCTCCGGCGGCAGGCTGCCCACGTCGATGACGTCGGTGCGGTTGGCGGCGTGCGCGACCACCCTGGCGAGCTCGTCGACGTTTCCCGGCCAGCCGTAGCTCTGCAGTGCGCGCGACGCAGCGGGGCTGATGACGACCTCACGGCCCCTGGCGCGCTTGGCGATGTGCGCGGCCAACGGCAACACGTCCTGGGCACGGTCACGCAGCGGCGGCACCTCGACCACGGTGTCGATCAGGGCCGCCAGCCCCGCCGGAATGTCCTCGAACCGTTCGGCGGTGACGGCGAACGGCACCGTCACCTCGCGACTGGACCGGACCACCAGATCCCGCAGTTGGTCGGCGACCCACGTCGGCAATTCGTCCACGTCGCGGACGACGACGGCGGTGTGCTCCTTGCCCAGCTCCGGTGTCCACAGCCCGAGCCAGGTCTGCACGTCGGCGGCGTCCGGTGCGCTGGCCGACAGGATGCGGTCCCGCGGGTGGGTGTGCCGCGCCGCCTGCGCGAGCAGCGTGGACCGGCCGGCGCCGGGCTCCCCGATGGCCGCGACGATGCTGCCCGCGGCCATCGCCTGCTCCGCCACCCCGACGGCTGCGTTCCACGCGTCCGACAGGTCATGCAGGCTGCCCGAACCGGGTTCCAGACGCGGCACCTCGACGCGGAACACCTGCCCCCGCGGCGTCCGCCGGGGGCGACGTCCGTTGGACCTGGCCAGCATCAGCGCGGCGGTGTTGCTCGCCGCCGAACGGGCCAGCGCCAGCAGCAGCTCACTCGAGGATTGCGACCACGTGGTCAGGTTGACGCACCCCTCCAGCCGCCCGGTCGACGCATCGAGGACGGGCACCGCGGCGCAGGTGAAGGTGCACAGGCTCGCGGCGTAGTGCTGATCGGCGCGCACCAGCGTCGGCGTGCGGTCGGCGAGGGCGAGGCCGAGCCCATTCGTGCCGACGTCACGCTCGGAGTAGCCGAAGCCAGGCGCCAGGTGCACCTCGTCGAGGGCCTGCAAGAGATGGTGATCACCGCTCATCCGGCTGAGCACGACGCCCTCCGAATCGGTCAGCATCATGCTGACGGCCTCATTCGAAAGCGTCCGGTGCAGGTCCCGCAGCACCTCGTTGCCGCATTCGACGAACAGCGACTCCAGGTTCTCGGTGCCGGTGAACACGGGATCGACGCTGTCGGGGGGCACCCCGTACTCCTCGCTGCGCTGCCAGGACGCCAGCAGACGCCGGGGCACCTCTGGCGCCTCGGCGTGCTGCAACTGATGCAGCTTCACTCGATCGGGTAGTCCGTCTGACACGCTGTGATCCACGTTACAAGCAGCCTGCCCGCCGCCGTCCCGAGTCGCGCGAGGTCCCCGTCTCAGATTGAGACATTCCAGGTCTCCGCGGCTCCCGCGGCTGACCATAGGCTCCGGTCAGTTGGTGTGACAGCCCTCACATCCGCTCATCGCGCCAAGCCATCAGCCACCACAGCAGCCAGGGAGAACCGGATGTACCGCAAGGACGGCAACAGCTACTTCATCGTCGACGCTCACGTCGCGCTCTGGGACGCCCGGCCGGAGAACCAGCGCAACATCCACGGCAAGCAGTTCATCGACTGCTTCTACGACTATCACCGCAACCTCTCGCCGGAGACCGAGGTCTGGAGCTACGAGGACTACCTCTACCAGGGTGGCCAGCGCCTGATGAAGGACCTCTTCGAGGACGGCTACGTCGACCACGCGATCTTCCAGCCGGCCGCGCTCGGCGAGTTCTACTACAAGGGGTTCGGGCAGACCGACGAGGCGTCCGAGCTCGCCAGCAAGCACCCCGACAAGCTGACCTACAACCACAACTTCGACCCCCGCAACGGCGAGGCCGGCCTCGACCAGTTCCGGGAGGACGCCAAGAAGTTCGGCCTCAAGGGCGTGAAGCTCTACACCGCCGAGTGGCACGGCGAGTCCCGAGGCTGGCGCCTCGACGACCCGTGGGCCTACCGGTACTTCGAGGCGTGCCGCGAGCTCGGCGTGCGCAACATCCACGTCCACAAGGGTCCGACGATCCGGCCGCTGGACCGCGATGCCTTCGACGTGGCCGACATCGACCACGTGGCATCGGACTTCACCGACCTGAACTTCATCGTCGAGCACTGCGGGCTGCCGCGCCTGGAGGACTTCTGCTGGATCGCCACGCAGGAGCCCAACGTGCACGCCGGCCTCGCCGTCGCGATGCCCTTCATCCACACCCGGCCCAAGTACTTCGGCCAGATCATGGGCGAGCTCCTCTACTGGATCGGCGAGGACCGCATCCAGTTCTCGTCGGACTACGCGATCTGGACGCCGCGCTGGCTGGTCGAGGCGTTCGTCGACTTCCAGATCCCCGCCGAGCTCGCCGAGTACGCGCCGATCACCACCGACCAGAAGAAGAAGATCCTCGGGCTGAACGCGGCCAAGATGTACGACATCCCCGTGCCCGCTGAGCTGCAGCTGGCCTCCCCATCCGATGCAGCCGACGAGACCGCCACCGGGCCGCGCGGCGCCGACGCCCTCGTCGAGGCCTGACGTGGATCGGGAACTGTTGCGGGAGGCCGTCCTTCGGGCGTTGGACGCGGTGATCGATCCAGAGCTGGACGAGCCGATCACCGACCTCGGCTTCATTCACACGGTCGACGTGACCCCAGCCGGCGACCTGGAGGTGCACCTGCGGCTGCCGACGTCGTTCTGCGCGCCCAACTTCGCCTACCTGATGGCCTCGGACGCCAAGGACGTTCTGGTGGCGCTGGACTGGACGCGACGGGTGGTGGTCGAGCTCGACGACCACCACGACTCCGACATCATCAACACGGGGCTGGCCACCGACGCCGGGTATCGGGGCACGTTCGCCCACGAGGCCGAGGAGAACCTCGACGAGCTGCGCACCACGTTCCAGCGCAAGGCGCACACCGCGGCGATGGAACGCTGCCTGACGGGGCTGTTGCGGGCCGGGCACCCGGCCGAGTCGCTCGCGTCGGTGACGCTCGCCGAGCTGCCCGACGACGATGCCGCCCGTGCGCTGCGCCGTCGCCGGGCCGCGCTCGGGTTGTCCGCCGCCGCAGACTCGCTGGTGCTCGTCGACCACGACGGCCAGCCCCCAACGGATCCCGAACTGGCGCTGCGCCGGGCCCGGTCGACGCGCATCTCGATCGACGGCAACGCGCACTTCTGCCGGGGGCTGCTGCGCACTAGGTACGTCGACGGTGGCAGCGAGAGTCTCTCCATTGCAACCTCACAACGAGCCATGCCACTAGAACTCACGGTCGTCGGAAGGAACGCCTAGTCATGAGCACCATGAGAGCAGTACAGGTCGTCGGGTATCACCAGAACCTGGAGATGGCCGAGGTCCCTGTCCCCACCCCGGCGGGCCCGTTCGACGTCATCGTGAAGATCGGCGGCGCCGGTGTCTGCCGCACCGATCTGCACATCCTCGAGGGGCAGTGGGCCGAGAAGTCGCAGGTGCAGTTGCCGTACACGATCGGCCACGAGAACGCGGGCTGGGTGCACGCCGTCGGGTCGGCCGTCACCAACGTCGCCGAGGGCGACAAGGTCATCGTGCATCCATTGATCACCTGCGGGTTCTGCCGGGCGTGCCGGTCCGGGGACGACGTGCACTGCGAGGCCAACGCGTTCCCCGGCATCGACACGAACGGTGGCTACGCCGACTACCTCAAGACCTCGGCGCGCAGCGTGGTGAAGATCGACGACGCGCTGGAGCCGTCCGACGTCGCCGCCCTCGCCGACGCGGGCCTGACCGCCTACCACGCGGCGGCCAAGGCGGCCAAGCGACTCACCCCACGCGACAAGTGCGTCATCATCGGCGCAGGAGGCTTGGGCCACATCGGCATTCAGGTCCTCAAGGCGCTGACCCCGGCCGAACTCGTCGTCGTCGACCGCAACCCCGAAGCCCTCAAACTGGCCGAGGCGATCGGCGCCGACCGCGGCGTCGTCGCCGACGGCACGCAGGTCGAGCAGGTGCTCGAGCTCACCGGCGGCAAGGGCGCCGAGGCGATCGTCGACTTCGTCGGTGAGGGTGGTGCCACCAAGGAGGGCGTCGCCATGCTGCGCGGCGCCGGGGACTACTACGTCGTGGGTTACGGCGAGAACATCGACGTACCGACCATCGACATCGTCTCCAGTGAGATCAACTTCATCGGCAACCTCGTCGGCTCGTACAACGACCTGTGCGACCTGATGGCGCTAGCCGCAAGGGGCTCGGTCAACCTGCACACTCAGAAGTACGCACTCGACGACTTCCAGTCGGCCATCACCGATCTCGAAAACGGCAACGTCCGCGGGCGCGCCATCCTCATCCCCTAAGGAGCAGTGAATCACCGTGATCTTCATCGTCGTGAAGTGGACGCCGAAGCCCGAACACGTCGAGGACTTCCCGAACCTCGTGGCCGACTTCACCAAGGCCACTCGGGCAGAACCGGGAAACCTCTTCTTCGAATGGTCGCGCAGCCTGGAGAACCCGTCGGAATACGTCCTGGTGGAGGGGTTCCGCGATGGTGACGCCGGCGGCGAACACGTCAACAGCGAGCACTTCAAGACGTTCGTCGCCGAGGCACCCGCGATCCTGGCCTCCACGCCGCTGATCATCAGCCACTCGATCGACGCGACCGGTTGGTCGGAGATGGGCGAGATCAAGGTCTGAACTGGCGGGCTCAGGAACACAGCGCGAGTTCGCGGTCCCCGTCGCCGGCCTCCAGTGGGGCCGGCGACGGGTCCGTCCGCGCGCGAATCCACGCGACGAGCGCCGCGACGACGCCGAGCTGCGCGGCGGCGAGCACCAGCACCGGCCACAGCAGCCCGGCCACCAGCGCGAGCACCGCGGCGGTGCCGGGCGCGGAGACCGAGCGGCGGCCTGCCCGGTGCGCGACGCCCAGCGCGGCGAGCGTCGTCAACACCCAGCCGCTCGCGTAGATGGCGAGAATCACCGCCGTCATCTCCCCTCCAACCGTCGTGTGATTCACGGTCCACCCCGCTCCTGGGAAGACACCTTGACTGCCTTATGAATGTCCGCTGAAATCGCGGATCTCGGTACTCCCCCGCGGTGACGCGACCGCATCCAGCAAACTCACAGGCCAGCCCGGGACGATTGCCGCGGTCGGTGCGCGGTCCGCACACCCAACCTGGAGGAGTCCCCGCAGGTGAGCAGTCTGAGCTATCTCGAGGCGACCGTCGTTGGCTTGTTCCAGGGAGTGACGGAGCTGTTCCCGGTCTCCAGCCTTGGGCACTCCGTGCTGATGCCCGCGCTGATCGGCGGCCGGTGGGCGCGCGACCTGGACGTCTCGTCACCGGAGTCGCCGTATCTGGCGTTCATCGTCGGCCTGCACGTCGCGACGGCCGCGGCACTGCTGCTGTTCTTCTGGCGGGACTGGGTTCAGATCATCACGGGTTTCTACACGTCGATTCGGCACCGCAGGATCGAGACCACCGGTGAGCGGCTGGCCTGGCTGATCGTCGTCGGCACCATCCCGGTCGGGTTGTGCGGGCTCGCCCTGGAGCACACCTTCCGCACCACCCTCGGCAAGCCGATCCCCGCCGCTGCGTTCCTCGTCGTCAACGGCGTGATCCTGTACGCCGGGGAACGATTGCGCCGGCGCGGCAGCGTCCCTGCCGAGTCGGCCGCCAGCGCCAATCCGATGCTGGCGACCCGCGACGCGGATCCCGACGGCATCGACGAGCGCCTCGCGCGAACCAGTCTCGGGCGGGGCGCCCTCATCGGGGCGGCGCAGACCCTGGCGCTGTTGCCGGGGATCAGCCGCTCTGGTGTGACCATGACCGTCGGCCTGCTGCGGGGACTGGACCACGACGAGGCGGCGCGGTTCTCGTTCCTGCTGGCCACCCCGGTGATCCTGGCGGCCGGGGTGTTCAAGATCCCCGATCTGTTCGGCCCGCTGGGAGCGGGCATCGGTGGTCAGGTGGCGGCGGGCAGCGTGGCCTCGTTCGTCAGCGCGTACCTGGCCGTGCGGTTCCTGACCAACTACTTCCACACCAGGACACTCACGCCGTTCGCGGTGTACTGCGTTCTGGCCGGCGCCGGCAGCCTGCTGTGGCTCACCCTGCGCTGAGTCCGCCCCGCGGGCGTTGGTGGCCGCGGCGTCGAGTGGCGACGAACGGAACGGTCGAACTATCCTGTGACCTGCGTACGGCCAGGCGTGGTGACCTAGCCACCGCCGTGGCCGGGCCGGGATCAGCGATCCCGGCCATCCGCCGCTGGTGATTACCACCACACTCCCAGCCGGGCCACGAGGTTCCTCACGCATGGTGAAGGCCCCAGTGATCGAACGAAGGCGGCGGTGATGGGTGGACAGGCACGTCGCCACTCGATGCCGACGTCGTCGCGCCTGCGCCCGTCTCGGATCCTGCGCGCCGGCGTGGCGCTGGTCGCCGCCGTGGTCCTTGCCGCCACCGGCGCCGGCTGGTGGACCTTCCGCGGGATGCTGAGTGGCATCACCGTCTCGCAGGCCCTTGGTGCCGATGCACCGCGGTCCACCGGGGCCTCGATAAACATCCTGCTGATCGGGCTGGACTCCCGCAAGGACCAGAACGGCAACGACCTGCCGCAGGAGATGCTGGACCAGTTGCACGCCGGGGACTCCAGCTCCGGCGGGTACAACACCAACACGTTGATCCTGGTGCACCTGGCGGCCGACGGCGCCGTCGAGGCGTTCTCCATCCCACGCGACGACTACGTCAAGGTCTCCGGCATCGTCCCGGGTTATCAGCACATCAAGATCAAGGAGGCCTACGGCCTGACCAAGGCCGACGAGGAGCAGAAGCTCGCCGACGACGGCGTCACCGATCAGGCCACCCTCGAGAAACAGGGCCGGGAAGCGGGCCGCAAGGCGACGCTGGCGGTGGTCCGCGCGTTGACCGGCGCCCCGATCGACTACTTCGCCGAGGTCAACCTCGCCGGTTTCTACGACGTGGCCGCGAGCCTCGGCGGCGTCGAGGTCTGCCTGAATCACGCCGTGCACGACGACTACTCCGGCGCCGACTTCCCGGCCGGCCGCCAGACCCTCGACGCGCAGCAGGCGCTCGCCTTCGTCAGGCAGCGCCACGGTCTGGACAACGGCGATCTGGACCGGACCCATCGCCAGCAGGCCTTCCTGATCTCGGTGATCCGCCAGCTGCAGGATTCCGGGTCGTTCAGCGACGTCGGCAAGCTCAACGCGCTGATGGACGTCGCCCGCAAGGACATCGTGCTCTCGGCCGACTGGGACCAGAGCCTGTTCCAACGCATCGGCGAGCTGGCCGGTGCGCAGGTGCGCTATCAGACGTTGCCGGTGGTGCGCTATGACAACGTCGACGGACAAGACGTCAACATCGTCGATCCGTCGGCCATCCGCGCCTTGGTGGCCAGCACGTTCTCCGACGGGTCGGTCCCCGCGACCCCGGCGCCGCTCGCGCCCTCCGACGTCACCGTCGACGTGTTCAACGCCAGCGGCGTCACCGGCATGGCCACCGAGACGTCGAACATCCTGACCAACAACGGTTATCGCGAGGGCGACGTCCGCGGTCCCCTACCCGTCGAGCCGACGACCGACGTCGAGTACGGCACCGGCGCCAATGCGCCGGCCCAGACCATCGCCACGATGCTTGGCATCATCGCGCCCCCGCGCCCGCGGCCCGACCTGCCGCCAGGTCACGTCCGGGTCATGCTGGGGGACGGTTACCAGCTGCCCGCCGACGTCAGCAGCCTGGCGACGGCGCCGTCGGGCGGGGAATCGCTCGGCATCGACGTCGGCGCGTCCGACGCATCCTCCGATACCCCGGCTCCCGACCAGGGTCTGCCCATCAGCGGCAGCGGCATTCCCTGCGTCAACTAGCGGAGATCTCGGGCACGTACCCGCGACCCTTGCACCCGTGACCTAAGGCCCTAGGACCACTGGCCGCAGTCCAACGAACATCATCGGTGCAACCGCCACCCTCCAATCGTCGAGCGTCCGCGACGACTGCGACAGCAGGAGAGCCCGTGCCGACTCCGAAGAGCGACACCGCCACCACGTTGACTCAGATGCGCGCCGACGTCGACCACCTCCTGGCCGATCTGGCCGAGGCCGAGACGTCCTGGTCCCAGTGGCTGGCGGACGTCGCCCCCAAGTACCGGTCCAGCGCTCGAAACATGGTGCACTACTGGGCGATTCGCCAGTCCGACCTACGGGATCTACAGGGCAGGCTGGCGGCCCACGGGCTGTCGTCGCTCGGGCGCAGCGAACCTCACGTCGAGGCGACCCTGCGACTGGTGCGCTCGGCAATCAGCGCCATGCTCGACGATGACTGGCACGAGCCCGCCCCCGCGGGCGTGCGCCTGGACGAGGGCTCCGAGCTGCTCCGGCACCGGTCGCGGGAGTTGCTCGGCCCCGATCCCGTCGGGCGGGCCGCCCGCATCATGGTCACGCTGCCGTCCGAGGCCGCAACCGACCCCGACCTGGTGCGCGGACTGGTCGGGGCCGGGATGAACGTCGCCCGGATCAACTGCGCTCACGACGACGCGACGGCGTGGCGCGCGATGGCGCGGAACGTCGCGCTGGCAGCCGCCGCGACGGGTCGCCCCTGCCGGATCGCGATGGACCTCGCCGGACCGAAGCTGCGCACCGGTCCGCTCGAACCAGGACCGCGGGTCGTCAAACTCAAGCCCCACCGCAACACCCTCGGCCAGGTGGTCACGCCGGCGCGGGCGTGGCTCACCGCCGCGGAGAACCCGGCGACACCACCGGAGGCCGGGATGACGACGCTGAAAGTCGACGGACGGTGGTTACGGCGGCGGCGCGGCGGGGACGTGTTGATCCTGCACGACACCCGCGGTTCCAGGCGCCGACTGGTGCTGCACACCGTGGCCCAGAAGGCCGGAACGCCAAACGGTTTCGTCGTCAGCTGCTGCCAGAGCAGCTATCTGGCCACCGGGACGGTACTGCACGTCGAGGGTGCCGACGACCCGATGCACGTCGGCGAACTCCCCCAGGTCGAGCAGAGCCTGCTGCTGCGCCGCGGGGACGTCCTCGAGTTGACCAGGGACTGCCTGCCCGCGCCGGTGATCGCCGGCGGGGTCCCGCACATCGGCTGCACCCTGCCGGAGCTCTTCGACCAGGTACGAGTGGGGCAGACGGTGCACCTCGACGACGGTCGCATCCGCGGCATGATCGTCAGGACGAGCCCGATGGCACTGCGCCTGCGCATCGACCACGCGGCGGACGGAGGTTCCCGGCTGCGCGCCGACAAGGGCATCAACGTGCCCCAGGCCGACCTCGCGGTCTCCGCACTGACCGGCAAGGACCTCGACGATCTCGCGACCGTCGTGGAAGTGGCCGATCTGGTCGAGATGTCCTTCGTCCGAGACCCGGCCGACGTCGCGCGGTTGCTCGAGGAGCTGGACCGGCGCGGCGGCGACACGCTCGGAGTGGTGCTGAAGGTGGAGACACGCAAGGCCTTCGAGAATCTCCCGCAACTGCTGCTGACCCTGATGCGGCACCCCCGCGTCGGGGTGATGATCGCGCGCGGTGACCTCGCCGTCGAGTGCGGTTATGAGCGGCTCGCCGAACTGCAGGAGGAGATCCTGTGGTTGTGCGAATCATCGCATCTGCCGGTGATCTGGGCGACGCAGGTGCTCGAGCAGCTCGCCAAGACCGGAAACCCCTCGCGCGCCGAGATCAGCGACGCCGCGCTCAGCGAACGCGCCGAATGCGTGATGCTGAACAAGGGGCCGCACGTCACCGAGGCGGTCGACGTCCTCGACGACATCCTGTGCCGGATGGCCGACCACCACTACAAGAAGACCGCGCTGATGCCGTCACTGCATGCGTGGCATCCGGGTCGAGCCGCCGCCGCCCGATCGGCGCTGCCGGCGTGACCCGTCGTGCTCAGGTGAAAAGCGGCTGCGCCAGATAGTGACCCCGTTCCGGCGCTGGCGGGATCGCGAAGATCGCCGACCCGACGTGCCGGATGTACTCGTTGAGCAGATCGTGGCCGCCGAGCCGGTTCTGCAGACGGATGAAGTGTTCCGGGTCGTTCTGGTAGGCGATGAAAAGCAGTCCGGCGTTGAGTTCGCCGTTGGCATCCAGGCCGTCGGTGTAGTTGTAACCGCGACGGCGAATCATGATGCCGGCGTTGTTCTCCCGTGCGGCCAGCGCCAGATGCGACAGTGGATCGATGACCGGATCGCCGGCCGGGCCCTTGGCGGTGAAGTCGGGGGCGTCCATCTCGGCGGTGCCGGTCAGCGGTGCGCCCTGGTCCTTGTGGCGTCCGATGATGCGCTGCTGGTTGCCGACCCGATCGGCGTCCCAGGTCTCCAGCAGCATGCGAATCTTGCGCACCACCTGGTAGGTGCCACCTTCCATCCACGGTTGATCGCCGTCGTGCACCCAGACGAATCGGGCGTACTGGTCGTCGGTCTCGACGTTGCGGGTTCCGTCCTTGAAGCCCAGCAAGTTTCGTGGCGTCTGCTGACCAGGCCCCGCCGAGGCCCTGCCGAAGCCCAGCACGGCCCAGAACGGTGTGACGACGCCGCGGCCGATGCGGGCCAGATTGCGCACCGCGTGATAACAGACCTGGGGATCGTCCGCGCACGCCTGCACGGACAGTTCGCCGCCGGTGAAGTTCGGGTCGAGCACGTCTCCGTTGAGGGGCGGCAGGGCGGAGAACGCGGCGGGCCGGTGCGGAGCCAGCCCGAAGCGCCCGTCGAACAGTGCCGGGCCCAGCCCGATGGTCACCGTCAGGCTGGCGGGGCTCAGGCCGAACGCTTCGCCGGTGTCCTTGGGCGGGGCCACCTCGTCGTCGGGCTGCACCGAGCCGACGGGATCGCCGCCCTGGAGCACTGCGGCCGCCGCCGACCACCTCGCCAGCAGCGTCTGCAGTGCCGTCTTGGTGACCGCATCGGCCAGTCTGAACGTCATGAACATCGTGTGCCGCTGCGGTTGCGTCGCGATTCCGCCCTGGTGGCCGGTCCCGTAGAAGGGGTAGCTGCGGGTCAGGTCGACGGTGTCGGCGTCCTGCGCCGACGCGGCGTTCGAGGAGGCCAGCGCCCAAGCCATCGAACTCCCAGCGGTGGCGCCGGCAGCCGCGCCGCCGAGACCTGCGAGCAACGCGCCGGAGAGCACGCCGCGCCGGGACACCCCCGGCGCGGCAGCAGCGGACGGATCATCAGTCGTCAACTGGCCGAGACCACCTTCTGCGCAACGGTCGCCAGGCTCTCGTGCAAGGGCTGGATCACCGCGGTGAGCTTGGGGGCGTCGGTGCCGCGCAGCTGTGGCGTCCACACCCGGTAGCCGCCGGGCGCCGAGGGATCGCGGTAGGCGTCCAGCGTCGTCAACACGGTCTGGAATTGCCCGTCCAGCGTCGTGGCCAGCGCCGGATCGATCTTCTGCAGGCCGGGTCGCAGCGAGGCGTAGGCCTGCTGCGCGCCCTCCACGTTGCCGGCGAAGTCGACGAGGTCGATGTGGCTGAAGGCCTCCTCCTCGCCGGTGATCTTGGTGTTCTGCACCTCCTCGATCAGGTCCGCCGCGCCGTTGGCGAGATCCTCGGGCTTGTACTGCAGCGGCCCCACGACGGCCACCAGGTGACCGACGTTGCCCACCAGCTCGGTGCTCTGTGCCTTGGTGCTCGGCGTGATCGCGTTCCCCTGGTATAGATCTCGCTCGATGGCGTGGAAGCCCTTCCAGCCGACCTTCGCGTCGACGGGCGTGGACTCGCGCATGTCGATCAGGTAGTCGAGGTTGCCCGCGTTGTCGTCGACCGCGAACCCAGGCAGCACGAAGCCCTCGACGCTGGACTCGGCCCGCTCGTAGAACGGTCGCGCCTTGGCGTAGGCCGCCTTGGCCGCGGCAAGGTCACCCGACTGCACGGCGGCGTCGAGTGCCTTGACCCCGCTGTCGAGCTGGTCGACCTGGTCGACCACGTAGGCCGAGTAGTCCTTGGTGCCCTGGCTCAGGATCGTCGCCACGGTTCCGGTCGGGGCGGAAGCCGCCTGACCCGTCACCGCGAAGTCGAGGTACTCGTTGCTCGCACCGGGGCAGTAGATCTTGTACTGGCCACCGTCGAGGGTGGCGGTGAACGTGACGGGATCCAGGCCGGGTGCGAGGTTCTCCTTCTCGCCGACGATGCGCTGGTCCTTCAGCAGCTCCATCTCCGTGATGCCGGGCGCACTGGAGTTGGTGACCTTGAAGGTGACCGGACCGGCGGGCACGCTCGTGGTGTCGACCGCGCACGCGTCCTTGCCGCCGTCGTTGGACAGCGTCACGTCGACCGTGCTGATGCCGTTGACGGTGCTGGGTCCGCTGGCAGTGGCCGTGCTCTTCGCGGCATCGGTGCTCGACCCGCACGCGCTGAGCACGAGGGCGGTCGCAAGGGCAGCAGGTGCCGCGAGGAGAATGCTACGAGACACCGATCTCGTCGGGGGTAGGTGAATCATGTAGTCGTCGTTGCCTTTCGGTTGTCGAACTGGTGCGGTATCGGCGGGCTGCGGTGAGCACGAGCAGGACGGCGGCGCCGGCGAACACCGTCGGCAGCCACACCGTCCAGAGCGCGCGCTCGGACCGGTCGCGGGTCGATTGGGTGAGCTGAGCGGTGACCGCTCGGTCGTCCCCGGGTGCCGTCGCCCAATCGGCGGCGAGCCCACCGAGGCTGACGGTCTTCGGGCTGGTCAGGCCGCCGCCGCGCAGCGTCGCGACCCGGGTGCTGGCCCGGTCGGCGGTGACCACGTCCGTCCCGTGGGCCAGCACGGTGTAGACGGTGTTCGCGCTCCACTGCGCGTCGAACGGGCCGGGCGTGCGGGCCGAGCCCAATCCCACCGGGAGCCGTCCACCGGCCAGTTCCGCCAGCTGGCCGAGGGTGATCGGGTTGGTGGTGACGCCGGGGTCGGCGGTCACCGTCGCCTGCCACACGTCGACGTCGACCCCGTCTACCGACTGCTGACCCGCGGCCTGCAGCGCGATGCTCTGCAAGCGGCCCCCCGTGGGACCGACGACGAGGACCGGGCCCGCCCCCTCGACCCGCAAGGTGGCCGTCAGCGAATCGCCGGCTGCGGTGGTCGCGGTGCGGGTGGGCCCCGGCTGGGCGCCGCCCCCGGCGGGGATCAGCAGCGCCATGGCACCGGCGAGCACCGCCAGCGCGGTCGCGGTGATCCAGGTGATCCGCTGCTTCGCGGTCGGCCCCGGAGCCCATCGCGCCGGCCAAAGGAAGACGATCAGCACGGGAATCGCGTAGAGCAGCCAGCCGACGACCTCGATCAGGCGCGGATCGGCGGGGATTCCGAACATCCCCGTGATGAAGGCCCCCACAACGGATTTCGCGGGCATCCAGGACGAGAAGTCGAACGCGCGGGCCTGCCCCACGTCGATCCAGCCGGCCTCGTGCGCCGTGCGCAGGCAGCTCATCACCAGGCCCGCCGCAATGAACACCAGGAAGACTCCGGTGATTCGGAAGAACCTGCCGAGGTCGAGTTTCAGGCTGCCGAGGTAGATGCCGACGCCGATTGCGACGGCCACCACCAGGCCCGCCACGCCGCCGACCACCGCGAACCAGCGGTTGCCCTGCGACGCCTGGGCCGCCGCCAGCAGGAAGACAGCCGTCTCGAACCCCTCCTTGAGGACGGCGAGGAATGCCATTGCGGCCAACGCCAGGGCTCCCCCGTCGTTGATCGCTTGGGCCGCTTCGCGTTCCAGCTCGCCCTTCATCCTGAAGGCGTTGCGATTCATCCAGATGATCATCGTGGTCACGAACACCACGGCGACGGCGCCGATGACCGTCTCCAGCATCTCCTGCTGGCGCTGAGGCAGCGAGGTGGAGAGCACGTCCAGCCCGACGCCGACGGCGATGCTGATCGAGACGGCCAGCCCCACTCCGATCACCATCGGGCGCACCGGTTTTCCGTTGCGGGCCAGGAACGCGCCGATGATGCCGACGATCAGGCTGGCTTCCAGGCCCTCGCGCAGGCCGATCAGGAACGTGCCAACGAAGATGCCCTGCACGTTCCTCCCGTCACTTCCCAGACCGGAGGTTAGGTTAGGCTCGCCAATTGATCGATGGCTAGGGCGGGGCGGCGACCCGAAGTCAACTCACAGGACGTCGCCCAGGCAACGTCAAGCAGACGGGGACTGCGCCGGCTGGGCAGGACGGACGCACTCGCTACCGGTTGGCCAGCGCCTCGAGTTCCACCTGCGCCTTGGCCAACCCGGTCCGGTGCTCGGCGATGAACTCACCCATCGCCGGAATACGTTGCGCCAGAGTCAATTCGGCGACGACGAAGGTCACGTCCATGCCGAGTGCCGCACCGAGCACCTGGGTGAGCACCGGCGTCACGAAATCCAGGCCGGCGTTCGGCGTCCCGGCACCGTAGCGGTCCCCGCGGCTGCAGACGACGACCACGGGCTTGCCCGCGAAGGGCAGCGTCGGCTCGTCGTACGGAGCCGTCACACCGGGCACGTGCAGGTAGTCCAACCACGCCTTCAAGGTGGACGGAACAGTCCACTGGTACATCGGCGCGCCGATGACGAGCACATCCGCCGCCAGCACCTCGGCGATGAGCGCCTGCTGGAGTTCCTCGGCCCGCGGGTCGGCGACCTCACCCTCCGCGCGCAGGCGCGGCGCCCAGTGCAGGGCGTTGGTCGGAAGATGCGGCAGGGGGTCGCGGTGCAGGTCGCGCCGCACCGCGGTGTACTCCGCACCTCGGGCGCGCCAGGTGTCCGCGAAGTGCTCGGTCAGCGAGCGGCTCGTCGAGTGCAGGAGGTCGGCGGAGGAATCCAGATGCAGCAGTGTGGGCATGACCCAATCCTTGCTCGTGCGGGGCGTCTGACGTGCGACTCGACGGGTCCGGAGCCCCGACGGCGATTTATCGAAACGGTCCACCGGCGAATACCATCGATGGCGCAATGACCGACGATTCCAGCCCCGACGCCGCCCCCGTCTCCACCACCGGCGGCCGCATCACCGCAGAAGCCGGGCGGCGCCGGACGTTCGCCGTCATCAGCCACCCCGACGCGGGCAAGTCCACGCTGACCGAGGCCCTGGTCCTGCACGCCAACGTCATCACCGAGGCGGGCGCCATCCACGGCAAGGCCGGCCGTCGCTCCACCGTCTCGGACTGGATGGAGATGGAGAAGGCCCGCGGCATCTCGATCACCTCGACCGCGCTGCAGTTCCCGTACCGCGCCCCCAGCGGGCAGGACTGCGTCATCAACCTGCTCGATACCCCCGGCCACGCGGACTTCTCCGAGGACACCTACCGCGTCCTGACCGCCGTCGACTGCGCGGTGATGCTGATCGACGCCGCCAAGGGCCTGGAACCCCAGACGCTCAAGCTGTTCGAGGTCTGCCGGCTGCGACGCATTCCGATCATCACCGTGATCAACAAGTGGGACCGTCCCGGTCGCGACCCGCTGGAACTGATGGACGAGATCCAGGCGCGCATCGGGCTGCGTCCGACGCCCCTGACCTGGCCGGTCGGCATCGCCGGTGACTTCAAGGGCGTGCTGGACCGGCGGACCGGCAACTTCATCCGATTCACCCGCACCGCCGGCGGCGCGAAGGCCGCGCCCGAGGAGCACATCGCGCCGGAGCGCGCCCACGACGCAGCGGGCGACGACTGGGACAACGCGGTCGAGGAGTCCGAGCTGCTGTCCGCCGACGGCTCCGACTACGACCAAGAGACGTTCCTCGGCTGCTCGACCACCCCGGTGCTGTTCACCTCGGCCGCCCTGAACTTCGGCGTCAACCAGCTGCTGGACGTGCTGGTCCAACTCGCCCCCTCGCCGCACGGTCAGCTCGACGTCGACGGCCGACGCCGTCCGGCCGACGCACCGTTCAGCGCGTTCGTGTTCAAGGTGCAGGCCGGCATGGACTCCGCCCATCGCGACCGCATCGCCTACGCGCGGGTGTGCTCAGGAACGTTCGAGCGTGGCGAGGTGCTGACCCACGCCACCACGGGCAAGCCGTTCGTCACGAAGTACGCGCAGTCGGTCTTCGGCCAGCAGCGCTCGACGTTGGACACCGCATGGCCTGGTGACGTGATCGGGCTGGCCAACGCCAACGCCCTGCGTCCCGGTGACACCCTCTACCGGGACACCCCCGTGGTGTACCCGCCGATCCCCAGCTTCTCGCCCGAGCACTTCGCGGTCGCCCGCGGCACCGACCCCAGCAAGCACAAGCAGTTCCGCAAGGGCATCGAGCAGCTCGAGCAGGAGGGCGTCGTCCAGGTCTTGCGCTCGGACCGCCGGGGTGACCAGGCGCCCGTGTTCGCCGCCGTCGGACCGATGCAGTTCGAGGTGGCGACGCACCGGATGGCCGCCGAGATGAGCGCGCCCATCTCACTGGAGCCGCTGCCCTACACCGTGGCCCGGGCTGCAGATCCCGACGACGTCGACTTCCTCTCACGGCAGCCGTCCGTCGAGGTCTTCACCAGGACCGACGGCGTGATCCTGGTGCTCTTCTCCACCAAGTGGCGGCTCGAGGGCTTCCAGCGCGACAACCCCAACGTCAAGCTGCAGTCGCTGGTTGCCGCCGGCGACGACTGAGCCGCCATCGCCCGCTGGGCGCCGCTTGCATGCCGTCCGGATGAGATTGGCCGACGATTCGTACCAAGAGGCCTGAATTCCTCTTGACCTCGGGGTAACGGGACGGTAAATATCTTACCGAGGAGTAAGTTATTTCTGGCCCGCTTCCCGAGGTGGCGCCGACTCCCTCCGAACGACTTCGATCTTCCCGACGGGGGCAACGGTGCCAACGAATTGGACTGCTTCGAGACCCGGGCACTGCCGATGGTGAGCGCCATCGTCGGCGGCTATGCGGTGGGCTGGGTGGCGGCCGCGACCACGTTCGCGGTGGCGGTCCGGCTGACTCGGCGCGGCACCCACCGGCCCCGGCCGCTGTGGGCACTCGTCGCGGCGACGCTGTGGCCGGTGCTTGCCGTTGGCGTCGTCCAGTTGGTCCTCGTCGCGACGGTCGTCGAGTTCGCCCAGCTCGCCGGCCGGGTGACCACGACGCCGGCGGCCCGCGGCGCCGCTCGCCAACCCGCCGGCGGCGCGAAGGTGTTGACGCTGGAGCTCACACGTACCGCACGACCTCGTGCCAGACGACCGCTTGAGCCACCACGGCTCGCCCGCCGTCCAGGCTTATCGCCGGGTCGCCGTAGAGCTGATACCCGAGTTCGAGCGCCTCGCTGACGCGTCGACAGAAGGCCTCGTCGTCCGCACCGGTCAGGAGGCGGTACCTGGGCAGTCCGTTGGGTGGTTCCGTCATGCCCCGATGGTGCCACGGGCGTTGCCGCTCAGTCGATCTGGTGCCGAGCCGCGTTAGAGTCCAGCGATGACGGCAGAGCGCCCGACGGCCTGGCTCCTCGATTCCGACCCGGCCCTGCGCTGGCAGGTCGAGCGTGACGTCACGGGGGCGGCGCCCGCGGTGTGGCAGGCCACCCGCGCCAGGGTCGCGACCGAGGGGTACGGGGCCCGCCTGCTCGCACTTCAAGACGCCGACGGGCAGTGGGCGGGCGGTGCGTTCTTCCCTGCGGACTTCGACGGCGACGGCCCCGAGGCTGATGAAGGGCAGCCCTGGACGGCGACCACCTGGACCATGAACTCGTTGCGGGAGTGGGGCCTGGACCCGGCCGTGCTCCGGGAGCGCCGGACCGCCGAACTGCTCGCCGAGAACAGTCGCTGGGAGTACGAGAACCTGCCGTACTGGGGTGGCGAGGTCGATTGCTGCATCAATGCGTGGACGGTCTCGAACGGGTCGTGGTTGGGCGTCGACGTCACCGCGATCGTCGACTGGTTCCTCGAGCGTCAACTCGCCGACGGTGGGTGGAACTGCGATTGGATCGAGGGTGCGACGCGGTCGTCGTTCCACTCGACGCTCAACGCGCTCAAGGGTTTACTGGACTACGACGCCGCCACGGGCGGTTCTGCGGAGACGCGCCAGGCCCGACGCCGGGGCACGGACTACCTGCTGACCCGCGGGCTGTATCGCCGCCTGTCGACCGGAGAACCGGTGGGGCCATGGGTGGATCGGTTCGCCTACCCCGAGCGGTGGCGCTACAGCGTGCTCAACGCCGCCGAGTACCTGCGCCGCGCGGCACTCCTAGACGGCTCGCCGCCCGATCCGCGCATGGGTGACGCCATCGCGATGATCCGCGCCGCCCGCCAGCCCGACGGCACCTGGCTACAGGCCGGCCGGCTGCCGGGACGGGTCTGGTTCGAGGTCGACGTCGCGGCGGGTGAACCGTCGAAGTGGTTGACGCTATCTGGGATTCGCGTGCTCGACTGGTGGGACGCCGCTGCTGTCAGCGGATCTGCCTGAGGCAGATTCACTGGCCCGAATGAGCTAGGCGCTGCGATCGTCGGGGCATGACATCGACGACCCTGCCCGATCCAGTGACCGATCACCTGCTGACCCGCCTGCAGAACCAGCGCATCCTCCAGCTCGGCCAGGAGGTGGACGACGCGATCGCCAACAAGCTCTGTGCGCAACTACTGCTGCTCGCCGAGGACGATCCGCGGCGCGACGTCCTCTTCCTCGTCAACTCACCTGGCGGCTCGGTCTCCGCGGGGCTGGCCATCTACGACACCATGGTCGCGATCAAGCCCGACGTCGTCACCGTCGCCATGGGCCTGGCGGCCAGCATGGGCCAGGTGTTGCTCGCCGGCGGCACGCCGGGCAAACGATTTGCGTTGCCGCACAGCATGATTCTCATGCACCAAGGCTCGGCTGGCGTCCAGGGGACTGCCGTCGACGTGGAGATCCAGGCGAAGAACCTGGAGCACACCAAGGCCGTGATGAACAGGTTGAACAGCCAATTCACCGGGCAGTCGGTGGAGCGGATCGAGGCGGACTCCGACCGCGACCGATGGTTCACCGCCGAGGAGGCGCGTGAATACGGCTTCGTCGACGCGGTGGTGTCCTCGCTGGACGCCATCCGGCCCGCCGGTCGCAACAGCGGACTGGGGTACTGACATGGGTCACTACGCGATCCCGAACGTCGTGGAACGCACCGCCGGCGGTGAACGCGTCGTCGACGTGTACTCGAGGCTGTTGTCGGACCGGGTGATCTACCTCGGCACCGAGATCGACGACGACGTCGCCAACGTCGTGGTCGCCCAACTGCTGCACCTCGAGTCGGACTCCCCCGACCAGCAGATCAGCCTGTACCTCAACTCGCCAGGCGGGTCGATGTCGGCCACCATGGCGATCTACGACACCATGCAGTTCATCCACTCCCCGGTCGCCACCACCTGCGTCGGACAGGCGGCGTCGGGGGCGGCGGTATTACTGGCCGGGGGTGCCGACGGCGATCGCGCCATGCTTCCGCACGCCAGGGCGCTGCTGCATCAACCGTCCATCGGCGGCCGCGGCACCATCTCGGACCTGACGCTGCACACCAAGGAGGTGTTGCGGGTACGCGGCCAGATGAACGAGGTCCTCAGTGCGCACACGGGTCAGTCTCCCGACACGCTGCTGCGAGACACGGAGCGCGACAAGGTCTTCACCGCCGAACAAGCCGTCGCCTACGGGCTCGCCGACCGCATCGTCCCGCCACGGAAGGTTCGCCAGACGGCCGCGTGAGCACCCGTCACGCGGCGAGCAGCACCGGACCCGACGGCGGACGCGCGGCGCGTTCCCGGGTCGGGCTCGCCAGCCGGAGCCGGCGTCGCGCAAGGTGGCGGTCCCCGGCGCGCAGCAGGTCGACGAGTCGCAGACCGAGGGCGCCGCAGATCGAGGCAAGCATCTCCGAGGATGGCTCCTTGAGGCCGCGCTCCACCTCGGAGAGGTACTGCGGCGAGATGCCGGCACGCTGCGAGACCTGGCCTAGCGTGCGGCCCTGGCTGGTGCGCTCCTCGCGCACCAACCGACCGGCCAGCTCGCGCCACAGCGGTTCGACGTCGGCGGATTCGGACTCGGGGCTCATCGCCTCACCATAGGACCGACCGGTCGAACGTGTGCGTCGTCGGCGACACGGTTCGCCACGAGCTGAAGGGCATGCCGCCTTCTCGTCGTCGGAAATTCGGTTGCGCGCGAGCATGACTCGGTTCGACCATGGAGCAGGGAGGGAAGCCATCAGACGAGCACGCGCAGCTCACTGGGAGGAATCATGCGCAGATACAAGCGAGGGGACAAAGTAACTGCCCGGTCCGCGATCGACGGCATGAACGTACCCGACGTGCCGGCGGGTGCGGTCGGCACCGTCGTCGCCACGACTCTGCTCGGCCGGCCCAAGACGGTCCACTTCGCGCTGAATACGCCGTGGGGATGCAAGCAGTTCCACGTCGGGGTGCATCGGCGCAAGGTCGATCTGGAGTGAGTGGAAAGGTGTCGCGACGAGTCTGCGGCGCGTGACGTCGGTGGCGGATTCGAACGTAGCCGGGCTAATGAGCGGTTGGGCGCACCGCGCCGTCACTAGCCATCTCTCGAATTTGCCAGAATGGATCACTTCGTTCGCTGACATTCAGTTCTTGGGTCGGTGCATATAGTGGCACCGGTCTAAGTACCGCTTTCGAACTGCCGCGAATCGCATAGTCGCTCGGCTTTGCGTTCGACGCCGCAAACCGGCAGCTTGCCGGATATCCACCAAGCATTCGCTTGCGAGGCCGTGCCCCGGCCCCTTATATTCGCTGACGGCGGTTACTTACGCAGTCGCTAATTTGGGGGATGGCAGCAAGGTGGGGGGCGTTTCGATGATTGCAGGCACTTCTCGGCCCGCCCGATGGGCACGAATGTCCCTCGGCGCCGGAGTGATCACGCTGGGAGTGGCAGCGGCGCTCGCGGCTGGTTCCGGCGTGGCCGCCGCCGAAACGGGTTCGAGCGACTCGCCGAACAGCTCGAGCGCCAGTGGCTCCAGCTCGACCAGCACCGCCTCGACGGGCGGCACGGCGGAAGCGTCGACTCCCGCGACGAACACCGCCGGCGAGGTCGGTGCCAGCACCATCGCGCGCAGCGGCGATTCAGAACACGGTTCCTCGGGCCCGGCGTCGACAGCCGACATCGCGCGCAGTGGGATCGTGTCCGCGTCGACGGTGAAGATCACCTCGTCGGCTGCGGCGACGGCCAGTGACTCGGCAACCAGTCAGCACGTGGAGACCACGACCAGCACCCCGACCCGGGCAGCGATCGAAGCGGCGAGCACCCCGAGAACCTCGGACAGCGAGGCCAACTCGCCCGCAGCAGCCGCGGTCGACGCAACGAAGGAAGCCGCGCACCCCGAGCCCGTGTCGACCACCGGTGATGCCGTCGAGACCACGGCGTCGCCGCCGGCCTCCAGCAGCGGCTCCGCCGTGCCCGTCGTCTCAGCATCACCATCGACCGCGGCGCAGGCGAAGTCGGGCTCCGCGACGCGGGTTGCCACCGTGGCTGCCGATCCCGAGCCCGCCGCATCCCAGCTGGCCATCGCGCCCGAGCCCGTCACGCTGCAAGCCCTGCTCGCCGGCTTCGTCGCGCAGATGCAGTACATCTTCTTCAATCAAGCGCCGACGATCACGCTGCCGACGAAGGCTCCGACGGGGCAGGGTGCGGTCTCCGGGACGATCGCGGCTACCAGCGGGAACGGACAAGCCCTGACCTACACGGTGGTCGAGCAGCCGAAGTACGGCTCGGTCGTCCTCGATGCTCACACCGGCGCCTACACCTACACTCCGATGGACGTGTTGGTGACACCCGGAATCACCGACTCGTTCACCGTGTCCGTCGACAACGGCGCCGCCTTGCGCCTCTCCGGTCTCGCGGGCTTCGTGCAGCAGGCCCTTCACTCGGTGGCCCAGGGGCTGCGCCTGGCCGGGTCCGATACGGCGGCGGCCCGGGTCGCGATCACCGCGACCGGCACGGGCCTCTACGGCGATTCCACCGACTCCAAGTACTGGCAGCAACAGTCCTACGGGGATTGCCAGATGATGGCGACGGCCGCCGTCATCGGTCAGCTCACCGGCGATCTACCGACCGAGAACAGCATCCTCACCACGGCGTCGCAGATCAGGAGCGTCGTCCACACGGGTTACATCTGGGACTTCGCGAATCCCGACAGCGGTACCAACGCAGAGGACGCCGTGACACTGCTCAAGAAGTACGGCATCACCGGGGTGCTGACCGAGTTCAGCGACGCCGAGGCCACCTTCGCCAACGGCGTCCTGCAGTTGGAGGGTCTGAAAGCCGCACTGGCGCAGGACAAGGCCGTCATGACGATGGTCAACGCCAACACCCTGTGGGCGGCCAGCAACTTCGGCAGCGACGGTTCCAGCTTCACCGACCCCAACCACGCCATCGTCGTCATCGCGGTCGACGCCAACAACGGCATGGTGACGGTGAACGACAGCGGTCCGAACATCGGGGCGGGCCTGCAGGTGCCGATGGGAGCGTTCCTGTGGGGATGGCAGTCCACCGGGTTCCAGATGATCGTCGCCCAGCGCGACGAGCCGGTAAACACCGCCGACGCAGCGGCCAACTACGTGCTGGCCGCCTGATGGGACCGGGCACACGCCGCAGGATCGTCGGCCGTCTCACCGTAGCCGCCGCCGTAGCGGCGATGAGCCTTTGCGTCACCGGCATCGCAGCGGCCGAGACGGCCTACCAGTTCTGCACCCCGGACACGGTGCAGTCCGATGGGCTTTGTCACTTCGATGCCACCAATCTGGTGTTTCCCTCCGACATCACGGTCAAGATCCCGGCGAACTATGCCGACCAACGCGCGGTCGAGGACTACTTGAACCGGACGGTCGACGACTACGAGAACGACGTCCGCTCGCTGCAGCCGACTCCGGACGGGAGCTCGTTCACCGCGTCCGGGGCGTTCTACGAATCGCCAAGGGCCGGAATGCAGTCCGACGTGTTGCGGATCACCGAGAACGTCTCTGGCACTGCGCATCCGACGACGTTCTACAAGTCGTTCACCGTCGATGTCGCGTCACGTCAACCAATTGGCCTGGACCAGCTGTTCACCCCCGGTACCCGGCCGGCCGAGGTCCTCTACCCTCTGGTCGCCAAGCAGCTCGCATCTCCGTCGCGGTTCGGCGCGGACTTCGCCATCCCCGCCGGCATCGGGCTCGACGAGGCCACCTACCAGAACTTCGCCGTGACCGACGACGCCATCCACCTGTTCTTCGGCCAATACGATCTGGGTGCCAGGGCGGAGCCGGTCGAGGTGATCCTCACCAAGGGAGCGCTGGCCGGACACCTCGCTCCCGGAGTCGGCTAGAAGACGCGGCGGTGAGGGGCGATCCCGCAGCGGCGTCAGACGATTGGCAGGGATCGCAGCAGCGGAGGTCACGCCATCGTGGCGGCTGCCGTCTAGTTACCACGCGCTCGTCGTGACCGGCCGCGCCGCCTGAAAGACACTGCTGCGCAGGCGGTGTCAGCCGCGATCGTCGTGCAGGGGCCGTCCCCGGCCGCGGTAGAGCGCGGCGTCGGCGCGGGTCAGCAATTCTGCCACCGACGCATTCCGGGAGTCGTCGGTGACGGTGCCGACGCTGACCCCGGGGGTGTTGCGGCGAATGTCGTCGAGGAACTCCTCGACGGTCGCGGGGTCCGCGTCCACGATGCAGGCGGCGAACTCGTCACCGCCCAACCGCGCCAGGACGGCACCGCCTGGCGCGGCCCGAATCCACCGGTGGGCGTAGTCCACGATCCGCTGGTCTCCCGCCGCATGACCGAACGTGTCGTTGATCGCCTTCAGACCATCGATATCCAAGGCAAGGACCGTGACCGAGGTCGCCGTGTTCTTGGAACGCACCAGAAGATCGGCGATTCCGATCTCCCAGCCGGCGCGGTTGAGCAGACCCGTCAACGGGTCGGTGCACGCCGCGACGAACGTCGCGCGCATGAGCAGGCCGAAGGATTCGGCGGCCCCCGATATCGCGATGGCGATGATGAGCAGCGTGATGACGCCGAGGTGCGGCGCTGGGCTAACCACGACCGCGACGATGCAGGCGGCGATCAGAGCGGTGATCGCCAGCAGGGCCTGCCGCGGTGGATGGAATGCCCGCAGATACATCGCGAGGAACATCGGTGCGATCAGGCACACGTACTCCGCGGTGAGGGACACGTGGAAGGCCATCACGATCGGGGTTGCGAACATGGCGGCCACGGTGACGAGGCCCAGACGATCCGGTCTGACGGCCAGCGAGATCAGCGCCGAGACACCGAGCACGATGGCGACGATCCCGCCGCGGGGATTTGCGTACGTCAGATCGGTACGCACCGGGAACAAGGTGAAGACCACGCCGTAGAGGTAGAGAAACGTGGTGGCGCCCAGGTAGATCCGCAACATGCGGACCCGCTGCTTGCCGAAGTCGCCGCTGCGAGCGCCGGCGAGCGAACTGAGGAAATGCACGATGCCAACCTGTCCGTCGCTGCCTCGGCACCTCAGGCAGTGGGGTGCGGTGGCACGTTCGCCCCACCCATGCGAACCGACGACACGATAACTGACGCCCACGACAACCCAGGCCCCACCGGATACTAACCAGCGGTGAATCGATGTGCCAGCGTCCTAGGCGGCCGGGCGCCTCTGCGACGCCAAAATCGGTGGCTGGCTGCCGCGTCGCGTGGCTACAGTGCTCCGATGTATCTCGATGCGACGGCCTTCGGTGAGCAGTGGGTGCGGGCCTGGAACGCCCACGACGTCGAGGCGGTCCTCCGACACTTCGGCGAAGACGTCGTGTTCACCTCGCCCGTGGCGGCCAGGGTCGTGCCAGAATCGACCGGGGTGGTTCGCGGCAAGCCCGCCTTGCGCACGTATTGGCACGTCGCCTTGGCGCGCGTGCCCAATCTCCACTTCACCGTTCAAGGCGTCTACCAGGGAGTCGACACGGTCGTGATCAACTACCGCAACCAGGACGACGGCCTCGTCAACGAGGTCCTCAGATTCAGTGGCGGCCTCGTCGTCGAGGGCCACGGCACGTACCTCGTTGCCCCGCAGGGTGTTTGACGTGAACGAGGTGAGACGGATCGGGATCGTGCTGTTCCCCGACGTCGAGGAACTCGACGCCGTCGGGCCCTGGGAAGTGCTCGCCGCGTGGACGCGTCAGTTCCCCGACGATGGATACGTCGTCACCTCGCTGTCCCCGGCCGGCGGGCTGGTCGGGTGTGCGAAGGGGCTGACGGTGAAGGCCGAGCACTCCTTCGCCGACGCCCCTTCGCTGGACGTGCTGATCAACCCGGGCGGTCAGGGCACGCGGCCGCAGCTGCGCGACGACGCCCACCTGGGTTGGGTGCGCCGCCAACGCGATGAGGTCCCCCTGCTGACCAGCGTCTGCACCGGCTCCCTTGTCTTCGCTGCGGCGGGCCTGCTGTCCCATCGCCCCGCGACCACCCATTGGTCGGCCCTCGATCTGCTCGCCGAGTTGGACCCCACCATCGACGTCCGGCGGGAGGAACGCTTCGTCGACGATGGCGACGTCATCACTGCCGCAGGCGTATCGGCGGGGATCGACATGGCACTGCACCTCGTCGCACGGCTTGTCGGCGTCGACCGGGCTCGCGAGGTTCGGCGCTACATCCAGTACGACCCCGCCCCGCCGGTGTGACCGCGGTCAGCGCTCGGCATCCCCGGCCCCGACCAGCGGACTGTCGGCGGCCCACCGGATCGCGCTGACCGACGGCTCGAGGCTCAGCCTGCTGACGGCCGACTCCATCTGGCGATCGTCGCGACGGTCGCCGACGAGTTCGGCGCGGACCTCGACGTGGCCGGCGGTGTCGGTGTTGGTACTGGCGATCGAGACGACCCGGAATTCGGTGCGGGTCAAGGCCTGCACGAGCAGTGCGCGTACGTGGGCTTCCTGCTCGTCGCGGGTGACGGCGTAGAACGTGTAGGTGGTGGGCTGCTCGTCACCGGTGTTCGGTCGGCGGTCGATCACCCGGCCCACGACCCGCAGGGCGACGTTGACGGCGACCACGCCGACGGTCCCGGCAAGCGCCGTCGGGTACATGCCAGCGCCGGCCAACGCACCCACGGCAGCCGCACACCATAAGGTGGCGGCGGTGTTCAGGCCGCGCACGTTCAGCCCGTCCCGCAGGATCACCCCGGCGCCGAGGAAGCCGATCCCGGAGACGATCTGCGCGGCTACCCGGGTGGGATCGGCTGTGGCACCGGAGAATCCGTTGGCCGAGAGCAACACGAACAGCGTGGCCCCGGCGGCCACCAGGGCATTGGTCCGCAACCCGGCCATCCGGGCCCGGTACTGGCGCTCGATTCCGATGACGGTGCCCAGTCCAATGCCGGTGCCCAACCGCAGCATCATCTCGACGGTGCTCATGATGTCCTCCGAAGGTCGTTGAAACAGCGGCGGTCTGCAGTGGGCAGCCGCCGGCGGCACACCGCGGAAGGCGCGGTGCGCGTGAAAGGTGTTTGAGGAGAGTCGTTTAGCGCTCGACTGGCGAAGCTTGTCCTCTTGGCGGGCACGCCGTCGGACGCGGTCTATCACTGGTACTCAACGGTGTTCCTCACCTCCTCGCAGCCAGGACGCGCGTGGGCGTCGTATCGGAAGCACGGGGAGATGATGCGGACGTATGCCGCACCGACACCCCTCTCGTCAGAGCTTTGGCACTGCACGGCGTATCGGCCACCAGGAACACCTGGTGGCCGAAGCCACTTGGGCTCGACCCTTGAGCCGGGAGGAGCTGTCCTGACCCTGGGGCGTCTCTCGACGTTTGGGGTCAGTGGCCTGTGTCCGTGCAGACGCCTCACCTAGCGAGGTGCTTGCCCCCCGATCATGGACCGAGATCCTGCACACGTCAAGCTGATTGCCGATACCACTCCGCAGTGCGCTCGCAAAGCTACCGGCCCTCTAACGCCGGCCGTCCTGCGCCGCAGCGACGCAATCACTCTGGGGCGGTGTTGACTTGCCCACTCATGGTGGTTGCGAAGACGCGGTAGAGCGCGAACACCACGAAGGTGAGCGCCATGAAGACGGCGCCGGGGCCGACCATCGGACAGGTGCCATCGGGCGTTCCAGCCGGAACGAACTGGGATAGGAACGGCAAAGAAGAAGGTCAGCTTCAGGTTTGGCGAGTTGATCAGGATGCGGTGGTGATGATCCCCAGCGCGGAACCCGGGCTGCTCGTGCAAGCGTACGACCGGGTTTGCCGTCATTCAGGTCCTCAGCAGTGGCTCCTGGGAACGCAGCAATCGCCCGTCTACGAACCTCCTCCCATCGCTCAGGTAGGCTCGGGCGAGGATGTCGACATAGCGAATCGGCGAATCACCCAGAACCCACAACACACGAGAACTGTGCTCGATGACAGAACGCGCGACTGGCAGTGGCGGGAAGATCAACTCCTCGGCCCGATAGAGTGCCGCTAGGCCGCCCAGATGTGCAGCGGCAATCTCGAGGTACGTGACAACCACCTCGGAGACTAAGTCGAAGCCAGCCGACATGTCGGCGCTGGAGACTGCCGGATCACGTTGCGACAGAATGATTTTCGCTCTCGCAGCTGGCGATCCCTCGCGCGGCTGCCAGAGTGATTCATCAGCTGTTGCCAAGAAGGAGATTCGGCACTGCTCGGCCACGTCGGCCAGTTCGTTGAGTCGAGCGGCGGCGGCACTGTTCGGTTTCTGTCCTCTGCCCATTAGGTGGGCTCCTAACTACGACGGATTCGTCGGCGGTCGTGGTCTGCCAATCGGCACGCGGGTACGTCGTATGTCGGCGCCAGTCATCATGCTGCCAGTCTCATCCAAATGTGGATCGGCTGTACTCGCGCGGATGCGGAGGAGCATGACGTCCGCTGGGCCCCCCGGCTCCGGCGGCTACCCATGCCTACGCTGGTAAGTAACGCGCAGACCCCTCTGGCCCTAACGGGTCGTGGGTCCCTGCCGTCGCGGCTGACAACCGGCTACAAGGCGGGGCTCGACGGATCGCAGTCCCTCTTAACCGAGCTGTTGGCATCGCGCCTGGATGGGTCTAGGGCGCGGGGAGTGCGCAGTACAGTCAACGGTGTCGTTGCGGTTCGCTGTGCGTAACCGAGAAGGGCAGAGGCTTTGTTCGAACAGCACTCGCGGTGGCTTGAGGAACTGCGCGAGTACATCAGTCGGAAGGAGCCGGTCACCTGCCGTGCCGGCTACATGCCGCTGACCGCCGTCACGCTGGAGATCACGGCCGCGGGTGCTGACCCCCGCCCACACGACGGCGTAAACATTGACAGCTGGACCTCGATGGCCGCCGACTTGTCCGACAGCCTGCAGTGGATCGGCCCCGAACTTCTCGCCTTGGTCGACACAGCGGCGCGAAGCGTTCATCAAGCCATCACCAACGGTCTCCTGGTGCCGCGGGCGGGCGCCTCCCGGCCGCGAATTGACGACACCCAACGACCCGCCGTCGCCAGGCAGGCCGCCGCGCTTGCGGCGTTGCTGGATCGCGACGACGCGCTCGTGGCCGCGTGGCGCGACCTGGTGGCCGGCTGCCAGGACATCAACCATGTTCTGTACCCCAGCGAGCGAATCGCGTACCTGCGCGACACCGTGGTGGGCCTCAGCGAATACCGTCGACAGGATCGCGCCTATTTCAGCCCCCTCCCGACTGCCGTTCAGGTGCTCATGGGCTACGCCAGCAGCGTGCAGCAGGCTCAAGCAATGGTCGGCGATCCTGTCGACCCCCGCCTCGACGACCCCCAGGCTCGGGCCAACCTCACCGACAGTGAATTGGCTAACCTTGCCGAGCGCTGCATCCTCAAGCGTCCGCCGACAGGTCAGTACGTGGTCTGGTTTCGCCTCAGCCCGGGGTATTTCCTGGGGAGCGATCCGTACGTGACGCATGGAGGTATCACCTTTTACGAAGCTCAGAGCCTCGCCACCTTGCTGATCCAGCAAGACCGGGCGCACGAGGTGCTGGGGGGCGTCGTCCCCGACGAATTGCTCACCGAGGAAATCCGCGACCTTCAACTGTCGGACAAGGTCGACGACACCACCGGATTCGAATACCTTCCGGCACTAGTCTATGCCCGCGTCGAGGTTCGCGACGTCGAACACCACCGTGCAGTGGCGGCGGCGAGGACGCACCTCGACGCGGTGCTGGCGGTGGTGGGCCATACGGATGGCATGTGGGAGGTCCTCGGTGGCCATCTCTTCTTCGACGGCTCTCCGTGGGCGCCGTCGATCCCTCGATGGGGATTGAAGTCCCCGCTACCCGAGCCTGACTTCTACCAGAATGACCATTTCGTCCAGGATTTGGCTAATTTCACCGCCAACGGGCACCTCATCACCGCCGACATCGCTGACGCGGTGCAGCCCGCGTTGCGTCTGTCAGCGGCACTCAAGAACACGCCGCGCACCGACGCAGAAGGCACGGTGATGGCTGCGGTCCGGGCCATCGAGCACTGCAACACCTGGATCGCACCGACCGGCGGCCTGCGGTGGTACACCTTCATCGATCAGTATTTGACCGACGGATACACCCTCACAGTGTTCGCCCGGCGAGTGGTGTTCGACGTCTTCGCAGCGGTGCAGCAGTACCGTCCCGACCGCGCCCCGGGTGCGTCAACTCCACCGGAACTCGCTGTGATCGAGGCTGACATCCTTCTTGACGGGGGATGGGGCACCCGCATCGACAGCCCCAGGACCATTGCCCACGTCGCAACCCTCCGAGGGATCTATGCCGATCACTGGCTGGCGCGCCGCCTCGCCGAGAGCGACGACATCCTGACCTCGCCCGCGACGATCAGCACCGCGTTTGACGAGGAGCGTCGCCGCGTCGATGCAAGAGTCAAGCGTCTCACCCGATCTCGCAACGCCGCGATTCATGGTGGCACCCTCTCGGAAGAGGCCTGCGCAACCATCACCGACTTGGCCGCGGTCTTGGCGCAAGACGCGCTGAACACCTCGATCTGGGCCCGCGTCACCGGACGACCACCCGAGGCTTACGCCACCAGTCGCGCCGACGAGCACCGACAGCGGATCGCCAACCTCAAGAGCGGCGGAAACTTGACCAACCTGTTCACCCTCGCTCCGTGAACCTCTGGCCTGGCCCTAGGTGATGCGGAGTCGAATTTCGTGGCTCCCAGCAGGGCATCGGTCCGGAGACTCGGCGGGTGAGAATTTCACTGTCGGTGGAGCGGAAGTCGGCCGACGTGTAGAGGGTGACACCGCCCGACTTCGTGCCCTGTCCACGCGGAATGATCTTCTCCAGCGCTCCGAGGTCGTTGTGGCCTTGCGTCCACGGCGTCCCATCTGCCAAGACGAGAACTGCCACGTCGATCACGTCGAAATCGGTGTTTTACAGCGCAGGTGGACCCGATCCGTGTAGCCCGCAGCGTCGGCTGGAGCCAGCCGGCAACTGGGCTCACTGCAGAAAGACACACATAGAGGTGCCGGTCCGCGCCACAGTGGTGACATCTTTGAGTCGACCGAAACCTGGCACTGTGTTCTCATTGGGGCTCGGACCGCCGGTGTCTGGCACGCGGCGTTAGGGCCGCCACCCGGGCAACGAGTTCCTCCGGCCGGAACCTCGACAAAGGTAGGCTGCCGAACCCCATCGCGACATACGGTCGATAGGTGCGAACAGACTACGAAGCTTTCTTCGCTGAGCTGGAACGGCGCAATGCGTACATGCTGGCACTACCAGGTGAGCGGCTCAGAGAGGACATGGAAGCTATGAAACGCTGCCTGTACACCTTTGGGCGCAACGAAGTAGAGCTATCCTCGCACGTCGACAAGTTCGTCCACTCGGAAACGCAGGCACCCGACGTTGATGGTGTCTACGTCGACGAACTAGTCCGTTTGCTGCATAACTTCCTCACCTCGGTCACCACCTACATCGACTCCCAACGGGTAGTAATGCGCCACCGTTGGCCCACGAAAGACGGGCCTTCGGAGTTCGAAGCCTCCGTTTACACACCCAAGCGGCGGGACATTTTCGAGACCGGCGAGGCCGAGTTCATGACGAAGCTAAGGAATTACTGCACCCACTACAGCATCCCAGTGCCCGGACTCAGTACGTCGATCTCATGGGACGAAAGCAGGCACGTCCAGCAGGCCAACAAGCTGCAACTAGACCGAGACGCACTGCTACGTTGGACCGGCTGGGACGGTCCCGCGACGAAATTCCTTGAAGCTCAACCTGAACAGTTCGACTTCCCGCCAATTATCGCGAGCTATGTCAAGGCAACTCAGGCATTTTTCGGATGGTTCTGGGACGCCATTAGCCGACATAGCGCAGCCCTCGTCGAGGATCGCAACTTCAAAGCCGCCGAGATACGTCTGTGGATCGAGGAATACGAGCCTCCGACCCCCCTATTAGCCGGTACCACTGATTTGGTCAACACAGGTGGAGGCGTTCAGCGCCTCCGCGCCGAGCGACGAGCACGCCGGTACGCGCACGGCACTCAAGGCTTTCGCATCTCAACCGTGGACGCGAGCGGCAACATCGTCGTGGGGTCCACTGACTGGGCGTCGCTTCCTCCATGAACTCACCAACGGCCCCCAACCCAGCACCAACCTGACCGCACGCAACCGTTCTGAGAAACGAGCTCCCCTGCATCGGCGCACGCCGTAACCTACCTACTCAAAGGGGGTTTACTTGGCTGTTCTTGGCATCAACGTCGCTGGCGCCGTGGCTTACTGCGCGATCCTCGAAGGAGCCTCGATCATTGAGTCCGAGCCATTCAAATTAGAAGCCGCCCCAGGAATGTCGGTCAGCGCAGGACTCAACGCGCTGGCCAATGACGTCGAGCTTCTGGTTTCGGAGCGGGCGATCACTCGGATCGTCATCGTCGGTCCGGAGAATAGCTACAAGGGGACTTACGTCGCATTGAAACGCCCTGGTTCTGTCGGAGGCTCGAGCTATTGGATTTCGACCAGGGTTTGGTCGGTCCGCTGTGCATCGTAGAATGCGGCTTCGAACTCG